>JBQTJT010000036.1:0-16682 GCA_052386855.1 Reyranella sp.
CCGGCCGCGGCTGGATCACCAGCAGCACGCCCAGGAAGCCCACGATCACCGCGGACCAGCGCCGCCAGCGCACGGTCTCCTTCAGCAGCAGCACGGCGAGCGCGGTGAAGATGAGCGGCGTCGAGAGGTTGATGGCGGTGGCGATGGCGAACTGGATATGGAACAGCGCGACGAGATAGACGATCGACGACGCCGCCTCGAGCACTCCGCGCAGCAGCACGTAGGGATGGGCAACGCCGCCCAGCTGCCGCCAGGCACCGGTCACCGCCAGGGCCAGCATGACCCAGAGCGTGGCGAAAACGCCGCGCACGCCGATGGCCTGGATGGCAGGCACGGTCTCGGCGGCAATCTTGATCAGGGCATCGTTGAAGATGAAGAAGAAGACCGCCGCCGACATCGCGAGGATGCCGCGGGTGTTGTCGATCACGTGTCGATCACTTGTCGATCACTTGGCCTCGGACATCTTCAGGATGAGCTTCCACTGCTCGTCGCTGACCGGCACGACCGAGAGCCGCGACTGGCGCACGAGGCCAAAATCTTTCAGCCGCGGATCGGCCTTGATGGCGGCCAAGGTCACAGGCGCCTTCACCGGCTCGATCGCCTTCACGTCGACCGTCACGGCCTTTCCGTCCTTGTCGGTGGGATCGGGATAGGCCGCCTTGGCGACCTCGGCGATGCCCACGATCTCCTTGCCCTCGTTGGAATGGTAGAAGAAGCAGCGGTCGCCCGGCTTCATCGCCTTGAGGTTGATCGCGGCCTGGGCGTTGCGCACGCCGGTCCAGGACGTCTTCTTGTCCTTCACGAACTGCGGCCACGAATACGCCGACGGCTCGGATTTGATGAGCCAATGAGCCATTTCACTCCCCTTCTATTCGCCTTCGCGGCGCAACGGCCGCGCGAGCAGCGCACGGATCGCATCGTCGAGATCGGCGCCGCGGTGCAGGATAGCATCGACGGCGGCGCAGATCGGCATTTCGATGCCGAGCTTCGAGGCGCGCGCCAGCACGGCAGCCGCGGTGGCCTCTCCCTCGACGACCTGCCGCCGTCCTTCCATGTGCTGGGCGAGCGACGTGCCCTTGCCCAGCGCCAGCCCCAGCGAACGGTTGCGCGACAGCGGGCCGTTGCAGGTGAGTACGAGATCGCCCAGCCCGCTCAAGCCGGTGAGCGTCTCCAGCCGGGCGCCCATGGCGAGGCCGAGCCGCGCCATCTCGGCGAAACCGCGGGTGATCAGCGCCGCGGCGGCGTTGTGGCCGAGGCCGCGGCCCTCGACGATGCCGGCGGCGATGGCGAGCACGTTCTTGACCGCGCCGCCCAGCGACACGCCGGTGACGTCGTCGGTCCAGTAGGGCCGGAACATGCCGGCGGCAAGTGCCGCGGCAAGATCGCGGCCGAGCGACGGATCGGACGTGGCGATACTCACCGCCGTGGGCAGACCCTGCACCGCTTCCTCGGCGAAGCTCGGCCCCGACAGCATGGCGAAGGGCCGGCCCGGCAGCACCTCGGCCAGCACTTCCGGCATCAGGAGCCCGGTCGTGGCCTCGATCCCCTTGGCGCAGATCACGACAGGCGCGCTGCCCGGCAGGTCGGCGGCAACCACGCGCACCGCCTGTGCGGGACAGGCGAGCAGAATCGCGTCGCAGGCGTCGAGCGAGGCGAGTGCGAAGGCGATCTCGATACCAGGCTCGAGGATCTGGCCAGGCAGATAGACCGGGTTGGTGCGCTTATGGACGATCGACGCCGAAATCGAAGGGTCGCGCGACCATAGGGTGACGCGCCGGTCGGCGCGGCGCGCCAGACAGGCGAGCGCCGTTCCCCAGGCCCCGCCACCGACGACGCCGATGTGGTGAACCGGACTCACAGGCTGAGATTGAAGGCGATGGAGATGCGCTCGGCGCCGCCGCGATAGGGCCGCACCTGGTGCAGCAGCCAGGCCGGGAACATCACCAGCCGGCCGGACTTGGGCGACACGGTCTCGTTGGCGCCGGCCGACAGGCCGCCCGGCATGGCGAAGGCGAGATGCGGCGCGTACATCGCCGGGCCCGGCCCGCGCGGATCCATGAACTCGAGCTCACCGCCCAGCGACGGATCGGCCGCGATGCCGCCGTCATCGACGTAGTAGACGGCGGACCAGAAGCTGCCGGGATGGGAATGGAATTCGTTGCCATGGCCGCTCCGGTTGATGTTGGCCCACATGTTGGCGCGCCATGTCACCGCGGCCGGCTTGCCCGCGCGATCCGTCGTGACGCGATTGGCGAGGTTGCGGCCGACCGCCAGCAGCTTGATCGCGGCAGCGCCGCCCCAGCGGTCCATGTCCCAGCTCGACTGCCAGCCCCCGAGATTGGAATGCTGCGTGCCGGGATGGGTCTTGTGGCGCTGCTCGATCGCGGCGCGCAGCTCGACATTGAGCGTCGCTGCATCGGGGACGTCCAAGAGGACGATCGGCGTGGCGAACAACGGGACGGTTTCAAAGGCAGCGCTCATGTCCAGAGCCTACACCCGAACCGGGGTGGAAGGATCGAGCGGCCAGCGCGGGCGCGGCCGGAAATCGAGTTCGTCGGTCCGGCCGAGCCGCAGACGTTCGATGCCTGCCCAGGCGATCATGGCGCCATTGTCGGTGCAGAGCGCGATCGGCGGCGCAACGAAGCGAACCCCACGGGACTGGGCGAGTTCCTCCAGCCGGCGGCGCAGATAGGCATTGGCCGCAACACCACCGGCGACAACGAGGGTCGGCGCGGGCGAGAGGGCAAGCGCATTGGTGCAGCGATCGACCAGCACGTCGCCCACCGTGCGCTGGAAGGACGCGCAGAGATCGGCGACGGCTTGCGGGTCGTTCGCCGGCAGCTTTTCGACAGCCTGGCGCACGGCGGTCTTGAGACCGGAAAAGGAGAAATCGCAGCCCGGCTTGCGCCACATCGGCCGCGGCAGGGCGAAGCGCTGCGGGTCGCCGCCCACGGCCGCCTTCTCCACCGCCGGCCCGCCGGGAAAGCCGAGACCGAGGAGCTTGGCGGTCTTGTCGAAACATTCGCCGGCGGCGTCGTCGATGGTCGTGCCGCGCCGTGTGAAATCACCGGGACCGCGCACAGTCAGAAGCTGGCAATGACCGCCCGAGGCCAGCAGCAGCAGGTAGGGGAAGTCCACGTCTTCGGTGAGGCGCACGGAAAGTGCGTGGCCTTCGAGATGGTTGATGGCGAGGAAGGGCTTGTCGTGGGCGAAGGCCAGCGCCTTGGCGGTCATGACGCCGACCAGCACGCCGCCGATCAGGCCGGGTCCGCCGGTGGCGGCGATGCCGTCGAGATCGCCAAGGCCGAGACCCGCCTCGTCCAGTGACTCGATCACCAGCCCGTCGAGGCGCTCGAGATGGGCGCGGGCAGCGATTTCCGGCACAACGCCGCCGAAACGGCGATGCTCGGTGAGTTGGCTGTAGACCACATTGGCCAGGATTCTGCCGACCGGGCCGGTCCCGGCCGGCGCCTCGACGATGGCGACCGCCGTTTCGTCGCAGCTTGTTTCGATGCCCAGCACGCGCATGCGTGTCTTCTAGCGTCACGCGCCCAGCTAAGCTAGAGCAGCACCATGACGGTTTCTCTTCTTCGGCTCGGCACGCGTGGCAGCAAGCTGGCGCTCACCCAGGCGGGCCTGGTGCGCGACGCCCTGGCCGCCGCCGTACCCGCTCTGTCGGGCCCGGGGGCCATCGAGATCGTGGCCATAAAAACCACGGGTGACGCCATCCAGGACCGGCCGTTGTCCGAGGCCGGCGGCAAGGGGTTGTTCGTCAAGGAAATCGAGGAAGCGCTGCTGGCGGGCCGAATCGACGCCGCAGTCCACAGCATGAAGGACATGCCGACCGCCCAGCCACCGGGACTCGCGATCCGGGCCTTCCTGCCGCGCGAGGATGCCCGCGATGTCTTGATTGCAGGTGACGTGCAGCGCATCGCCGATCTGCGCCAGGGCGCCATCATCGGGACCTCGGCGCTCCGCCGGCGCGCCCAGCTCCTGCATCGCCGACCCGATCTGCGGATCGTGAACCTGCGCGGCAACGTCGAGACGCGTCTCGCCAAGCGCGCCGCGGGCGACGTCGAGGCGACCCTGCTGGCGCTGGCCGGCCTCAAGCGACTCGGCATGGCTCACGCCGGCACGCCGATACCGGAGGAGGAGATGTTGCCGGCGGTCGGCCAGGGTGCGGTGTGTGTCGAGTGCCGCGAGGGCGATGCGCGCACGCGCGGCTGGCTGGCCACGATCGATCACGCACCGACCGCGACCTGCGTCGCCGCCGAACACGCCATGCTCGCCGTCCTCGACGGCTCGTGCCGCACGCCGATCGCCGGTCACGCGGTCCTCACGGCCGACGGCGGATTGCATCTGCGCGGCCTGATCGTGAAGCCCGACGGCTCGGAGGCGATCGCCACGGAACGCCGCGGTGCGGCGGGCGATGCCGAGGCGATGGGCCGCGATGCCGGCCACGAACTGAAACGCCGCGGCGGACCGGGCTTCCTGTCATGACCGACACGCTCGACTACGACGCGACGGGGTTGCTCTGTCCGTTGCCGGTGTTGCGGGCCAACCGCAAGCTGCGCGAGCTGCCAACTGGCGCGCTGCTCACGGTGCGGGCCACCGATCCCGCCACCGAGCAGGACTTTCCGGCCTATTGCCGCCAAACCGGGCACGAGCTCGTGTCGAGTACGCGTGACGGCGAGACACTGGTCTTCGTGATCCGGAAACGCTAGGGACCAAGGCGTCAACCCTCCAGAGAGAGTTCATGCCCAAGGTCACCTTCAAGACGATCGACACCGTGGATGTTTCCGGCAAGCGCGTGCTGGTACGCGTCGATCTCAACGTGCCGATGAAGAGCGGCAAGGTCACCGATGCCACGCGCATCGAACGCGCGGCGCCCACGATCACCGAGCTCTCGGCCAAGGGCGCCAGGGTCGTGGTGCTGAGCCACTTCGGCCGACCCGACGGCAAGCCGGTGCCGGAGATGTCGCTCAAGGCGCTGGTCGAGCCGCTGTCGGCCGCCCTCGGCAAGCCGGTTGCCTTCGCCGAGGATTGCATCGGCCCGCTGGCCGAGGATGCGGTGCGCGTGATGAAGCCCGGCGACGTGCTGCTGCTGGAGAACCTTCGCTTCCACAAGGAGGAGGAGAAGAACGACGCGGCCTTCATCGACAAGCTCTCGGTGCTGGGTGACCTCTATGTGAACGACGCCTTCTCGACCGCACATCGCGCCCATGCCTCGACCGAGGGTATCGCCAATCGCCTGCCGGCAGCGGCCGGCCGGCTGATGCAGGCCGAGCTGGAAGCGCTCGACAAGGCGCTGGGCAATCCGAAGAAGCCGGTCTGCGCCGTGGTCGGCGGCGCCAAGGTTTCGACCAAGCTCGACCTGCTGGGCAACCTCGTCGGCAAGGTCGACAAGCTGATCATCGGCGGCGGCATGGCCAACACGTTCATACATGCCCAGGGGATCAAGGTCGGCAGGTCGTTGTGCGAGAAGGAGCTGGCGCCGACGGCGCTGGAAATCCTCGAGAAGGCCAAGGCCGCCAAGTGCAAGGTGCTGCTGCCGGTCGACGTCATGGTGGCGCGCGAGTTCAAGGCTGGTGCTGCCAGCACCATCGTCGATGCCGACGCGTGCCCCGACGACCAGATGATCCTCGACGTCGGGCCGAAATCGATCGCGCTCTACCAGGCGGAAGTGCGCGAGTGCGCCACGCTGGTGTGGAACGGGCCGCTCGGCGCCTTCGAGATTCCGCCGTTCGATGCCGGCACGGTGGCGCTGGCGCGCACGGTCGGCCAGTTGACGAGCACCAACAGGCTGCTGTCGGTCGCGGGCGGCGGCGACACGGTGGCAGCATTGGCGGCAGCGGGCGTGGAGGAGCAGTTCTCCTACGTCTCGACGGCGGGCGGCGCCTTCCTCGAATGGATGGAAGGCAAGACCCTGCCCGGCGTTGCAGCGCTCATCCGGGCAGCTTAAGACTCGGGGCATGAGCGCCCCGACCCTGCCAGAACGTCCGCGGCTCCCGTGGGATCCGCCTGAACATTTCGAGAAGCGCATCCCCGAGGGCGACAATCGCGAGCGGTTGGTCTGCGGTCGCTGCGAATTCATCCACTACCAGAACCCCAAGATCGTGGCCGGCGCCGTCTGTACCTGGAGAGACAAAATTCTTTTGGCCAAGCGGGCGATCGAACCGCGCAAGGGCTTCTGGACCTTGCCGGCCGGCTACATGGAACTGGGCGAAACCACCGAGCAGGCGGCCGCGCGCGAGGCCAAGGAAGAGGCCTGCGCCACCATCGAGATCGAGCGATTGCTGGCCATGTACAGCGTGGCGCGCATCGGCCAGGTGCAGATCATGTATCGCGCCAAGCTCATGAACGCCGACATCGCCGCCGGCATCGAGAGCGAGGAAGTGGCGCTGGTCGACTGGGCCGACATCCCCTGGGAGCAGCTCGCCTTCCCGACGGTGATCTGGGCGCTCGCCCATTTCCACGAGTCGCGCGGCAAGACCGAGTTCGCGACCTATTCCAATCCGACCGGCGATCTCGCCCGCATGTGGCCGCCGCGCAAGCCCGAGGGCGTCTGACGGCAAGATATGCGCCCGAGGGTCTTGTGACGGCCCGCCTGGCTTATGAGAGTCCTTCCCAGAGGGGAGGCCATCATGCCCATCAGCAACTGGAATACCGGTGCCGTCCGCTCGCGCGAAGCGATGCGTCTGCTCACCGATGAATTTGGCGCCGATCTCGATTGGAACAACATCCTGATCGCCCATCTCGACACGGGCTTCACCAATCACATCGTCTTCAACCTTGCGAGCGACCGACCCGCCCTGCTGGCCGATCGCGGCATCAACTACATCGATAGCGGTGTGTCCGAACCCCGCGATCCGCTGAACGGCGGTGGCGGGCTGGTGGTCACGCCCGGCCATGGCACGCGCACCCTGGGGGCGCTGTGCGGCAACCTGCCCGGCATCTACATCGGCGTCTGCCCAAGCGTGCCGGTCGTGCCCTACCGCGTCACCAACGGCGTGATGCTGACCGGCCAAACCATCCTGAATACCGCCAACGCCATCATGGATGCTGTCGACCGCAACCTGGCCGACGTGATCTCGATCAGCCTCGGCGTCCAGTCGATCGTCGGCAACATCAAGCAGATGCATGCGCTCGGCCGCGCCGTCGACCATGCCTACGAGCGCGGTGTCATCATCGTCTGCGCGGCCGGCCAGACCGACGACGCGCCGCAGCTGGTCGGCGCCACGGTCTACCCCGGTCGCTACTCGCGGACCATCATGGCCGGCGGCATCAGTGCCGACATGAAAGTCTGCTTCGACTACGAGATCGGCCGCCCGTTCGTCGACACCTGGGCGCCGGCCGACGACATCTGCCGGCCGAATTCGGTGTTCGGCCTGCCCGAACCCTTCAAGGACGTTGCAGGCAACGGCGACGGCACGTCCTACGCCACCGTCCATGTCGCGGGAGCGGCGGCAATGTGGCTGCGCAAGCACGGTGCGCAACTGGACGACGACGGCTATGCCGGCTGGCAGCGCGTCGAGGCGTTCCGCGCGATGCTGCGCAAGCACAAGCGGGCGCTCGCCGGCAATGGCGTGCCGACGCGCAAGGGCCCGACCGATACCGGCATCCTGGATTGCGTCGCGCTGCTCACGAACAAGCTGCCGACGCTCTCCAGCCTCAAGAAGGCGCCGCTGGCGGAGCCGGAGGTCGACTGAGCTCAGCTCCCGCGCGCGAAGGGATTGTCGTCGCCGTCCCAATAGCGCTTGAGCAACGGGATCTGCAGGAAAGCGAAGACCAGCGTCAGCGGGAAGCTCAGGAACATCTTGCTGGCGATCCAGGTGTCGGTCGTGAAACTCCGCCACATCACTTCGTTGACCCCGGCCAGCACGAAGAAGAACAGCGTCCAGCGCAGCGTGAGCTGGCGCCAGCCCTCGTCGGTCAGCTTGAAGGCGGCGCCGAACAGCGGCTTCAGCAGCGGCTTCTGGAACAGCAGCAGGCCGCCACCCAGGATCGTGCCGAACAGGCAATTCACGATGGTCGGCTTCAGCTTGATGAAAGTGTCGTCCTGCAGCCAGATCGTGAGGCCGCCGAACACCAGCACGAAGAAGCCGCCGACCAGCGGCATGACCGGCCAGCGCTTCTCCAGCAAGCGGTAGCAAGGCAGCGCGATCACCGTCGCCACGATGAAGATGCCGGTGCCCCAATAGATGCCCCAGCGGCCGTTGGCGATGAAGAACAGCACCAGCGGCCCCAGTTCCAGCGCGGTGGCGTAAAGCTTCCGCACGCCGCCTTGCTCTTCAGTCTTGTCGGTCATGCCGGCAGCCCCATCAATCCGCGCGCAAAGGCCCGCGCCTCGAATGGCCTGAGATCGTCGATGCCTTCGCCGACGCCGATGGCGACGACGGGCAGCTTGAATTTCTCCGCCAGCGCCACGAGGACGCCGCCCTTGGCGCTGCCATCGAGCTTGGTCACGACAAGAGCGTCGACCGGCGACAGGGCCTTGAAGGTCTCGACCTGGGCATGGGCGTTCTGGCCGGTGGTGGCGTCCAGCACCAGCAGGCAGGAATGCGGCGCCTCGGGATCGAGCTTGCGGATCACGCGCACGATCTTGGCGAGCTCGTCCATCAGGTTGGTCTTGTTGTGCAGGCGGCCGGCGGTGTCGATCAGCAGCACGTCGCAGCCCTCGGCCTTGGCCCGCTCCAGCGCCTCGAACGCCAGGCCGGCGGCATCTGCGCCAGTGTCGCGCGAGATCACGGGCACGCCGGCGCGCTCGCCCCAGACCTTGAGCTGCTCGACGGCGGCGGCCCGGAAGGTGTCGCCTGCCGCCAGCATGACCTTGCGGCCCTCGCGCTTGTGAAGGTTCGCCATCTTGGCGATGGTCGTGGTCTTGCCGCTGCCGTTGACGCCGACCACCAGCACGACATGCGGCTTGCGCGCCGCATCGAGGACGAGCGGCAGCGCGACCGGCTGCAGGATCTCGGCGATATCGTCGGCGAAGGCCGCGCGCACTTCCTCGTCGGTCACTTCCTTGCCGAAGCGTTCCTTGCCGAGCTTCTCGACCAGGCGGGCGGCAACGCCGACGCCGAGGTCGGCCTGGATCAGCGCATCCTCGAGATCGTTCAGGGTCTCCCGATCCAGCTTCTTCTTGGTGAAGAGGCTGGTGATGCTCTCGGTGACGCGTTTCGTCGACTTTGAAAGCCCGGAGCGCAGGCGCGACAGCCAGGAAGTCTTCTCCTCGCTCATGCCAGCAACGACGGGTCGAGCTCGCCCTTGAACGCGACCGAGATGCCGCCAGTCATGAGCACATGACCGTCGCGCAGCCATTCCATGGCGAGCACGCCGCCGTCGACGATGATCTCGGCCTTGCGATCGACCAGACCGCGGCGACTGGCGGCGACGATGGCAGCGCAGGCGCCCGAGCCGCAGGCGAGCGTGAGACCGGCGCTGCGTTCCCAGACACGCAGCCGCAACCTGCCCTCGCCCATGAGCTGGGCGACGCCGATGTTCGCGCGCTCGGGAAAGAAGCGATCGTGCTCGAGCGTGGGGCCGAGGTCGGCGATCGGGATCGCCGCGAGATCATCCACGAAGAAGGTGGCGTGCGGGTTGCCCATGTTGGTGCCGACGGGATCCTGTAGCGGTCCCAGGCCGATCGGCATGTGATTGGTATCGCAGGCCTCACGCACCGGAATCTCGCGCCAGTCGAGGCGGGCCAGACCCATGTCGACGGAGATCACCGGCAGGCCGTTGGCGCCCAGGCCGGTCTTTTGCGATTCCAGCAGGCCGGAGATCGTCTGCACCGTGACCTGATCGGTCTTGCGCTCGTCCATCACGACGGAGGCGACGCAGCGCGTGGCATTGCCGCAGGCACCGGCCTCGCCGCCGTCGGGATTGAAGATGCGCATGAACACGTCGGCATCGCCGTCGGTCGGCTGTTCGAGCACGATCAACTGGTCGCAGCCCACGCCCAGGCGCCGGTCGGCAATGGTGCGGCGGCGTTCCAGCGACAGGTCGAGCGGCATCGCGCGGGCATCGAGCACCACGAAATCGTTGCCCAACCCATGCATCTTCAGAAAGGGCATTTTGAGGAACGGCGTTCCGGTCATGCGGCGCTATATGGCGCTTCGACCGGGCCAGCGCAACGAGCGCGGCCGCACCTGGCCGGCATGGGTCCCGCCGATCTCGCGCACGTCCAGAGTGGCGAGGCGCTTGGTGTAAATCGTGAGGTGCAGGATGCCGAGCGCCTCGTAGGGCATGGCGGGCTCGACGAACAGGCCGCGGCCCGCGTCCCAGGCCGGCGTGGCATGATGCACCGGCCAGTTGCACCGGCTGGGCAGGGGTTCGCAGGCAAAGCCCTTGTCGTAGACCAGCACGTTGAGCGCGATCTGGTCGGTCATGTCGGTCGATCGCTGCAGGGCCTCGCCCAGCAGATCGGCCCAGCCCTGCCAGTGCGGCGCGGCGGCAGCCAGCGCGAAGACGCCGGCATTGATCAGCGGGTAGCGCACCAGCCGGTCGGCAGTCTCCTTGTCGAAGCAGGATTCGAAGGCCGCCCCGTTGATCGTCGAGAATTCCTGCCACGCATGACGGTAGTGCCGCATCGAGCGATGGATCTCGGGCGCGACGCCGATTGCGCCGGTGCGGGCCGCGGCCTGGAACAACGCGAGGGCATCGCCCTGCTGCACCCAGCAATCGGCGTCGATCCAGAGGTAGAGATCGAAGCCCGGAAAATAGCGCGGCAGGAACGGCCGTGCCGTCAGCGCCTTGTGACCATCCTTGAGCTGGTCACGGCCGGGAAAGTCGAAGTCCCACTGCGGCACCACCAGCTCGGCGCCTTGCCCAAGGCACCAGGCGCGCTGCTCCTGGGTCAGGCCGCAATCGAGCACGCCCAGCGACAGCGCGCGGCCCTCAGACGTCGCCCGCAGCGAGCCGATACACTCGCTCATCAGACCGAAATAGGCGGCGTCGCCGCCGGTGATCGCGATGCTTCGTTCCGTCACGTGATCAGGATGGCGCATCGGGACTTTGCTGTCGCCTGCCATTGCGCCACAGTCGGGGCGCCACAGTCGGGCGACGGAGGAATTTCCATGGCCAAGCACGTCGACTATTACGTCTCGATCAATTCACCCTGGACCTACCTCGGGTCCCGGCGCTTCGAGGCGATGGCCAAGAAGTACGGCGCCAGCGTCACGATCTGGCCGGTCGATTTCGGGTCGGTGTTCTCGGTATCGGGCGGCCTGCCGTTGCCCAAGCGCGCGCCGCAACGCCAAGCCTACCGCATGATGGAGCTGAAGCGCTGGCGCGCCCAGACCGGCGTGAAACTCACGCTCGAGCCCAAGTTCTTTCCCACCAACGAAGTGCCGGCCGCCAAGTGCGTCATCGCCTTGCGCGAGCAGGGCCGCATGGCCGATGCGATCAAGGTCGCGCACGCGTCGATGGCCGCGATCTGGGCCGAGGAAATGAATCCCGCCGATCCCGCGACTCTGAAGCAGATCCTCGCCAACTGCGGCCTCGACGCCGAGGCGGTGGTCAAGGCGAGCGAGGCGCCCGAGATCGCGGACAAGCGCGAGGCCTACACCAGGCACGCGATCGCCCAGAACGTCTTCGGCGCGCCCTCGTTCGTGATCGACGGCGAGATCTTCTGGGGCCAGGACCGGCTCGACTTCGTCGACCGCAAGCTCGCGTCCTAGCGCAGAAACGCCAGCTCTCCGCACGCCGGAGAGCCGTTCTCCCGATCGCGTGTCACAGGCGCCCATGTCACGCCAAGTTGTGACAAATGTCGTGACACGCACACGCCCGGAGTCCGGGCCGAGCCCGGTTTCACGGACTTTTACGAGGTGGTTTCTTCTTCGCGTGTCACAAGCCCGGCGCGCCCTGTGACAGGCAGCGCCATGCGTCCGTTCCGACCTTGTGCGGACTTCGGTAGGGGACGGGCTCAATCCGGACTCAGACGGCCTGGCGTGACGTACCATCCGTGGCAAGCTCCACCCGCGCTCATGCGTCTGCCCGCGGCGTGCGCGGGAGGGTCATGCTCATGTAGGAGAACTGGCGCGGTCCAACCGCCAGCCTGCCTGAATCCATAGCATATTCCTGCTGAATCTGCAACTTTGATATGTTCACATCTCCGTGAGCGGATGCTGGCAGTGACTGCACTCTGCTCACGGCGACACTGCCAGCACGGCCGGGTCACGGCTTCCCGAGCAAGGCATCGCGCAACTCGACGGTCGATGGAACCGCCCCTATCCAGGTAGCCAGCAGAACGCGGGCAAAGGCCGGATCGACGATCGAGCCGCGGAGGCCATCGCCGTCGGCAATCTCCAGCCGCTCCCCGTCGAAGGCAAAACGCCAGCGCGCCCCGGGCCGCGCATCGCCAAGCGCGGCAAGAAACTGGCGGGTGGGTTCTTCGGCCAGGCCACAGCCGGTCCAGCAGTTCCGCCGCAGAGACGTCAACCACACCTCGCGGATGTCGGCTACCGACGCATTGCGGCAATAGACCATTTCCACGACCCACGGACGGCCGGACTGCAGCGCGACATCCCGGTCCTGCGTCGGGGCCGGCTGATACAAGGAGGCGGCATAGGCCTTGATGCCCCACGGAGAGACGATCCGCCAACCTTGGCCGTTGAGGACGAGAGATTGGCCACCGGCGACTGCCTGAGGTGGAAAGGACAGAACGCAGGCCATCGCCGGCAACGGGGACGCCAGGACGAGGATCATCGCCGCGAGGCTGGCCAAAAGGAATTTCACGCCGGGCCTGCCTTTCTGCCGTAGTGCCATGCCAATCCGAGCGACAAGACGATCAACACGCCATCTTCGACCAGAGTCGTGACCGACAGCGGCCGCGGCCAGAGAGTCCCGAAACAGCCACAATTGGAGATGGCCAGACCACGCGTCAGCGCCACAGCCGACCAGACCAGATAGACGGCGTGCATTGCCGCGGAGGCGACGCATCCGAAAAACCGCGTCCTGGCGGCAAGAAGCAGGCCACCGACGATGGCCTCGCCCGCCGTCACCGCGACGGCCGCTGGCAGGGTCAGGATCGCCGGCATGACGCGATAGCTGCCGACAATCCCCGCCATCCCGGTGAAGTCGGCCGCCTTTGCCGCCGCCGCGACCAGCAGCAACACCGCCAGAACGACCCGCGCGATCCCGGCGATCGCCGTCAAGGATCGATCCGGCGTATCCCGCCGGACGCCATTCGGGCACGGGCGCGGCCCTTGGCCGTCTTGCGGGTGAGTCGAACCGGCCCGGGCGGCGCGACATGTCCGCCGAGCTTTCCGGTCAATGGATCCCAGAAGAACCGACGGCCTGCCTTTTCGATCTCCACGGGAGCGAGGATGAACCGATCGCGCTGGGCATTGGCCAGGCACATCGACTGCATGCCGTCGGCCGTCGCCATCATGAAGATACATGCCTTGATTCGATCGTGCTCAAGATGACAGGCATCCATGAAATTGTGGACGAAAAAGGAGATCTTGCGCACCCGTCCGCGCCCTCGCCACAACCCGTGGCGCATGTGCCAGAAGAATCGCCCGGCCCACGCCAGCCCGGGCAACCACAAGCGGGGGCGTTTCAGCCAGAAGCCCGCGAGATCCACGACGGCCCGAATCCGGCGGTTGCGATCGAGGCGCAGGTTCGAGGTCTCGTCGAGCATGCGTTCCAGGAAAGGGCGATCGCGGTAGAGGTCGACCGCCTGCCCGCCCACGGACAGCACGCAGGCATAGCGGTTGCACGATGGATGTCCGCCGACGGGAAAATCCCAGGAGAATTCGGCGCCAAGCTCGGCATCGATCGCGGCGGTCACCGAGGCGGGTGTCAGCATCGACGGCCTGCCACCGAGCACGCCACGGCCGGTGGCGGCCTGCAACTGGAAGCTGGCGAACGACACCGTGCCCGCGCGAGCGAAGAAATAGCGGCAGACTTCCGGCAGTTCTTCGATGTTGTCCGCATGCAAGGTCGTATTGAAAATGACGTTCAGTCCGAGGCCATGGGCGCGACCGATGTACTCATCGCGCACGGCGTGAAGTTCCGCCTCCGAACGATACCCCTTGCGGTTCTGCGTCATGTCGACGTGGAATGCCACATCGACCAGGCCTGCCGCCGCGAGCCTCGACAGGAGCTCGCGCGAGGCGCGGATACCGTTCGTCAGGAGCGCGGGCCGCAGACCGATCCTCGCCGCGTGCGCCACGATCGACACCAGCTCGTCATGGTCGCGTAACGTCGGGTCCCCGCCAGTGATCTGGACATCGCTTCCTGGGCCGTAGATCCGCCGGATTTCGTCGAGGCGCCGCAGCACTTCCACCAGGGGCAGATCCTTCGTCGCCTCCGACGACTCCGACAGATAGCAGAGACCGCAATCGAGATTGCAACGCTGGGTGATCTCGATGGCGACGCATCCCACGCCCCAGCGCCTTCCATAGGCCTGGGCCGGCGTCCAGAGCGCCAACTCGTGCATCAGCCGCCTTCCGCGTTCACGCGGCGTTTCGTCGGCATCCCCGACATAGGCGGGCCAGGCGGCGATCTGGTCATCCGTCAGATGGGATGTCGATGGCGGCAGAACGGATTCGGGACCTTGGCTCAAACGGGCCTCCTTCCAGAGGAGACTGTCGTCCACGTTTCCTCGCTCTCGCCATTCACATCTTCGTTGTCTCCAAAGCGACAGCGGTCACGGAAGTGTGGTTTCCGTACGCGGTAGAAGCAGCGATCATGGCGTCCATGGCCATGCTTCGTCTGCTGCCGCGCCGTGCCGCAATCGCCGGGTTGATGGTTGTAGCCGTTCCCGCCGCCGGTGCCCTGGCGCAGCCCGTTTCCGATCTGTGGCCGCGTTGGGCCAGACACGACGACGCAAACCGCGCCGTTGTCGACCACGCGGTGTGGGATACGTTTCTCATGCGCTACGCCGTCGGCGGCCCCGACGGTGTCGTTCGACTGCCGTACGGCCGCGTCGCGACAGGCGACCGGCAAGCGCTCGATGCCTATCTGGCAAGGCTGCAGAACACGCCTGTTTCGTCGCTTTCGCGGACGGAGCAGCTCGCCTACTGGATCAACTTCTACAACGCGCTCACGGTCAAACTCGTTCTCGAGCGTTATCCGGTGAAGTCGATTCGCGATATCGGCTTGGGCGGCAGCCTGACCTCGGCGTTCTTCGGCGGCCCGTGGGATGCCAAGATCGCGCGCATCGAGGGCGAGCAGCTCTCATTGAACGATGTCGAGCATCGTATTCTGCGGCCGATCTGGCGCGATCCCCGCGTCCACTACGCGCTCAATTGCGCCTCGATCGGTTGTCCGCCCTTGCGGCGCGTCGCTTTCACGGCAGCCAACGCCTCCGGTCTCATGGACCAGACAGCGCGCGAATACGTCAACGGATCGCATGGCATGCGCCATCGCGGCGATCGTGTTTGGGTCTCCAGCATCTATCGCTGGTTCCGCGAAGATTTCGGGGGAACCGATGCATCGGTCCTGCTGCATCTCAAGCTCTATGCCGCCGGCGAACCCGCCGCCGCTCTGGCCCGCGCCAGCAAGATCGAGGGCGACTTCTACGACTGGAACCTGAACGATCAACTGTAAGCCTTCGTTCAGCCGACGTAGGCGGCGGCGGCAACGGCCATGCCGTTGTTCGCCATATGCGCCACCAGCGACGGCCACAGCGATTTGGTGCGCCAGCGCAGCAGGCCGAACATGAGCCCCAGGGGCAGCACGAGTAGGGCATGCGCGGGCTCGATATGGGCCGCCGCGAAGGCCAGCGAGCTCACGACGAACGCGAGGCCCGGCCCCCAGCGGCTCTCGAGCCAGCCATAGAGCAGGCCTCGGAAGACGAGTTCCTCGACCAGCGGCGCCAATCCCGCGAGCAGGACGAGGGTGATCAGAAATGCCGCCGGTTCGCGGGCGATTTGCATCGCCTGTTTCACTCCCTGGGGTTCGATTCCGAGCTGGCTGACGCCGACCGACAAGGCAGTGGTGCCCAGGGTGCCGAGGACCAGCGGCTTCCAGCCGACGGCCCGGAAGCCCAGCGCCGACAGGGCGGCCCTGCCGAGGGGCGCCACCGCAACAATGACGGCCAGGAGGCCCACCCCGAAGAACAGCCCCAGGACCGACAGAAGGCTGCGATCAGGCAGCAGCCAGAACACGGAAAGGCCGAACAGCGGCAGGGCCACCAGGAAGAGGATGATTTCGCGGCCGCCGATCACCTGAGAATCTTTATAAATCAATGGGTTATGGTCAATCGGCAAGCCTTTTGACTCCTTGGCCGGCAGGCCTTATACCCCGGCCGCTCAATCGGTCGTGCCGATTTCTACCGGTTCCCCCGCCTCGGTTGCCTGAGAGGGGAGCTCCGCTGATCCGCGAAGGTTCGCGCATCGGCGCGATTGTCGTTTGGGCGAATGGAGTTCTGGAACGGGCATGTTTGAAGGTCTGAGCAAACGTCTGGGCGACGTATTCGACAAGCTGCGGGGGCGTGGTGCGCTCTCCGAGGCCGATGTCGACGCGGCCCTGCGCGAGGTTCGCACCGCCCTGCTCGAAGCCGACGTGGCGCTGCCCGTCGTCCGCGACTTCATCGATTCGGTCCGTCCCAAGGCGATCGGCGCCGATGTCATCCGCTCGGTCACGCCGGGCCAGATGGTCGTCAAGATCGTCAACGATCACCTGGTCGAGATGCTGGGCGGCACGGTGGCCGACCTCGACCTCAACGCCATCCC
>JBQTJT010000037.1:0-2996 GCA_052386855.1 Reyranella sp.
AAGGCGACGTTCAAGGCGCTCGAGCAGCTCAACTCGCCGCGCATGGTCGCGACCCGCCGCGGCAAGAAGGTCGGTGACCTGCTCGGCCGTCGCGACGAGACCGTCGTCGAGGCGGCGTAAGGAATACCACCATGGCCGACAGCAAGAAGATCAAGATCACCCAGACGGGCAGCCACATCGGCCGTACCGAAGACCAGCGCGGCACGCTGATCGGTCTGGGATTGAACAAGCGTCACCGCACGCGCGAGCTCGTGGATTCACCCGAGGTGCGCGGCATGATCAACAAGGTGCGCCATCTCGTGCGCGTCGAAGACGAAAAGCGCTAAGCGTTACTGAAACGGCAGCGCAGAGGATCGAACGATGAGACTGAACGAGATCGCTGACAATCCCGGCTCCCGCAAGGGCCGCATGCGCGTCGGCCGTGGCATCGGCTCCGGCAAGGGCAAGACCGCGGGTCGCGGCGTGAAGGGCCAGAAGTCGCGCACCGGTGTCGCCATCAAGGGCTTCGAGGGCGGCCAGATGCCGCTCTACCGTCGTATCCCCAAGCGCGGCTTCCGGCCGCCGCACCAGAAGACCTGGCAGGTGGTGAACCTCGGCACGCTGCAGAAGGCCATCGACGACAAGAAGCTCGACGCCGGCAAGCTGATCGACGCCGCCGCGATGGTGGCGGCCGGCCTGTTCAAGAATGCGTCAGATGGCGTCCGCCTCCTTGGCAAAGGCGAGCTCAAGGCCAAGATCGAAGTGAAGGTCGCGGGCGCCTCGGCGTCGGCGATCGCCGCGGTCGAGAAGGCCGGCGGCAAGATCGAATTGCCGCCCAAGCCCGTCGCCGAGGCGGCCTGAGCCAAACGGCATCGACGGGGGCGTCGGTCTCCCCCTTGTGTCGTTCACGCGTGAGGTTTCATGGCATCCGCCGCCGAGCAACTTGCATCCAACCTGAACTGGGGCGCGATCGGTAAGGCTGCCGAGCTGAAGAAGCGCCTGTGGTTCACCGTGGGCGCGCTCGTCGTCTTCCGCTTTGGC
This sequence comes from Reyranella sp., assembly GCA_052386855.1. Taxonomy (GTDB): domain Bacteria; phylum Pseudomonadota; class Alphaproteobacteria; order Reyranellales; family Reyranellaceae; genus Reyranella. The sequence goes on from JBQTJT010000037.1 coordinate 1,021, forward strand.
GCCTACATTCCGGTCCCCGGCGTCGATCCGGCCGCCCTGGCCGAGATCTTCGCCCAGAACGCCGGTGGCATCGCCGGTCTTCTCGACGTGTTTTCGGGCGGCTCGATCGGCCGCATGTCGATCCTCGCGCTTTCGATCATGCCGTACATTTCGGCCTCCATCATCATGCAGATCCTGACGACGGTCGTGCCGTCGCTCGAGGCGCTGAAGAAGGAAGGCGAGGCGGGCCGCAAGAAGATCCACCAGTACACCCGCTACGGTACGGTGGTCCTGGCGGCCTTTCAGGCCTATGCCATCTCCGCCGGACTTGAGAGCCAGATTGCCACGGCCGGGCCGGTCGTGATCGATCCCGGCGTGTTCTTCCGGTTCGTCACCGTCGTCACGCTGGTCGGCGGGACGCTCTTCCTGATGTGGCTGGGCGAGCAGATCACCGCCCGCGGCGTCGGCAACGGCATATCGCTGATCATCTTCGCCGGCATCGTCGCAGCCCTCCCCGGCGCCCTGATCCAGACCCTCGAACTCGGCCGCACCGGCGCCCTCTCGGCGTTGTTCATCATCGCCCTCATCGTTGGCGTGGTGGTGGTGGTGGCGGTCGTCGTGTTCGTCGAAACGGCACAGCGCCGAATCGTGGTGCAGTATCCCAAGCGCCAGGTCGGCAACCGCATGTACGGCGGCGAGGCCTCGCACCTGCCGCTCAAGATCAACACCTCGGGCGTCATCCCGCCGATCTTCGCATCGTCGCTGCTGCTGTTCCCGGCAACCATCGCCTCGTTCCAGGGCAACACCGGCGAGGCCGGCTGGGTGCAGTGGATCGCCACCTGGCTCGGCCATGGGCAGCCGCTGTACCTGCTGTCCTATGTCGGCCTGATCGTCTTCTTCTGCTTCTTCTACACGACTGTCGTCTTCAATCCGGCCGACACCGCCGAGAACCTCAAGAAGAACGGCGGCTTCGTGCCCGGCATCCGGCCGGGCAAGAACACGGCCGAATACCTGGAATACATCCTCAACCGCCTGACAGTGATCGGCGCCCTCTATCTCTCGGCGGTCTGCATCCTGCCGGAACTGCTGATCGCCCGCGGCGGCGTGCCGTTCTACTTCGGCGGCACCAGCCTGCTCATCGTGGTTTCGGTCACGCTCGACACCGTGACCCAGGTGCAGTCGCACCTGCTCGCCCACCAGTACGAGGGCCTCATCAAGAAGGCCCGGCTGCGCGGGAAGGCCCGATGAACATCATCCTTCTCGGACCTCCGGGCGCCGGCAAGGGCACCCAGGCCCAGCGGCTCCAGCAGGAGCGCGGCATGGTCCAGCTCTCGACCGGCGACATGCTGCGCACTGCCGTCGCGTCGGGCAGCGAACTCGGCCAGAAGGCCAAGGGCATCATGGAGCGCGGCGAGCTGGTCCCGGACGAGCTCATGGTGGGCCTGATCGAAGACCGTATCGCCCAGCCGGACTGCGCCAACGGCTTCATCCTGGATGGCTTCCCGAGGACCAAGGCCCAGGCCGAGGCGCTCGACCGCATGCTGACGGCCAGCGGCGCCAGGCTCGACCGGGTGGTCGAGATGGAGGTCGACGAGGCGGCGCTGACGGAGCGGATCGTCGGCCGGTTTAGCTGCGCCAAGTGCGGTACGGGCTATCACGACAAGTTCAAGCGGCCCAAGGCCGAGGGCGTCTGCGACGTCTGCGGCAGCAAGGAATTCACCCGGCGCAAGGACGACAATGCCGAGACGGTGAAGACTCGTATGGCCGCCTATCGGGCCCAAACGGAGCCCCTGTTGCCCTATTACGGCACCCGGGGGGTGCTGCGGAAGGTCGACGGGATGGCCGCGATGGACACTGTTTACCGTCAAATCTCCGCCATTCTGGCAGGGACTTGACAAGCGTGAGTTCCGTTGACTCGGGGGCGCAGGTACCTATAATCGCGCGCTTTTCCGGGGCCAGCGGAACATCTGACGGGCGCGCGCTTGCGCGCCGTAAGT
>JBQTJT010000038.1:0-22574 GCA_052386855.1 Reyranella sp.
TGTTAACCCGCAAGCAAAACGAACTGCTGATGTTCATCAACAAGCGCCTCAACGACGACGGCGTGTCGCCCTCGTTCGACGAGATGAAAGAGGCGCTTCGGCTCAAATCCAAGTCGGGCATCCATCGCCTGATCACGGGACTGGAAGAGCGCGGCTTCCTGCGCCGGCTGCCTCATCGCGCGCGTGCCCTGCAGGTTCTGAAGCTCCCCGACACTGCGGCCATGCCCGCGCCCAACGTCATGCCGATGCTGGCCCGCGCCGGCGGCATGGGCGAGGCGCGCGAAGGCTTCGTGCCCCAGGTCGTGCGCGGCGGCGAGCGCATGCCGTTGGCCGGTGCCATCATGATCGCCAACGAGGCCCAGGCGCTCAGCCTGCCGCTCTACGGCCGGATCGCCGCCGGCACGCCGATCGAGGCGCTGCGCGACAATTCCACGACCGTCGATGTGCCCGTCACCCTGCTCGGCTCGGGCGCGCATTACTGCCTCGAAGTCCAGGGCGACTCGATGGTCGACGCCGGCATCCAGAACGGCGACATCGCCATCATCAAGAGCTCCGACACCGCCGAGACCGGCGAGATTGTCGTGGCCCTCATCGACGATACGGAAGCGACGCTGAAGCGGCTGCGCAAGAAGGGCGCCTCGATCGCGCTCGAACCGGCCAATGCCGCCTACGAGACGCGAATCTTCGGACCTGACCGGGTCAAGATCCAGGGGCGGCTCGCGGGGCTCTATCGCCGGTACAATTAGCCGACCTGCGATTTGCAGATTCAGCAGGTTTTTGCTAGTATTTTTGGCATGATGGGAGACGCCCGACGGAGAAATCCGCCGGGCGTTTTTTATGGTCTCCGTGTGGTCCATCGAGTGGTCCATCGAGTGGTCCATTCCGGCGCTGATTTTCCAGACACTCATCTCGGCGAGCAGCCGGCGCCGGTGGCACAGTTTGTCAGGGGGTGATCGGGCAGTCGGCTCAACGACTTGGTCCGGCTTTTTGGCACAGCTTCCCAGACACCGCGTGGCACAACGAGCTGTGCCGGAAAATGGTCCACTCAGGCGCCCAAACTCAGGCACCCGGCGCCTTCACCGACGCGGTCTGACGCATGGAACTGTTGGGCACCCAGGGCCGGTCGCCGCGGCGCGCGTTGGCGGTCTCGCGGCGGACGCCCAGCTCGTCGAGCCACAGCGCCTGCGCCCCCTCCCGCCAGGCGTCGCGGCGGTCGATGACCAGGCGCGGGCCGCGGCACTTGCCCTGGGCGTCCACGGTCGAGAGCACGATGTCGGCCGAGCCACAGGCTTCGGCGAGGCGGCGGTCGTCGCTCACCATCGCCACCCGCCACGGCCCCTTGCGCCAGCGGCAGAGGCCGGTGGCGCAGCCGAGGCCCGCCGCCTGCTGGTCGGCGCTCACGGTCCAGCGTTTGGCCCCTTCCTGCCCCTGACGCCGCGCCCAGGCGTCGCTCACGAAGCGGTCGGTGCGGGCCGAGGCGACGTGGACCTGGCCGCGCTCGTCGCGCAGGCCCAGCACCCTTCCGTCCTCGCTCATCAGCAGGTCGGGCGCCGGCGGCGGCCCCAGCATCAGGCCGATCGCCACGATGGGGAGCCCGGCCAGCCGCCAGCGGCGGCGCCACAGGCAGAGCCACAGGCCGCCGAGGGTGAGCAGCCACAGGCTGGCGCCGGGCAGCGAGGGCACCAGCGTGGCGGCATCGGGCCATGAGGCGACATAACGGGCGATGGCGTTGAGCCCGTCGACGCCCCAGCCCATCGGCACGAGGGCCACGGCTTCGAGGCCGAACGGCATCAGCAGCATGGCGAGCAGGCCCCACGGCATGATCCAGAAGCCGGTGAGCGGCACGCCCAGGAGATTGGCCACGACGCCGAGCAGGCTCAGCCGGTTGAAGTGGTAGGCCGCGAAGGCGCCTGTGGCGACCGAGGCGATCAGCGTCGTGGCGAGGCTGGCGCCGAACGCGGCCGCGATGCGCCAGGCCCAGCGGTGGCGCTGGCCTTCGGCGCGCTCGTGCTGGCGCCGACGCCAACCGCTGGCTGCTTCCCAGCCGGCGATGAGGGCGACGACGGCGGCAAACGACATCTGGAACGAGGCGCCGGTCAGCGACTCGGGCGCCGCCGCCAGCACGATGATCGCCGACCACGCGACCAGGCGCAGCGACAGCGCCGTGCGGTCGAGCAGGATGGCGAGCAGCGCGAAGCCCGCCATGGCGCAGGCGCGCTGGGCCGGCACCGGGGCGCCGGCGAGCGCGGTGTAGAAGAGCGCCGCCATCAGCGCGAGGACGGCGGCCACCTTCTTGGCGTCGACCCGGAGCGCAAGCGGCGGGATGAGCGCGATGCCGTAGCGCACGAGGCCCATCACCAGGCCGACGACGAACACGATGTGCAGGCCGGAGATCGAGAGGATGTGCGCCAGGCCCGAATCGCGCATCGCCTGGGCGACCTCCTTGTCGACGGCGGTCTGCTCGCCCACCAGCAGCGAGGCCACGACGCCGCCCGCGGGTCCCGGCAGCACCTTCAGGATGCGTTCGGTGATATCGGCCCGGAGCGCATCGAGGGTGCGCAGGAAGCCGGTGGGTTTGCCGGGATCGATGATCGCCGCCGGCGCCAGCGCATAGCCCACGGCGCCCAGCTGCTGATACCAGGCGACACGCTGGAAATCGAAGGCGCCGGGCGCCGCGGGCCCGGCCGGCGGCGACAGGTTGGCCAGCACCAGCAGGCGGTCGCCGATCGTGAGGCGCGGCGCGCCGCGGCTCAGCGTGACACGCACCTTGAGCGGCATCATCTCGGCCGGCGGCACGCCGTTGCCCTTCAGGCGCACCGCCTCGAGCACGACCCGCACGCCGTCGGGCAGGCGATGGATGTCGGCGATCCGGCCCTCGACGTTGATGCTGAACAGCGGCCGGCTGAGCGTGGGCGCGGCAAGGTTCGCGGTACGCCAGCCGACGAGCCCGAGGCCGACGGCGCCGGCGGCGGCCGCGATGGCCAGTGCGCGCAAGAAACTTCCGGAGGGAGCAAAGAACGCTGCGACGATCGCGGCCGCCGCTCCGACCGGGCCCACCCACAGAGCAGGCTCGCTCGGCAATTCGAAGTAGACGGCAATACCCAGGCCCATCGCCACGGGAAGCCACAGCATCCAGCGCCCGCGTTCGGCGTCGAGCTGATTGAGTATCCAGGCGCGCAGGTTTGACACTGTTGGGACGCTCCCCTACCTACGGCGCGCTTTTCCGGCCGAAATACGGCAGAACCTGCGCATATCGAGCACATGACACCCCGGCCATGACAGTCGTTACCCGCTTCGCCCCCTCGCCGACCGGCTACCTGCACATCGGCGGCGCCCGCACCGCGCTGTTCAACTGGCTGTTCGCCCGCCATCACGGCGGCAAGTACCTGCTGCGCATCGAGGACACCGACCGCGCACGCTCGACCGAGCCGGCGATCGCCGCGATCCTCGACGGCCTCTCGTGGCTCGGCCTGCCTTGGGATGGCGAGGTCACCTATCAGTTCGCGCGCGCCGCCCGCCATGCCGAGGTTGCCAACCAGATGCTGGCCGCCGGCAACGCCTACCATTGCTACGCCTCGCCCCAGGAGCTGGACGAGATGCGCGCCGCCCAGAAGGCCGCCGGCAAGCCGATGCGCTACGACGGCCGCTGGCGCGACCGCGATCCCAAGGACGCCCCTGCCGGCATCAAGCCGGTGGTGCGCCTAAAAGCGCCGCAGACCGGCCAGACCGTGATCAACGATGCGGTGCAGGGCGAGGTCACGGTCGAGAACGCCCAGCTCGACGACATGATCCTGCTGCGCGCCGACGGCACGCCGACCTACATGCTGGCCGTCGTAGTCGACGACCACGACATGGGCGTGACGCACGTCATCCGCGGCGACGACCATCTGAACAATGCCTTCCGCCAGCTCCAGATCATCAAGGCGATGGGCTGGCCCGAACCGGTCTATGCCCATATCCCACTGATCCACGGCCCCGACGGCGCCAAGCTCAGCAAGCGTCACGGCGCACTCGGCGTCGATGCTTACCGCGACATGGGGTTCCTGCCGGCGGCACTGCGCAACTACCTGCTGCGCCTCGGCTGGGGTCATGGCGATGACGAGATCATCTCGACCGATCAGGCGATCGAATGGTTCGACCTGGCCGGCGTCGGCCGCTCGGCCTCGCGCTTTGACCTGGCCAAGCTCACCAACCTCAACGCGCACTATCTGCGCGAGACGCCCGATGCCGAACTGCTGCCGCTGGTCATGCCGATGGTAGAGGCCAAGCTGGGCGCTGCCATCGACGCTGCGGGCCGCGAGCGCATCGTGCGCGGCCTGAACGGCGTCAAGCAGCGCGCCCGCACCCTGGTCGAACTCGCGGACAGTCTTGTTTTCTACGCACGCGCTGGCGCGCCGCCGATCTCCGACGACAAGGCGCGCGGCGTGCTGACGCCCGACGCCCGTGCCGTCATGGCCAAGCTCGCGCCGGCGCTGGAGCTGCAGGCGAGTGACTGGAGCGAAAAGGCGATCGAAGAATCCGTGCGCAAATTCGCCGAGGCGAACGGGCTGAAGCTCGGCCAAGTCGCTCAGCCGCTCCGCGTCGCGCTGACCGGCTCGACCGCGTCGCCCGGCATCTTCGAAGTGCTGGCCGTGTTGGGGCCCGCCGAGAGCAAGGCGCGATTACTGGCGGCTGCCAGATAGGACGACGCCGCGGCACCTTTGTGCTTGAACGGGAGTGGTCGAGACATAGCCGACCGCGCTAGCAATGTTACAATTGGCTTGCTCATGCACGTGGCCGCATGGAGGTTGACAGGTAAATGGATGACAAGAAGCCGATCCTGGAGGCCACTGCGAACGAAGAGGCCCGGGATTTCATTCGCGACCTGGTTCAAGCCGATCTCGCCCGCGGACAAGTGCAGAGCATCGTTACTCGCTTTCCACCGGAGCCGAACGGCTATCTGCATCTCGGCCACGCAAAGTCGATCTGCCTGAATTTCGGAATTGCGACCGAATATGGCGGCCGCTGCCACCTTCGCTTTGACGATACCAACCCCGTGAAGGAGGAGCAGGAATATATCGACGCCATCAAGCGAGACGTACGCTGGCTTGGCTTCGACTGGGGCGAGCATCTGTATCATGCGTCGGACTATTTCCAGACGTTGTACGACTGGGCAGAGCACCTCATTCGCGCCGGCCTCGCCTATGTCGACGACACGCCGCCCGACGAGATGCGGGCGATGCGCGGCACGCTGACGGAACCGGGCCGCGCCTCGCCAGATCGCGACCGCTCGGTGGAAACGAATCTCGGCCTGTTTCGCGATATGCGCGCCGGCAAGTTTGCCAGCGGCGCCTGCGTACTGCGGGCGAAGATCGACCTTGCGTCCGGCAACATGAACCTGCGCGACCCGGTGCTGTATCGCATACTGCATGTGACTCACCCGCGCACCGGGACGCAGTGGTGCATCTACCCGACCTACGATTTCGCGCACGGCCAGTCCGACGCCTTGGAACACGTCACCCACTCGCTCTGCACGCTGGAGTTCGCGGACCATCGTCCGCTCTACGAGTGGTTCCTTGAACACTTGCCGGTGCCGGCGCGCCCGCGCCAGACCGAATTTGCCCGCCTCAATATCGGCTACACCGTCCTTTCCAAGCGTTACCTGACGGATCTGGTACGGCGCGGCATCGTCAGTGGCTGGGACGATCCGCGCATGCCGACTCTCGCAGGCCTGCGCCGCCGCGGCGTGCCGCCGGCGGCGATCCGCGACTTCGTTCGGCGCATCGGCATGTCCAAGGCCAACAGCGTCGTCGATCTGGCCATGTTCGATCATGCGATACGCGATCATCTCAATCAGGCGGCTGAGCGGCGCATGGCGGTCCTGCGACCGCTCAAACTCGTGATCGAGAATTTTCCCGAAGACCACGTCGAAGAGTTGGAGGCCGTCAACCATCCGGGGAATCCAGGCGCGGGCACGCGTCGCCTTCGCTTCGGCAGGGAAATCTTCGTCGAGCGCGACGACTTCATGGAGAATCCGTCGAACAAGTTCTTCCGGCTGGCCGTGGGACGAGAGGTCAGGTTGCGCTACGCCTATCTCGTCACCTGCCGCGAGGTGGTCAAGGATGCCGCCGGCAACGTCGTGGAACTGCGTTGCACCTACGATCCCGCGAGCCGCGGCGGCAACGCGCCGGACGGTCGAAAGGTGAAGGCCACCCTGCACTGGGTGTCCGCTCGGGACGCTCTTCCCGCCGAAGTCCGATTGTACAGCACGCTGTTCAATCGGCCTGACCCGGGCGCCGGTGGCGATCTGGACGCCGACCTGAATCCAGGCTCGCTCGAAGTCCTGCCAGGCGCTCTGCTGGAGCCCTCATTGGCGGAGATGGCTGCCGGGCAAGCCGTGCAGTTCGAGCGGCTGGGCTATTTTTGCCCGGACCTGGCGAGCCGGTCGGACGCTCTGGTGTTCAACCGCACGATCGAACTGCGGGACACCTGGGCGAAGGTGCAGGTGCAGAGTTAGGAGTGCTGGCGATGCTGGGCCTCGCCGAGAGCAAGACGCGATTGCTGGCGACCAGCGGATAGATCGAAGCCGGCCGCCGTGAGACCAGCGGGCGATGCGCGCCCGCGAATGGTCTCTCCTCGTCCTGCTGTCGATCCTGTGGGGCGGCTCGTTCTTCTTCGCCAAGGTGGCGCTGGCCGAGCTTGGGCCTTTCACCGTCGTCTTCTTTCGCGTGAGCCTTGCCGCACTTGCGCTCAACGTCGTGGCATCGGCCGTCGGGCAGAGTCTGTGGCGGGCCGGCACGCCCTGGCGGCAACTCGTGGTCATGGGCGCGCTCAACAACGCCCTGCCCTTCAGCCTGATCTTCTGGGGCCAGACGACGATCACCTCGGGCCTCGCCTCGATCCTGAACGCCACGACGCCGCTCTTCGCCGTGCTGGTGGCTCACGCCCTCACCCGTGACGAACGGATGACAGTTCGGAAACTGTTCGGCGTGCTGGCGGGTCTCGCAGGCGTCGCCATCCTGATCGGGCCCGACCTCGGCGGAAGTATCTGGGGCCAGATCGCCTGCCTGGCTGCCGCCCTCTCCTACGCCTTCGCCGGCGTCTACGGCCGCCGTTTCCAGGCGATGGGTGTGGCGCCGATGCAGGCCGCGGCCGGACAGGTGACGGCGAGTGCGATGTTGATTCTGCCGATCATGCTGATCGTCGACCGGCCCTGGGAGCTGGCGGCCCTGCCATCGGCCGCCGTTTGGGCGGCGCTGGCCAGCCTCGCCTTGCTGTCGACCGCCCTCGCCTACGTGCTCTACTTCCGCATCCTTGCCGCCGCCGGCGCGACCAATCTGCTGCTTGTTACCTTCCTGATACCGGTCACCGCCATCCTGCTCGGCGCGGCCTTCCTGGGCGAACGTCTCGAGCCGCGGCAGTTCGCCGGAACGACCCTGATCGGCCTCGGCCTGGCCGCCATCGACGGCCGGATTACGGCCCGGCTACGCGCCGCGAAATAGCGGTCCGGCGCCACAATTGCGCCTCCGGAGGTGGCTTGTTAGGGTGCCCGCGAACCCGGCGACGCCGCCTCCAGCGCGGCCCCGCGCCTTGCCTGAATCGAGCTGAAAAGAGTTCACCCAATGGCCAAATCGACTGCGACGCTCACCGACAACGAAACCGGCAAATCCTATGAAATGCCGATCATCCACGGCACGATCGGGCCGCGTCTGGTAGACGTCCGCAAGTTCTACGGCGACTCCGGCATGTTCACCTACGACCCCGGTTTCACTTCAACCGGCTCGTGTGGCTCCAAGATCACCTACATCGACGGCGACGAAGGCATCTTGCTGCATCGCGGCTACAACATCGCCGAGCTGGCCGAGCAGAGCGACTTCATGGAAGTCGCCTACCTGCTAATGAAAGGCGAACTTCCGAACAAGGCGCAGAAGGAGAAGTTCGTCAAAGACATCACGATGCACACGATGGTGCATGAGCAGCTGAGCCAGTTCTACCGTGGTTTCCGCCGCGACGCCCATCCGATGGCGATCTGCTGCGGCGTCGTTGGCGCCCTCTCGGCCTTCTATCACGACTCGCTCGACATCCACGATCCGCACCAGCGCATGGTGGCATCGTATCGCCTGGTCGCCAAGATGCCGACCATCGCCGCGATGGCCTACAAGTATTCGGTCGGCCAGCCTTTCGTCTACCCGCGCAACGACCTCAGCTACGCCGCCAACTTCCTGCGCATGATGTTCTCGGTGCCGGCCGAGGAATACGAGGTCAACCCGGTGATCGAAAAGGCGATGGATCGCATCCTGATGCTCCACGCCGACCACGAGCAGAACGCCTCGACCTCGACGGTCCGCCTCGCCGGTTCGTCGGGCGCCAACCCCTTCGCCTGCATCGCTGCCGGCATTGCCTCGCTGTGGGGACCCAGCCACGGCGGCGCCAACGAAGCCGTGATCAACATGCTGAACGAGATCGGCGGCAAGCAGAACATTCCCGGCTTCCTGTCCCGCGTGAAGGACAAGCAGGATCACACCCGCCTGATGGGCTTCGGCCATCGCGTCTACAAGAACTACGATCCGCGCGCCAAGGTGATGCGCCAGACCTGCCACGAGGTCCTCACCTCGCTCGGCGTCGAGCATGATCCGCTGCTCGAGCTGGCCATGGAGATGGAGCAGATCGCTCTCAAGGACGACTACTTCGTTTCCAAGAAGCTCTACCCGAACGTCGATTTCTACTCGGGCATCATCTTCCGTGCGATCGGTATCCCGACCTCGATGTTCACCGTGCTGTTCGCCGTGGCGCGCACGGTGGGCTGGGTCTCGCAGTGGAACGAGATGATCGAGGATCCGGACCAGAAGATCGGCCGGCCGCGCCAGATCTATAACGGCCAGACCGAGCGCCCGTACAAACCGCTGCACATGCGCAGCTAGTCCGGGCTAGTTCGCGATCCGGGGAGGAGAGCGAGAGGATATGGCAAGATCATCATTCGGACCGAACCGGGCGGCGACCTGGGCGGTCACCCAAAAGCCGAGGCCGATGCCGCGTGTGGTGCGGCTTGGCCGGCCGGCGAACGACAACAACCACCGATACAGCACCGTACGGCGCCTGCTCGCGTTCGGCCTCGTGCCCGTCGTGCTTGGACTTGTGTTTTTCGGGTGGCAGTCGATCTAGAAGACCGCCCTCCCCCGCGCTCGCCCTATTTGCGCTCGATCAACTCGATCTTGTAGCCGTCGGGATCCTCGACGAAGGCAATCACCGTCGTGCCGAATTTCACCGGCCCCGGTGCGCGCGTGACCTTGCCTCCGACCTTGGCGATCTGGTCGCAAACGCCGTAGACGTCGGGCACGCCGATGGCGAGGTGGCCAAAGCCGGTCCCAAGTTCGTAAGGCTTCGTTTGGTCCCAATTGTGGGTCAGCTCGACCACGCAATGCTCGGGCTCCTCGCCATAGCCGACAAAGGCCAGGCTGTACTTGCCGTCCGGAACATCGCGCTTGCGCAGCAACTTCATGCCCATCGGGCCGGTGTAGAATGCGAGCGAGCGGTCGAGATCCATGACCCGGATCATCGTGTGCAGCATGCGATAGTTGGCTGCGGTGTCGGGCATTTCCCTCTCCCTACCTGTCGCGAATCATGGCCGCGAATGTCGCCTCGGCCGCCAGCTTGCCCTCGACCATCGCCTTGCCCGAGAATTTCCAGACGTTGGCACGGCTTTGGATCTTCTCGACATGAAGCTCAAGCCGGTCCCCCGGCAACACCGGACGGCGGAAGCGCACGCCGTCGATCGACATGAAATAGACCAGCTTGCCTTCCGATTCGCCGCCGAACGTGGCCACGACCAGCACCGCCGCCGTCTGCGCCATGGCTTCGACAATCAGGACGCCCGGCATGACCGGCTCCGACGGGAAATGCCCCTGAAAGAACGGTTCGTTGATGCTGACGTTCTTGATCCCGACGGCACTGTGGTCGAGTTTCATGTCGGTGACCCGATCGACCATCAGCATCGGGTAGCGATGCGGGATCATCTGAAGGATCCTCTTGATGTCGACGGAAGTGGCTGTCGAGAGGCTTGCCTTGTCGGTCTGGATGTTCATCTCACCGCCATCCCCGCTCAGAATCGGGTTCCGAAACTGAACCTGAAATTCTGAGTCTTATCCCAGGATTCCTGAACGACCGGGAAGCTGTAGTCTACCCGGATCGGCCCGAATGGCGACATCCATTGAACGCCGAAGCCGGTGCCCACCCGCATCAACTGGCTGTCGAGAACCGACGCCCCGAAACCCTCCGCCTGATTGCCCCAAAGGGAGCCGGTATCGACGAACACCTTACCGAGAAGGCCGAGTTCCTTGGGAATGCCGTAGAGCGGAAAACTGAGCTCGGTGGTCGTCGTGTAAAAATATTGCCCACCCAGCGAATCGGCCGTGCCGGCGTCGCGCGGACCGACACCTGCCACAGCAAAGCCACGCAGATTGTCGCCACCCAGGAAGAACAGATTATTCAGCCTGATGTTGGTGTTGTTGTACGGCAAGACGACACCGAACGAGCCGCCGACCGATACGACGACATCCTCGAGGCCGAGGCTCTGGAAATACACGGCATCGGCGGTCGTGCGGGCGTACTGCTCGGTTCCGAGGGCGCCGGCAACCGCGACCGTATTGCGCAGCAAAAACCCCTTGGTCGTGTTGATTCGCACGTCGCGCGTATCCCAGGAGATCGTCTCGGAAATCTCGGAGACTGTCGAATAGCCTGCCTGGGACAACACGACGGGCGATGCCCACGGCATCACGTTGAAGATGTTCGTCTGCCGCAGGGTGTAACGGACGACCTGCCGCGTATGCTCGCTATAGGCCCAGCCGCTGCGCAGCGCGAAACCGATGCTGGCATCGCTATAGTTGGCAACCGACTGCCGATTGTTCGATGTCCGGAAGATGTCGAAGCCGGCCACCATGTTGCGGTCGAGAAAATATGGCTCGGTGAAGCTGAAATCGATGTTGGTGCTCAAGGTGCCCAACGACAAGCCGAGTCGAACTTCCTGGCCCTTGCCCAGGAGATTGCGTTCCTTGATCGAAATATCACCCACGATGCCGGCGGTGGTCGAATAGCCGGCACCGAACGAGATTTCGCCGGTGCTCTGTTCGACGACCTGGACCTCGAGATTGGTCTTGTCAGGTGCCGAGCCGGGCGCCGCCGAAATGTCGACTTTCTCGAAGAAGCCGAGGGCACGCAGGCGTTCCTGGCTACGGCGCAGCTTGGCGGAGCTGAAGGCATCGCCTTCGGCAAGACGGAACTCACGCCGGATCACCCTGTCCAGGGTGCGCGTATTGCCCGAAATGTTGATGCGCTCGACATACACACGTGGCCCTTCCTGGACCTCGAAGGATACGTCGACCGTCTTGGTATCCTTGTTGCGCCGGATATTCGGACGGACTTCGACGAAGGCATAGCCCAGCCCGCCCACGACGTCGGATAGCCTGGTGATGGTCTTTTCTACGTCGGTGGCGTCGTACCAATCGCCTTCGCTCATCGGCAGGTAGGTCTTCAGTACATCGACATCCAGTCCCGGGAAGCGGGTCGACACATCGACCTCACCGAACTTGTAGCGCTCCCCCTCGCTGATCGTGAAGGTGAGGAAGAAGCCATCCCGGTTGGGCGACAGCTCGGCGACTGCCGACACCACTCGGAAGTCCGCATAGCCCTCGGAAAGGTAGAACTTGCGCAGCAATTCACGATCGAGATTGAGGCGATCCGGGTCGAAACGGTCATCCGAGGACAGGAAACGCCACCAGGCGCTTTCCGTGGTTCGGATGGTGCCGCGCAACGTGCCGTCACTGAAAGCCTCGTTGCCGACGAACGTGATGCGCTTGATGCCCGTTACGTCGCCTTCATTGATTTCGAAGACGAGATCGACACGGCCTTGCTCCAGTTTGATGATCTTGGGCTCGACCGACGCATTGTAGCGACCACCGCGGCGGTAGATGGTGAGGATGCGTTCGACGTCGGACTGCACGCGTGCGCGCGTAAAGACCTGGCGGGCCCGCGATTGCACCTCATCCCGCAGCTTGTCGTCATCGATCTTGTTGTTGCCCTCGAAGGCAACGCGATTGATGATCGGATTTTCCGTGACCTTGATGATCAGGGTCGAGCCCTGCATCTCGATCACTACGTCCGCGAAGAGGCCTGTCCCGAACAGGGCCTTCAGCGAGCGGTCAGCCGCGGCAGCATCGTAGGGCTGACCTTCCTTGAGCTGAAGATAGGACCGGATGGTCTCGCGCTCGGCTCGGACATTGCCCTGGATCTGAACAGCCGAAATCGTGCCCCCAGCAGCAGCACCGCGCTGGGCGTGCGCCGTGGTGGCGAATGCGAACACTAAGGCGATGGCCAGTACGGCCCAACGAACGATCAAACTCACCCCCGGCATCTTCCAGACCTGCCGATGGCCATACTCAGGAACGCCGTTTCATAGACCGGGATCAATGGCTTAGCCACCCCTTTTGTTCCCGATTCGCCCCCCGCTGGCGTCCATTCGGTCACTTCAGCAGGAGCCTGATATCGTTGAATGTCGCGACCAGCGCCATGCCGATCACCAGGGCAAAACCAACCCTCAAGCCAAGTTCCTGCGCCTTGAGGCTGAGCGGCTTTCCCCGCACCGCCTCGTAAAGGTACATCGCCAAATGACCGCCATCGAGCATCGGCACCGGCAGCAGGTTAAACACCCCCAGCACGACTGACAGGGCAATCACGAGGTTGAGGATGCCAATCCAGCCGGCGTGCGATGCCTCGCCGGCTGCCTTGGCGATTCGGATCGGTCCGCCCAGTTCGTCGACCGGACGGGTGGCCGTCAGAATCTGGGCCATCGACGTATAGAACATCGTCGTCATGCCCCAGACGGCACGCACGCCTGCCCCCATCGCCCCCAACACACCATGGCTTCGGAATTCCGTAACGCCCGCGGGGCGGATGCGGAGACGGCCGACGACCTGCTCCTTGCCGGCGCAATCGACCACCTTGTCGGCGATCGGAACGATCGTCGTCTCCTCGCGATGCCCGTCGCGATCGTACTTCACCACCAGAGGCTGGCCCGCGCGCGCGCCAATCAGCTCGGGAATGCGCGAAAAATACTCCACGGGCTTGCCATCGATCTCGAGCAGCAGATCGCCAACCTTGAGGCCGGCCGCCTCGGCAGGACCATTCGGCGCAAATCCCCCGACGACAGGGCGGATGAGCTGGTCCAGTCCCAGTTCGCCGTAGCGCAGCGTGTTGTTGTAGCGGTCCGTACGCTCACAGAATTGCGGCATGATCTCGCCATGCAGCAGCTGATTGCCGCGGCGATACTCGACCGCCATCGGCTTCGCCCAATAGAGGAACTGTGAGTCCTGGATGTCCTCGTAGCGGTCTATCCGCCGATCGGCGAGGCGAATGATCTCGTCGCCGGTGCGCATGCCCGCCTTGGCGGCCGGTCCGTTGACCTGAACCGCGACCGTGGCCGGTGAGTACGGCTCACCGGCAATGAAGAACACGACCGTCAGGACGAGGAACGCGAACAGCAGATTCGCCGCCGGTCCACCGAGCACCACAGCGGCACGCGCATAAAGCGGCTTGGAGAAGAAGGCACCCTTTACGGGTGCACCCGACAGTGCGGCCTCGGATGGCGTCGTGCTGGTCTCGTCATTGTCGCCCAGGAACTTCACATAGCCACCGAGCGGGATGGCCGACACTTTCCATCGCGTGCCCCGGCGGTCCGTCCAGCCGAACAGTTCGGGCCCGAAGCCGATTGAAAAGACCTCGGCATGAATACCGAAGCGGCGCGCGACCCAGTAGTGACCAAACTCGTGAATGAAGACGAGCAGCGTCAGCACCAGGACGAAGTACGGCAGATAGGTCGTGAACAGGCTGATGACGCTTTCCATGGCTCACTACATCACTAAAATCATGCTATTTCAATTACTTAGAGAACGTTTTCGACAGCCTTCCTCGGCTCTCCGCCGGGCCTCGAGATCAGCCGCCTGGACATGCTGAAGCGACTCGACCGGCGCCACCATCCCTTCCCAGCCGACCAGCACGTCCTCGACGACGCGGGCGATGTCGAGAAACCGGATGCGCTGCGCCAGGAAAGCAGCGACCGCCGCCTCGTTGGCCGCGTTCAGCACGATGGATGCAAGTCCACCCGTCACCAAGGCCTCACGCGCCAACCGTAGGGAGGGAAAGCGGCCGGAATCGGGCGGCTCGAACGTCAGCGCCGAAAGGCTCGCGAAATCGAGGCGTGCGGCGGGGCCGTCGATGCGCGATGGCCAGCCCAGCGCGTATGAAATCGGCACCCGCATGTCCTGCGTTCCAAGTTGGGCCAATACCGAGCCGTCGCGGTAGCCAACCATGGAGTGGATGACCGATTGTGGATGAACGATGATCTCGATCTTCTCCGACGGAAGCTGGAACAGCAGGTGCGCCTCGATGAGTTCGAGGCCCTTGTTCATCAGCGTCGCCGAATCGATCGAGATCTTGTCGCCCATGTCCCAGTTGGGATGAGCCAGCGCCTGCTTCGGAGTGGCCTCGGCCATGTCGGCCAGCGACCAATTGCGGAACGGGCCACCCGAGGCCGTCAGGATCAAGCGATCGATGGCTTGGCGCTGTTGCGGCTCAAAGACCTGGAAGATGGCATTATGCTCGGAATCGACCGGCAGCAGAACTCCGCCCGAACCCTCAACGGCCTCGATCAGCAGCCGTCCGGCACAAACCAATGCTTCCTTGTTGGCCAGCGCCACGATGGCACCCCGCCGCGCAGCGGCGAGAGTCGGCTCGAGGCCGGCAAAGCCCACGACCGCCGCCATGACCCACTCCGCCGGACGAGAGGCGGCCTCAGCGACCGCCTCCGGACCGGCGGCGGCTTCGATCGATGTGCCCGCCAACGCTTCTTTCAATGCCCGATAGCGCTCCGGATTGGCCACCACGGCCACCCGCGCACGCAGGCGGCGCGCCTGCTCGGCAAGCAACTCCACCGAGGAACCGGCAACCAGCGCCTCGACGTGATAGCTCGCGGGATCGCGGGCGATGAGATCGACGGTGTTCTGGCCGACCGAGCCGGTCGACCCGAGGATGGTCACACTGCGGGGCCGGTCATGCGAAGGTGCGAACCAGCGGGTCAGTTCCAAGGCCAGGCTCCGTCAACCGTCAGGCGCACCAACGCCACAACGACGAGGATGGCAACCAGTCCATCGACGCGATCCAGCAAGCCGCCATGCCCCGGGATCAGATTGCCGCTGTCCTTCACGCCTGCGCCGCGCTTGGCCGCCGACTCGGCGAGGTCGCCGACTTGTCCGACAACGGCAAGGCAGGCGCCAATCACGGCAAGAGAAAACGTCGAGCCCAGGCCGAACGCATATCCCAGAGCGGCACTGGTCACGGCCGCCCAGGCCATGCCGCCGATCAAGCCCGACCATGTCTTGCTCGGGCTGATCCTGGGCGCGAGCTTGGCACCTCCGGCCGACGCCCCGACGAAATACGCCCCGATGTCGGTCGCCCAGGTGCAGGCGATAATCCAGATCACCGTCTCGCGACCCAACGCCGGCTGATGGCGCAGCCACAGAAGGGCCACCAGTGCGGCCAGGGCGTAGATGTAGGCCGAAACCCTGACAATCGGACGGCCGCGGGTCAGGCGCGTCCATTCCCACACCATGAGCGGTGCAGCGATCGCCGCCACGAGGTCGATCCAGGGGAATCCGAACCACACTGCGGCCAGCAGCAGCGGTCCCAGGACAACGGCTGACGAAATCCGCAGAAGCAGCCCGCGAAACCGTCGACCACGCCCCGTCGGGGCGTCAGCCGCCGACGCCACCATAACGCCGCTCGCGCCGACGGAACTCGGCAACCGCCCGTTCCAGGTCGTCCTTGCCGAAATCGGGCCACAGCGTATCGACGAAGACCAACTCCGAGTACGCGCACTGCCAAAGCAGGAAGTTGCTGATGCGTTGCTCCCCGCTCGTCCGGATCAGCAGGTCCGGATCGGGCACGCCCGCGGTCAGCAACTCGCGTTCGAAGAGATTGGCGTCGATGCGGTCAGCCTCGAGTTCACCTGCCGCGACCTGCCGCGCGAGACTGCGCGTGGCGCGCAGAATTTCATCGCGCGAGCCGTAGTTGATGCAGATGTTGACGTCGATCCGGGTGTTGTTTCGCGTCAGGTTCTCGGCGTCGGCGATGTCGCGCACGATATCCGCCGCCAACCCGTCGCGATTGCCGACAACCCGCAGCCGGGCCCCGTTCCTGTGGAGCTCCTCGAGCTCGTTGCGCAAGTAATGGCGCAGCAGGCCCATGAGATCGCTGACCTCGTCGGCCGGCCGTGTCCAGTTCTCGGTCGAGAAGGCAAACAACGTGAGGACGGGAATACCGAGCTCGCCGGCACCACGAACCACGCGGCGCACCGCGTCGGCCCCCCGGCGATGGCCCGCCACGCGCGGCAGTCCACGCGCCTTCGCCCACCGCCCGTTGCCATCCATGATGATGGCGACGTGGTTGGGACCCGGCGACGGGTCAGGATTGGCGGGCAGCGATGCGGTCGACATCAAACTGTCTTGATCTCTTTTTCCTTATGGACGAGCGCCTCGTCGACCAACTTTACATACCGGTCGGTTAGCTTCTGGACCTCGTCGGATTTCTGGCGGTGCTCATCCTGCGAGATCTGGTGGTCCTTCTCGGCCTTCTTGAGAGAATCCATGCCGTCACGCCGCACGTTGCGCACGGCGACACGGCCGTGCTCGGCGTATTTGTGGGCGAGCTTGGCGAGTTCAGCGCGCCGTTCACTCGTCAGTTCCGGAATGGGAATGCGGATCATCTGGCCGTCAGGCGCCGGATTGAGGCCGAGGCCGGCCTCGCGGATGGCTTTGGCCGTCGCCACCACCAGGCCCTTGTCCCAGACGCTGACTGTGAGCAGGCGCGGCTCGGGCGCGCTCACCGTTCCGACCTGGTTCAGCGACATGCGCTGGCCATAGGCCTCGACCATCACCGGATCGAGCAGGTTCACCGACGCACGGCCGGTCCTGAGACCGGTGAATTCCTTCTTCAGGGCATCCATCGCCCCCTGCATGCGCTTCTCGAGTTCCTTGACGTCCGCGCTCATCTTCAGCCCTCGTCCTTGATGATGGTGAAGGTGCCCTCTCCGCACATCGTCGCCGCGAACGCACCCGGCTTGTGGATGTCGAACACGATGATCGGGATGTGGTTCTCGCGTGCCAGCGAGATTGCCGAGGCATCCATCACCTGCAAGTCTCGCGACAGGACATCCATGTAGGTCAACGCGTCGTAGCGCTTGGCCTTCTTGTCCTTGCGCGGATCCGCGGAATAGACGCCGTCGACCTGGGTGCCCTTCAGCAACGCATCGACACCCATTTCAGCGGCGCGCAGGGCGGCAGCGGTGTCGGTGGTGAAAAACGGATTGCCGGTGCCGGCGGCGAAGATCACGACCCGGCCCTTCTCCATATGCCTGGCGGCGCGGCGGCGAATGTAAGGCTCGCAGACCGTGGTCATCGGGATCGCGGACTGAACCCTGGTTTGCAGGCCCTGGCGTTCAAGGGCGCTCTGCATCGCGAGTGAATTGATCACCGTCGCCAGCATGCCCATGTAGTCGCCGCTCGCCCGGTCCATGCCCGAGGCCGCCGCGGAAACGCCCCGGAAGATGTTTCCGCCACCGATCACCAGGCAGACCTGAACGCCCATGTCATGCACGGCCTTCACTTCCTGTGCGACCATGGAAACCATGGCCGGGTCCAGCCCGTATTCGCGACTGCCCATCAAACCCTCGCCCGAGAGTTTGAGAAGGACACGGCGATAGCGGGGACCCGATGGCATCAGATGCCTCTGAATACGTGTTCTTGGGCGGCGCGGGCTTCCTGCCCGCGCACCGGTACCGATTTCATACTACTTCTTAAGCTGGGCAGCCACCTCGGCGGCGAAATCCTCCGACTTCTTCTCGATTCCCTCGCCCAGCGCGAAACGCAGGAAGCCCGCCAGACGGACCGGCGCGCCGACCTGCTTGGCCGCATCGTCGACAACCTTGGAGACGCGGCTCTTGCCGTCGATGACGAAGAGCTGCTCGAGCAGGACCACTTCCTGATGGAACTTGCGCAGGCCGCCCTCGACCATCTTGGCGACGATGTCGGCAGTCTTGCCCGCCTGACCGGCCTTCTCGGCCAGCACGGCACGCTCGCGCTCGATTGCCGCCTGGTCGAGATCGGCCACGGTCAGCGATTGCGGATTGGCGGCGGCCACGTGCATGGCGAGCTGCTTGGCGAGCGCCGCCAACTTGGCCTTGTCGCCGGTGGACTCGAGCGCCACCAGGACGCCGATCTTGCCGAGGTCGGGCGCCACGGCGTTGTGCACATAGGCCACCACGACGCCGTCCGACACCGAGATCGACGCGGTGCGACGCAGCGACATGTTCTCGCCGATGGTGGCGATCAGGTGTGTGAGCTCGCCCTGGATGTCACGGCCGGTGCCCGGAAACGGCGAGGCGGCGATCTTGGCCATGTCGGCGCCGGTATCGAGCGCGGCACGGGCGGCGGTCGAGACGAATTTCTGGAAGATGTCGTTGCGGCCGACGAAGTCGGTCTCGGCGTTGACTTCGATCGCCGCGCCGCGCGTGCCGTCGGCGATCACGCCGACCAGGCCTTCGGCCGCGACCCGTCCCGCCTTCTTGGCAGCCGCCGACAGTCCCTTGGTGCGCAGCCAGTCGACCGCCTTCTCGAGGTCGCCCTGCACCTCGCCCAGCGCCTTCTTGCAGTCCATCATGCCCGCGCCAGTCTTCTCGCGCAGTTCCTTCACGAGCGATGCGGTGATCTCAGCCATGTCGTGCTCCGTTTGGTCCGGCCTGTTTGGTGCAACCCTGTTTGGTGCAACAAGGGCCGGTCTTCCGACCGGCCCCATTGAATCTTCGTCGTAAGGGCTCCGGCTTACTCCGCCGGCGCCGCTTCGGCGGCGGGGGCTTCGACCACCGGCACTTCCTCGACCGGCGGGGCACTCAACTCACCCACATCGCCGCCCGACGCCGCGATCTCGGCGCGGATGCCGTCGAGCACCGCTCCCGACAGGAGTTCGCAGAACAGCGAGACGGCACGGATGGCGTCATCGTTGCCCGGGATCGGGAAGTCGATGCCGTCCGGATCGGAGTTGCTGTCGAGGATCGCGACGATCGGAATGCCGCGCTTGCGGGCTTCCTGGACGGCGATAGCCTCCTTGTTGGTGTCGATGATGAACAGCAGGTCGGGCGTGCCGCCCATTTCCTTGATGCCGCCCAGCGACCGCTCGAGCTTGTCGCGCTCGCGCGTCAGGTCGAGCTGCTCCTTCTTGGTGAGGCCCACGACTTCGCCCTTGAGGCGTTCGTCGAGCTCGCGCAGGCGCTTGATCGAGGCAGAGATGGTCTGCCAGTTGGTGATCATGCCGCCCAGCCAGCGGTGGTTCACATAGTACTGGCCGCAGCGCTTGGCCGCGTCGGCGACGCGCTCGGAAGCAGCCGCCTTGGTGCCGACGAAAAGGACGCGACCGCCGCTGGCCACGACTTCGCGGACCCGCTGCAGCGCCTGCTCGAGCAGCGGCACCGTCTTGGTGAGATCGATGATATGGACCCCATTGCGCACCCCGAACAGGTACGGCTTCATCTTGGGATTCCAGCGGCGCGTGTGATGGCCGAAGTGGACGCCGGCTTCCAGCAGCTGGCGCATCGTAAATGTCGGCATAGCCATGCCGTTCTCCTTTTCCGGTTGGGCCTCCGCGGGCGTCGTCCCGAAATGGGACACCGGAGCGAGCGGCGGGATGTCTCCCCGTCGACCGCAAACCCGCGTGCGAAGTGGCGTGTTTCTAGGGGTTTACGCCCGCAATTGCAAGCGCCAATGAAATCAAGGACTTAGGCCAGGTTCTGGGCGATTTCCTGGGCCAGTTTGAGCAATGACAGCGGGGCGCTCCCCTCGGCCTTGTTGTTGGCCGTGATCCACACCTTCTGCCTGGACCTGAAGGCATCGGCGGCCATCCGGGCAAGAATACGCCGGGTTTCGCCATCCTCATCCACCAGTCGGTCGAACGGCTCGTAGCGCTGCTTGGCCGCCTGATAGAGGAAGCCCCGGTGCAGGTTCCAGCGAACGACCAGAGGCCCGGGACTGTCATTGTCGAGCGTCCGGAGCGCCACCTCCTGGCGCTCGACCTCGGGCATCCGGTCATGGAGGCCCACGCAATAGCGGACCCCAGCCGCCGCCAACATGCGCATGAGCCGGGGCGTCAGCAGCTCGGCGTTGCGCAACTCCAGGGCATAGAGCGGACGATGCTTGCCAAGCTCTCGCGGCAGGGCGGCAAAGAACGCTGCCAGCCGCTCGATGAGCGTGGCTGCCTCCGCCACCAAGCCGCGCGGCAGCGGCGAGACCTGGAAGACCAACGGCCCGGCTTTGGCGCCCAGCCCCTCGAGGCAGGGTACGACGAATTCGCGGGTGGCGATGGCGGCGTCGAGAAAGTGCGGGTTGGCGACCTTGCCCCGCCCCTCCTCGTCGCGCATCACGGCATCGCAAACCAGCGCCGGCGCCTTCACGACGAAACTGAAATCGTCCGGCACCTGATTGGCGTAGCGCGCGTAATCCACCGCCGAGATGGCCGCATAGAAAGTCCTGTCGAGGCTGACCGTGCGCAGCAGCGGAATCTCGCCATAGGCCGCTAGTCCCTTGCGGCTGAGCGCCGTCTGCGGATGAACGCCCTCGTAGACAAGGCCGCGCCATCCCGGAAAGAACCAGGATGAAGTGCCGAGCCTGATCTCGGGCGGCAGGACCGGGGCCTCCAACAGCGGTGATACAGTTGCCGGGCGAACCTCTCCCGCCGCTGCGACGCGGCGTTTGGCCGGGCTTGAGGTTTCAAAGAGGCCGGGTTGCCGGCTCAAATCTCTTCCACCTGCGCAATGCCCGGCAGCATGCCGATGGCGTCGCGCAAGCCACCGGCGATGGAATAGGTCCCAGGCAAGGTCACTTCGGCTTCCGCCTCGTCAGCCATCGGGACGACCAGCGTGACGCGTCCCCGTCCCTTCTTGCCATCCAGCGTCTTGCGCAGGGCCTCGAGCGCCGTCGGATCGGAAACGATGATACGGAGGCCCGCCGCGGCGTTGGCCACCGCATCGTCGAGTTTCTCGACACTCTGCGCCGTCAGCTTCACCTGCTCGCCATCAAGCCGTCCGTCGGCCGAGACCAGCACCGCCTGTCCCGGCTCCAGGAGATTGCGCTTGCTGCCGAGAAGCTCGCTGAACACCGTGAGTTCGAACGCCCCCGACTGGTCCGAGCACTGCACGAAGGCGAAACGGTTGCCCTTGGCCGAAGTCCGCTCCATGCGATCGATCACCGTGCCGGCGAGCTTGATGCGGCCCGGCGTACCGCGCGCCAGCAGCGCCGTCAGGTCGGCTGCCCGGCAGACACCCAGCCGCTGCAGGCTGCGCTCGTAGGCCGCCAGCGGATGCGAGGAGAGATAGAAACCGATCGCGGCGAATTCGTTCTGCAGCCGCTCCATCGGCGCCCAGTCCGGCATCTTGGGAAGCTGCGGTCGGCGCTGCGCAGTGTCGTCGCCAAACAGGCTGTTCTGGTTGCTGCCCCGGGATTCATGCGTGGCCTGCGAATGGCGCGTCAGCGCCTCGACGGCGCCAAAGGTCTGGGCGCGATTCTTGTTTAGGGAGTCGAAAGCCCCCGCCTTCACCAGGCCCTCGATCAGCCGCTTGTTGATCACGCGCTGATCCAGCCGCTCGGCAAGGTCGAACGTATCCTTGAACGGGCCATTCTCCGCGCGCTCCTCGGCCAGGCGCGTCATGGCTTCGCGGCCAACTCCCTTGATCGCCGAAAGCGCGTAGCGAACCGCCTTCTTGCCTTCCGGCGTCGTCTCGACGGCGAATTCGGCCATCGACTTGTTCACATCTGGTCCCAGCAGCGGGATCTGCAGCCGCTCCAGTTCGCGCCGGAAGTTGCCGATCTTGTCACTGTTGCCCATGTCGAGCGTCATGGAGGCTGCGAAGAATTCGACCGGATAGTTCGCCTTGAGATAGGCCGTTTGGTACGCGACCAGCGCATAGGGTGCGGAGTGGCACTTGTTGAAGCCGTAGCCTGCAAACTTGGCGACCTTGTCGAAGATCATCGACGCACGCGCGTCCTCGACCTCGTTCTTGCGGGCTCCTTCGACAAAGAGTGCCCGCTGCGCGTCCATCTCCGACTGGATCTTCTTGCCCATGGCGCGACGCAGCAGATCGGCGCCGCCCAGCGAATAGCCGCTGAGCACCTGGGCGATCTGCATGACCTGTTCCTGATAGACCATGATGCCATAGGTCTCTTCGAGGATGCCCTTCAGCGAGGGATGCAGATAGTCGGGCTTTTCCTGCCCATTCTTGACGCTGATGTAGGTCGGGATGTCGTCCATCGGGCCAGGGCGGTAGAGCGCAACCAGCGCGATCAGATCCTCGAACCGGTTGGGCTTCAGTTTGCTCAGGATGTCGCGCATGCCGCTGCCTTCCATCTGGAAGACCCCGTAGGCATCGCCCTTGGCCAGCATCTTGAAGGTCGGCTCGTCGTCGAGCGGTATCTTGTCGATCTTGATCTTGTCGTGGCCGATCAGGC
>JBQTJT010000039.1:0-25468 GCA_052386855.1 Reyranella sp.
TGAAAGCTGGCGTGCCTGTTTTTAGCTTGTTTCTATTGTTGTTTTTCCTTTTTTTGTGTTTGTGGTGGCCGCCGGCCCCCCGGCGCGCTCATCGTCTCGGCCGTCACAAAGGAGAAGCTCGACCTCCTGCACTTTCGGATTTCGTCGAAGTAGACGGCATCGACCCGGCGGGCAGGTCTTCGCCGTGCTGCTGCCGGTGCGCACCGTGGGCGTGATGGGCGACGGCCGCACCTACGACCAGGCCTGTGCACTGCGCGCCGTCACTTCGACCGACGGCATGGCGGCGGACTACTACCCGTTCGAGCACGCGTTCCTGGGGCGGGTCGCGGCCCGCATCATCAACGAATGCCCCGGCATCAACCGCGTGACCTATGACATCACGAGCAAGCCGCCTGGGACGATTGAGTGGGAGTGACGGCTGGTGAAGCCGGAAATGGTAATGGTAGCGGCGACCGGCATGTCGGCCATGCGATCACTCTTAGCCATCCAGAATAGCTAAGTTGATAATTCCAAAGCGCGACTCATCGCACATCTTTGCAAGCTTCTAGCAGCACCGGCGTACTGATCTGCGCTTGCCATAGCGCCCAGCAAACTCTCGGCCGTCTACACGACGATATTGCGCCAAGTTGGATATATCTGATTCATCTCGACGAGCTATAAACTCTAGGGTCATGAAGATTTTCCGAAGATTTCTCTGGGCTAGTTTTAGATGCCGTAGGCGTTGACGGGCGCGAACGGTTACTCTACCTGTAGTAGCAGCGCGTAAAGGGGAACGCCGCTATGACCGTTTTCAAGATTTTGACTCGGAATGGCACTGCTGATCCTGGACAAGAGCAGTCGATCTCCGCTCTCGCCGCCGAACTCGGGAAGCCCAACGCCAAACTACTGCTTCACCTACACGGGGGGCTGGTCGACGAGGTCTCTGGCTTAGCCGCTGCCGAGCGCCTGTCCGGGAATGGCCCAAATAGTTGGCAACTCGGGCCTGAATGGACGCAGGTCTATGTCGTTTGGCGGACTGGAGCGTTCGAGACCCTCAAGACCAACTGGACTGATCTCGTCCACGATGATCGGCTCTATCAGACAATCCTGCGCAAACTCATAGGCTTCGTCGCTAAGAAACTCGGCATGCCCGCGCTAGATGCACGGGGACCGGGCTCTCTCTCGATCAGCGAAGCAGAGATTCATCGGCGACTGACGGGGCAGGCTGGCAAACGGCCTTTCGACGATATCGACATTCATATGGCGCTTAAACTGCCGCCGGGGACGCGCGCAACGATCATGAGCGAGCAGACCAACGGCGAATTAGCGATGGATTTCCAGAAGGAGCTAGCGGAAGACGATTCCTTCCAGAGAATTGCCGCTGATATCGACGAGGCGGTCAATGTGCCTAGCGGGGCACGCGCACCTTCGGTCGGTGCTGACATCGTCGAGGGCCGGAAAATGCTGGGGCGATTGGATGGCAGCATCCAAGGCGAGGTAACCCACTCCCCGGTAGTCGGAGGCAAGCCTCGCGGCATCGTCTCGGCTGGTATTTTCCTTGTTTCCCACGCTGGCCAGGTCGCAATCCGGTGCTTCAAACGCTTTCGCGGCGGCCGGGACCACGGCCTGCATGCCACGATCGTCGAGGAAGTGTGCCGCGAATTCTACGGCGACCTAGTCGGCGCGAAGGTGTGGGGTATGATGGTGGGGGACGCTGCCGACCATTTCGGACCAAGTAAGCTTGGAAGCGCACTCATCGACATCATTAAGGCGAACACGCCAAAGGATTTTGTCATCAGCGGCCATAGCGCCGGGTCGATTTGGGCGTCGCGGTTCCTGCTTGCGGCCAAGGCGGCGGGCCTCGACAAAAGCGTCAAGCTGTTCCTGCTTGCGCCGGCTGTTCGCGAGAACCTCTTCGCCGAGATGCTCGATACTACCGGTGCCATGATCGAACTGTGTCGCATGATTACTATGACCGATGAGCTTGAGCGAGCCGATGCGGTGCTCGGCCACGACAAGGGCTACATCTATCCAAGCTCTCTCCTCTACCTGGTCTCGGGATTGTTCGAGGAGCTGAACGCTAAGGCCTATCCCGACGCGCCAATTCTGGGAATGCAGCGCTTTTCCAGTATGTCCGGCCTAGACGCCACTGAGCAGGGTGCGACAAAGTCTATCGCGACGTTCTTCCAAGAGTCGGATCATGGCATCATCTGGTCGCCAACACCCGGCGTGTCTATGGCGGACAGCCATGGTGACTTCGACAACGAGCCGTTGACGCTCGCGACCGCGCGCTCTCTTTTTTAGGCCGCCGGGCGATGGGTAGCTGGGCGATCGTCGTAGGGATCAATGAATATCCCCCGCTGGCGAAGCAGACTGCTTTGCAGGGCGCAGTTGCCGACGCCTGCGACTTTGCCGATTGGGCGCTTGAACCGGCCGGCGGCAACGTTGCTCCCCAAAATCTTTTCTTCTGGACGCATCCGTGGCCTGCAGTTTCCCAGGGCCGGCTTCAGGCCTATATCGCGGGTGGGCTGCCTCAATGGCACAATGTTGATCTCGGCTCGGCTGAGCCCGACCGAACGCGTGCGCCACACGCGCGCGAAATCACCACCACGATCGAGAGCCTTGGACGCACGATGAGCGCCCAAGCCATGGAAGATGGCGACACAGAAACGCGCCGTGTTTACGTGTTCCTCGCCGGCCATGGCATTCGGGCTAAGACTTTCGATCGCAGTGAGGAAACATGCTTCCTTGCCGGTGACTTCCGGCCGATCAACAGCAATCTCGCCGCCGGTCTCATACCCTGCGACAGCTTTCGAAGAGCGCTCCTTCACAACCGCTTCAATGAGGCAATCCTGTTCACCGACTGCTGTCGCAAGCAGACGGCGCGTTCAGCATTGAGGGCGACGCCCGTATCCGATTACAGCGACCAGCAGCCGACCAGCCCGCACAGTATAGCGTACGCCGCGCAGGACGACATGCCGGCGTATGAGACCCTTCAGCCGCCGGTGCGTGGTGCCTTCTCCAGCGCGCTCATGCGCGGTTTGCGTAACCATCGGATAGGTGCTTTGAGCGACCTCTATGCAGCGCCGCTCAAGCAATATGTCCTTGAGAACATCAAGCATTTCACGGACACGGATCAGAAGCCTAATATGTGGTTTCACCCAGATGGGGATGGGCCATTAATCGTCCGGGGTCCACCGGCGGTTGCCGGACCGATATCGACCGTCCGTATCATCGACGTCTCTGCTCTTCCGAACGGCACTCAGCTCATTCTCAACGACGGTAGCGACATGCCGATACCCGGAATTCCCCCGCTTGTGGTTGTGGGTCCTACTATAGAAACACCGCCACTCGCGCGGGGCCTTTACTCGATCCAGGTAGACGACGGCAGCGGTCGCTATACCATTTTTAGGCATCCGAGCGCGGAACCTGTTCATGTCGGCTGATGGCCTGCCAACACGGTCCCCGATCAGCCTCTCATTGATCGCGCGCCCGGGAATCATGATTCGAGTGCTCGACGGGACACTCGGAGAAATTGGGCGCGGTGCCGAACGGTTCGACGCAGAGCTGGCGCAGGGTCTCTATCTCATCGAATGGAGCTCCGCCGGTCAGCAATCCCAGACGATGGTTCGCCTTGACGGTAGCCGGGACAAGGTCGAGGTCCACTTCGATCCGAGCGACCTGGACTCCGAGGTCGCGCTTGATTCCAGGGCGAGCGACCGCATAGCGCTCGTAGACGCCGTCAATGGCGCGGTTAGGCCCTCCGAGCGAAGCTACGGATCCTCCATTGTTCTCGTCGTTACGGGTGAGGTTGACATACTCAAACGCGCCAGCCATCTCGATCTGAGGCTCTACGATCGCGAGGAGGTCGCGATGAGCGTCAGTCTCGACGATGCACCTAATTTGGAACTTGGCGGGGGGGAGCGCGCGCACTGCTACAGCGTCCGACCGGGACGCTACCACATCGGTTTTCAGTCGATCCTCGGCGAACAGTTGGGTCAGAGCGTGCCAGCGCTCGCTGGGCGGCAGACGCTGGTATTCCTTACCGTTTCGCGCACCAAATTGATCGTGGCCGGTGGCGGTGAGTTTCACAACGAGGACAGCGTTGGCATCGACCCGGCGCGTACTACGATCGTGACAGTCCGCGGTGACGAAAACGACTATCGTGTCCGCGAGCGCGTGCGGCTGGCCGGCTTGCTACTTTTTGATCTCGCAAATGGATCGAACTCCCTCTCGGCCGACGTCGTGGATGTGCTTGACGACCCCAAGACCGACCCACTCCTCAAGCTCTATGGTGCCCTGGTAGCGCTGTCGGCGTTTAAGCGCAGCGAGTCGATCGGAGCAAGTGAAGCTCCACAGAGCAGCCAATCTTTCATCTTAGATCAATATTGGATCGACCGACTTCGCGATTGGATCCCCGACCCATCGCAGCGCGGATTACCAACCGATGCAACTACTGCATGCTGGCAGTTGAGGCGTCTCAGCCCGCAGACCTTCGACACTGACAAGTGGGCGAGATTGCCCTCGCGCATTGAAGCGCCGCCAATGTTCGAATGTGCCTGGCGGTGGGCGATCGAAGAGAGCATTGAACGCCCTGACGCGGTGCGTGGGGCGGCGATTGTTGCAACCGCGCGATCGGCTGGCGGTAATTTGCCATGGGTTTGCTGGCAGCTGGCAGCTGCGACAGCGAAGTTCGAGCCCGTCGATCCTTCCGTTGACGATCTGCCGTCGCTGATGATCCAGGTCGCGGGGAAGATCGCGTCCCTGGTCGAACCCGATGGCCTGCGTCGCACGCAGTCCAAGGGACTCGATGCTTTAAGTCCCGAGCTCGAAGCGACGGCGTTGCGCGCAATGCAATTAGTGTTGCCGAACGCGACGGCAGTGTCAGCCGACACGGTCACTGATCTAGCTGTTGCACTGGGTTTGCCTTCTCGCCTGCTTCGCAAGCGTCTCTTGAGCACGAATGAAGCGCTAGATGCAGCGAGCACGTCGGCGCTGTCGTTGAGCTCAAAGTCGAACGGGCCGGACGCTTCGAGCCGGTCACGTGAGCAGGCGCCCGGCCTATCGCGTCGCATCCGGAATAATAACGACCTGCAGAAGGGCAGGTTCGGAGGCAAAGCCAGCCGCGGGGGATTTACGGCTTCGGCTGAGTTCGAAAGGACCAACTCGAAGAATTGGGAGCGGATTGTTTTGCTCGTCGCAGGACCCGGCCGCGACGGAGAGGAGGTCCAGTTCCATCTCCACGACAGTTTCAGGCCGCCGCTAAAAATCGGGAAGTTTAAGGCTCACGTGGCGAAGCTATCCGTGACCGTCTGGGGCGGTTTCACGCTCGGTGTGTGGATTCCTGCCCACAATATCGAACTTGAGCTTGACCTCGCCGAGGTGGACGGCGCTCCTCAGAACGTGCGGGAGCGGTGACGCGAGGCTGCCTGTAGGCGCGCTCGGCTGGAACCAGAGCGCGCCCGCGTCAGCTCGGAGCACTAGTCGGCATGGGGAGCCCGGCGGTGCGCGGTCACAGTCGGGCGGGTGTGGGTTCGATGATCCTGCCGGCCTCACGTCAAGTGTGGCTGATCATCAGCTATTTCAGCCAGGATGTCGGTGAGATGTGCGGCAAGAGCGCGGTCGCGGTGGTAGTGGATGGCGTCGGGTTGGTGAGCGTGTACGTCATCGAAATGGCTAAGCTCGCGGCGCCGCTGCCGGCGGCGGTCTTATCCCGAGTTGGTATGCATGCACTGCTAGCAGCCGAGCAAAATCGGCGAAGCTGAATTGCAATCTGCGATTCACAGGTTCAGCCGGAATCGCCCTATGTTTTCGCTATCGTTGCACGAGGCCTGACTTCAAAGGCTGAGCCGCCCGGTCACTTTGCACGGGACGGCTCCTTGTCGTGACTGGGTGACGTTCCCGCTCTCCACGCGGGCGATGCAAGGGACCAAGTCCACGGACGCGGTCGCGGAGTCACTTGGGGCAGGGCGTAGTCCCTGCCGATCAATAACATAGCCGACAGGCCTCCCTTATCCGGCCGTCCCGGGAGGCGTCGCAAATCTGACGCGAATCGAACATACGCGCGCAGCCATAAACCCTTGGCGCGGCGGACTGTTCGCAGCACTTGCTCCACGTGACGAGAGTCACGCTGGGGGTCCTGGGCTGCGGGCCGTCCGCCGGTTACGCCGCCGGCCGACCCGACCGCACCTGTTGCGGGACGCAATAACGAGCTGAGCTTCTGGAAGGTCACTCCAGCGGCTCGGCGCAAGAGCCGGGAGGAACCGGCCGACTCGAACGAGCTGCGTGGCCATCGGCCTCCTGGACCTGTGGAGGGTCTTTTGCCGGTCTCACGAGACTCTCAATCCGCGCGTGGAGCGCACAAGTCCGGACAACTTCTGACACACGTTTCGAGTGTCAGGAGTTGTCGGTAGAACTCTAAGGCTGCGTCCAGTCTTCGATCTCGAGTCCATCGATGCGTTGGAACTCGGAGAGATTGTTGGTGACGAGCGTCAAGCTGCGCGCTTTCGCCTGCCCGGCGATCAATACGTCATAGGGGCCGATCGGCGGACCCTGCCGCGCGAGCGCGGCTCTGATCTCGCCCGATGTGCGCGCATCTTCCCGATCGAACTCGAGAACGACGAGGTCTGCAAAGAGCAGACGCAGCGTCTCGAGGTTGAACTCGATCTTCTGGCTGCGGTATGCGCCGAAATAAAGCTCGTGCGCGACAACGGAGGAGGTGGCCAGTGTTCCCGGCTCCGCGGCCTCCACGCGGCGCAGCAAGGCGTCGGACCTGCGCGTCACCAGGGCAATGATGGCATTGGTGTCGAGTAGCCAGGCCATCAGTCGAAAGCTTCATCCAACCTGGGCCGGCTTTGGTTGTCGGGTTGCTGTCGGCCCTCGGCCATGAAGTCCGAACTGAAACCGCGGTCCACCGCGGCGCGCAAGGAGGCCCACGGCGTCGAAACGTCGTGGCGCGGCCGCAGGATCACGGCGTCGCCCTCCCGCGAAATTTCGACCTCTTCGACGTCGAAGCGAAAGTCCTTCGGGAGACGGACGGCCTGGGAATTGCCGGAGCGAAACACTTTGGCGAACTGGGACACGGCGACCTTTCGTATATACGTATGAGTATATACGCTCGGTGGCGCCTTTTGCAACCCGCGATGACAATCTGATTATTCAGACAGGGCCGCGATTCGGGCCTGAGTCGAAAAGAATCGTCCGGTTCAAGCGGGGCGGCGCTTTGCGAATTTCCGGACAGACAAATTCCAGACAGATGGTGTCTGGAAAATGCCATCAAATTAGCATTGACTAATGAATTAGTAGACGCTAATTGATGGGTCATGATGCAGATGACCCAAATCGACGCCGTGATGCGAACCCTCGCCGACCCAACGCGAAGGGCCGTGTTCGAGCGGATCGTGAAGGCTGAGGAGATCACCGTGGCCGAGCTGACGCGCGGCAGCGGCGTCACCCAGTCGGCCATCTCGCAGCATCTGCGGTCCTTGAAAGAGGCCGGCCTGATCGCCGACCGGCCCGCGGGCCGCAACGTCCACTACCGCGCCGACCCCAAGGGGCTGGCGCCACTCGTCGACTGGATGGCCATCTACGGCGTCTTCTGGCGCGAGCGCTTTGCCAATCTCAGAACCTTGCTGAAGGAGATCGATCCATGACCGAGGCCGCCTTGAAATCCCGCACCCAGGAGATCGTGGTCGAAGAAGTCTTCCCGCACGCGCCGGAGAATATCTGGAAGGCGCTGACCAACGGCTCGTTGATGGGACGCTGGTTGATGGCAGCGACCGGCTTCGAGCCCGTCGTGGGCAACCACTTCACCATGAAGACGACGCCGGCCGGCGCGTGGGACGGCGTCATTCATTGCCAGGTGCTGGAGGTGAAGCCGAACGCGCGCTTCGTCTATGCCTGGAAGGGTGGGCACGCGGCCAACGCGGGCTACGGCGCGCCGCTCGACACCGTCGTCACCTGGACCCTGGCCGGCGTCGAAGCCGGCACGCGCGTGCGCCTCGTCCATTCCGGCTTCGAGCTGCCGAAGAATGAGACCGCCTTCAAGGGCATGAGCGAGGGCTGGAAGAAGGTCGTCCGTCAGCTAGAAGTCCTCACGGGAGAGAAGAAATGAGCGGCAAGGCTTTTACCGGCGGCTGCGCCTGCGGCGCGGTCCGTTATGAAATCTCCGGCGAGCCGATGGTGCAGGCCGATTGCCAGTGCCGCGACTGCCAGCGCAAGAGCGGCACCGGGCACGGCTCCTACCTCACCTTCCCGGACCGGAAGCGCGTGAAGCTCGACGGCAAGGCGGCGCACTGGGACATCGTCGGCGACAGCGGCAACATGAAGACGCGGGCCTTCTGTCCCACCTGTGGCTCGCCGGTCTATCTCACCTTCGCCGCCATGCCCGATCTGTTCACCGTGCACGCCGCCAGCCTCGACGATCCCGGCCGCTACACGCCGCAGATGGTATTTTACCGCGCGCGCGGCTACGCTTGGGACCACGTCGATCCGGCCTTGCCGAATTTCGACGGGATGCCCCCGGCGTGACGGTCGGTTTTTAGTGGAGGCGTGAGATGCGTGCGAACAGGCGTCGTCTTCTCCAGCTCGTCGTGGCGGGCGGCCTTGCCGGCGCCAGCTTGCCGGCGCTCGGCCACCATGGATGGTCGTGGGCCGAGAACGAGCAGACCGTGCTCCAGGGCACGATCAAGTCGATTTCGATGGCGCCGCCGCATCCCTCGCTCCAGGTCACCGCCGCCGACGGCGTGCTCTGGCAGGTCGACCTCGGCAATCCCAACCAGACCGAGCGGGCGGGCTTCACGGCGGCGTCGGCAAAGCCTGGCGATGCGATCACGATTCTCGGCAACCGTCACCTCGACAAGACCAAGATGATGATCAAGGCCGTGCGCATCACGATCGCGGGCAAGAACTACGACATGTATCCCGAACGCATCCGGACGAACTGAGGCCAGCCTCGCCGATGCCGTTCGTCGAGTGGATCAGCGCCTGGCCCGGCGCCACGCTGCTGCAGCAATCGGGCACGGCCTATCTGGTGGTGAATGCCGTCCATATTCTGGGCGTCGGGATGCTGGTCGGCGGCATCCTCCCGCTCGACCTGCGTCTGATCGGCGTCTATCGCGCCGTTCCCCTCGACGTCATCGGTCCGTTCCTGTCGCGCAGCGCCGCCGCCGGCCTCGTTCTCGCCGTCCTGACGGGTCTGTGGCTCTTCACCGTCAAGCCGCTCGAGTATCTCGACAACGCGGCGTTCCTCTGGAAGATGGGGCTGCTCGCCGTGGCCCTCGCCAATGTCGGGCTGCAGCATCGCAACCGCCATTTTCAGATCGCCCTCGCCGGCGGCGACGTTCACGCCAGCGTTCGTCTGGTGGCTGGCTTTTCCGTGATCCTCTGGCTCCTCGTGCTGCTCGCCGGCCGCTGGATCGGATTCCTTTGAGGCGCCGGGATCGACCAGCCTGGCGGGCCGGTCGATCCCGAACTCTTCGCTTCTACTGTCCGGGAGTGGCCAGCCGCTTGGCCGCCAGCTCCCCGATCCGCCGGCCCATCTCGACGCCGGCGTCCGTCGCCGCGCGGTAGTGGATGCCGGCATAGATGCGGGCGTCCGACACTTCCCGCACGAAGTCGTCGAGGTTGGTCCAGCGCCGGGCAGCACCCTTGGCGGTGGGGCTCGTCGTCGACAGCGTCGGCATCGGGCTGGTGCCGATGTCGGCCTTCAGCACGGTGGCCACGGCGGACGCGAGGATGCTGTGGCCGCTCGGATAGTCCGGATGCATCGGCGAGTCGAGCAGCGAGGTCCAGGACGCATCGCGCTGGGTGGCGTCGTTGCCATCGATGTCGCCGTTGCGGATCGCCGTGACCGGCCGCCAGAAGTTGTAGTGATACTTGGCGTCGAACACGCCGATCATGGCATCGTCCATCGCCTGCGCCGCCATCGCGTACAGAAGCGCATTGCGCGTCGTCTCACGGCCCGGCTGGTTGGCCACCGACCGCACCACGCCGTAGTAGATCGACGGCAGCGAGTATTCCCAGAAGAGGGCGATCTCGGTCTGCTCAGAGCTGCGGCTCGTGCTGGTCTTGCTGCCGATCGCCTTGACCTCGTTGTAGTCGCGCACCCAGACCGGACCGGCCAGCGCCGGCGGCGCGGCGGGACGGAACTGCTGGGCGCCGGTCATCAGCCAGGGCTTGCGCTGCGACCACTGCGTCACGGCCGGTGCTGCCGTGGGCACATAGGCGCCGGCGGTGGTGTGCGGCCGATAGGCGACCGGCGTGGCAGCGCCGTCGTCGGCGCGCTGGGCCAGGACCTGGGCCGCGGCCTGCTCGCCGATGGCGATGCCGGCAGTCTTGGCATCGCCCTCGGCGATGGCGGCAAGGGCTGCCTGGTAGGCCGCGTCGATCGACGCCTGCTGCGCCGGCAGAAGTTTCAGCAGCGCGGCGCGATGGGCCGCCGCGACCGCAGCATCGATCGAGGCATTCTTTGCAGCGCGCGGCAGCGTCGCGGCCGCGGGGTAGCGCTGCGTGATGGCGTTGACGGCGCCATAGGCGGACGTCTGCACGATGGCCATCACGCGGATGGCCGGCGGCGTCCCCATCTTGGACTCGGTGATGAAGGTGCCGGTTTTCTGGTTCCAGTCGGTGATGACGTCGGCCTTGGCAGGGATCGCCAAAGCGGCGAGCAGCAAGGTGGTTGGGATGACAGCGGATTTCATGACAGCTCCTATTGGTTGGAGAACAAGCGGTAGACGGCGGTGTAATGAATGCGCGCCAGCGTGCCGATGGCTTGACGCGTACAGGCCGTCGTCGGCATGGCGCCGCCGACGGTGTCGATGCGCTGTATGCTCGTCACCTTGCTGAACGCGCCCTGCGGGCCGGTCGATTCGGTGGTGAGCAGCAGCCAGGGAATGGTGTTGGGCGCGGGCGCATCGGCGCGCGCCTTGACCTTGCCGACGACGCGGCTGCCGTCGCCGGCTTCCCAATAGGGACCGGCCCCGTGGCGGCCGATGCCTTCGCCCTTCGAGTCGAAGATCTCGGCCTCGGGTGCGACGAACGCCCAGGCGTGTCCTGTTGGCGCGTCGGCCCTCGGCGCGTCACTTGTGGCGCGGCATTCGTAGATCTGCACGCCCGCGGCCGTCACGATCATCGCGAGGCTCTCGCCCGCGGCCGGCCGGAGCGCCGCGGGAATGCCGGCCGGGGAGGGGGTCGCCCACGCGGTGGTGGCCAGGGCGAGCCCCAGCACGCTCAGCTTGAAGTGTTTCATGGCGCCTCTCCGGTCGGTTTCAGTTCGCGGCGTGTCTATTCCCTGCCGCGCCAAGGGCGAATGACCGGACGTCCGCAATGCTTGACACTGCGTCTCCAATTCATAGGTTTCCCCGACAGAGCGGGATCACGATGGCAGCCGACGCCCTATCCGACGTGCTGAGAACCGTGCGATTGACCGGCGCGACGTTCTTCGACGTCGTGGCCAGCAACCCGTGGGTGGCCGAGCAACCGACGCGGGAAATGGTCCTGCCCAAGATCCTGCCCGGCGCCGAGCATCTGATCTCGTATCACCTGTGTACCGAGGGTCGCTGCTACGCCGGCATCATCGGCAAGGAGCCGATCGTGCTCGATGCCGGCGAAGTCATCGTCTACACGCGCGGCGACGCGCATGTGATGTCGAGCCACCCCGGCATGCGGGCCCAGCCGGTCACACAGGCAGAGATCGACTTTGCCACTTCAGGACCCTTGCCGTTCTTCCGCAATGTTGGCGACCAGGGGCCGGCCTCGGTCAAGCTGGTCTGCGGCTTCCTCGCGTGTGACGCGCGTCCGTTCAACCCGTTGCTCGACAACCTGCCGCCGGTCATCAAGGCCGGAAACCCGCAGGGAGGCGACACCAACTGGCTTGGCCAGTTCATCCGCCTGGCCAGGAGCGAGTCGGCGGGCAAGCGTGCCGGTGGCGAGGGCGTGCTGGCCAAGCTGAGCGAGCTGATGTTCATCGAAGTGGTTCGCCAGTACCTGGAGACCCTGCCGCCGGAGCAGGCGGGATGGCTGGCGGGCTTGCGCGATCCGTTCGTCGGCAAGGCCCTGTCGCTGATGCACGGCGATGCGGCCCGCAACTGGACGATCGAGGAACTGTCCAAGGATGTGGCGCTGTCGCGCTCGGCGCTGGCCGAACGGTTTACCGAGCTCATCGGCATGCCGCCGATGCACTATCTCGCCAAATGGCGGATGCAGATCGCGGCCGGCCTGCTGAGCGGCGGCAACACCAACATGGCAAGCATTGCCGCCGAAATCGGCTACGGTTCAGAGGCCGCCTTCAGCCGGGCGTTCAAGAAGTCGGTGGGCGTGCCACCCTCGGCCTGGCGCCGCCGCTCCGTGGCGGCCTGATCGTCACATTTTTTTTGCGTGGGCCACGAGCTGGTCGAGCGCGGTGCCCCAGCCGTTGTGGAAGCCCATCTCCTCGTGCTTCTTGCGGGCAGCCTCGTCGTTGTGGAGCGCCGTGGCGGTGTAGCGGGTGCCTGATCCGCTGGGCTTGATGTCGATGATCGCCGTCATGAACGAGGTCTGCGCCGGCCGGTAGCCGGGCAGCAGCGCATCGGTGAAGACCAGGCGCTTCTGCGGCACCACCTCGAGGTAGCAGCCGGCGTTGGGAAATTCCTGACCCTCGGGCGAGCGCATGGTGGTGCTGAAGATACCGCCGGGGCGGAGGTCGATCTCGCAGGCCGTGACGGTCCAGGGCGCCGGCGTGAACCACTTCATGAGGTGCGTGGGCGTCGTCCAGGCGAGCCACACCAGCTCGGGCGGCACGTCGATGGTGCGTTCGAGGACGAGGTCGCGGGTAGGGTCGATTTTCATGGCCGTTTTCCTTTGAGGTCGAGGAGATAGGAGTCGAGCTGGTCGAGGCGGCGTTCCCAGACCGTGCGCTGATGGGCGAGCCAGTCCTCGGCGAGCCGGAGCCGCTTGGGCACGAGGCGGTAGGTGCGGATACGCCCCGCCTTGGTGGAGCGCACCAGCCCGCAGCCTTCGAGGATCTTCAGATGCTCGACGAAGGAGGGCAGGGCCATGTCGAAAGGTTCCGCCAGTTCGCTGACGGAGCCCGGGCTCTTGCACAGCCTCTCCAGCACGTCGCGGCGCGTCGGGTCGGAGAGGGCGCGGAAGATTCCATCGATGGGCGTGGCTTCGGTGCGCATGGCCGGAAGTTAGGGGGTGATAATACTTAGGTCAATACCTAAGTATTTTTTATTCAGGAACGCATATGAGGTTGACTCGCGACTCGCTAAGGTCAGGCGATGGGCGTTGGGCATTCGCATTCACACGCGGCGTCCCCGGGGACGACTGCCGCCGGACGGCACAAGTCGAGCCTGCGGTGGGCGCTGGCGCTTACCGCGTCGTTCGTCGGCGTCGAGGTCGTGGGCGGCCTGCTGACGGGCAGCCTGGCGCTGCTGGCGGATGCGGCCCACATGCTGACCGACGTCGGCGGGCTCGCGCTGGCGCTGCTCGCCATCCGCTTCGCCGAACGTCCGGCAACGCCGGCCAAGACCTACGGCTATGTGCGCATGGAGGTGCTGTCGGCGCTGACCAACGCCGTCGTCCTGCTGCTGCTCACCGTCTACATTCTCTACGAGGCATGGCAGCGGTTCCAGAACCCGCCCGAGATCCTGAGCGGGCCGATGCTGGCGGTGGCGGTGGCCGGCCTCGTCGTCAACCTGATCAGCATGAAGCTCCTGATGACGGGCTCCTCGGAGAGCCTCAACGTCAAGGGCGCCTATTTCGAGGCGCTGAGCGACATGCTGGGATCGCTGGGCGTCATCATTGCAGCGCTGGTCGTGATGTTCACCGGCTGGACGCTGGCCGATCCGGTGGTCGGCGCCGGCATCGGGCTCTTCATCGTGCCCCGGACCTGGATATTGCTGAAGCAGGCGATCCACATCCTGATGGAAGGCACGCCGCCCGAGGTCGACCTGTCCCTGCTCGAAAAGAAGCTGCTCGAGATCGAGGGCGTGACGGCGGTCCATGATCTCCACGTCTGGACCATCACCTCCGGCCTCGACGCCATGAGTTGCCATCTCGTGGTCGACGACATGGCCCGGGCACGGGCGACGCTGGCCAGCGCCTGCGAGGCGATGAGGTCCAACTTCGGACTGACCCATACTACCATCCAGATCGAGGACCAGGCCTTGCGCGACAACGAACCGGCGACAGCGATATGACGAAGTCCGTGACCATTTACGGCATCAGGAATTGCGACACGATGAAGAAGGCGCGCGCCTGGCTCGACGCCCACGACGTCGGCCACGCCTTCCACGACTACAAGACCGCAGGCATCGAGCCCGGCCTCCTGCGGGCCTGGGCGAAGAAGACCGGCTGGGAGACGCTGCTGAACCGTGCCGGCACGACCTTCCGCAAGCTGCCGGACGCTGACAAGACCGGCCTCAGCGAAGCCAAGGCGATCGCCCTGATGCTGGCGCAGCCGTCGATGATCAAGCGGCCGGTCCTCGACGTGAACGGCCGCCTGATCGTGGGGTTCAAGCCCGAGACCTATGCCCAGGCGTTAGGCTGAGTCCTAGGCGGCCTTTCGCGCGACCAGTTGGCAGGCGAGGCTGATGGCGGCGACATGGCGATGGTCGGTGCCGCAGCAGCCGCCCAGCACGTTGATCTGGGGCATCAGTTGCAAGAGATCGCGGTACTGGCCGCCCAGCTCGATCGGGTTACCGGCATCGAGGTCGGGCGAATCGTTCAGCTCCTGGTGACTGCGCCTGGACGCATTGGCGCGGATGCCGCCGATGCGCCGGGTCCAGGCGCCGCCCGCCCGCAGCACCTTGTCGAAGTGCGTCGTGTGCGCGCAATTGATCATGTAGTAGGCGGGGCCGTTCGACGTGGCGGCATCGACTTCGCCGATCGCCTCTTCAAGCGTCTGGCCGGTCGGCAGGCGGCCGTCGGTTTCCACGGTGAAGGAGAGGCATATCGGCAGGCCCGCCTTTGCTGACGCCCGGACCACGCCGATGGCTTCGCTCGTATTGGTCATTGTGACCGCGCCCACCATGTCAGCGCCGGCCTCGGCGAAAGCCGAGATCTGGTGGGCGTGGTAGGCCTCGGCTTCGTCGGCACTCATGATCTCGCCGGGAATGTAGCCGTCGCCGCGCGGGCCGACGTTGCCGCTCACGACCATCGGCGTCCGCACGGTTTCGTGCGCTTCGCGCAGCGCCAGCATCAGCTCGATCGACTTGGCGTTTACCGCTGCCATGTCGTCGTGCGAGTAGCCGAGCTTGTCGCCCCAGTCGGTGCTGGCGCGCCAGGTCGGGCTTTCGAGGATGAAGCCCGCGCCGTCGGCCTTGGCGATCTCGATGTAGCGTTCGTAGTAGCGGACGAGCGCGGAGCGCCCGGCCATGTCGCGCAGCAGGTGGAAGGCCGCGAAATGGGGCAGGTCGAGCCCGTCCTCGAAGATCAGGCTGGTCTCGAGTCCGCCGTCGCTGAGGAACAGCCGGCCGTCGAGCTGCGGCAGGTTCTGGCGGTATTTGGCGTCGGCTTTCATGATAGTTTCCCGGTTTGTTGCCATGTGGCGATGGCGGGACAATAGGGGATTGGCCGCGCCGGAGAATGACCAGGCGAACGGACCAATTGACCGATCGGCCGGGAATTCACAACTGTCGACAAGCGAGGCCTGTGTGTTCTGGCTGCGATTGCTGTTTTTGGGGGCGGTGCTTGCCGCCGTGCGTATTCCGTACGCGCTGACCGGCCACCTCCAGGACGACGCCATGATCATCTTCCGGACCGCCTTCAACCTGGCGGATCACGGGCAACTGGCCTTCAATCTCGGCGAGCCCACGACCGGCGTGACCAGCACGGTTTACGCCCTGATGCTCGCGGCTCTGCGGGCGACGTTCGGATCGGCAGTATTCTGGGCGATCATCGCGGTCAACACGTTGCTGTCCGTTGCCGCCGCCGGACTGTTCGCATCGGCGCTGGAGCAGGGGCCCCGGCGCCTGCTTCTGTGGGCGGCCATTGCGGTCCTGCCGGTGTCCCTTCTCGTGAGCTACTCGGGGATGGAGACGGCGCTGCTGCTCCTAGCACTCGGGCTTGCCGCTTACGGCGTCACGTTTGCCAGGACAAGCCGCATGCTGACCGTGGCCGCCTTTATTCTGCCGCTGGTGCGTGCCGATGCGGCTGGTTTCGCCCTCCTGTTCATCGGTGCCTGCTTTCTTGTCGATCGCCGCCGGGCCTTTGAGGGGCTCGTGGCCCTCGCGCTGACGGTGGCGATGGTCGCCGGCGCAAACATGCTTCTGACGGGAACGGCCGTGCCCCAGACGGCGATCGCCAAGGCGCTGTCGTATCGGCCGGAGCGTTCCATCGCGGGATTTTTCGATCAGCTCGAGGCCTTGTTCCTGAGCGACAGCTATCTGCTGCCCTTCAGCACGAAGTACGTTCACTTTCTCGGTCCCGTCGCGACGGCGGTCTCTCTGGTGGCGTCGGTGTTGGCCTTGAGGTTGGTTTGGAGTGATCGAGCGAGGCGGTCGACGGTCCTGGCGCTGGTTGGATGCGCTTATCTCGTGCCGGTCGCCTATGCGGCGGGCGGAGTCATTTTCCCCTGGTATCTCTGGCCAAGTACACTGATCGCCAACTTGCTGACGTTGTTCATGGCGTTCGAGTTCGCTGCCCGCTTGGCTAGACCGCTCCGCCAGCTCACGGCTGTGGGCATTGCCGGCGTGCTGGTCGCCGCGGCGCTGGGGCAGTGGGCGATCTCCTACAATGTCGGCCATCAGGAGTCCGAGTACCGGGCAGGGGTCGGGCGCTACCTGTTCTCGGTCGCCAGGCCGGGAGACACGCTCTTCCTGGAGCCGGCAGGGCACATCCCCTTCCAGGCCGGCCTGAAGGCCTGGGATGAAATCGGCCTGGTGTCCGGCGACGTGCTGGAACTGAAGCGCGCGGGCCATGCGGACTGGTGGATACGATTTGTCCGGAAGATGCGGCCGACCTGGCTCGTGCAACGATCGCCGCTGCTCGACGACAAGCTCACCCATGAAGGCCATGAGCTTGCGGCCGAAGACTGGGCCTGGCTGCAACAGAACTATGAAGTGGTTCGACGCTTCAAGTACGCGCCGGAGGGCTGGCTGCTCTCCCTCGGATCCCACTCGGGTTACGATGTGCTGCGGAGGCGCGCGGCCGATTGACCGATGTTGCCGCTGGAGGTGATGCTGTCGGGATGGACGCCTTATCGCAGGTGCTGCGCTCGGTCCGCCTGACCGGCGGTATCTTCCTGGAGGCACGCTTCACGGCGCCGTGGTGCGTGAGATCGCAGCTCACGCCGGAGGATTGCACGCCCTACATGGCGGCGCCGGCGCAGATCCTCGCCTATCATTTCGTGATCGGCGGCAGGCTGGTGTGCGAGGTCGACGGCGAGGCCATCGAGGTCGAAGCCGGCGAGGTCATCCTGTTGCCGCGCAACGATGGTCACGACCTCGCCAGTGCGACGGGCCTGAAACCCGTCGAGGCCGGCGACCTGATCCAGGCGCCGGAGGGCGAGGGGCTCGCCCGCATCGTCCACGGCGGCGGTGGCGAGGA
The DNA here is from genome assembly GCA_052386855.1 of Reyranella sp. Taxonomy (GTDB): domain Bacteria; phylum Pseudomonadota; class Alphaproteobacteria; order Reyranellales; family Reyranellaceae; genus Reyranella. The sequence goes on from JBQTJT010000039.1 coordinate 17,509, forward strand.
GACCCATCTCGTCTGTGGTTTTCTGGCGAGCGAGGAAGCCTACAATCCGCTGATCGCCTCGCTGCCCAGGATGCTGAAGCTCGATATCCGCCATGGAACATCACGCGACTGGGTGGAAGCCTCGGTGCGCTTTGCCGCCCGGGAACTGGCGGTCGGCCGGTTCGCCTCGTCCGACATCATGTCGCGTCTCTCCGAACTGCTCCTGGTCGAGGCCGTCCGCGACTATGCCGCGAGCCTCGACGGCACCCAGTCGGGATGGCTGGCCGGGCTGAAGGACCGCCAGATCGGCCAGGCCCTGGCGTTGCTGCATGGCCGGATCGAGGCGCCCTGGACCATCGACCGACTGGCGGGCGAAGTGTCGATGTCGCGTAGCGCCTTCGTCGATCGATTTACCGCCTTGGTGGGCCTGCCGCCCATCCGCTACCTGACCCAGTGGCGTCTCGGCGTGGCCAAGGAAAAGCTGCGGAGCGGGAAGGGCAACATCGCCCAGATCGCCCATGCTGTCGGCTACGAGTCCGAGGAAGCCTTCAATCGCGCCTTCAAGCGCGAGTTCGGCCAACCCCCGGCACGTTGGAGAGACGAATTATATAATAAAATCATATAATTACAGTGTTTTATTGACAATTATAATTAATTGTCAGAAGGTATGATCAAACGCCCCTGTTTTTGGGCGGACAAGAATATTTAGACGGCCTGAACCGGCTCAATTTCCCCCTCAGAGGTTCGCACCATGTCCACCAAGTTCGCGTCTATCCTCCTGATTCCCCTGGCTCTGTCGGTGTCTGCCTGTGGCGACACCTGGGGCGAGCGTGCGGTCACCGGCGGCGGCATCGGCGCCGGTGCAGGCCTCGCGGTCGGCGCGATTGCCGGCTGGCCTCTCGTCGCCCCGGCCCTCGTGGGCGCGGCGCTGGGTGCCGGCATCGGCGCGGCGACGGCACCGGAAAAGGGCAGCAGCCACTAGGACGCGCCGCCGAGGTCGTCGGGCCGCGCGCCTGATGATCCGGGCTTATCCCAGCAGAAGCCGGAGTTTACGGTCGAAGACGGCGAGCACGTCTTCGAGCGAATCGCCGTGCGCGAGCTTGCGCGGCCCATTGTAGACCACATAGCCGCCCTGGGCCCCGTTGGGCACCTTGGCGATGGCGAACAGCGGCTGCTCCGAGGTGTGGCGGAAGATCGAGAAGATCGCCATGCCGGGCCGGAAGTCGATGGCGTAGTCCCGCCACTCTCCCGAGGCCACCCGCATGCTGTAGAGACCGAGCAGGCGGGACAATTCCCGACGATCGAATGAGACAATCCGACGCCGGGCCCGTTGATCGGCCAAACGGTAGAGATTGGTCATGCGATGGCGGCTCGAACCATGTCGTTGGGGCGAATTGTTACAGATGGACAAGAGCCGGTAAAGCACTCGAAACGCAGCCCAAAATCACCCTGGGCCGAGGTTTGCCAAAACCAGGGTGGGGGGCTATGAACCGCCGCTGAAGCTGTTGATATTTCGCGATAATTCCGAGGGTACCGCTGTGTCCGATTCCGCCGCCTTTCAGGAAGTCGACGAGGCCGTCCGCAAGGACGAACTCAGGGAATGGTGGGACCGCTGGGGCACCTGGGTGGTGGCCGGCGCGGTCGCCGTGGTGGTCGCGGTGGCGGGCTCCGTCGGCTGGCGCCAGTACGACGCCAGCCAGCGCGCCGCCGCCAGCGTCGCCTATTCGACGGCGCTCGCCAAAATCGCGACCGACCCCGCCGCCGCCCGCGCCGACCTCGAGAAGCAGGCGACGGACGCGCGCGAACCCTACCGCTCGCTGGCCACGCTGATCGTTGCCCAGCTGCAGCCCACGCTGGAGGAGCAGGTCACGGCCCTTACGGCCGTCGGGCCCAAGCTGTCGGGCGCCGAGCTGGTCGACCTTGCCAAGGTGATCGCGGCGCTGAAGAGCGTCGACACGCCCAAGGCCGATGAGATGGCCGCCCGGCTGCAGTCACTGGCCGGTCCCGACCGGCCGTTCCGGATCAGTGTCCGCGAGGTCGAGGCACTCGCGGCCGCCCGCAAGGGCGACGCCAAGCGGGCCCGCGAACTGTGGGGCGAGATCGCCAAGGATCCGGGCACGCCCCAGGGCGCCGCGCAACGGGCATCGGCGATGCTCAATCTCTATGCCGCCACCGAAGCGAAGTAGACGCATGACCAGCGTATCGAGTGTGAGCGGCCTCAAGGCCTTTCTCGCCGCCGGCGTTCTGGCCGTCGCGCTGACCGGCTGCGATACGTTGACCAACGCCGCTGATGGCATCTTCGGCAGCTCCAAGGTGCCGCTGCCGGGCGAGCGCGTCGCGGTCTTCGGTGATCGCAGCGAACTCGAGCCCGACAAGGACATGGGGGCCGTGCAGATCGTGCTGCCGGCGCCGGTGGCCAACGATTCATGGCCGCAATCCGGCGGTTTCGCCAACTACGCCATGCAGCATCTCGCCGTCAGCGACTCGCCGAAGATCATCTGGACGGCCGATGTCGGCGCCGGCTCGTCGTCGTCGCGCATTCTCACGACCCCGCCGATCATGGCCGACGGCAAGGTCTTCGCCAAAGATGCGCAAAGCACCGTTTCGGCGTTCGACGCCGACACCGGCAAGCTGATCTGGCGGGTCACCCTGGCGCCGGACAAGGCGCGCGATACCGACGAGTTCGGCGGCGGCCTTGCCTACTACGGCGGCCGGCTGTTCGTGACCACGGGGTTTGCCAGCGTCTTCTCTCTCGATCCGAACGATGGCAAGGAACTCTGGACCTCGTCGGTCAGCGCGCCGGTGCGCGGTGCGCCGCTGGTGTTCGGCGACCGCGTCTTCGCCATCAGCATCGACAACAAGATCCAGGCCCTGGCCGCTGTCGATGGCTCGGACCTCTGGCAATACACCGCCCTGCAGGAAGTCGCGGGCTTTGTCGGCGGCACCAGCCCGGCGGGTTCGGGCGAGTATGTCGTGGCGCCCTTCAGCTCCGGCGAACTGGTCGGCCTCCGCCTCGACAACGGCCGGCCGGTCTGGAACGACTCGCTGATCGGCGCGCGCGGCGAGGCTCGCGCCTTTGGCAACCTCGCCGACATCCGCGGCCGCCCCGTGATCGATCGCGGCGTCGTGGTGGCCATGGGGTCGGGCGGCCTCCTGACAGCGGTCGAACTGCGCAGCGGCCAGCGCCTTTGGGAGCGTCCCATTGGCGGCAGCCAGACGCCGTGGCCCGCGGGCCGCTTCCTGTTCGTCATCACCGCCAACGCCGATATCGCAGCCCTCGGCCGTGACGATGGCAAGATCAAGTGGGTGACGCCGCTCACGCAGTACGTGGACGACAAGCGCCGCAAGCCGGTGCTGTGGGGTGGGCCGGTGCTGGCCGGCGACCGCCTGCTCGTCGTCGGCACGCTGGGCGAGATGCTGGCCGTCTCGCCCTACACCGGCGAAATCCTGGGCAAGCTCGATGTGCGCGATCCGGTGCGTCTCGCACCGATCGTCGCCAATCGCACCATCTACGTCTTGACCGATTCAGGCCGGCTCATTGCCCTCCGCTGACGACAAGCGCCTCCCACGGGGCGCGCCCGCCCGAGTAGCCATCGTCGGCCGGCCGAATGTTGGCAAGTCGACCATGTTCAACCGGCTGGTCGGACGCGGCCATGCGCTCGTCGACGACCAGCCCGGCGTGACGCGCGACATCCGCGAGGCCCCGGCGCAGCTTGGCGACCTTGCCTTCACGCTGCTCGACACCGCCGGCTGGGAAACCGCGGGCGGCGAGGTGCTGGAGGCGCGTATGCGGCGCTTCACCGAGCGGGCCGTAGAAGCCTCCGATGTCGTGCTGTTCCTGATCGACGCCCGGGCCGGCGTCCTGCCGCTCGACGAAGCTTTCGCGAACTGGCTGCTCAAGCGGGCGGCCAAGGTGATCCTGGTCGCCAACAAGTGCGAAGGCCGCGCCGGGCAGAACGGCCTGGCCGAAGCGCACGGTCTGGGCCTGGGCGAGCCGATCCCGGTCTCGGCCGAACACGGCGAGGGGTTGAGCGACCTCCACGAGGCGCTGGCGCGGCACGTGACGCCGATGTCCGACGACGATGAGGCGGAGGAGACCGAGCCCACCAAGCGGCCGTTGCTTCTCACCATCGTCGGCCGCCCGAACGTCGGCAAATCGACGCTGCTGAACCGCCTGGTCGGTGAGGAACGTGTTCTTACCGGGCCCGAGGCCGGCATCACGCGCGACGCCATCCGCGTCGAATGGCAATGGCGCGGCCGCGCCATCCGCCTGGTCGACACCGCCGGCATGCGCCGGCGCAGCCGCATCGACAAGCGCCTGGAATCGGCCTCGGTCGCCGACACGCTCGACGCCATCCGCCTGGCCGACGTCGTGGTCGTGGTGCTCGACGCCGCCGACATGCTGGAGAAGCAGGACCTCGCCGTCGCCGGCCGCGTGATCGACGAGGGCCGCGCGCTGGTGATCGCCGTCAACAAGACCGACCTGCTGGCCGACGACCAGGCGAAATCGACCAAGGCGTGGAAGAAGCTGCGCGACCGGCTCGAAGCCTCGTTCGCCCAGGTGAAGGACGTGCCCATCGTGGGCTTCTCCGCACTCACCGGGCGCGGCGTCGAGCGGCTGATGCCCAAGGTGTTCGAGACCTACGACATCTGGAACAAGCGCCTCACCACGCCGATCCTCAATCGCTGGCTGCGCGAGATGGAAGCCCTGCATCCGCCGCCGCTCGCCAAGGGCCGGCGCATTCGGCTGCGCTTCATGACCCAGACCAAGATCCGCCCGCCGACCTACATGATCTCGGTCAGCCAGCCCGACGAGTTGGGCGACGATTACCTGCGCTTCCTGATCAACCGGCTGCGCGACGATTTCAGCATGCCGGGCGTGCCGATCCGCGTCACCATGCGCAAACCCGACAATCCCTTCGCATCACGGGCCAAGCCGCAGCGGTAGCCGGCTCCCTGAAGAGCCGCGCCGGCGCGCTCTGGGTTTCGGCGCGAACCTGCCCGGTCACGCATCATCTTCCTGGAAGGGAAAGAGCGTGACATAGGCGTCGCGCACGGCGGTGATGTGGGCGCGCATTGCCCCGGAAGCGGCATCTCCGTCGCCGCGCACGATTGCGGTTGCCACGCGCGCGTGCTCCTCGTGCGACCGCCCGGGCCGCTGTTCGGCGAAGAACTGAGCACGCCGAAAGGGGGCGAGGCGCCCGCGCACGGCGAGCGTCGTCTCCTTCAGGTAGCCGTTGTGACCGCCGGCGTAGATGGCATCGTGAAATTCGAGATTGTGCTGCGCATAGGCCTCGACCTTGCCTTTGGCGGCAAGGGCAGTGCCTGCCGAAAGCAGCCGCTGCAGTGCCGTGCGTTCCTTCGTGGTCATGTTGCGCGCCGCCTCGCGTGCGCAGAGCGCTTCGAGTTCGAGCATCATGAAGAACATTTCGTTCAGTCGTTCCTTGGTGACCGCGGCAACGACGGCGCCGCGCCGCGGACGCGCCTCGGCCAGACCGGTCGCCTCGAGCTGGCGGATCGCCTCGCGCACCGGCGTGCGCGACACACCGAACTGGCGGGCAATCTCGGTTTCGTCCAGCGGCAACCCCGGCGGCAGACGTCCACGGACGATCTCGGCCGCCAACATTTGGCGGATCTTCTCGGCGCGGGTCGTGCCTTGCCGGTCTCGCACGAGGTCCGTCATGGCACGGCCGGCTCGGACAGGGCGAGGGCGGCGCCGATCATGGCATCGCGCGTGACGCAGCGGGCCAGCTGCTGCTCGTCGAACGCCTCGGTGCCGGGAGGCCGCATCGGCAGGACGAGGTAACGCATGTCGGCATTGCTGTCGTGGACGCGAACCTCGACCTCGGGCGACAGGGTGAGACCGAACTCTCCGAGGACTTCCCGCGGTTCGAAGACGGCGCGGGCGCGGTAGGCCTTTGAGATGTACCACCAGGGCGGCTGGCCGAGCAGCGAGCGCGGATAGCAGGAACACAGGGTGCAGACGATCAGGTTGTGCAGCCGCGCGGTGTTCTCGACGACCACGAGCTGCGCTTCCTTGATCGTGTAGCCCAGCTCGGCGGCAGCCGATGCGCCGTCGGCGAGCAGCCGCCTGCAATAGCCGTCGTCCAGCCAGGCGCGGGCGACGAGACGAGCGCCCCATTCGGCACGCGGCGCTTCCAGGGCGGCGATGACGCGGTCGGTCTCCTCGGCTTTCAGGAGCTGCTTCTCGAGCAGCAGCTTGTGCAGCGCCTCGGTCATGAGCGCGTAATAGGCTGCGCCCTCGAAGCCTTCCTTGACGATTTCCCTGATCATGGCGGACTCTCCGGGGCGTCCTCGAGCCAGTGGTCGTAGACCTCGATTTCGAGCGTGTCTTCCGCCGGCCCCCGGTAGTCGAGCCAGAGATCGCTCTGCTTCAGCCGCACGCGGTACAGATCGACGGGCGGCAGGCCCGGCCGCGCGTAGGCGAGCTCTTCCGGGTTGGGGTAGGCGCCGCAGTAGCGTTCGACGATCCCGCGCCGGAGCCTGACATACCAGGGAATGCGGACATGACCGGGCTTGCCGATGTCGAGGATGCGGACCGCGTCTCCGGCCCTGAACCTTGGCGACATTGTCTGCCTATCCGGCCGCCGTGACCGTCTTGGCGGCATGGTCGACCGTCTGTCGGCGCATTGCGGCAATCTCCTCCATCCGCGCGCGGACCTCGGCTGCGGCCACGATTCCCTTCTCCTCGAGCAGACGGGTCAGGGCTTCGGCGCGCCGCTCGTAGAAGCCGAGCGTGCCGTAAAGGTCCGCGCCGAAGGTCTCGAAGACACGTCTGATCTCGTCGAGGGAAACGCTGCGGTCCTTCGCCTCCAGGGCGCCGCGGATGGCCTCCGACCGCTTCTGCCAGTCGGCGAACGGAAATTCGTCCTTGCGGACCGAGCCGGCGGCCATGCCGCCGATGTCGTGATAGCCGCGGTGCCGCGTGGTCATGGCGAACTCGAGCGCACCGCGTCCTGGAAGACCTGCAGCGCCCGCGCCTTCAGGGCGACGAAGGCCGGGTCCGCCACGATCTCGGGGGTACGCGGCCGTTCCAGGTCGACCGCGATGTCGTCGGCGACCCGAGAGGGCCGGCGTGTGAGCAGCAGAATGCGGTCGCCGAGATAGACCGCCTCCTCGAGATCGTGACTGACCAGCAACGACGTCGTCTTGGTTTCGTTCAGGGCCCGCTGGAGCTGGTCGCGCATCATCAGGGTCATCTCGTAGTCGAGAGCGGAGAACGGCTCGTCGAGGAACAGCACCTCCGGCTCCACGACGAGCGCGCGCATGATCGAGATGGTCTGCTGCTGCCCGCCCGACATCTCGTAAGGATACCGGTTGAGGTCGAACCGGAGGTCGAAGCTGGCAACCAGCTTCTCGATGCGTCTGTCGCGTTCGGGCTTGGCGATGCCCATCATGCGCAGCGGGTAGTGGACGTTGTCGATCGCCCGCTGCCAGGGGAACAGCGCCTCCCGGTAGTTCTGGAACACATAGCCGACGCGCGTCTCGCGGATCGTCTTGCCGTCGAACATGATCTCGCCGGAGTCGAACGGCATGAGGCCCGAGATCATGTTGATCAGGGTCGACTTCCCGCACCCGTTTGGTCCGAACACCGACACGACCTGGCCGTAGGGAATGTCCATGTCGAAGCCGACATAGACGGGCGTCCCGCGGAATGCCTTGCGGAGCCCCCGGATGGTGATGTGCGTCCGCGCCGGCCGGGCCGCGGGAACGTCCGCACGGCTTGCCTCTGCAAGTGCGGTCATGACAGGGAACCGCGCTTCAGCTTGCAAGGTCGGCAGGCTTCAGGATGAAGGGCTTGATGTCGAAATCCTGCTTGAGCACGCCTTCCGACCGGAACACGTTCACGAATGCCTGATAGGAGGCCAGGTCGGTGGCGTCGAGGTCCTTCCATGCCCGCAAGTAGGGCTGGGCGACGATCTCGACCTGCTCGGGCTTGACCGCGGTGTACTTGGGCAGG
>JBQTJT010000040.1:0-22167 GCA_052386855.1 Reyranella sp.
TGACGCTGCCCGCCATGGGGGCCTCCTTGCTTTCCCGGCGCCGCGGGACGCGGCACCTACCTCACGGCGGCCAACCTAGTCCCGGTCGCCTGTGGGCAGCCACCAATTTTGGGTTGTAGCCGCCCGATGCGGGGGCGCCGGACGTGAGGCGGGCTCATGCCACCCCTCCGACAATTCATTGGCGGTGCCGGCAAAGCCTCCCCTATCCTTCGCCCCCATGAGCAAATCCTTCCATGTTTCCGAGGTCTCCCGAGGCCAGGCCTACGCCATGCTGGGCGGGGCTGCCCTGATGATGACCCTCGCCATGGGCATCCGGCAGAACCTCGGCCTGTTCCAGGCGCCTGCGTCCAAGGAACTGGGCATCGCCATTTCCGACTTCGCACTGGCGATCTCCGTGCAGCAGGTCGCCTGGGGGCTCAGCCAGCCGATCGCCGGCGTGTTCGCCGACAAGCATGGCACGCGCTGGGTATCGCTGGTCGGCAGCGTCATGTTCATTTTGGGCATCTGGCTCACCGCCACCGCCCAGGGCACCCTTGCGATCGTGCTGGGCGCCGGCGTGCTGATCGGCGTGGCGCTTGCCTGCACGACGTCGGGCATCACGGCCAATATCGCGGCTCGCGTGGTCGAACCGAACCGGCGCACGCTTGCCTTCGGCCTCGTTTCGGCCGCGGGCTCGGTCGGCACCATGCTGACGGCGCCGATTGCCGCCTACCTTCTTAATACCGACGGCTGGCGGGCCGCGGTCTGGGCCTTCGTCATCCTGGCCTTCGCCATGCTGCCGGCCGCCTGGATCGGCAGCCGCGCCGACAAGCTGCCCAACAGCCTGCCGACCGACCGCGACCTGACACTGCTGCGCGCCCTCGAGGAGGCGCGCCGCCACAGCGGCTATGTCGTGATGTCGATCGCCTTCTTCGTGTGCGGGTTGCAGCTCGTGTTCCTCACTACCCATCTTCCGACCTATCTCGCCCAGTGCGGCATGGATGCGAGCTACAGTGCCGTCGCCCTGATGCTGATCGGCGGCTTCAACATCCTGAGTTCGTGGCTGTTCGGCTGGCTGGGCGATCGCTACCCCAAGCGCCTGCTGCTGGGCGGCATCTATCTCCTGCGCTCGCTGACGCTCGCCCTGTTCTTCATGTTTCCGCCGACACCGCTCAGTGTCGTGCTGTTCGGCGCCGCCATGGGCACGCTGTGGCTGGGTGTCATTCCGCTGGTCAACGGCCTGGTGGTGCAGATCTTCGGCCTGCGCTTCCTGTCGACCCTCACCGGCATTGCCTTCCTGAGCCATCAGGCGGGCTCGTTCCTCGGGGCCTGGGGTGGCGGCTATCTCTTTGATCTGATGGGCTCCTACGACCTCGCCTGGAAAATCGGCGTTCTGGTCGGGCTGGCCGCCGGCACCATGCAGCTGCTGATGAACGACCGCCCCACGGACCGGGTGCTAGCAGCGCAAGCACAAACGGCCTGATATCAGGACCTAATATCAGGACTGGCGAAGCTGGGGGTTAATCGCCATATGCGCTGATCCCGCGCATACCCTATTCTCCGGTTCATATGGCCAAGTCCCGCTTACCCGTCGCCGAGCCGCACCGCTTCATTTCGATCCGTGGTGCGCGCGAGCACAATCTCAAGAACGTCGACCTCGACCTGCCGCGCGACCGGCTGGTGGTGATCACCGGCCTCAGCGGTTCGGGCAAGTCTTCGCTCGCCTTCGACACTGTCTACGCCGAGGGCCAGCGCCGCTATGTCGAGAGCCTGTCGTCCTACGCGCGCCAGTTCCTCGAGCTGATGCAGAAGCCCGACGTCGATTCGATCGAGGGCCTGTCGCCGGCGATCTCGATCGAGCAGAAGACGACCTCGCGCAATCCGCGCTCGACGGTCGGCACCGTCACCGAGATCTACGACTACCTCCGCCTGCTGTTCGCCCGCGTGGGCGTCCCCTACTCGCCCGCGACCGGCCTGCCGATCGAGAGCCAGACGGTTTCGCAGATGGTCGACCGCATCAAGTCGATGGCCGACGGCACACGGCTCTATCTGATGGCGCCGATCGTGCGCGGCCGCAAAGGCGAATACCGCAAGGAACTGCAGGAGCTGCAGCGCAAGGGCTTCCAGCGCGTCAAAGTCGACGGCAAGCTCTACGAGATCGCCGAGGCGCCGGCGCTCGACAAGAAATTCAAGCACGACATCGACGTGGTCGTGGACCGCATCGTGGTGAAGCCCGACCTCGGCAACCGACTCGCCGACTCGATCGAAACTGCCCTCACCTTGGCCGAGGGCCTCGCCATCGCCGAGAACGCCGACTCGGGCGAGCGCACGGTGTTCTCGGCGCGCTTCGCCTGCCCGGTCTCCGGCTTTACCATCGAGGAAATCGAGCCTCGCCTCTTCTCCTTCAACGCGCCGCAGGGTGCCTGCCCGGCCTGCGACGGCCTCGGCGTGAAAATGTTCTTCGATCCCGAGATGGTGGCACCTGACGACCGGCTGTCGCTGGCCGAAGGGGCGATCGCGCCGTGGGCCGATTCATCGGGCCAGTACTACGCGCAGACGCTCGAGAGCATCGCCAAGCACTACAAGGTCAAGATGTCGACGCCGTGGCGCGACCTGCCCAAGAAGGTGCGCGACGTCATCCTCCAGGGTAGCGGCGGCGAATCCATCGCCATGCGCTACGACGACGGCATTCGCCAGTACCAGACCACCAAACCATTCGAGGGCGTGATCCCCAACCTCGACCGTCGCTGGAAGGAGACCGACTCCTCCTGGGTGCGCGAGGAACTCGAGCGCTTCCAGCACGAGAGCAAGTGCGAGGTCTGCGGCGGCGCGCGACTGAAGCCCGAGGCGCTGGCGGTGAAGATCGGCGGTTTGCACATCAGCCAGGTCACCGAGTTTTCCATCGGCGACGCCGTGAAGTGGTTTCTCGACCTGCCGCCCAAACTCACCGCCAAGCAGCGTGAGATCGCCGAACGCATCCTGAAGGAGATCAACGAGCGGCTGGGTTTCCTTGATAACGTCGGCTTGAGCTACCTCACGCTCGACCGTGGGTCGGGCACGCTATCGGGCGGCGAAAGCCAGCGCATCCGGTTGGCTTCCCAGATCGGCTCGGGCCTCACCGGCGTACTCTATGTGCTGGACGAGCCGTCGATCGGCCTGCACCAACGTGACAACGACCGCCTGCTGAAGACGCTGACCCGCCTGCGCGACCTCGGCAACACGGTGCTGGTTGTCGAGCACGACGAGGACGCGATCCGCGCCGCCGACCACCTGGTCGACATGGGTCCCGGCGCCGGCGCCCACGGCGGCCATGTGATCGCCCAGGGCACGCCCGAGGAGGTAATGCGCAACAGCGCCAGCCTCACGGGCCAGTATCTCTCGGGCTTCCGCCAAATCCCGATTCCCAAGGTGCGTCGCGAGCCACCGCCCCAGGGTGGCAAGGGTGGCGGCCGCTGGCTCACGATCAAGGGCGCCAAGGCGAACAATCTCCAGAACGTCACCGCCAGCATCCCGCTCGGCACCTTCACCTGTGTCACCGGCGTGTCAGGCAGCGGCAAGAGCACGCTGATCGTCGAGACGCTCTACAAGGCACTGGCCAAGCGGCTGAACAATGCGCGCGAGCACCCCGGCGCGCACACCGGCCTCGATGGCATGGGCCACCTCGACAAGATCGTCGACATCGACCAGTCGCCGATCGGCCGCACGCCACGCTCCAATCCAGCGACTTACACCGGCGCCTTCTCGCCGATCCGCGACTGGTTCTCGCAACTGCCGGAGTCGACCGAGCGCGGCTACAAGCCCGGGCGCTTCTCGTTCAACGTCAAGGGCGGCCGCTGCGAGGCCTGCCAGGGCGACGGCGTCATAAAAATCGAGATGCACTTCCTGCCCGACGTCTACGTCCAGTGCGACGTCTGCAAGGGCAAGCGCTACAATCGCGAGACACTCGAGATCATCTTCCGCGGCAAGTCGATCGCCGACGTGCTCGACATGACGGTCGACGAGGGTTGTGATTTCTTCAAGGCGGTGCCGATCATCCGCGACAAGCTGCTGACCCTGCAGCAGGTCGGCCTCGGCTACATCCATATCGGCCAGCAGGCGACGACGCTGTCGGGTGGCGAGGCGCAGCGCGTGAAACTCGCCAAGGAACTGTCGCGTCGCGCCACCGGTCGCACGCTCTACATTCTCGACGAGCCGACCACGGGTCTCCACTTCGAGGACGTGCGCAAGCTGCTCGAAGTCCTGCATCGCCTGGTCGAGACCGGCAACACGGTGCTGGTGATCGAACACAATCTGGAAGTCATCAAGACCGCCGACTGGGTGCTCGATCTCGGCCCCGACGGCGGCGCCGGCGGCGGCCGGCTGGTGGCCGAAGGTCCGCCGGAGGCGATCGTGAAGGTGGCCGAGAGCTACACCGGCCAATACCTCGCCCGCTACCTGCCGCGCGGCACGACGGCGAAGAAGCGCGCCTAGCTGCCGGCGGCGCGCCGCTGCCAGGCGATCCGGCCGAGTTCGTAGCCGAACTGGCGCTCGACGACCTCCGGCGTGGCATCGGAAGCATCGCCCTTGCGGGCGGCAACGCGGGCCTGGGCCACCGCCTTGGGCACGTCGAGCCAGATCCCTTCGAACGGCACACCCACCCTGGCCGCCAGCGCCTCGGCCGTCTGGCGCTCGTCCTCGCGGGCGAACACCGCGTCGAGCACGACGCTGTGGCCGGCCCGCAGGATCCGCTCCGCCCGCGCCATCAGGGCAGCGTAGACCCGGACCGAAAGGCCGGGCGTGTAGCTTCCGGCCGGCATGCGCCCGCTCAGTCCGATACCGGACATTCGTTTGCGCTCCACGTCGCTTCGGACCACCGCCGCGCCGGGCGTCCGCCCGATGCCGGGCGCAAGCTTCAGCGCCAGGGTCGTCTTGCCGCTGCCCGACAGGCCGCCCACCGCCAGCAGGCGCGGCGGCGCGGGCTGCAGGAAACCAAGCGCTGCCCGCTGATAGGCCCGCGCCGGCGCGTTGTCGGCGCCGCTGACCGCGGTCGCCGCCGAATCGACATAGGCGCGGATCGAGGCGCGGCGCGCGAGGAAGAGCGGCAGCAGGGCGAGCGCCTCGTCGTGCGACGCCGGCAGCTCGGCGATCCGCCACAACCACTCGTTCAGCAGCCGGTTGGCGAGCACTCCCAAACCTTGCCGCGAAAGATCCATCAGCGCGAAGGCGAGATCGTAGAGCACGTCGATGTTGGCGATCCTGTCGGAAAACTCGATGGCGTCGAACGGCACCGGCTCGCCTCGCAGCAGCACGATGTTGCGCAGATGGAGATCACCATGGCAGCGCCGCACCGCCCCGGCCGCCTGACGCCGCGCCACCAGATCAAGAAACGGCTCGAGCGCCCGCGGCATCGCGTCGGCCAGCGCCTCACTGGTCGGCGGATCGAGGCGCTCACCCGCTTCGCGCATCTGCCGCACGTCGGCGGCGACCGAGTGCCGGTAGTCGTCGGGTCCGGCAAACCCCGTCGCGATCGCCGGCAAGCCGTCATGGAAGCGCGCGATGCGCGCACCCAGCGCCGTCATCAGCTCCGGTGTCAGCGCGCCGCGCGCGGCCATGCGATCGAGCAGCCCCTCCTCGTCGAAGCGGCGCATGATGACCAGCCAGTCCAGGGCGTCGTCACACGCCTCGCCTACTTCGCCCAGTACGACGACGCCATCACGGCCGCGGCGGATCGGGGCAACACCGAGATAGACCTCGGGCGCGAGCTGGCGGTTGATGTCGATCTCGGCGGCGCACATGGCGGCGCGTCGGCCCGCCGTCGAAAAGTCCATGTACGGAAACTTCACCGCGCGCTTCAATTTAAAGGCCCGCTCGCCGGAGAGGAAGACGACGGCGCCGTGCGTGTCGATGCGGCGCGCCGGTGCCAAGCGGCTTTCCAGGAAGGCGATGACTTCCGATTGGTCCTCGACGACGAAGGAAGGCCGCTCGCTCATGGCTTGGCGCGATCGTCCCATCCGTCGACGTGGAGGATGATCTCGGCCTGCGGGAAGGCCTGGCGCACTGCGGCCTGGATGCGATCACTGATGCCGTGGGCGGCGCCCAGCGTCAGGGCCGGGTCGAGCACGACGTGCAGCTGGATGAACTTGGTGATCCCCGATGCGCGCGTGCGCAGTTCGTGCACGCCCCGCACCGCGGGATCGCCCAGCACGATGTCGCGGACGCGCTGGCGCTCCTCGTCCGGCAGCTCGCGGTCCATCAGCATGTCGAGCGAACGGCGCCCGACGCCCCAGGCGCCATGCATCAGATAGAGCGCCACCAGGCCCGCGATGCTGCTGTCGATCAGCGGCTGCTTGATCTGTCCCGAGATGAACAGCCCGACGCCCGTCGCCAGGGTCGCCACCAGGTCAGTCTTGTAGTGTGCCATGTCGGCACCGATGGCGATCGAGCCGCTGCGGGCCACGGCATGGCGCTGGAATGCCACGAGGCCGAGGGTGAGGCAGATCGCGAGCGCGCTGATGACGAGCCCAAGGCTCTCCTCGCGCACCTGCTTGGGATTGCCAAATCGCTCGCCGACCGCGAACAGCAGCGCGCAGCCGGAAGCGGCGATGAAGCCCGCCTGCACGAGTCCGGCCAGGGCTTCCGCCTTGCCATGTCCGAAGCGGTGGTCGGAGTCGGCCGGGATCAGCGCCTGGCGGACTGCGAAGAACGTCACCAGGGAACTCACCAGGTCGAGCGACGTATCGACGAGCGAAGACAGCATGCTCACCGAGTCGGTGAGCATCCAGGCCGCCGCCTTGGCGCCGACCAGGATCAGAGCCACCGATGTCGAGGCCATGGTGGCCAGGCGCATCAGCCGTCGTGGCTCCATCGCCATCGCCGCCTCAGGGAAAGAGGGTGCGCGTGGTCCAGGGCTCGGCCGGCGAGCCGCGCCGGTACTCGAGGCGGTCATGCAGACGGAACGCCCCGTCCTGCCAGAATTCGATCAGCAGGGGCTGTAGCTTGAACCCGGACCAGTGGGCCGGCCGCGGCACCGTGCCGACCAGATGACGGGCTGTGTATTCGGCTACGCGTTTTTCCAGCGCGAAGCGGCTGTCGAGGGGACGGGACTGTTCAGAAGCCCAGGCGCCGATCTGGCTGCCGCGGGCCCGGCTCGCGAAATAGGCGTCGGCCTCCTCCGGCGTGGTCTGCGATATCGGCCCTTCCAGGCGGACCTGGCGGCGGAGCGACTTCCAGTGGAACAGCAGGGCGGCCTTGGCGTGGGCCAACAAATGCTGGCCCTTGCGGCTTTCATAGTTGGTGTAGAATACGAAACCGGCCGGATCGTAGCCCTTGAGGAGCACCATGCGGGCCGACGGCGTCCCGTCGGGCCCGACGGTGGCCAGCGCCACGGCATCGGGGTCGTTGGGTTCGCTCTTGGCGGCCTCGGCGTACCAGTCCCTGAACAGCGCCAAGGGGTCGGAATTCTCTCGGATCATGACAGCCACAATATAGGGGGCTGCCGAAGCCTTCCACCACCGGCATCTTGTCCCAATGCCCATCCCCCGCTAATAACAAGGGATGACCGTTGCTGCACAATTAATGGCCGGAAAAAAAGGCCTGATCATGGGCGTCGCCAACGAGCGCTCGATCGCCTGGGGCATCGCCAAGGCCTGCCACGACAATGGCGCCAAAGTCGCCTTTACCTTCCAGGGCGAAGCCCTGGAGAAACGGGTCCGGCCGCTGGCCAGCTCGATCGGCAGCGACATCATCCTGCCGTGCGACGTGACCAACGCCGCGAGCATCGACGCCACCTTCGCCGAGATCGAGAAACGCTGGGGCGAACTGGATTTCCTGGTCCACGCCATCGCCTTCTCGAACAAGGAGGAGCTCAAGGGCCGCTACCTCGACACCAGCCCCGAGAACTTCCAGCTCACCATGAACGTGAGCTGCTACTCCTTCACCTCGGTGGCGCAACGCGCCGTGCCGCTGATGAAGAATGGCGGCAGCCTCTTGACGCTCACCTACTACGGTGCCGAGCGCGTCATTCCCCATTACAACGTCATGGGCGTGGCCAAGGCCGCGCTCGAGGCCAGCGTGCGCTACCTGGCAGCCGACCTCGGTCAGCAGAAGATCCGCGTCAACGCCATCTCCGCCGGACCGATCAAGACTCTGGCTTTCGCGGGGATCAACGACGGTCGCTATATACTGAAGTGGAACGAACTCAATTCGCCGCTGAAGCGCAACGTCACCACCGAGGAAGTCGGCAACGCCGGCCTCTACCTGCTGTCGGATCTCGGCACTGCGGTCACCGGCGAAGTGATGCATGTCGACGCCGGCTACCATGTCGTCGGCATGATCAATACCTCGTCGGCCAAGCAGATTGCCGAGTTGCTCGGCAACTTCGAGGGCGAGTAGGCCGGCGGCCATGGCCGGCAGCAGCTTCGGCACTCTTTTCCGGTTCACGAGCTGGGGTGAAAGTCACGGGCCAGCCATCGGCTGCGTGGTCGACGGCACACCGCCGCGCATCCCCCTCGCCGAAGCTGACATCCAGGTCTGGATGGACAAGCGCCGCCCCGGCCAGTCGCGCTTCGTCACCCAGCGCCAGGAACCCGACACGGTGAAGATCCTGTCCGGTGTGTTCGAGGGCGTCACCACCGGCACCCCGATCGCACTGCACATCGACAATGTCGACCAGCGCAGCCGCGACTACGGCGAGATCAAGGACCAGTTCCGGCCGTCCCATGCCGACTACACCTACCTGAAGAAATACGGCGTGCGCGACTATCGCGGCGGCGGCCGGCAGTCGGCGCGCGAGACCGCGGTGCGAGTCGCGGCTGGCGCCATCGCCCGCAAAATCTTGGGCACTGCGGTGTCGATCCGCGGCGCGGTGATCCAGATCGGCACGCAGAAGATCGACCGCACCAAATGGGACTGGGACGCCACTGGCGACAATCCGTTCTGGTGCCCCGATCGGCAGGCAGCGCAGGGGTGGGAAGGCTATCTCGACGACGTGCGCAAGCGCGGCAGCTCGTGCGGCGCGATGATCGAGGTCGTGGCCTCGGGCCTGCCCGCGGGCCTGGGCGATCCGGTCTACGACAAGCTCGACGCCGACCTTGCCAAGGCGCTGATGAGTATCAACGCCGTGAAGGGCGTGGAGATCGGCGACGGCTTCGCGACCGCTTCCATGAGCGGCGAGGAGAATGCCGACGAGATGCGCATGTCCGGCGGCGCACCCACCTTCCTCAGCAACCATGCCGGCGGCATCCTGGGCGGCATCTCGACCGGTCAGGACATCGTCTGCCGCCTGGCCGTCAAACCGACCAGTTCCGTCCTTTCGACCGTGCGTAGCATCGACCGGTTCGGCAACGAGGTCGAATTGCGCACCAAGGGCCGCCACGACCCCTGCGTCGGAATCCGAGGCACGCCGGTCGCCGAAGCGATGGTGGCGTCCGTGCTGGCCGACCATCTGCTGCGCCACCGCGCCCAGTGCGGCTGAGCCCGACGCAATGGCGGCCCTGAAGCCCGTCGAGGCCCGCTACGGCTTGGTGCACAATGTCGGCATGGCAGTCGTCGCCGCCGCCATGATCGTGGGCGCGATCGTGCATTTCGCCACCAATTCCGCCAATGCCCCGACTTTGTCGCTCAACGATCCACGGTTCGTGCTGTTCACCACCTTGGCCGTGGCGATGGGCTACTATGTCTACCTCGGCATCAGTCGTCTCAGGAATCGCGAGCCCCAGATCGTCATCGACAGCGACGGCATCATGCTGGGTTTCGGCCGCAATCGCCGCCTGGCGTGGGATGACATCCGGTGGATCAGGCTGCGCCGCCTCGCCATGCGGCCGCAACTCCAGATCGGCCTCGCGCCCGAGGCCTTCATGGCGGCCGATCTCAGGCTCTCGACGTGGGGGCTCGACGACAGTCTGCGCCCGGTCCGTGGCACGCCGGCTGCCGTTCTCGTCCGCGACAATGGGCTCGACGTGACGGCGTCGGCCATGCTTGACGCTGCCCGGACATTTCGGCCGAATCTGGTGAAATCCTAACACTCCGACCGGAGACGAAGCCATGCGACGATACCTCGTCGGCCTCCTCGCGACTATCGGCGTGCTGACACTTCTGTTCATCGCCGGCGGTGTCGCCCTGATCTTCTCCGGCCCGTTCTCGGCCAAGTCGCTGCCGCGGTCGATGGTGCTCTCCGTTGACCTGCGCAACATGCCGCCCGAGGCCACCTCCTCCGACCTGCTGTCCGGCGGCCTGTTCCGCAGCTCGCGCGACCTCATCGATACCGTCCAGCTCCTCTGGCAAGCGGCGGACGATCCGCGCGTCGTCGGCCTGTTCGTCGAGATCGGCGACGAACAGGCCGGTCTCGCCCGCGTCCAGGAACTGCGCCAGGCGATCGCCCACTTCCGCGGCAAGGGCAAGTTCACGGTCGGTTTTGCCGAATCGCTGGGCGGCAGCGCCAGCCATCTCGGCGACTACTACCTGGCGTCCGCGCTGGAGCAGATCTGGCTGCAGCCGAGCGGCGGTTTTGCCGTGACCGGAATCGCGGTCGAGACGCCGTTCATGAAGGACGGCTTGAACAAGCTCGGCATCAAGGTCGAGGGCGGCAAGCGCTATGAATACAAGAGCGCGCCCGACAGCTTCCTGGAGCAGGGCTACACCGGCCCGGCGCGCGAGAACCTGCAGCAACTCCTCGACAGTCTCTTCGGCCAGTTCGTCACCGACGTGGCGCGCGATCGCCGCCTCGAAGCCTCGCAGGTCCGGCGCCTCGTCGATTCGGCGCCCTTCGATTCGGAACGGGCGCGCGAGGAAGGCCTGGTCGACCGGATCGGCTATCGCGGCGATGCGCTGGAGGAAGTCTGGCAGCGCGCCGGGACCGTCCGCGATCTGGTATCGCTGTCCGACTATGCCGGTGACGAGACGCGGCCGAAGCCGCGCGGCGACGTTATCGCGCTGGTACGGGTGAATGGACCGATCATCTCCGGTCCCAGCGGTGACGGCGGCCTCCTCGACGACGACGTCATGGCCAATGCCGAGGACGTCGTCGATGCCCTCGACCATGCGGCGCGCTCGAAGGAGGTGCGGGCCATCGTGCTGCGCATCGATTCGCCTGGGGGAACGTATCCCGCCGCCGACGCCATTGCCGACGCCGTCGGCCGGGCCCGGTCGGCCGGCAAGCCGGTCATCGCCTCGATGGGCGATGTCGCGGCATCGGGTGGCTATCTCGCCGCGGTTCGCGCCGACGTGATCGTGGCCCAGCCCACCACCATCACCGCCTCGATCGGGGTGTTCACCATCTGGCCGGTCGCCTCCGAACTGCTGTCTTCGCTGGGCGTCAAGGTCGACCGGATTTCGGTCGGCACCAATGCCGGCATGTATTCCAGCTTCCAGCCGCCGACGGCAGCACAGCGCGCCGTGGTCGGCCGCGAGCTGGACGGCGTCTATCGCGAATTCACCCGCCAGGTCGGCGAAGCACGCAGGATCGATGGCCCCAAGCTCGATGCCGCCGCACGCGGACGCGTCTTCAGCGGCATCGACGCCAAGCGCGCCGGGCTGGTCGATGAACTCGGCGGACTGCAACTGGCGTTGAGTATCGCCAAGGCCAAGGCCGGCATCGACGAGACGCGCCAGGTCGAGATCCGTCGCTATCCGGACGAGCAGGACCGCTGGCACCGTCTGGTCGATCGTCTGTTCCGGATGGCCGGCGTCACGGCCGGCCAAACGGTGCGCGCGCCCCGCGAGATCCGCGAGGCCCTGGCACGGCTGGGCGTCGTGGCGCGCCCCGGCAATGTGCGCCTGCCGCCGCTGCCGCCGCTCTGGCGCTAGCATTTCACCCAAACTGAGGACTTCACGTGGCGATCCCCGACGACATCTTCACCGAACCCGAGGACTTCTCACCGGACACGCTGGCCAATCTCGGGCCACTGCGTCACCTGGCCGGCGTATGGCGGTCCGACCAGGGAGTGGACGTCAGCCCCAAGGCCGAGGGGCCCGAACGGCGTGTCTTCCAGGAACACATCCGGATGGATCCAATCGATCCGCAGCCCAACGGGCCCCAGCTTCTCTATGGGCTGCGCTATCACATCCATATCAATACGGCCGAGGAAGCCATCACCTTCCACGATCAGGTCGGCTACTGGCTGTGGGAGCCCGCCACCGGAATGATCATGCAGAGCCTCACCATTCCGCGCGGCCAGGTGGCGTTGGCGGGCGGACAGGCGGCGGCGGACGACAAACGCATTTCGGTGGAGGCACGACGCGGCGACACGCGCTTCGGAATCTGCTCGAATCCCTTTCTAGAGGAAGCATTTCGAACCGATTACTACCGCATCGACATTACCTTCAACGATGACGGGAGCTGGACGTACGTGACGCGCACCGATCTGGCGGTCCGGGGCAAGGAGCCCGCGTTCAACCACAACGACACCAACACCTTGCGGCGGGTCGCATCGCCCGTACCGAATCCGATGCTCGGGCTGCAAAAAGAAAAGGCCGGCTAGTTCCGCTCGCCGAGCAGGGCCACGATCGCCCGCCACATCGTCCAGGCGTTGGCCATGCTGACGGCGTTGAATTCGACGTGGCCGATGTCGTCCATCAGGAACAGCGAGACCCGCGCGCCAGACGCCGATGCCGCCAGACTCTGGCTCTCGCTGTGGGGCACCAGCGGATCGCCCTGGCCATGCACCAGGATGAGATGGCCGCGGAGCTTGGTGAGGTCGTAGAAGGCGAGATTGAGCCCGTCGATCTCTCGGCGGACATTCTCCGGTAGTGCCGCGAGCAGCGCGGCCACGGCATCGGGATCGCGATTGTCGACCACGGCCAGCACGGCCCGTCCCTGCGGTCCCAGCGCCCTCGTCAGCGCCGTGATGTCGGCGCTGGCGTCGCGGACGCGGCGCCGGGCGATTTCCTGCAACAGGCGAGCATCGTCGGCATTGTCGAGCCGGCCGGCATTGGCCTGGAGGAATGCCCAGCGGCCGTAGCTGTTGGGTTCCCGCCTAAATTCCCGGCTGTCGCCCATCGGCCGGAAGGCGCCGGTCGTGATGAAGCGGATCGCCGCCGTCATGTCGTGATAGCCGCCGATGCTGACCAGGAACGCGACCCGCGAGGTGAGATCGTCCTCGAGGACGGCGATGATGGCCGGCCCGACCGCATAGGAGACCGCTGCAACGCCGAGCGGGACGTCGGGCTGCCACTTGCGCAGCTGCCGCAGCGCATTCGCCACTCTGCCGCCGTCAGCCCGAGAGAGTGCTAGCCGCCGTACCTCGGGCAGCTCGGGAACGAGGATGGCGAAGCCCGCCCGCGCGAATGTGCGCGCCAGCGCCTGTAGACGCGGCTCGTCACGGCCGAGCACCGCGGCGCCCGGCACCAGGACCATCGCCGCCCGCACCTTGCCAGCGGGCAGATAGAGATCGCCATCGCCGTTCTCCCAGCGCGTCGGATATTCGCGCGGCGGGTCGGTCACCTCCTGCCACAGGGTGGGCTTGCCGCCGGCCGCGAGGTCCCACATGACCAGCGCCGATTGCACCCAGGTCACGGGCCGGCCGAGGATGAACAGCAGCCCGACGAGGACCGCCAGCCCGATCGTCAGGCGGCGCAGTGTCTTCACGGGACGAGACGGAAGGTAGCGAGCGTCGCGAGCGTGTCGCCGTCGCGACGCAGCAGCGCCAGCTCCTCGACCCGGCCGGTCATCGGCAGGTGCTGGCGCCCGACGATGCGCGCCACCTGCTCGGCCTCCGCCGCCCGATTGAAAAGGCCGAGCGTAATGTGAGGCTCGAACGGCTCTCCGCCCGCCACCGGATTGAGCGCGTCATGGAGGCCGGTCAGTTCGGCCGCGCCGTCGACGGGCTCGGCGTAGAGATAGAGACCTGATCGCACGATGCGTTCGATCATGAACCAGAAAGGCCGCTGACTGACGCCGCCAAGCGCCTCACGCAACGCCGGCTCGCGGTCAGGGGCGGCCCCGAATACGAGGGTGAAGTGCGGGCCGATCAGATCGGCCTCGCGCGGATGATATTGCGCACGCAGGCGGCGCAACGCGGTGTCGTCTGCCTCGCCGAGCACCGGCCAGGCCACGACATGCAGCATCAGCTATAGCTCTTGGCCATGCCCAGCGCCGGATCCATCACCGCGCCATAGGGCGGGAACGGGTAGCGCAGGCCGTTCTTGCCGAGATGGCCCATGCCTTCCACGGCGCGCAGCAGCTCATCGGGCGGACAGGCCATCAGCAGCTCGTCGTCGGCCACGCCACCATACCGGCGCTCCGCGAAACAGGGCAGCGACAACGAGGTTTGCCGCGTGGCAAGCGCCCTGCCCCACGAATCGGCGCAGGCGCTCTCGCCCGTCACCGTGAAGTCGTAGCGGCGGTAGCGGTGATACTGCAGGCCGTTGATGAAATAGATCATCTGGCCGGGCGTGCCGTAGAACATGCAGATGTCGGGCGGATCGAGCCGCGCGGAGCGCAGTGGCGAGACGACCAACCCGTTGTATTTGCCGTCCGGCACGCGCGGCATCTGCGCCTGGTGCGCGGCCGAGGCCTCCTTGTTGCCGAACCAGACACCGTTCATGTGATCGCCCGAGAGGAAGCCCTCGCCGGGATGATTGAGCCCCACCACGCCGCCGCAGTTGCCGCCGCGCGTATTGTCGACCGTGATGCCGAGCGTAAAACCGTACCAGCGCGACTGCGTCACCATCTGGCACATGGTGAACTTGAAGCCCTCGGTCGGCTTGCGCACGCCCTGGATCTTTTCCATGTCCTTCGGATCCTCGAACAGGCGCATGCCGATCGGGTTGGTGCGGATTCTCAGCAGCTCGATCAGCTTGGTGCTGGCCTCCGCCAGCATGGCGCCGGTGATCTTCTCCGGCGGGGTCCATGGCGCGGTCTTGTAGCCCGGCGGCAGGGTCTGGACGTTCATGGGTGTTTCCTCCGTGTCTGGCTAGGTGAGGTTGAGCCCACCATCGGCGATGACGATCTCTCCGGTAACGTAATCGTTGGCGACGAGCGCTGCCACAAGGTCGGCGATGTCCTCCGGTTTCGCAGGTCGCTTCATCGGCGACCTGGTGTTCCAGGTTTCGAGCATATCGGGCCAGTTGGCCGTCATCGGCGTTTCGACCAGCCCCGGCGCCACCGCGTTGACCCGGATGTCGGGACCGAGCGACAGGGCAAGCAGCTTGGTCACATGGTGCAGCGCGGCCTTGGACGCGGCATACGGGATCGACGAGCCCTTGGGACGCGAACCGGCGTGGGTGCCGATATTGACGATGCTGGCCGGCCGCCCGCCGCCAGCCGATCGGCGGAGCGCTGACTCCGCCTCGGCGACGAGTACGAACGGCGCGATCAGATTGACGTCGAGCATCTGCCGCCACAGGGCCGGCGTCGCGGCCTTCAGGTCGGTGTGCGGGATGCGGATCGACAGGCCCGCATTGTTGATCAGCACATCGAGGCGGCCGTGCTGCTTCAGCACGCCGGCGACCAGATCACGCGCCGCTTTTTCTTCGCCGAGGTCTGCCTGATGATAGCTCGCGCCTTTCAGCTCCGACACCATCGCCCGTCCGACATCGGCGGAGCTGCGCGAATGAAGCGCCACGACATAGCCATCGCGTGCCAGTCGACGCGCGATGGCAGCACCTATGCCCGAGGTCGATCCAGTAATGAGGGCGACGCGCTCAGACACAGGCTTTCAACGCCTCCAGCGTCTCGTCGGGACGCTCGACCATCATGAAGTGGCCGCTGTTGGGGATCACGACGGTTTTCGAGCCGGCGATGGCGGCGGCCAATGGCTTGGCTTTGGCGGCCGGCGTCATCAGGTCGCCGTCGCCCAGCACGAGAACGGTCGGGCACTTCACGCCGGGCGCCCGGGCGAGCGCATCCTTGTAGGCGTTGCAGGCCGCGAGATCGGTATGGATGACGCCGGGCTTGGCGGCCGACAGCACCGCCAGGGACTCGGCCCGCAGCCACAGGCCGGGCGAGACCATGCCGCCCTTGTGCAGCGCATTGCCGATGCCCCAGAAGGTCATCAACTCCTGGACTTTTAGCGTGCCGGCCTTGGCCGACTCGATCATCTCGGGATGGACCGGCATTTCCGTGGCCACGCCGCAGAGGCCGAGCGCGCGCACCCTGGCCGGATGGCGGGCCGCCGTATCGAGCGCCACCAGCGCGCCCATCGAATGGCCGACCAATGCCGCGTCCTTGAGGCCCGCTGCCTCGACCAGCTTCGCGGTCCAGTCGGCCATCGCGGCGATGCTCGACAGCGCCGGCCCATCCGACCAGCCATGACCGGGGAAGTCGACCGCCAGCACGGCACGGTCGTGATGGGCGAAGAAGCGCGTCTGCAAGCGCCAGGTCGTGCGATCAAACCCGGCGCCATGCAGGAAGACCACCACCGGCCTGGCCGGATCGAAGGGCACGCCACCCGTCGTCGCAAAGACGGCGTGGCCGTCGACGTTGATCCGCATGGTCTAGGCCTTTTGCGAGGCGCGCAGCGCCTGCCCGAGATCGTCGAGGATATCCTCGGGATCTTCGAGACCGACCGAAAGCCGGATCATGCCCTCGCCGATGCCGGCCGAGGCGAGGCCGGCGGCGTCGAGTTGGGCATGCGTCGTCGACGCGGGATGGATCACCAGCGACTTGGCATCGCCCACGTTGGCGAGGTGCGAAAAGAGTTTTAGCCGCTCGATGAAGCGGCGGCCGGCCTCGCGGCCACCCTTGATGTCGAAGCTGAAGATCGATCCCGCACCCTTGGGCAGCAGCTTCTGGGCAAGCGCATGGTCGGGATGCTCGGGCAGTTCCGGCGAGGCAATCCGCTCGACGGCGGGATTGGTCTTCAGGAAGGCGATCACCTTGCGCGCGTTCTCGCCATGCCGCGCGATGCGCAGCGGCAGGGTCTCCAGTCCCTGCAACAGATAGAACGCCGTCTGCGGCGCCATGCAGCAGCCGAAGTCGCGCACGCCCTCGGTGCGGGCGCGCATGACGAAGGCGTGCGGGCCGAACTCCTCGGCAAAGTCGATGCCATGATAGCCGGCATAGGGCTCGGTGAGCGTCGGGAACTTGCCCGAGGCTTCCCAATCGAAGCGGCCGGACTCCACGATCACGCCGCCGATCGCCACGCCATGGCCGCCGATGAACTTGGTGGCGGACTGGAAGACGATGTCGGCGCCCAGCGTCAGCGGCCGGCACAGCACCGGCGAGGCAAAAGTGTTGTCGATCATCAGCGGGATCCTGGCGGCATGGGCGATGGCGGCGATCGCCGGGATGTCCAGCACCTCGCCGCCGGGATTGCCGATGGTCTCGCCGATCACCAGCCGCGTGTTGGGCCGGATCGCCGTGGCGAAGCCCGCATGGTCGCGCGGATTGACGAAAGTGGTCTCGATGCCAAAGCGCGGCATGGTGAGCGCCAGCATGTTGCGCGTGCCGCCATAGAGCGAGGTCGAGGCCACGATGTGGCTGCCGGCATCCATCAGCGTGGCGATGGCGATGTGCAGCGCCGCCTGTCCGCTCGAGGTCGCCAGCGCACCGGAGCCCTCTTCCAGCGCCGCCACCCGCTCCTCGAACACCGCGACGGTCGGATTGGAGATGCGGCTATAAATGTGGCCGCCAACCTCGAGGTTGAACAGGCTGGCAGCGTGATCGACATCGCGGAAGACGAACGAGGTCGTCTGGTAGATCGGTACTGCCCGCGCGCCCGTCACGGGATCGGGATGCTGGCCGGCGTGCAGCGCCAGCGTGTCGGGTTTCAGGAACTTGGCTTCGGCCACGTCGGCCCTCTCACTTCTTGAAGAATGATGCGGCGGCCGAGGCGTGGCTCTGCTTGGCCTTTATCTTTTCCTCGACGCGGAAGATCTCCGCCTTGAGGGTCGCGATGTAGTCCCGCAGGTCCTCGACCGACATCGGATCGAGATTCCGTGGCTGGGATTTCTTGTGAAGCGGTTCGAGGTCGTCTGATTCGAAGGCCATGGCGCGGCTCCAAGGAAGCGGCTAAGGGACACCTACCATTGCTCCCATCGCTTCGAAAGGCCGACCATGAGCGCTCTTCCCGCCACGATGACCTGCGTCGAGATCACCAAGGCCGGCGGCCCTGAAGTGCTCGTGCCCGCCACGCGGCCGGTGCCGGTGCCGAAGGCCGGCGAGATCCTGATCAAGGTGGCGACCACCGGCATCAACCGACCCGATATTGCGCAGCGGCAGGGCACCTACGCCGCGCCGCCGGGCGCCTCCGACCTGCCCGGCCTCGAAGCCGCCGGTACGGTGGCCGCGGTGGCCGCCGACGTCACGGACTGGAAGGTAGGCGACACGGTCTGCGCGCTCACGCCGGGCGGCTCCTATGCCGAGTACTGCACCGTGGCTGCTCCGCAGTGCCTGCCGGTCCCCAAGGGCTTCGACATGCTCCAGGCAGGCGCCCTGCCCGAAAACTATTTCACCGTCTGGCACAATCTCTTCGAGCGCGGCCTGCTCTCGTCGGGTGAATCGGTGCTGATCCACGGCGGTGCCAGCGGCATCGGCACGACGGCGATCCAGCTCGCCAAGGCGTTCGGCGCCACTGTCTACACGACGGTGCGCACGCCCGAGAAGGCGGCGGCGGTGAAGGCACTCGGTGCCGACCACGCCATTCTCTACAAGGACAACGACTGGGCGGCCGAGTTGAAGAAGCTGTCGGGCGGCGTCGATGTCGTGCTCGACATGGTGGCCGGCGACTATCTGCCGAAGAACCTGATGCTGCTGAAGCAGGACGGCCGTTGCGTGATCATCGCGGTGCAGGCGGGGCCCGTTGCCACGATCAGCGCCGCCTTCGTCATGATCAACCGCCTTACCCTCACCGGCTCGACGATGCGGCCGCAGAGCATCGCCAACAAGGGCCGGATGGCGCGCGGACTGAGGGACAAAGTCTGGCCGCTGCTGGAAAGTGGCAAGGTGAAGCCAATCATCTACAAGACCTTCCCGCTCCGCGAAGCGGCGGCGGCGCACGCCGAACTGGAGCGCGCCGACCATGTCGGCAAGGTCATGCTGACGGTCTGAGCCGCGCCGGAACGACGCCCCTAGAACTTGCCTGTCACAAAATACATCGCAATCCAGGGCTGCCAGACGACCATGATCAGGCAGCCCAGCATGAGCAGGATGAAGGGGATCGCGGCCCGGCACAGCAGGCCGAAGGGCTGTTTGAACGCGCTCATGGCCACGATGAGGTTGAGCCCGACCGGTGGCGTCAGATAGCCGATCTCGAGGTTCAGGATCATGATCAGGCCGAAGGTTACTTTGTCGAAGCCGTAGGCCGCCGCAACCGGCGCCAGCAACGGCGCCAGCACCAGGATTGCCTCGCCGGTGGTCATCAGGCAGCCAACGATCAACAGCAGCACGTTGACCAACAGCATGAACATCCACGGGCTGTCGATGTAACCCTGCATGACCGCGACCATGCCCTGCGGCACGCGGTGCTCGATCAGGATGATGTTGAGGCTGAGCGCCACCGCCAGCACCGGGAACAGTGAACCGCCAAGCTTCGAGGCTTCCAGGACCACGTTGTAGAAGTCGCGGAGCTTCAGCTCCTTGTGCACGAAGATCTCGACCACCACGGCGTAGGCCAGCGCCACGGCGGCGGCCTCGGTGGCGGTGAAGAAGCCGGTGTAGATGCCTCCCAGCATGATCACGGGCATCAGCACCGCCCAGATGCCTCGGCCGAATGCCGTGAAGAACTCGTCCAAACTGAAGGTCTCGGCCGCGCGCTTGCGGTTGAACCAGACAGCGTAGGACGACAGCACGATCGTTAGCAGGATGCCGGGCCCGAAACCGGCGGCGAACAGGTCGACGATCGAGGTCTCGGTGACGAGCCCGTAGATGATCATCGGGATCGACGGCGGGATGATGATGCCGAGCGTGCCGCCCGACATGATGGCACCCAGGGTGAACTTGGTGTCGTAGCCTGCCTGGCGCATCGCGGGATACATCACCGAGCCGATCGCCAGCATGGTGACGATCGACGAGCCGGAGATGGCAGCGAACACGGCACAGGACAACACACAGGCGACGGCCAGGCCGCCCGGGAGCGGCCGTGTGATCGCCGCCAGGAGATCGATGAGGCGCTGGGCGATCGAGCCACGCGTCATGACGTTGCCGCAGAGGATGAACAGCGGGATCGACAGGATCAGTTCCTTGTCGAGGCCGATCCACATGTCTTCGATGATGTAGTCGAGCTGGCCCTTGCCCCAGACTATGTGGATGAACGCCGTGGCCGACAGCAGGATGACGAGCAGCGGCTGGCGCAGGAACAGGAGGAGGAGGACGAGACCGAGAAGCGCGAGGCCGCTCATTCCTGGAACTCGGGCAGGCCGGGCCGGAGGGAGGGCCAGATGGCATAGATGAAGTAGCGGCAGGCGGCCGACACGAAGCCCAGCGGGATCGCGACCTGGAACGGCCAGACGACCCAGTCGAGCACCGGCGCGCGCAGGTCCACGGCGTAGCTCGACTCGACGAACTTGAGTCCGAACCAGGCCACGGCGATCAGGAAGCAGCCGGTGATGAGGTCGGCCACGCGGTCCATGTACGGACCCCATCCCTTCGGTACCCAGCCGAAGCCGACGCGCGGCACCAGGTGGCTGCCCGTCGCCGTGGCAATACCGATGCCGGCAAAGCTGCCGACAACCAACGCGTAGATCGCCAGCCGCTGCGAGGCGAAGATCCCGGTCGGGCCGATATCGAGGCCGGCGAACTGAAGCAATGGCGCCAGCAACTCGCGGCCCAGGACGTCGAGCACGAGGATGATGGCGATGAACGAGAAGCAGACGACGGCAAGCCAGCACTCGAGCCTGTGCCAGACCGCGAGCACTCGGGCCGCCGCACGCGGCGCGGCGACGACCGGCATGTCAGTCATGAACTGGGCTTAGCTCTTCTTCTCGCAGCTCGCTCGCGCGGCTTCCATCTGCTTGTAGAAGCTGGGTCCATCGCCGCCGATCTCCTGGACCATCTTCGGCCACGCCGCCTGCAGCGCCTTGCGCCACAGCTCGCGCTGCTCGGGTGTCGGCGTGGCGATCGTGCCGCCGGCCTTGAGGTGCATGTCGCGCAGCGTCGCCTCGAAGCCGCGGATCTCCTTGCGCAGCTGGTCAGCAGAGCGGCGAGCAACTGCCTTGTCGAGCGCCGCGCGCTGGTCGGCGGGCAGCTTGTCGTAGACGGCCTTGTTGATGAGGATGATGCCCGGCGCATCGGCCAGTTCGACCCGCGACAGCACCGGCGCCACCTTGGCCAAGCCCGATGGTAGATAGAAGGTGATGACTGTGGAGTTGACGTCGGTCAGGCCGGTCTGGAAGGCCGAGGCGATTTCCGTGATGCCGATCGGCGTCGGATTGGCGCCGAGCGTCGACCACATGATCGCCGATACCTTGTTGGCAGCCGACGCGGCCTTGAGGCCCTTGACGTCGGCCGGCACGAGATAGGGCTTCTTGCCGACGATGTCGCCGGTGCCCACTTCAGTCCAACCGAGGAACTTCACGCCCTTCTTGGCCAGCAGGTCGGAGACCGACTTGGTCATGGCGTCGACGGTGCAATCCTGCTCCACGACATTCTTGAAGAAGAACGGCAGGCCGAGCAGCGCCAGTTCCGGCGCCAGCAGCGCCACTGCGCCATTCGAGAAGCCGCCCATGTCGATGCGGCCGCGCGCCACCTGCTGCACCGTGTCCTGCTCGTTGCCGAGCTGGGCGTTGATGAAGGAGGCGATCTTGAGCTTGCCGCCGCTCTCCTCGGCGACATCCGTCTCGAAGCGACGCAGCTGCGGCGTGACCCACGGTGTCCTCTCCGGTGCACCGGTCGTGTAGCGCAGCTCCGTCGCTGCCTGCTGCGCGCTGGCGCCGCCCATCGGGGCGAGGGCCAGGAACGTGCCGGCCGCGACAATGGCTCCCGTCAAACGAATCATCATGTTGTATTCCCTCCGCCACGTATTTTCGATCGGCACGCTTGCGGTGCCGTTCAGCTCGCGGAAGTTTGCCGATCTTCGCGCGCAATGGCGAGCGCGAAGTTGGCGGGGGCGTCAGCTTTGTGAAGTCTCACCGACGTCGGGCTGATCGGCCTCGGCGGGATCGACCGCAGCGACGGCAGCCTTCGCGGCTTCGGCCGCGGCGCCGGCCGTGGCCTGCGCCGTCTTCTTGGCGGCGTCCGCGCGGGCGGCCTTGCGGCGCGCCGTGTCGACGGCGTCGGTGAGGTCCTTCAGCGAGCAGAGGCCCAAGGTCACGGGGTCGCGCGGGCGCACGTTCGGC
>JBQTJT010000041.1:0-4520 GCA_052386855.1 Reyranella sp.
AGGAAGGCGCGCTTCGTTGGGGGCGATCCACGATGGCGGCCGTAGCTCAGTTGGTTAGAGCGCCAGATTGTGATTCTGGATGTCGCCGGTTCAATTCCGGTCGGCCGCCCCAATCGCTCATTCGCCAAGGCTGCTAGGGTGCCGCTGCGAGACCTGACGCCCGACGACAATCTAGCTCTCCTGACTTGTGCGCAGATGGCGATCGCCGACGCTGCCGCCATTTCTGGCGGCATGTCCGGTACCGATCTCATGGAGGCGGCCGGGCGGGCGGTGGCGGACGCCGTGCTGGGGCGTCATTCGCCCCGACCGCTCGTCGTTCTCTGCGGTCCGGGAAACAACGGCGGAGACGGGTTTGTCGCGGCGCGCCATCTCCATGCGGCAGGTTGGCCGGTTCGGGTCGCTCTGCTGGGCGACCGCGCTGCGTTGCGCGGCGATGCCGCCTGGGCGTCGCAAGCCTGGAAAGGGCCGGTGGCGCCGTTGAGTCCTGACCTGCTCGATGGCCGCCCGTTGGTGATCGATGCCCTGTTCGGTGCCGGTCTCCGTCGCCCGATCGAGGGCGTCGCCGGGGAGATCATCGACCGGGTGAATGCCGAGGCTCTGAATGTGATCTCCATCGACGTGCCGAGCGGTCTGGACGGCGACAGCGGCATGGTGATGGGGCGCGCCCCGATGGCCGAGTGCACCGTCACATTTTTCCGCGCCAAACCCGGGCACTACTCGCTTGAAGGGCTGCGGCGCTGCGGCACGCTCAGGGTGGTCGACATTGGAATTGCGCGGTCCGTGCTGACGACGATCGCGCCGCAACTCTGGCTGAATTCGCCGCCCTTGTGGCAGGAGCACTTGCGTCACGAGGATCGCGGAACGCACAAGTTCGCCCGTGGGCACCTGACCCTTCTAGGCGGAGCGGTCGCCACCGGCGCGGCCAGGCTTGCCGCCTTGGCGGCCCGGCGCGCCGGGGCAGGGCTCGTCACGATCGCCACGCCACCAGAGGCAATGGCAATCTACCAGGCGGCGGAACCGGGCAACCTGATTGCCGAAGTCGTGGATGGCGAAGGCTTCGCGCGCCTGCTGCACGATGACCGGCGAAACGCAATCCTGGTTGGCCCAGGTTCTGGTCTCAACGAGCGGACCCGCGGGGCCGTCGTGGCAGCACTGGCGACGGGCCGCCCGGTGGTTCTGGATGCCGATGCGATCACCGTCTTCGCCGGCAACCCCGGGAGCCTGTTCGAATTGATCAAAGGTCCGGTCCTGCTCACTCCTCACGAGGGAGAATTTCGCCGGCTGTTTCCGGCTCTTTCGGCTGTTCCCGGGAAAGTCGATCGGACTCGCCAGGCAGCCCGGCAGAGCGGTGCGACCGTCTTGCTGAAGGGACCGGATACAGTGATTGCCGCGCCCGACGGTCGCGCAGTCGTCAACGTTCACGCGCCGGCGACCTTGGCGACCGCAGGTTCGGGTGATGTCCTTGCCGGCATGGCGGCAGGACTGATGGCCAGGAGCCTGTCGCCGTTCTCGGCAGGGGCGGCGGCGGCGTGGCTGCATGGCGATTGTGCCTTCCGGTTCGCGCGACCAGGACTGATTGCCGAGGATCTGATCGCCCGATTTCCCGAGGCGCTTGCGGCAGTGATTTCGGGCGATCCGAGCACGCATCCGGAGCGCTGAATTGACCGCTTGCCGGGCGCGGGCTAAGAGGCCCGCGATTCGCCCTCGAGGCACGCCCCGATGGCCCTCGACGGCAGTCGGGCAGTCGTCGGGCGGGCGTGGTGGAATTGGTAGACACGCGAGATTTAGGTTCTCGTGCCGCAAGGCGTAGGGGTTCAAGTCCCTTCGCCCGCACCAGACGGAAGTGGAAGTGAGAAAATGCAAGTGACGGAACTTTCGGCCGAAGGGCTGAAGCGGCAATTCAAGATCGTCGTTCCCGCGGGCGACCTGTCGGCCAAAGTCGACGAGCGCCTGGCGGAACTGGCCCAGACGGCGACGTTGCCGGGCTTCCGGCCGGGCAAGGTGCCGGTCGGGCTGCTGAAGAAGCAGTATGGCCAGGCCCTGTATGGCGAGGCCCTGGAGGCGGCGGTCAATGCCAGCACCGCCAAGGCCATCGAGGACCGTGGACTGAAGCCCGCGCTGCAGCCGCGGGTTGACCTGAAGCAGCTCGAGGAAGGCAAGGACGTCGAATTCGAGGTCGCCATCGAGGTGCTCCCGGAGATCGGCAAGGTCGACTTCTCGGGTGTCGAGCTCGAACGACTGAAGGCCAGCGTTCCGGACAAGGATGTCGACGAGGCCATCGAGCGGATCGCCAAGGCGAACCGCGAACAGAAGCCAGTCGATCCGGCGCGTCCGGCGCAGAAAGGCGACTCGATCAAGCTCGACTTCGTGGGCTCGGTCGATGGCACGGAATTCCCCGGCGGCGCGGCCACCGACTATGTGCTCGAAATCGGGTCGGGCTCGTTCATCCCCGGCTTCGAGGACCAGCTCATCGGTGCCGAGGTCGGCAAGACGGTCGAGGTCAAGGTCACGTTCCCGGCCGACTACGGTGCGGCCGAGCTCGCGGGCAAGGACGCGGTCTTCAAGTGCACGATCAAGGAACTTAACGAGTTCGTCGACAAGCCGGCTGACGACGAGCTGGCGAAGAAGAACAACTTCGAGAACCTCGAGGCGATGCGCAAGGCGGTGTCGGAGCGGATCGGCCAGGATTACAGCCAGATCTCGCGGTCGATGATCAAGCGCAACCTGCTCGACAAGCTTGCCGACCTGCACAAGTTCCAGGTTCCCGAGGGGCTGGTCGAGGGCGAGTTCAACGCGATCTGGGCGCGTATCGAGGAGGCCAAGAAGAACGGCCAGAAGCTCGAGGACGACGAAGAGAAGATGCGCAAGGAGTATCGCGAGATCGCCGAGCGCCGCGTTCGCCTTGGCTTGTTGCTGGCCGATGTCGGACGCTCCAACAGCATCGACGTCACGCCCGAGGAGCTGAACCAGGCGGTGATGCGCGAAGCCATGCGCTATCCGGGCCAGGAGCGTCAGGTTCTCGAATTCTACGGCAAGAATGCCGAGCTGAAGGACCAGCTTCGCGCGCCGATCTTCGAGGAAAAGACGGTCGACTTCATCCTGGAGTTGGCCAAGGTCTCCGAGAAGTCGGTTACCCCCGAGGAACTGCTCAAGGCTGCCCGCGAGGCGGAAGAAGAGAAGCCGGCCGAGCCCGCGGCAGCTTAGGCGGCAAATTGATCCAGAGTCGGTGGCCTTGAACAGAGCCACCGGCACTGCCACTTTCAGCCACACAGCCACCAAGGGGGACTACGCGATGATTCGCGACCGCGATCCGCTGGAAGTTTACAACAATTACTACGTGCCGATGGTGGTTGAGCAATCGGCCCGCGGCGAGCGCGGCTACGACATCTGGTCGAGACTGCTCAAGGAACGCATCATCTTTCTGAACGGCCCGATCGAGGACAATGTCGCCGGGCTGGTGTGCGCGCAGCTGCTATATCTGGAAGCCGAGAACCCGACCAAGGACATCTCGTTCTACATCAACTCGCCGGGCGGCGTGGTGACGTCCGGTTTGGCCGTCTATGACACCATGCAGTACGTGCGGCCGCAGATTTCGACCCTGGTCTTTGGCCAGGCGGCCTCCGCCGGGTCGCTGCTGCTGATGGCCGGCCAGAAAGGGAAGCGTTTTTCACTCCCCAACGCCCGCATCATGATCCACCAGCCTTCGGGTGGCGCCCAGGGCCAGGCGACGGACATCGAGATCCACGCCAAGGAGATCCTGCTGACCCGCGCGCGGCTGAATCAGATGTATGTCACCCATACCGGACGTACGCTCGAGGAGATCGAACGCGCCATGGAGCGCGACAAGTTCTTCTCGCCGCCGGAGGCCAAAGAGTTCGGACTCATCGACGATGTCCTTGAAAAACGGCCGACTCCGACCGTCCAGGCGGCTGCCTCCTGAGGGGCAGCCGCGACCAATTGTTTCGGAATTGGCAACCGACACACCATATTTTGATGTTGTAGCCATCCCAAGGTCGAGTTTAACATAGTCTTGCGTGCGGGCTCGCAGTCAGCGGGCCCCCCAAGCGGAGGTGCGTTAACGACATGCCAGCCGCCAAATCCGGGGGCGATTCCCGCAATACCCTCTATTGCAGCTTCTGCGGCAAGAGCCAGCATGAGGTCCGAAAACTCATTGCCGGGCCGACGGTGTTCATCTGCGACGAGTGTGTCGAGCTCTGCATGGACATCATCCGTGAAGAGAACAAGACCACGCTGGTCAAGTCCAAGGACGGCGTTCCGTCTCCCAAGGAGATCCGCCAGATCCTCGACGACTATGTGATCGGCCAGGACCAGGCCAAGCGGATCCTCGCTGTTGCGGTGCACAATCACTACAAGCGGCTGAGCCATGGCGGCAAGGCGAACGACGTCGAGATCGCCAAGTCGAACATCATGCTGATCGGCCCGACCGGCTGCGGCAAGACGCTGCTCGCCCAGACGCTGGCGCGGATGCTCGACGTGCCGTTCACCATGGCCGACGCCAC
>JBQTJT010000042.1:0-9654 GCA_052386855.1 Reyranella sp.
CCCAGCTCTCGATCAGCCATGGCTTCGCCATGGAGCTTGCCGGCACGGGCGTGACGGTGAACGCCCTGCTGCCGGGCCCGACCCACACCGAGACCACCGACCGGCTGCGCGCCGAACGCGCGAAGGCGGCCGGCGTGACGGTGGCGGAGATCGAGGCGGCGTTCCTGCGCGACCACAGGCCGACCTCGCTGATCCGCCGCTTCACCTCTGCCGACGAGGTGGCGGCGCTCGGAGTCTATCTTTGCAGCGAGGTGGCGTCGGGAACCTCGGGCGCCGCCATGCGCGTCGACGGCGGCGTCGTGAACCAGATCATGTGATTGGCCACGGGCCTAGTTCACGTCGAGCTTGAGGCCTTCCTTGTCGATCACGCTCTTCCACTGCGCGATCTGGGCATTCACGAAGCCGTTGAACTGCTCGGGTGTCCCGTAGGCGGGGAAACCCGCCATGGTCTTGAAGCGCTCCTTGGTCTTCTCGTCGTCCAGCCAGGCCTTCATCTGGGCATTGAGCGAATCGACGATGGGTTTGGGCGTGGCGGCGGGGAGAAAGACGCCGAACCACGTCGAAACGTCGAACGGTTTCAGCTCGGGCATGGTCTCGCAGATCGGCACGAGGTCGGGCGTGAGCGGGTTGCGTTCCTTGGAGGTGAGGCCCAGTGCCCGGAGCTTGCCCGCCCGTACGAATTCGATCGAGGTCGTGAGGTTGTCGAAGAAGAACTGGGTCACCCCCGCCGTCAGGTCCTGCAGCGCAGGTGCCGCCCCTCGATAGGGGATGTGCTCGGCCTTGGTGCCGGTGAGCTGGAGGAACCAGGCAGCCGAGAGGTGCGGCGACTGGCCGGTTCCGGACGAGGCGTAGGAGGCCTTGCCGTTCTGGGCCTTCAGCCAGGCCACGAACTCCGGCACGGTCTTGGCCGGCACCGACGGATGGAGCACCAGCACGTTGGGCGCGGTCAGCGCGCACGACACCGGGATCAGGCTCGCCTGCGTGTAGGGCATGTTGCGGTAGAGCGAATAGGCGATCGACTGCGGGCCGATATTGCCCATCAGGACCGTGCTGCCGTCGGGGGCGGACTTGACCACTTCGGCCGAGCCGATGACGCCGCCGGCGCCCGACTTGTTGTCGACCACGCAGGACTGGCCCCAAGCCTGCTGGAGATGGGCGGCCAGCAGGCGAGCCACGATGTCGGTGGTGCCGCCGGGGGCTGCCGGCACGACGATCTTGACCGCCTGGCTGGGCTTCCACGGAGACTGGGCGCGGAGGCCGGCGGGCAACAGGGCGGCGGCGGGCAGGGCAGCGGCGGCGGCCAGGGTGGCGCGGCGGGAAAGGCGGCGGATCATGATTTCCTCACGGCTTTCAACGTCATTGCGGCGAGCCGTACCATGCGCCCACTGGCAAATTCGCCACATTTCCCGTATCAATATGTTTGTGCGGTCGCCCCCGAATCGCCGGGCTCTTCCGGCCGGTTCGCCCCTCTCACGGGGTCCGCGCCATGGAGGACTATCTTGAAGAGGCGCACTTTCGTCTCCGGTACAGCGGCACTCGCCGCGGCCGGTTTCGGCTCGTCGGCATTTGCCGCGACCATCAAGCCCTATAGCTGGGATCTCAACCCGCCGACCGACACGCGCGACAATTTCATCGCCTGGGGCAAGGCCCGTGGCGAGGATCCCGTGTTCCTCGGCCAGCGCTGGGACCGGTTCCAGGCGCTGCTCAAGAACAAGGACATCTGGGGTGCGCCAACTATCCGCGCCTTCCTCCTGACGCCGCGCGAAGAATTCGCCTCGGTCAATCCGGCGATCTACAAGCGCGCCTACGAGCATAACTTCCTCGATATCGGCTACGGCGTGACGATGTCCGGCCCCCACCTCCAGGGCCGCATGACCAATGTCATCGACGTCAAGCGCGGCGAGAAGGTGCTCGAGATCGGCACGGGCTCCGGCGTGCAGGCGGCCTATATCGCCAATCTCACCGAGAACACCTACACGATCGAGATCATCGCCCCCCTCGCCCAGCGCACGCGCGCGCTGTACGACAGGCTGATCGACAAGGGCTACACCGAGTACAAGCACATCAAGACCAAGAACTCCGATGGCTATTACGGCTGGGAAGAGGCGGGTCCGTTCGACAAGATCATCGTGACCTGCGGCATCGATCACGTGCCGCCGCCGCTCCTGCAGCAGCTCAAGACCGGCGGCCTCATGGTCATTCCGGTCGGCCCGCCGGGCGCCCAGCGCGTGCTCAAGGTCTCGAAGACGCAAGGGTCCGATGGTTCCATCACCACGAGCCGCGAGGACATCTACGGCGGCAAGATCGTGCCGTTCGTGCCCTTCACCAAGCTCGACGGCGACAAGATCGCGGTCCGGAAGAAACTGACTGACCGCAACGACGGTCCAACAAAAGCAACGGAGCCTCCCCCCTTTGACCGTCTCCGTCGATCTCGACAATCGCCCGTCGCTTTCCTTCTATCTTTCCGTAGGCCTGGTCGCCGGCAGCATCATCGCGCTGCAGATCGGCATCATGCGGGTCTTCTCTGTCGGCAGCTGGGCCCATTTCGGCTCGCTGGTCGTGAGCCTCGCCATGTTCGGCTTCGGCCTCACCAGCGCGGTCATGTGCGTCGGCAAGGGCTGGTTCGAGCGCCATTGGGAAGGCGCGGTCAAGTTCGCGCTGCTCTCCTTCGGGCCGCTGATGGTGGTGTGCAACCTCGCCGCCCAGCAGGTGCCGTTCAACGCCATCTTCCTGATCTCCGACCCGATGCAGAAGTGGCGGCTGCTCGCCAACTTCGTGCTCTATTTCATGCCGTTCCTGGCGGGCGCCCTCTATCTCGGCGTCGTTTTCCTCAAGGCACAGAAGACTTTCAACCGCGTCTACTTCGCCGACCTCGTGGGCTCCGGCCTGTGCGGCCTGTCCGTGCTGCTCGCCATGTACTTCTTCAAGCCCGACGACCTCATCATGGCGCCATTGCTGCTTTGGCTGGCCGGCGGCGTGTTGTGGTTCGTGGCCATGAGCGACCGCCGCGGCATCGTCGTCATCGTGGGCGTGGCCGTCCTGTCGGCGGTCGTGCACTACGCGGCGCCGCCGCTGCTCGGCATCCCCAAGCTCGCGGTGTCCGACTACAAGGGCGTGTCCTACGCCCGCAAGTTCCCCGACGCCGTGCGCACCTACGAGCGCGCCTCGCCGTTCGGTTACCTCGAAGTCTATTCCAGCTCCTATCTGCATTTTGCGCCGGGCCAGTCCGACAACGCGGCCTTCAATGTCCCGAAGATGCCGTCCAATGCCTATCTCGGTCTCTACATCGATTCCGAGGGGCCGTCGGGCATCATCAAGGACCTGCCGGCCGACGAGACGCCGTATTTCCGATATCTGCCGATGTTCTACCCGTACTTGCTGAAGAAGGATCCCAACACCTTCGTCGTGCAGTTCGGTGGCGGCATCTCGACCGCGGTGGCGCTGAAGTCCGGCTCCAGGCACGTGACCGTGGCCGAGGGAAATCCTGCGCTGCTGACGGCGTTCCGCGAGGACAAGGGCCTCAGGGCCTTCACCAACGACGTACTGAACAATCCCAAGGTCACCGTCATCGACTATGACGGCCGCCTCTATGTCGCCGGGACGAAGAATCGCTACGACATCATCGACCTGTCGCTGGCCGATTCGGCCGGCCTCTCGAGCCCGGGCGGCTTCTCCATCGTCGAGAAGTATTCCTATACGCGCGAGGCGATGAGCGCCTACATGCGCGCGCTCAGCCCCGGCGGCATCCTGTCGGTCACCATGTGGAACAAGGAAGAGCCGCCCAAGTCGGTACTGAAGCTCTACGCCACGATGGTAGCCGCGGCGCGTGACGTCGCCAAGGATCAGGGGGGCGGCAAGGACGTTGCACAGAAATTCTACGTCGTCTCGTCCTACCTCTCGACCGCGACGGTGCTCTACAAGCGCGACGGTTTTTCGCCCAAGGAAGTGGCCGATCTCAACGCCCACACCAAGGCGATGTCGTTCGACGAGATCTACTATCCCGGCTTCAAGGTCGACACCTCGGCGCTGCCGCAGATTCTCTCCGACTATCGCGACCAGTTCTTCTTCACCGGCGACGCCGCCGATCCGACGGCGCCTTCGGAGAAGGAGCCCAACGACAAGCCGCCGCCTGGCGCGCCGGGTGCGACGGAAGTGAAAGCCGACGGCACGCCACCGGCCCCCATCGTGCCGGCGACCGTGCTGGGTCGCCTCGCCTGGCACTATCTCATCAACGGCGGCTGGCAGACGGCGGTGGCCGACAACTACGTGTTCGACACCCGCATCCTCACCAACCACCAGCCGTACTTCGCCGCCTACATCAAGGTCGGCGACCTCTTGAAGTTCACCGACCGGCTGGAGCTGGTGCAGGACGAATGGGGCTACCTGCTGCTGTGGGCGACGCTGGGCATCGCCACGGTCTTTGCGCTCACCCTCGTGCTGCTCCCCGTGATCTTCGGCTGGCGCACCATTTTTAGCCGCTATCCCGGCAAGGCGGGCACGATGCTCTATTTCCTCTGCCTCGGCCTCGGCTACATCATCGTCGAGGTCGGCATGATCTCGCACTTCATCCTGGCGCTTTCCAACGCCACGGTGTCGGCCTCGGTGCTGATCACCGGCATGCTGGTGTTCTCGGGCTTCGGCAGTTTCTTCGCGGAGCGCTTCCTCGACCGGGCGCGCACCTTCATGCCCAAGGTGTTCCTCGCCATCTTCGCGATCCTGACGCTCTACGCCTTCACCATCGACTACGCGCTCGACTGGATCGGCACGCTTCCCTACGCACTTCGCATCGCGCTCTGCATGCTGTTGCTGTTTCCGCCCGCTTTCCTGATGGGCTTCCCGATGCCGACGGCGATGACGGTGCTGGGCCGCCTCGGCAAGGACCACATGTTCCTGTGGGCCTGGGGCATCAACGGCTGCTTCTCGGTGATCGGCGCCGCGCTGGTGCCGATCGTGGCGACCAGCTTCGGCCTGCCCGCGGTGGTGCTGGTGGGCGCCGCCGCCTACCTGGTGGCGATGCCTGCCTTCTTCTCCGTTCTGATGCCGCTCGAAAAAGGGCGGCCCGCCGCAGCTTGAAGCGGCGGGCGCTGCTGCTGGGGGCCTTGTTGATGCCGACTGCCGCGCACGCCCAAAGCAAGACGCCCCGCAAGAGACAGGCAGCCAAGCCGGCGGCGAAGAAACCGCCGCCGCCACCTCCGCCGCGCGAGGCGAAGACGCAGCTCGTGGCCTTCGACGCCTCGCCGTTTCCCTATCGTGGATTGATCCCCGACACGAACCGCCCCTTCCTCGATGCGCGCGACGACAAGCGGCGCGGCCACACCACGTCACGCGGCGACGTCTATTGGGAAGACGTGGCCTACAGCGACCGCCGCTCGCTGCTCTACCTGCCGCCGGCCTTCGATCCGGCACGGCCGGTCCTGATCGTGCTCTATCTTCACGGCCAGGGCGCCACGCTCGAACGCGATGTGATGGTGCGCCAGGCTGTGCCACGGCAGGTGGCGGCGTCGGGCCAGAACATCGCCCTGGTGGCGCCGCAGCTCGCCGTCGATGCCGCCGATTCCAGCGCCGGCAATTTCTGGCGCGGCGGCCACTTCGCCAAATATCTCGACGAGGCCGCCGAACGGCTGATGCGGCTGGAAGGCAATCGCCAGTCCGGCCGGGCCTTCAACCTGGCATCGGTCGTGATCGTGGCCTACAGCGGCGGCTATCTCTCCGCTGCCTATGCGCTGGAACGGGGCGGCGCCAAC
Source organism: Reyranella sp. (assembly GCA_052386855.1). Classification (GTDB taxonomy): domain Bacteria; phylum Pseudomonadota; class Alphaproteobacteria; order Reyranellales; family Reyranellaceae; genus Reyranella. The sequence goes on from JBQTJT010000042.1 coordinate 5,745, forward strand.
CATCGCGTAAAAGGCGTGATCCTGATGGACGCGCTCTATGGCGACGAGGCGAAGTTCGCGGCCTGGTTCGCCGCACGGCGGCGTCAGGCCTTCCTGCTCAGCGCCTACACCGACTCCACCAAGGAAGAGAACGCCACGCTCCAGGGTCTGCTGGCCAAGCGCCGCGTGCCTTTTGGGCGCAGCGTTCCCCGGACCCTGTCGCCGGGCACGGCGGCCTTCGTGGCCACCGGCGGGCTCGACATGCATGGCGATTTTGTTACGCGGGCGTGGCAGCCCGACCCCCTCGAAAAAGCGCTGGCGATGATTCCCGGCTACGCCCCCGTTCGTGATAAAAAGGGCGCATGAGCGATCCCGTCCGCCAGGAACTTCTGGAAATCTTCGTTGGCCGCGCCACGCGCCGCTACGGCCTCTCCGCGATCAACCAGCTGCAGCATGCGCTGCAGGCGGCGGCGCTGGCCGAGGCCGATGGCGCCGTGCCGGCCACGGTGCTGGCCTCGCTGCTGCACGATGTCGGCCACATGATCCACGCGCTGGGCGACGATCCCGCCGCGCGCGGTGTCGACGACGTGCATGAGGAACTGGGCGCGCGCTGGCTGGCCTTGCGCTTCGGCCCTGAAGTGAGCGAGCCTGTTCGGCTGCATGTCGCCGCCAAGCGCTACCTTTGCACGGTCGAATCCGATTATTTCAGCAAGCTCGCGCCTGATTCAGTGCGCAGCCTCGAGCTGCAGGGCGGCCTGATGTCGGCCGACGAGATCGAGGCCTTCCGCGCCAATCCCTTCCATGTCGAGGCGGTGCGGCTGCGCCGCTACGACGAGGACGCCAAGGACCCGCTGGCGCAGACGCCGAATTTCGACCACTACCTGCGCCACGTCGCGGCCTGCCAGCGTTGAACATTCTCCTCCCCCGCGCTCTTCGCGCGGGGGAGGTGTCCCCGAAGTGAAGGGACCTGTTCTTCTGCTGCCATCGCCATGATCAGGTCCCTCGACTGCGCCGCCCTTCGGGCGGCTTCGCTCCAGGGGAGGGGTTACCCCGCCCGAGGTGACGAAAAATTTGCTCATATGCGATAGCCCTACCCGCAGACGGGGGAGGAGAACGAGATGAACACGAAATGATTTCCCGCACCGAGGTCGAGGCCGCCTGGAGCCTCATCCGCCCGCATGTCCGCCGCACGCCGGTGCTCGAACTCGCCGCCGGGTCGCTCGGCATCGCCGCCCCGCTGGCACTGAAACTGGAATCGCTGCAGGTGAGCGGCTCATTCAAGGGCCGTGGCGCCTTCCACAAGCTCCTGGCCTCGAAGGTCCCTGATGCCGGCATCGTTGCGGCCTCGGGCGGCAACCACGGCGCCGCCGCGGCCTATGCCGCCCGCGCCCTTGGCCACAAGGCAGAGATCTTCGTGCCTACCGTCGCCTCGCCGACCAAGGTGGCGCGGCTCCGCACCTATGGCGCGATCGTGCACCAGATCGGCGCCGTCTATGCCGAGGCCCGCGCCGCCTCCGAGGCCCGTGCCGCCGAGACCGGCGCGCTGATCGTGCCGGCCTATGAAGATTCCGTCGTGTTCGCGGGCGCGGGCAGCGTTGCCCTCGAATTCGCCGAACAGGCCATCTTCGACACGCTGCTGGTGGCGGTAGGTGGCGGTGGCCTGATCGCCGGCTGCGCTGCGGCCATCGGTGCGGGAACGAAAATCGTGGCCGTCGAGACCGAGGGCACGCCGACCCTGCACGAGGCGTTGAAGGCCGGCCGGCCGGTCGATGTGAAAATCTCCGGCATCGCCGCCGACGCGCTGGGCGCCAGCCGCATCGGCACGCCCAACTTCGAGGTGGCGCAGAAATTGGTGCGCGACTCGGTGCTCGTGAGCGACGCGGCCGTCCGCGCGGCGCAAAGGGCGTTGTGGGAAGAGCTGCGTATCGTGGCCGAGCCGGCGGGCGCGACCGGTCTCGCCGCGCTGATGGCGGGTGCCTACAAGCCGGCGGCGGGCGAGCGGGTGGCGACGCTGGTGTGTGGCGCCAATACCGATCCGGGGTCGGTGGTTTGACAGCACTGCAAGCGCATCAGAAAGTTGCAAGTTCAGCAGGTTTCTGCTAGTAATTTCGATAGGCTGGCGCTGGGACTGCGCCGGCCTTTTCCATGTCGGCACGACCCCTCGCGGCACGCCCGCGGGACAGGCGCTCAGCCCCGGGTGCAGCCGCCGCGGCTCCTGAGCCGCGGACAGTCCCAACAACGACCCCGTCTCAACGCCACACCAAATAGCGATGTGCGAACAGACACTTGGACGATGCCTGGGCACAGGCGCGCCTGGGCATATGCGAATGAAGAAGTCCGGGAGCCGCCTAAAAGCCACTGGAATAAGGCCCATCCCGAAGTCTGGCCCAACTTGGGGCACAACATTCGGCCCATTCAGGCGGGCCCCTACGCCGGCGTAACGCCCTGAAATTCCTGGCTCTTCGGCGCGCGGAGAGCTGAAAAGTACCCGAGCGACTCATCGATACAGCACCCAATCAAGCCGCCCTTCGGGGCGGCTTTTTCTTTCAAAGGACAGGACGATGACCGACCGAAACCAAGCCGAGACCATGTACCCCAACCAGCAGGGCAACCGGCGGATCGAGCTGAAGTACCTGCCGATCGCCCACCGTGGACACGCCTTCCTGGCGCTCATCGATGACAAGGAAAGGACCGTCGGCGAACTCCATGGTCTTGGCTTTTCGAAGCACACGGGCCAACAAATGACGATCGGCGGCGACGGAGCAGATCTGCGGGCAGCCAATCATACGTCAACGCCGAGACGCGAGTCGCCGATCGACGGAGACAAGTCTCCGGTCGCCACTGTGAGTACCGGTGCGAAGGAAGAGATGGAGCGCATTTGGGCCAAAGGAGCGGCGGCTGTCGATGCCATCAACAGGGAGGAGTTCGACTATAAGTCCCACGATCCGTCGTACGAGTTCGGGACCGACGGCGGCCAGATCCAGAACAGCAACTCCGTGGCCTTCACGCTGGGCAAGGCGATGGGCCTCGACCTGGATCGCGCCATTCGGGACGCCGGGATGCGCCGACGGTTCTCCGGCTGGGGCCGCGATCTGCTCGATCCGAAGCGCGAGCGCTACATGGCACCCCCGACTTTCCCGGTGAAGGACGCGCCGTAGGCGTGTCGGCCAAGATGCAACCATAGATTGGTGTAATATGGATACAACTCTCGGCATGTTCGCGCCTGCAAAGGGATGCGAGCATGCCGAAATTCCTGCAGCCCTGTCTGTCGACACTGGCGCTTTTGTTCATCTCGGCGGGCGTTGCAGCTTGCATGATTATTCCGGTCTGTCCGGAAACCGACGAGATCACGGCCGGGTATGCCTACCACTACAAGGAGGGCCCTCGTGATTATGCAGAGCCAGCCAACACCTGGATCGATAGCGCGACCATGGCGAGCTTTCTTCGCGATCTCATCGAGAAGAAGGGGTCGCAAGCGCTCGTCTCGGAGCGCAGCTTTCAGTGTCCGCCGAGGCCTGCTGCAGACTGCGCTGATTGTCTTGCCTGCAGCCTCGTGGTCCGTGGCGTTCGCAACGCCCACTGCCAGCGTGAGGGCGACATGTTTATCGAGGCCTATGTCGGTCCCGGTACGGCCGTGCGCGCCATGACTTACTGGAGGAAATAGACCGCAATAGCGCCGTCTGTCGGCGCCTAACGCGTGACCTCGGTCACGACGGCGCGGTTGGCCTTGCCGGCACCGTCGCTGAAATCGTAGCGGATGGCGAACTTGTCGGCGGGCGAGATCCACCAGCGCGAGATCGCGCCCTGGCCCTTGTCGCCGTGCTCGTTCATCTCGATCACGAACGTGTCGATCATCCTGTCGCCGGGGCCCGTGCGCTTCTCGGTGCGCGGCACCGACAGCGTATAGGTCCAGGTGCTGCCGCCGACGCTG
>JBQTJT010000043.1:0-82270 GCA_052386855.1 Reyranella sp.
TCGACCGTGCGGCGTCAGGCGGGCATTCTTGTGGATGTCCATTCGGCTCTCCCAAGGATCAGTTGACGTCTCGACAACATCAGCTTCCTCGGCCCGGGCCGGATGGACAACCTATTGAAAGCTCACAGCTAGAGCGGGCGTCGCGGCCCGAGGCCGATGGCGCGATCGTACTCGGCCTCCGGCAGGCCATAGAAGCCGTTGGCTGCCCGCTGCAGGCCGCCGCGATCGAGGATCTTGATCAGGCTGCGCGTCGACTTGATCAACCCGTTGCCCTCGAGGTCATGCAGGGCGACGGTGACGCCCTGGCGGCGGACGCCCAGCAGCAGTGCCAGAAACTCGTGGGTGATCGTCAGATTGTCGTCGCGCAGCCGGTCGTGCCACATCAGCAGCCAGCGGGCGAGGCGCTCGTCGAGCTTGCCGCGGCCATTGGCCAGCGCAGTCTGGCTCGCTTGCGCCACGAAGACATGGACATAGCGCAGGAGCGTGGCAGTGAGTATCGGACTCGCGCTCATCGCCCGATGAAGCGCCGGCGTGGCGATGCGCCAGGCCTTGCCGGTCGATTGCACCAGGGCTTCGTTCACAGAGCGGTCGTCGCCCAGCACGACACCGACGCCGGTCATGCCTTCGTGGCCGATCATGCCGACCTCGATGCGATGGTCGGGCGCGGTCGTGCCCACCACCGAGACCAGGCCGCTTTCGACGAAATGAACGTGGGTGATCGCCTTGTGCGGCACTTCGAGGACCTGACGGGCCTCGATTTCGACCAATTCCATCGACGGTTGCAGCCGGGCGAAATCCACGGCCGACAGCACGGCCAGGAGCCGGTTGCGCGGGGTGGGTTGGGGTAGGTTCAAATGCCTTCCTCCACATGGGGGGCAAGAGCACCTGAACTCCCGGCCGCCAGTCCGAGCCCGGAACCGAGCTTCAGCAGGCGGTCAAAAGACGTTGCCTCACAGGTAGACCAATAGCAACGGCCGCAGCGGCCGTCGCGAGACTGTCCGAATGCGGACAGTTAGAGTTTGGTTACTTTCAGCGCCTTGGCCAAAGCGGTCACGCTGTCGTCGATCGTGACGGGCGATTTGTCGAGGCGGCCGACCGGCGATTTGGCCAGTCGTTGCTGACCCAGCTTGGTGATGCTGAGGGCGCCGTTCTGGTCCTCGATCAGGGCGAGGCTCCGCAGCCGCGTGAGGTGCCCAGGCTGCAATATTTTCGCCTCGACCACGCCGTAGGCCACGCGGCGCAACGCCACTTCCTCGTTTGGACTAAGCCGCGCGGCCAATCCACGGTCCATGCCCCTCTCCTCCTAGCCGACAACTCTATAACGCTGGCCTTGGCAGAAAGGTGACCGTCCGCTTCCCGACTGATGAAGAGTCAGTCGGCCAGAATCCTGCTGCGCGAGAGCTCGAATCCTTCGTAGCCCTTGGCAGCCACGGCATCGCAGCGCTGCTTGTAACGGTCGAAGCCGCCGACGTAGGGCATGAACACACGCGGCTTGCCCGGAATGTTGGCGCCGACATACCAGGAATTGGCCAGCGGATAGAGCGTGCTGTCGGCCACCTGGTTGACGTGATGCACCCAGTCGCTCTCGGCCTGCTCCGCGGGCTCGATGCGGTCGAGCTGCTGCTTGTGCAGATGATCGAGGCAGCCCGCGATCCAGTCGACGTGCTGTTCGATCGAGGCGATCATCTGCGTCTTCACGCCGGGGCTGCCGGGGCCGGTGACCACGAACATGTTGGGGAAGCCCGCGACCATCAGGCCGAGATAGGTGAGGGGGCCGCCCGCCCATTTGTCGGCCAGCACGGCGCCGTCCGACGTCCGGATGTCGATTTCGCGCAGCGCGCCGGTCATGGCGTCGAAGCCGGTGGCGAAGACGAGGGCGTCGAGCTCGAACGCCTGTTTGTCGGTCTTGATTCCAGTGGGCGTGATCTCGGCGATGGGATCGCTGCGCACGTCGACCAGGGTGACGTTCGGCCTGTTGTAGGTCTCGTAGTAGCCGGTATCGAGGCACAGGCGCTTGGTGCCGATCGGATGGTCCTTGGGCGCCAGCAGCTCGGCCGTCACCGGGTCCTTCACCATGCCGCGGATCTTGTTGCGCGCGAACTCCGAGGCGGTGTCGTTGGCCTCCTTGTTCACCAGCAGGTCGGTGTAGGTGTAGAGATAGCTGATGCTGCCGCCTTCCTGCCACTTGGCTTCGTAGGCGGCGTTGCGCTCCTCGGCCGGTACGTCGAGCGCCGACTTGGTCGGCTTGGGAAAGCCACCGATCGCGAAGGGCGTGTCGTAGGCGGCGCGGCGGCGGGCGGGATAGTCGGCCTTGTGGCGGCGCTCGCGCTCCAGGTCCATCGGCCCGTTGCGCGCCGGCAGGCTGAAGTTGGCGGTGCGCTGGAAGACATGCAGGTGCCTGGCCTGGCGCGCGATCAGCGGGATCATCTGCACGCCCGAGGAGCCGGTGCCGACCACGCCGACGCGCAAGCCGGTGAAGTCGACGCCTTCGTGCGGCCACAGGCCGGAGTGGTACCACTTGCCCTTGAAGTCGCCGATGCCCTTGAAGGCGGGCACGCGCGGTGTCGAGAGATTGCCCGCGGCCATCACGCAGTAGCGGGCCTTCACTTCTTCACCCTTATCGGTACGCAGCGTCCACAGGCCGGACTTGCGGTCAAACAGCGCCGAGACGATGCGGGTGTCGAGCTGCACGTCGCGGCGGAGGTCGAAGCGGTCGGCGACATGGTTGATGTATTGCAGGATCTCCGGCTGGTTGCCGTAGCGCTCCGGCCACTTCCACTCCTGCTGCAGATCGTCGGAGAAGCTGTAGGAATATTCGAGGCTTTCCACGTCGCAGCGCGCGCCGGGATAGCGGTTCCAGAACCAGGTGCCGCCGATGCCGGAGCCGGCCTCGTAGGCGCGGACTTTCAGGCCCATGCCGCGCAGGCGATGGATGGCATAGAGCCCGCCCAGGCCGCCGCCGACGATGGCGACGTCGAGTTCGCGAATGGAAGGGGTGTGGGACGCGTCGGGCATGGCGGTCAATCCTGTATGAGTACGGCAAGCCTCCAACGGGCGAGGGACTTTGGCAAGATGTCGCGGGGTGGCCGATCTTTCTAGCGAAACGAAGGCGCGCGCCGCGCTATGCTCGGGGCCGCAGAGCGAGGAGTGAAAGAGTGATGAAATTGTACGCAGTCTCGGCCGTGGCGGTCGGCGTGCTGATCGCAGGAGTGGCGGGCGCGCAGACGGCGATCCAGGCCGGCGAGTGGGAGACCAACGACAAGACCAGCCTGGAAGGCGTGCAGCCGATGCCCGCGACGTCGCACAAGATATGCCTGAAGACTGGCGACGCGCATCTCGAGCGCCTGCTGTTTCCCGCGCCCGACGAGATCGCCAAGCACGGCTGCAAGTACGAAGGCGGGCTGAAGCAGCCCGGCATCCTGCAGTCCAGCCTGTCGTGCCCGCCTGCCGACACCGCGCCCGGCGTCGACGCCAAGTCCGAGATCACTTTTACGCAGACCAGCTACGAAGGCCTGGGTCAGGTCCTCATCAAGGACAAGTCGGGCACGACGATCAAAGGCACCAGCACGCTGAGCGGCAAGCGCGTCGGCGACTGTCCGACCTAATCGAACGCCGGCATGACCTGCTCGCCGAAGCGGCGCATCGAGGCCACGTTCTGCTCGTGGCTCATGGCGCCGAAGCCGGTCTGGCAAAGCAGGTGCTGGACGCCGACGTCGCGCAGCTCCGCCACCTGCTCGCGCACCCGGGCCGGCGTGCCGTAAAGCGAGCCGGTCGACAGCACGAAGGGAATGGCTTCCGAATCGGGCACCGCCGGATCGGTCCAGGCGTTGAGCGCGGCCGGATCGGGCGCGAAGTCGGCTGGATTATACGCCTCGCGGACATGCATCATGTGGGCGCGGGTTTCGACCAGGAGGGCGGCCAGCTCGTCCTCGGCTTGCGCGTTCGTCTCCGCGACATAGACGTTGCGCCAGAGCGCGCTCTGCGCCAGCAGTCGTGCTTTCTTCGCGTCGTCGTGGCCGCCCGCGTCGATGCCGGCGGCATAGGTCGCCCAGCGCTCTTTGATGCGCGCCACCGGCAGGCGGGCCGTCAGGATCGGCACGCCGAGCCGCCCGCATTCGGCGAAGGAGCCGGGCGAGATGACGCTGCGCCAGAGCGGCGGACCCGGCTGCTGTACCGGCTTGGGCCGGATCGCCGGGATGTGCAGCTTGTGGAACTTGCCCTCGAAGGTGAGCGGCGCCTCTCGCCAGGCGCGCTCGAGGATTTCCACCGTCTCCTCCATGCGTTCGCGGCTGTCGTGGCTGCGCAGCCCGTGGCCCACGAATTCGTACTCGTTGTAGGCCGTGCCCTTGCCGATGCCGACGTCGATGCGGCCCTTGCTGAGATTGTCGAGCAGCGCGAGCTGGACGGCCAGCCGCACGGGATGATGGAACGGCGTCTGCACCACGGCGAAGCCGATGCGGATGCGCTCGGTCTTCACGGCGAGGGCCGCGGCGAACATCAGCGAGTCGTTGTAGACGCTCTCGCCGGTGAAATAGTGCTCGGTCAACCAGACGTCGGAGAAGCCCAGTGTCTCCGCGAGGCAGGCCTGCTCGATGATCCTGTCGATACGGGCGCCGTCCTCGTCGGGCGAGGGCGACATTGCAAGCGTAAGCCAACCGAACTTCATTCAATCCCGGCGCCACGCGCGCCGCTCCCCTGTTACGGGCCGAGCGTAGCCGGTTGGCGCGCGAACGCCAGCAGGCTCAGCGCGCGAAGCTGAGGTCGAGCTGGCAGTCGTCCTCGTTGGGCCCGGGCGCGTTCTTGAAGTCGGCGCGCACGATCGTCGAGATCGAGATGCGCTCGCCGGCGATGGTACTGGAGAAGGAGCCGGTCAGCGTCTTCGGGCTGTTCGGAATGCTGACGTTCATGGTGGCGGAGAACTGATTGCCGGCGACATTCAGAGTCATCTTGACCAGGCCATTCGGACTGGTGATCGATCGCGACCCCTGGCCGTTGGTCACCGGAAGCGTGAGCGACAGCGGCGCAAATCCGCGCCTTGTCCAGTTCCCGCAGACGACTTGGCCGACCCAGCGCGTCTGTCCCGACGCGGCGGGAGCAGACGCCGTGGCGGCAGGGCTCGCAGTAGCGGTGCGTGCCTTGGCCTCCTCGTCGGCTTTCTTCTTGGCTTCTTCCGCCTTCTTCTTCTCGCTTTCGGCCTTCTTCTGTTCGTCGTCGTACCTGGAGAGCGCCGGCGCCGCCTCGCGCAGCAGCGCCTGGTTCTGTGTGCCAGTCAGGTAGCCGGTAGCGGGCTGGCTGCGTGCCTTCTGCCAGGCTGCGATCATGTCGCGCGAGCGTGGCCCGAAGGCGCCGTCACTGCCACGAGTGTCGAAGCCCAGCGACGTCAGCGCCACCTGGAGGCGCTGACGGTCGGGCGTTGCCAGACGTAGCGCTGCTTCCGCGGTTTCGGCTGCCTTCTTCTCGGCCGCGACCGCTGCCTCGGCATCGGCCTTCTGCCGGGCTTCCGCCTCGGCGACGGCGTTGCTGCTGGATTCGGCCTTCTGTTTGGCTTCGGCTTCGGCCTTCTGCTTCGCCTCGGCTTCTGCTTTCTGACGCTCGGCCTGTGCCTTCACCAACGCCTCGTCGGCCAGGCGCTTGGCCTCGGCCTCGGCGGCGGCTTTCTTGCCCGCGTCCTCCTCGGCCTGGCGAAGTGCTGCCATCTCGGCTTCAGCCCTGTGTTGGGCGGCCTCCTCGGCGGCGCGTCGCGCAATGGCGTCGGCTTGCTCGCGTTGCCCGGCCTCGGCGATACGACGCGCCTCCATGTCGGCCTTGAGTTTCGCCAGTTCCTCCTCGGCTTTCTGTCGCTTCAGTTGCGCATCGGCGAGTTCGGTGTCGGCGGCGCGCTTGGCCGCGGCATCGGCTTCGGCTTTGCGCTGCGCCTCTTCCTCGAGCCGCTTCTTTTCCGCCGCCGCCGCATCGGCCTTGCGCCGCTCCGCCAGCACCCGTTCGAGATCTTCGATCTTGAGATCCTGCAAGGTGGTGCCAGCCACCGGTACTGGCGGCGGTTTTCTGTCGGGGGAGAAGGCGAAATATCCGCCGCCGCCGGCCAGCGCCAGCACGGCCACGGCGATGCCGGCAAAGAGGGGTGTGCGTGACCTGGCGGCAACCGGCGGCGGGCTTGCCATCGCGGGGGCCGGTGCGACAGACGGCGCCTCGACGGGCGGGAAGACAGGTGCGGCGACCGATGTCGGTGGCGCGGGCGAGGGCCGGGCCACCAGCATCGTTGCCGCCTCGGCAGGCGAGACGGCCATCGACAGGATAGGTCGCCATCCGGCGATCGATTGCGGCCGGTCGGAGGCGCGGACGGCGAGACCGGCGTCGATGCCCGACAACAGCCCGGCGGCGAATCCCGGGCCGGCGGATTTCGAGATCGGCTCGTAGGAATCGTCGAGCATGCGGTCGAAGGCGCTGGGCGGCGTTGCGCCGGAGATCGCGTGATAGAGCGTGGCCGAGAGCCCGTAAATGTCGGTCCACGGGCCCTGCTTGGCCGAGGTGAACTGTTCGGCTGCAGCATAGCCCGGCGTGAAGATCGCCGTCATGGCCACTGTGCGGCCGGCCATGGCGGCGCGCGAAGCGCCGAAGTCGATCAGGGTCGGGTTGCCCTTGGCGTCGAGCAGGATGTTGGCGGGCTTGATGTCACGGTGCAGGAAGCCCGCGTTGTGGACCTCCTCCAGACCGTCGAGCAGCGTCCACAGGATGCGGTCGATGCCGTCGGCGTCGAGCCGCTCGTTCTTCTTGAGATAGGCTTCGAGCGTGTCGCCATGGAGCATCTCCATGACGATGTAGGCGGTGCCGTTGATCTCGAGGAAGTCGAACACGTGCACGATCCCGGGCGCACGGTGCAGCGTCGCCAGCGTACGGCCTTCGGCCACGAAGCGATCGCGGCCCCAGGTGAAATCCTCGGCGACCTTGGTCGAGCGCGGCAGCACGGTGTGGCCGCCCTGGCGGATGGCCAGCGAGATCGGCAGGTATTCCTTGATCGCCACTTCGCGTCCGAGCTGGACGTCGCGGGCGCGGTAGGTGATGCCGAAGCCGCCCTGGCCCAGTACCGACAGGACTTCGTAGCGTCCGATCATCTCGCCGGCAGGCAGCGCGATATAGTCGACCTCGGAGTCGCCCGTCGCTGTTCCTGACTTCATATCCACCATGGCTCGCCCGTCCCCGAACCGGCCAGTCATACAGCGGTTACCGGAACAGGATGCGGCGCAGCGGGCTCCAAGGCAAGCGCGCAAGCAAACGCCCGGTCCCTGAGCGGACCCGGGCGCGGCCGAAATCTTCGCCTACCAGAAGCGGCTGGCGCCAAACAGGCGGGTGGCAGCCTGCTCGTCACGATGGCGGCCGCCCATGGCCGCACCGGCACAGGCAGCCGCCGCGGCGATCAGGAGCGTGGCGGCGGCAAGGAAGGCCGCGATGGCGCCCATCTTGCGGGCCTTGTCGGCCGCGGCGCGTGCCTTGACCTCTGCGTCCTTGGCGGCGGCATAGGCTTCGTCAACGCGCTTCTCGGCCTCGATCTGCGGCAGGCCGGTCTGGCGCACCACGATTCCGGCGAGATAGGTGCGATCGGCCGGTGCCATGGTGCCGCTGGCGAGGTTGGTGGTGAACACCCGCGTGAGCGGCGCCTGCAGTTCGCCGCGCGGGACGCGGCGCATTTCCATCCGCATGCCGTCGGTCATGCCCGGCGCGGGCCTGGGATCGGTGGCGGTGGCGGTCTCAGGCTGAGCGGCACCTGCAGCCGGCGGAGTCGCGGGCGCGGGAGCAGCAGCAGGAGCGGGTGCCGGAGTCGGTGCAGCCGCCATCTGGCCGGGAGCCGGACGCAGCAGCAGATCGATGGCCATGTCGGAAGGCTGCATCGAGACGCGATCGGCGATCACCGGGCCCATCGCCGCGCCGCCGCCGGCGATCGCACCGGCCGACAGGGTGGCGGTGGTCTGCACGGCCGTCTTGAGCACGCCGCCGGCGCCGGAGAGGGCGATGCAGGCACCGATCAGGATGCCGACCGCCCACACGGCAAAGCCATGGCTGCCGTCGCGGAACTGCCGCTCAGACTCGACGCCGCTCAGCCAGGGCGTGCGCATGCGCCCGGCGAGATAGCCGCCGGCCGCGAAGCTGCCGACCTGCACAAGCGCGGTGAACAGCGCCGCCAGGACCAGGAAAGCGGTGACCGAGAGGCCGGCGTAAGGATAAGGGGACACCACCGAGAGGCCGATGGCAGAGCCGAAGGTGAAGAACACCAGGGCGATCGCCGCGGTGCCCAATGCACCGGCGATCACCGGTCCCCATTCGAGGTAGGAGAAGCGGGCGGGCCGCGCGGCGGCGTCGCCTTCGGATACTTCGACGATGGTAGCCATGGGATGACCTCTGTGGTTTGCGTGTGTGTTCAGCGCATGCCGACGAACGACAGGATGGCCATCACGATCACGACCAGACCGACGAGATAGATGATCGAATTCATTTGCGAATCTCCTGGGTATTGATGGCAGGCAACGCGGCTCTCGCGCGGAAGTTGCGCATTCGGCTCCGAACCGGCTAACAAACGGCCAGTCGATCCGTGCGGGTGGGAGCCCTTTGCGTAATTTCCTGAAGAACGCCCTGCTGCTGCTGGTCTCGGTCGCGCTTTGCACCGCCCTGGCCGAGGGCGTTGCCCGCTGGTTGGAGGTGACGGATGACGCCGACGTGGCCAAGCGCCTGGATGAGATCCCGCTGGCCGCCGGCGTTCAGCGCGCCTGGTATTTCGACGATCCGCCGCCGTTGCCAAATCGCGGCACGGCGCCGCCGGAATGGTATGAGCTGGTGCGGCGGGTCGAGGCCAGCGGCTACACCGAGGGCACGCGCCGCGCCGACATGTTCAAGGCCTGGAACTCGGCCTTCGTCGGCGATCCCTGCAGCCACTGCTACCTGCGCGTCGCGCCGGGCCACCTGTTCGTCTACGACCCACCGGATGGAAATCCGCATCCGCGATACCGCTTCATGCCCAATGCAACGCTGCCGAACGGGCTGGTCACCAACGCCTACGGTTTTCGCGGGCCGCCGGTGCCGTTCATGCGCACGCCGAAGACGGTGCGCATCGCCTTCATCGGCGCCTCGACGACGGTGAGCGCGCACCATCTTCCGTCCTCGTATCCCGAATATGTTGGTCACTGGCTGAACGTATGGGCGGCCTCGAAGAAGCTCGACCTGCGCTTCGAGGTGCTGAACGCCGGGCGCGAGAGCATCGGCTCGACAGACATCGAGGCCGTCGTCCGCCAGGAGGTGGCACCGCTCAGGCCGGACCTCGTCGTCTACTACGAGGGCGCCAACCAGTTCGATCTCCGCACCGTGGCGCCCTCGGTGCCGCGGCTCGACAGCTGCAGCCGTCCGCCGCCGCCACCGTCGGAGCAGACCGCCAGTGCGCGCTGGCTGGCCGAGGCCGCCAAGCACTTCACCCTGGCGCGGCGGCTCAGGAGCCTTCTTGCCGCGGGCAACACGCCGGCGAATGCGTCGAGCGATGGCGGCGAATGGCCCAAGCCTGCCTACGAGCTGGTGTGGCCGGCCGGCATCGACGAGAACGATCCCGACATCCGCCATCCCGACCTGCCGGTCAATCTGCCGACGATCCTGGGCGATCTCGATCGCATCCGCGCCGCCACCGACGCGGCGGGCGGCGAACTGGCGCTGGCGTCGTTCGTCTGGCTGGTGAAGGACGGCATGGTGCTGAACCCGGGCCGGCACCGCTCGATCCTCGAGTATCTCAACCAGGGCTACGCGCCGTTCCGCTATCGCGATCTCGAGCGGCTGGCGGCCTTCGAGAACCGCGTCTTCGCCAAGTACGCCGCGGCCCACCGTCTGGCTTTCCTCGATGTGGCCAAGCTGATGCCGCCCGACCCTGACCTGTTCGTCGATGCCATCCACAACACCGGGACCGGCGTGCGCGTGCGCGCCTGGGTCGTGTTGCAGGAACTGTTGCCGCTGGTCGAGAAGAAGCTGGCGAGCGGGGTGTGGCCGAAAGCCGATCCGGGCGCGGGCATGCCGTCCGCGCATCCCGCCTTCGCGACCCCGCCGCGGGAGTTCAATTTCACCTGCAAGATGCCGCCGGCCTGATTCTGTTGGAATCGCTCCATTTTCTTCGGCAAACTAACCGCATTGTAGATGAAGAAAATTGGGGATTCGGATGATCCGGGGGCTGAAGACTTTCCTTGTCGCCGCTCTGGCGACTCTGTTGGCTGGCGTCGGCATGACGGGCGCACAGGCGCAGAATACGACACACGGCTGTGCCTGCATCCACAACAACACCAAGGCCACCGTCAGCTATCGCTTCAAGTGGGGCGAGCAGCAGTGGCAGAACTTCAAGCTGTCGCCGAACTATCAGAACGCGATCTGCTGGAAATACGCCGACGCCGCCAAGAGTTCGCCGCCGCTTTCCTTCCAGCTCGATGTCGACATGACCAAGGGCAGCGCCTGGACGACCTTCAACCTGCCGCGCGTGCAATCAGCGGCGGCTACCTGCCAGGCAACGCCGAAGCCCGCGCACTACGACATCAACTACCGGCCCAACACCAACAACCAGTTCATCCAGGTCACGCACCGCTGAGGGCGCGTTACTGGAATTGGACCGTCAGCGTGTAGCTGGCGGGGCCGCCCTTGCTGTCGACGGCGATCAGGTACATCCCGGTTTGCGGGATCACGCCGATCCACGCCATCGAGGCGTCCGCGGCTCCGGCGCCGGAGAGCGTCGTGCCGCTGACCACGGCGCTGCCGGTCGCCCCGGTCGCCGAAGCACCGACGTTGTAGACCTGGAAGATCGCGTTGTTGCCGGGCGAGGCGACGGTGACCGACAGCGCCTGCAGGCTGTTGGCCGACACGGAATAGACATTGCGCCCGCCCGGAGCGATCTGGCCGGTGACGGTGGCACCGCCCGCCGGCACCTGGATGGTGGGGATTTCGGGAAGCTGCTGGGCGCCTGCCGACAGGGCGGCAAGCGGCAGCACGAACGCCAGCAACGCAGCGACGATTTTCACGCGAGAGTCCTTCATGTCACTTCTTTGGTGTCGAAATCGGCCGGCATGGTGATCTCCAGCACCTCGAAATCCTCGGAGTGATCGATCTCCTTGTGCTTGATTCCGGGCGGCTGGTAGACGGTCGAGCCGGCGACGAGCTTGTGCTGGCCGTGGCCCTCGTACTCGAAGATCGCCCAGCCCTTCAGCACGTAGACGAACTGGAAGCTGAGCGCATGGGTGTGGCGCGGCGCGTCGGCGTGCTTGCCGGGCTTGGCGCGGATCACATGGGCGCCGACCTTGCCGCCGGTCAGTTCCTTCAGGCCGAGCGGGCGGTATTCGAAGAACGGCCGCGGTCCGTCCTTCTCGAAACTGTCGGGGCCGAGATGGTTCACGATGCTCGTCGTGCTGGCGGTCGCGTGGCTGTCGGGCATGGCTTCCTCCTGATCGTTCTGGCGACCAGCATGCCCGGCTTTGCCGTCGTTTGCGAGGCGACCGGCCCGCTACCCGGCGCAGCGCACGGCCAGCACTTCGCATGTCGAGCCGGCGGGGCTGGCCCGGCAGAAGCGGAGCGCGTGGCCTTTCGCTGCCTCCGCGTCGTTCCCGGTGCCGAACCAGACGCCCTTCTGCGTCCCCTGAGAGGAGGCGATGCATCGCCCGAGGGTGACGTCGCCCGACTTGCAGCCGGGCTTAGCACAGCGCGAAAGCGCGTCGTTGATCGTGGCTTGCCGGTCGGTCTTGCCCCAACCCAGCCCCCAGGCGCCGGTCGCCGCATCGTAGGCGTAGGTGACCCAATACTGCGGTACTGCCGGCGGCTTGGTCTGGGCGGCGGCGGCGGCGGCGAACAGGGCGAGGAAGAGGGCAGGGAGGCCTAACAGGCGAAACATCGATTCTCCGTCGAGACGTTGCTCATTCTTGAACGCCCCGCTTCCAACTTGCAATCGGCAGGGCGTACATCGGCAGAGGCCGTCACGATGTAGCCAGAGGGCGCCAATTGCCGCAGGGAGCGGGTGTCGCCATTCTAGCGAAAAGTTCATTTCTTCGGGAGAAGACCTTGCCGATGACCGCCGCCGCCCGTTTCGCCACCCACGCGCTGGGCACGCGTTTCGACGACCTGCCTGACGCCGCGATCCGGCGCGCCAAGGTCTTCGTGCTGGACAGCCTGGGCGTCGGCATCGCCGGCTCCTCGGTCGAGGGCGGCGAAGGGCTGCTCAAGGTGGCATCCGGCTGGGGCGGCGTGCCCGGCCAGGGTGCGGTTCCGGTGTGGGGCCGCTCGGTGCGGCTCGCCGCGCCCGCCTCCGCCTTCCTCAACGCCTGGCAGATGCACAACCAGGAATACGACTGCCTGCACGAGGGCGCGGTGGTGCACGCCATGGCTGCCGTCCTGCCGGCAGCACTAGCGGCGGCCGAACTCAGGGGCGGTGCGAGCGGCGTCGAACTGATCGCGGCATTGACGGTCGGCGTCGACATCGCCGCCGGCCTCGGCCTCGCCTCGCGTTCTGGCTTTCGCTTTTTCCGCCCTGGCACCGCCGGCGGCTTCGGCGCGGTGGCGGCGGCAGGCCGCCTGCTCGGTCTCGATCGGCCGGCGCTGGAAGCAGCCTTCGCCTGGCAACTCGCCCAGGCCAGCGGCACCATGCAGGCGCATACCGAGGGCAGCCCGATCCTGCCGGTGCAGATCGCCTTCAACACCCGCGCCGCGCTGCAATCCTGCGAGATGGCGACCCTGGGTTTCGCCGCGGCGCACCAGGTGTTCGAGGGCGCTTACGGATACCTGCCGCTGTTCGAGGGCACGTACGACCTCGAGCCGGTGCTGGCCAGCCTCGGCCGCGACTGGCGCATGGCCGAGTTCAGCCACAAGCCGTTTCCCGCCGGACGCGCGACCCATGGCGGCATCGAGGGTGTGCGGGTGTTGCGCGCGGAACATGGCTTTGGCGCCGCCGCCGTCGCCCGCGTCGAAGTAATCGCCCCGCCCTTGATCGTGCGCCTGGTCGGCCGGCCGCCCCGGCCCGACGCCGGCGCCAGCTATGCCCGCCTCTGCATGGCCTACGCTATCGCCAAGACCCTGCAGCATGGCGCGCTCGATCTCGCGCATTTCCGCGGTGAGGCGCTGGCCGATCCGGCGACGTATGAACTGGCGACGCGCGTCGAGACGCGTGACGACGGCACGACCGATCCCAACGCGCTGGCGCCGCAGACCGTGGTTGTGCACCTGAACGACGGCCGCGCGCTCAGCTGGCGTGGCAAGACCATGCTCGCCCATCCGGCACGCCCGCTCACGCAGCAGCAGCATCTGGAGAAGTTCGATCGCTGCCTCGCCTTCAGTGCCGAGCCGCTGGTGGCCGATGCGGCGCCGCGGCTGGTCGAGATCGTGGACCGCCTCGAAGAGATGGTGGACGTTCGCCGGTTGGCGATGCTGGCGGCCAGTCCGGGCTCCGGTCAGGGCCGTTGAAGGCAGCCGCGGCGCCCGCTAGCGTTCGGGGCGCAATTGCGAACGACAGGGGAAAGCAGCTTCATGGCGACGGCTTCCGGCAAGACGGAAGGCACGAACAGGTCCGTGATGCCCTATGTGGCATACGGCGTCGTCCTGGCGTTGCTGTTCGTGGCGGGCTTCGCCGTCTGGACGATGGGCCGGGGTGTCGCTCCCGGCCTGCCTGTGCCGCCGGCCCCGTCGGCCGAGGTGGCGCGCACGGCCCGGGCGCTGAAATTGCCGCCGCGTCCGTCGGCGCCCGAGCCGGCGGCGGCACCTGCCCGACAGGAGGCCGCGCCGCTGCCGCAAGACGTGGCGGAGAAGAAGAACGAGCCACCCAACCCCGAACCATCCAGATCCGAGTGCAAGGTCGACTTCAACCGCTGGCCCGCCGACCGGACGGACCAGGCCCAGGCCGTTCAGGTGCTGCTGCGCCACCTCGGTTACTATCGCGGCACGACCAACGGCACGGTGGGACCGCAGACACGCACCGCGATCCGCGAGTTCCAGCTCGCTTTAGGCGACCCCGAGACCGGCGAGGTGACCGAAGTCCTGTTCGAGGCGCTCAAGAAGAAGTGCGCGGCGTCGGCCAACTGAGCAAGTGAGGGGCTGGCAATCCAGGGCGATTCGATATATCCATTTGAATATATCGAAGGACGATGGAGACTGCGATGCAGCCCGGACGCCGCGCCCTGCTGGCGGTGATGACAGCTCTCTTGCTGGTGCCGCTGGCATCGGCGTTTGCGCAATCGAAGGACGTCGTGATCCTGGCGGCGGCCAGCCTCAAAAACGCACTCGACGACGCCTCGTCTGCCTGGAGCAAGGAAACCGGCAAGGCGACCAGGATCTCCTATGCCGCCAGTCCGGTACTGGCCAGGCAGATCGAGGCCGGCATCCCGGCCGACCTGTTCATCTCCGCCGATATCCCTTGGATGGACTACGTGGCCGAGCGCAAACTGATCAAGCCCGCGAGCCGCTTCGATTTTCTCGGCAACGAGATCGTGCTGATCGCGGGCAAGGACTCCAAGACCGATCTCAAGATCGCCAGGGATTTTCCGCTGCGCGCCACACTGGGCGACGGACGCCTGGCGATGGCCAACATCGACGCCGTCCCGGCCGGCAAGTACGGCAAGGCCTCGCTGGAGCAGCTGGGCGTCTGGGCCTCGGTCGCCGACCGCGTCGCCCAGGCCGAGAACGTCCGTATGGCGCTCACCCTGGTGTCGCGCGGCGAGGCGCCGCTCGGCATCGTCTACCGCACCGATGCCGCGGTCGATCCCAACGTCCGCATCGTGGGCGCGTTCCCGACGAGCAGCCATCCGCCGATCGTCTATCCGATGGCGCTGCTTTCGACCTCGACCAACCCCGATGCCGAGGCGTTCATGGCTTACCTGAAATCGCCCGCGGCGCGGCCGTTCTTCGAGAAGCAGGGTTTTACGGTCTTGAAGTAGAGTAGCCCGCTATTTGCTGACCAGCCGAGCCAGGGCCCGAACGTCGGAGGTCGAGGCACCGTAGGCCCGCTGCTCCATGTCGCGATAGAGCCGGACCACGGTGTTGCCGGCTTCGGTCACCACGGTGCCGCCACCGCCGCCGCCGCCGGTCTGGGCGCTCACGACCGGTTCCTTGAACATGCGGTTGAGTTCATCGACCAGCAGCCACGCCTGGCGGTACGACATCTCGAGCGCGCGGCCGGCCGCCGAGATCGAGCCGGTTTCGTTGATCAGCTCGAGCAGGCGGATCTTGCCCGGCCCCAGCGAGCGCTCGTCGCCGAAATCGAGGCGCAGGTGCAGCGAGATCTTGTCGGCCGGCCTGGCTTGTTTGGCTGGCCGCTTGGCGGTTGCGCGTCCCATGCGCCGATTATGCGGCGGGTCCGCCGACAAGACCAGATGGCTGCCGCAGTTGCGCGATCAGCCGTTCGGCCACTTCCGCGGCTTGTAGACGGATATCGGGAATCGCCACGATCTCGGTGTAGCGCCCGCGGGTCGGCGGCCCGAGTGCGAAGAGGCGGCGCGAGGCCTGGCCATTCCGGCCGATCAACGCCTCGGTTTCGCTCACGTCGAGGCCCTGGCCCAGCGGATCCGAGCGCAGCAGGCCATGGTCCACCATCTGCGCATGCAGCGGCAAAGCCTCCTCGACCTGGTTGCGCGGGCCGCGGCAATCGATGACGCGGTCGAAGCTGCGCTGCTTGGCGGTGCGCGTGCCGCGCGGAATGATCGTGACCTCGACCCTTTGGCCGGTGGCCTGGCCGATCCTGATTTTCCCGGCGAGGATCGTGAGCTGGCCGCGCGCCTGGGCGGCGGCGATGATGTCGCCGACCTGCGGCGCCACACGGTGGCGATGGATGTCCCACCACGGCCGCAGATGGCGCAGGAAGCGTCGTCGTTGCTCGTGGTCGAGTCCGTGCCAGAGCTCGTTGTTGTGAGGCCGCAGCAATTGCATGAGCCCGGCCCAGTCCAGCCCGCCCCGTACCTTCCGCCGGAATCTGAGGGTGCGCTGCGAGAGGCTGCCGGTGAAGAATTCCCGCGTATCGAACTCCGGCGAAGGGATCGGCGCAGCGGGATGGCAATGCGGGACCAGGCCGCGGCGGGAGAGGGCGGTGATCGGGCCGCTGTGCCCGCGCTCCATCAGCGAGACCAGAACATCGATCATCGTGAGGCTGGTGCCGATCAGCAGCACCGAGGCGTTGCGCGGCAAATCTTCAATGGCATCCTCGCGCCACGGATTGCCGTGATAGGCGCCGGAACTGGCGGACGGGGGACGATGGCCTGTCGCCAGCACGGCCGCCCGAGCCTGGAGGGCGTGACGTCCGTCGATCTCGATGTCGACACCGTCGGTCTCTTCGCGGAGGGCGGTGACGTCGCCCGTGACGATCCGGAGGCGGCCCTCCGAGCGCCGCACCGAATCGGCCAGCAGATCCTGCAGATAGCGGCCGTAGTCTGCGCGCGGAGCGAAGTCGGTGCGGCCGAGACCGCCGCTGTCGCGGGCCAGCCATTGGACGAAATCGTCGGGCTCGTCGGCCAGCGCACTCATGTCGCTGGCGCGGACATTCAGAAGGTGGCCTCGACATCGCGTCGAATAGGCGACACCCAATGCCGGCTCGGCCGTGCGCTCGATGAGCGCGATGCGAAGATCGCTCTTGCGGACGAGTTGGGCGGCCAGCAGCACGCCGCTGGCGCCGCCGCCGACGATCGCGATGTCGGCAGGGAGCTCGGCCGCAGGACTCATCATAGGGCAAGTATGGAGGCGCACCGCCGGCGATGCCAGCGGGCGCCTCCGCGTTACTTTGTCGGGCCACCCCGATCACTTGCCCCGATCACTTGCATCGATGGAACAGCCTCACCGGATTGCCATTCGCGATGAACTTGCCATCCTTGATGAACTGCTTGCCGTCGCTCGTCCGCGTCGAGGAGAGCGAGCGCAAGCTGCGCGGCGTGATCTCGGCGATCACGTCGTACGCCACCTGATTGCTCTCCCCCCAGCCGGCATCGTCGTTGCGGATGCGCATCAGGAAGGTGGTGGGTGTCAGATTCTGCGAGCTGTCGATCGTGCTGTTGAGCGGGGGCAGGTCCGCGCCGCGATCGGCCCGCCGCCGCGCCACGCCGCCCTTGTCGCCGTAGTAGGTGTGGAACCAGTTCGAGTCGTTGACGTCCTCGGTGCAGACCGCTGCCCAGGTGCCGCCGACGCCCATCTTTGCCAGCACGGGCCACGTCTGCTGGGCCGCCGCCGGGCCCGCCAGCAGCAAAAGCGCAATCAACGCCAGTCCTGCACGGTATGGGATCGCCATGATACCTCCCCGGGACGTCTCTTTCCTTCTTGCTCCCTGCAGCCTACAATGCGCCGCTTTCCCGGCGTTTGGCGATCTGGAAAGCACATGGCGCACATCAGACTGAATACCCATCCCTCGCAGGGCGGCGTGCAAGCCCCGCCGGTGGTGTGGGGCGCGCGCGATCCCACCGTTCGCGGGCCGGTCGTGGGCACCGTGGCCGATCCGACCAAGCGCAACGCCATCGGTGTCCATTCCGGCAGCTATGGAATCTACCGGGCGCTGGCCATTGCCGCGCACGAGCTGAAGGCCGATCATCGGCCGGATTTCACCGATACCTCGCCGGCCGAACTGATCGGCCCGTTCGAGAGTTGGTTCGATCCCAGGAAGATCGTGTCGCTCGATCCCTGGGGCCATCTGGTGGCGTCGGTGTTCGCCGACAAATTGAAGGCGGGCTGGGACATCCGTCCCACCATCGCCGTCACCAAGGCCCACATCACCATGCCGGAGATCAAGGACGCCATCGACGCCGGCCGCCTGAAGCCCGACGGCGACATTCTGAAGGCCAACGGCGAGGTGCGTGTCACCAAGGCCGCGGTCGAGCCGGTGTGGTGGCTGCCCGGCATCGCCGAGCGCTTCGGCGTGCCCGAGGTCGATTTGCGCCGCACGCTCTTCGAGCAGAGCGGCGGCATGTACACCGAGCTGGTGACGCGGCCCGACCTCGAATTGTTCCTGCCACCGATCGGCGGCGCCACGATCTATTTCTTCGGCGACATGGCGAAGATCGGCAAACCCGAGACGAAGATTGCCTGCCGCCTCCACGACGAGTGCAACGGCTCCGACGTCTTCAGCTCCGACATCTGCACCTGCCGGCCCTACCTCGCGCACGGCATAGAAGTTTGCGTGGAAATGGCGCAGCGGGATGGGCTGGGTGTCGTCATCTACAATCGCAAGGAAGGCCGAGCGCTGGGCGAGGTCACCAAGTTTCTGGTCTACAACGCGCGCAAGCGCCAGATCGGCGGCGATTCGGCGGCGCAGTACTTCAACCGCACCGAATGCGTGGCGGGCGTGCAAGACATGCGCTTCCAGGAGCTGATGCCCGATCTCTTCCATTGGCTGGGCATCGCGCGCATCGACCGCTTCGTGTCGATGAGCAATCTCAAATCCGATGCGTTACGCGAGCAGGGCATCGAGATTCTGGAGCAGGTGGCGATCCCCGACGAGCTGATCCCCGCCGACGCCCAGGTCGAGATGGATGCCAAGAAGGCGGCGGGCTATTTCAGTGCGACCAAGCCCGGCTCCAACGAACTCGCACGGCCGAAGGGACGCAAGCTCGATGAGTAGGCACCGCCGATGACCGACTCCGTCGCCTATCTCCGCACCCCCGCCGCGATCCGCGAGCGGGCGGCGCTCGTGCTGCGGCATGTCGAGAACGGGCAGTCGCCGTGGTTCGCGCTCAATGCCGCCGGGCTTGAGGCGGCGGTGCAGGCCACTCTCGAGGTGACGCGCCAGCGCTTCCGCGACCCCGCGAAGATTCCCTTCCATTCGCGCTGGCGGCATTTTGAGGCCGGCGGCCGCGACCGCTGGACGATGCTGGCCGAGCGGATGAAGGACCTGTCGGCGGCGGAGGTCGCCCGGCGGCGCATCGATCTCGCCGTCGTCTCGGTGCTGCTCGATGCCGGCGCCGGCGGGCTGTGGTCGTACAAGGAGCCGGCGAGCGGCCAAACCTACGTGCGCTCCGAAGGGCTGGCGGTCGCGAGCTTCAACATGTTCGCCAACGGCGCCTTCAGCCGCGATTCCAAGAACGATCCGCTGCGCGTCGATGCCGACCGCCTGGCCCGGCTGACGCCGAACGACATCGCCATGGGCTTCCAGGTGCGCGGCCACAATTCGCTGCTGGGGCTGGAAGGCCGCGCCGGGCTGTTGCGCAAGCTGGGGAACGTCGGGCTGGAGCGGCCGGGTGCGCTGTTCGACCTCCTGGCGGCAGGGCCGGAGGTGAAGGCCGAGGCGATCCTGGCGGTGCTGCTCGACAAGCTCGCATCCATCTGGCCGTCGCGGCTCGAGCTCGACGGTGTGGCCCTGGGCGATGTGTGGCGGCATCCGACAGTTGGGCTGGTGCCGTTCCACAAGCTCTCGCAGTGGATGAGCTATTCCATTGTCGAGCCGCTGCAGGGTGCGGGGCTGAGGGTGGTCGAGCTCGATGCGCTGACCGGCCTGCCGGAATATCGCAACGGCGGGCTGCTGGTCGATGCCGGCGCGTTGAAGCCCAAGCAGAAGCTGCTGCTGGAAAAGGTCTTCGCCCCCGGCGACGAGGCGATCGTCGAATGGCGGGCGCTCACCGTGGCGCTGCTCGACCAGGTGGCCGAGCATGTGCGCCTCCATCTCAAGATGGATGCCGCCAGCCTGCCGCTGGTGAAGGTGCTGGAGGCCGGTACCTGGTTCGCCGGCCGCACGCTTGCCGCGGAGCGCCGCAAGGACGGTGGCCCGCCGATCGCCGTGGAGAGCGACGGCACGGTTTTCTGATTTTGGGGGAGAAGAAGATGTCGTTGCCGCACTCGATCCATGTCGTGTCGCATCCGCTGGTGCAGCACAAGCTCTCCAAGATGCGCGACAAGCAGACCTCGAGCGCCAACTTCCGCCGCCTCCTGCGCGAGATCGGTCTGCTCCTCGGCTACGACGCCACCAGGGACCTGCCGCTGGTGAACCAGAAGATCGAGACGCCGATCGCGGCGATGGATGCGCCGCTGCTCGACGGCAAGAAGCTGGTGATCGTGCCGATCCTGCGCGCCGGCCTCGGTCTCGCCGAAGGGTTGCTCGACCTGATGCCGCTCGCACGCCAGGGCCATGTCGGCCTCTACCGCGATCCGCGCACGCTGCAGGCGGTCGAGTACTACTTCAAGATCCCGCAGGACATCTCCGACCGCGACGTGCTGGTGTGCGATCCCATGCTGGCAACGGCCCATTCAGCGATCGCCGCTGTGGATCGTTTGAAGGAGTCCGGAGCCAAGCGGATCAAGTTCATCTGCATTCTGGGCTCGGAAACCGGCGCCCGGGCCTTTGCCGAGGTCCATCCCGACGTGCCGGTGTTCGCGGCGGCGATCGATGCAAAACTCAACGATCACGGGTATATTGTTCCCGGGCTCGGCGACGCGGGCGACCGTCTCTTCGGGACCAAATAACCGGTCAGAGAACGACAAGGGAGCAACGCCGAATGTCCCCCGACCTGAAGTACCTCCTCCTCTCCACGATCCTCTGCTTCGTCCAGATGCTGGTGGCGGCCACGGGCGCCAACCAGGCGGTCGGATTGCCGACACTCGCCGGCAACCGCGAGGGCCTGCGCGAGATCACGGGCTGGGCCGGACGCGCCAAGCGCGCCCATCTCAACATGATCGAGAACCTGGTGCTGTTCGCGGCCCTGGTGCTGATCGCGGTGGCGGCCGGCAAGGCCAACGCCATGACCGCGATGGGCGCCATGATCTTCTTCTGGGGCCGGCTCGCCTACGCCGTCATCTACGTGGCCGGCATCGCCTGGCTGCGCACGGTGGCGTGGTTCGTTTCGGTGATCGGCCTGGCCCTCATCGCCATCGAACTGCTGAAGGCGATGTAGCGCCCCTCACGATGGCCGGGAAAGCCGCGCGGGGCCGCCGCCTCATCCATCTCGAGACGGCGGCATCGGCGACGTGAAGCGATGGCCGACGCCGAAGCCGAAGCCGAAGCCGAAGCCTTATGGGCCATCCTGCTGGCCGAGGGACACGTAGCCCTCAGCGAACCGGAGCAGATCGAGGCCACCCTGTGGGTGGTGGGTCATTTTCCGGGCGCCGTACCTGCGACATTCCTGATCGAGAGCGAATCGGAAGCGGCCAGGGTGGCGGCCTTCGCCCACCACTGGATCGACGTCGGCAAGCCGCAGCTGGCGGTGCCGCTCGCTCGCCTGGCGCTGGCCGCTCATGAGCAGGCGTGCGGCATCGACGCAGAGCCCACGGCCAGCAGCGTCGCCGCGCTGGCGCTCGCCCTGACGGAGGTCGACGGGCGCGAGGGCGTGCCGGAGCTGCGCGGGGAGGCGGCGGGGCTGGCCGATCGCTATCGGACGATGGTGCGGACCCTGGCGGGCGATGCCGATCCGAGGATTGCCTGGAGCGACGTGATCGAGAGCCGGCTGGCGGCGGCCGATGGGCGATCGGCGGAGGCCGCCGACCTGATGGCTCGCGCCTACGGCCGCGTCGTGGTCGCGTGCGGGCCGCTCCACGACTTCGTGCGCGTGGTCGTGGACCGGTTCATCGACCTCGACCCGTTGCGGGCATCGGCCTCGATGCGGGCCGAACTCGCCCGTCGCGACGGCTCGGCGGACGCCGACGATGCCGCCACGTTGCAGCAGATCCGCGACGTCCTGGTGACGATGGCGCACTGGTATGTGCCGGACGAGGCGAGTCGCCTGCATGAGCGCCTGGTGGCGCTGACGGGCCGGCTGCACGGCCCGGAATCGGCGGCCAGCGGCGAGGCGCTTTACCAACAAGGCCGCTTCCAGAGCCTCTACATAGACCTCGCGTCGGGCGAGCCGGCGCTGCGCCGGGCCCTCGAGATCCAGGAGCGCGCGACGCCGGTATCGCCGACGGCACTTGGCCGGACGATGCGTCAGCTCGCGCTGGTGCAGTGGCGCCGGGGCGATGCAGCCGAAGCAGAGGCGCTTCTGCGGCGGACCGTGGTGCTGCTGCGCCGCCACGAGAGTGGCAACGAGGCCGCGCTGGTGGCGGCGGCCATCGACCTCGCCGACACGATCCAGGAGCAGGGACGCTGGCAGCAGGCCGAGGCGCAATTCACCGAGGCCTTCCGGATCGCCCATCGGCTGTTCGGCGAGGACGCGTCGGAGACGGAGGAGGCCCGCCGCTGCCTCGCGCGGTTCCGGCGCGAGCTCGCCCATCACCATGCCGACGGCAAGCTGTTCGGTCTCTGTTACCGCCTGCCTGTTCCGCGGGACGATGACCGCTGGGCGCTCGCGGTGCGCCTGCTGTTCGACGTGGCGCAGCATGCGCTCTCGGACGAGGACCAATCGATGTTGTGGGCCGAGGGCGCCATCCTGCTGGCGCGCGGCGGCGAGGTCGCTCGCGCCCTCAAGGCGGTGGGCGGGCAGTCGGGCGTCGTGCGTCATGAGTGGGAAGCGGCGGCCGTCCATGCCCACGCGGCGCGCGCCGAGAGCGAGGCGCATGGCGCCGCCGCGGCGCTGAGGGTGCTGGAAACGGCGATGTCGCAGGCCGGACGTGTCGCGGTGATCGAGCGGCCCGGCGATGCGGCACTCGACGATCTCCACGCCGCCGTCCGTTCGATCGCCGGCCCCGACCTTGCCGGCGCTTTCATCGGGCTGGTGCGCGAGAGCAAGCCCGCGGTCGTGCAGGCCTGGACCTTCCAGGCGCACCTGGACGCGGGCGAACTCGATGCCGCCTGGGCGCTGCTGCAGACGATGCCGGCTGATCGTTCGGTGCCTGCTGGTGATCTCTGTCGCCGCGCCGCCGGCAAGGGACGCGGCGATCTCGTTCGCGCCATAGCCGCCTCGCCACTGATCGGCCCAATGGGTCACGTCGCGGTCGCCGGTCTGCTGGCGGTCGGCGCGCCGGATGAGGCTGCGGCGCTGGCCGGATCGCTGGGCAATTCGTTCGACCGCCTGGAGGCTGTCGTCGCGCTGGCGCGGGCGGCGGCCGTGGCCGGGCAGCCCGAAGATTTCGAAAGATGGGCGGGTGAGGCGGTCGTGCTCCTGAAGGGCTCGTCCAGTGGTCTCTTTCAGTCGTTGGCGGTGTTGGCCGAGGGGGCGATCGCGCTCATGGGGCCCGAAAGCGCCGTGGTCTGGGCACGCCAGCGCCTGCCGGCCCGCGATCTTTCTACCTTCGTATCCGCCGTGGCGCGGCGCCTGACCGACGGCGGCCATCTCGACGAGGCGCGCGCGGTCACCGCCGGCCTCGACTCGTCGCAGGCCGTCCGCAACCTCGAAGAGGACATCGCGCGCCACGGTCGGCGCGCCGCCGACAGGGCGGCGCTGGCGCGGATTGAAGCGCATCTCGCCGCGCATGCGACCGACGCGGTGCTGGCCGAGATCGCCACGCTCCATAACGCCTGGTTCGCGGTCGACCGCAGCATCGCGCTCGCGGCGTCGGCCGAAGGCGATGCCGTGCCGGCCGCCCTGCGCGCCGGCCTCGCGGCCCTGCCGGGCCACTACGAGGACGAGGTCTTCGCCGGACTTGCCAAGGAACATTTTCGCTACGACGCGGCGCGCCTGCTCGGACAGGCGGCGCGTCGGCTGCTCGGATCGGCCGAGCGTGCTTCGTTCGCGGACGCCGCGTTCGAGCGCGCCGTCGAGCTTGTCGACCTGCCGCGCGCGGCAACGCTCGTGATCGCCGCCGGCGAAGCCAACCTGCCCCAAACCGCTGCCGGTTAAGTCGGCGCTGGGTTCGTCAACTGCCCGCCAGGGCGGCGGCACCGATCACCAGGGCCGCGACGGCTGTGGCACGAAGCGCCACGAAACGGCCGGGCGAGACCGCCATATGACTCCATTGCAGCAGGAGAGCGGCGGCGAGCCAGGCCGCGCCCAACCGCCAGGCCTCGCCGAAGAACAGGTACAAGACCGCCGAAGCGGCGAGGGCGGCGAGCGCCGCCGCGAGGTTGCGCAGGCGCATGCCCCCCGCCGGCCACGGGTTGCTCCAGAAATAAAGTGCAGCCCCCAACGCTCCTGCCGCGGTCCAGGCAAGCTCCGTCATATCCGGCCTCCCGCCTCAGCCTCCCGCCTCAGCCTCCCGACGGCCCCGGCTGGTCGGGCCTCAGTGCTTCGGCGCCCCGGCGCCCAAGGCCTCGACGTCGAGCACGATGTCGAGGCTGCCGGCCTTTTCGAACACCAGAGTGACCGGCACCTTGGCGTCCTTGGCGAACGGCGCCTTGAGACCCATGAACATGATGTGATAGCTGCCGGGCTTCAGCATCACCGTGGCGCCCGCGGGAATTTCCAGCCCCTTCTCGAGCTCGCGCATCCGCATCACATTGCCGTCCATTCGCATCTCATGGACCTCGACCTTGGCCGAGACCGTGCTGCGCGCGGCGACCAGGCGGTCGGGAGTCGTGCCCTTGTTGGTGACGGTGAGGAAGCCGCCGCCCGACTGCGCCGTGGCCGGCGTCGCGCGCGTCCACGGGCGTGTGATTTCCAGGGCGCCCACCTTGTAGTCCTGGGCGCTGGCCGGAACGGACAGCACAGCAAGGGTGGCGGCTGCGAGGACGAGGGGGATGAGACGGCGGGTGATCATGGGGCTTTCCTTAGCGCATCGCGAAGGCGATGGGGACAGTGAAGGTGGCGCTCTCTGCGCCGAAACCGGGGCCGAACGGTGGCAAGCGGGCACGTTGAACCATGCCCAGCGCGGCGCGGTCGAGCGTTTCGAGTCCGCTGCTGGTGCCGACGTGAGCCGCGAGCAGCTTGCCTGAGGCCGCGATGACGAGATGCACGACGACACGGCCCTGGTGGCCTTGGCGGCGCGCATGGGCCGGATAGTCGCGCTCGCGCTCGATGGCGGTGGCGAGGCGGTCGAGATAGCTGGGATCGTGCCGCGGCGTGGCAGGCGCCGGGGCGGGCGCCGATACGGCGGGCGCGGGTGGCGCGGTGGCCGTGATGGCGGCGGGCGGGCGCGGGAGTGCTGCCGGCTTGGGCGGCGGTGGCTTCGGCGGTGTCGGCGTTGGCAGGGCCGGCTTGGGCTGCTCCAACACCAGCGGCGGTGGCGGCTCGGGCTCGGGAATGAAAGTGGGATCGAAGGCGGCGATTTCCGGCTCGGGCGGCGGCGGCTCCGGTTCGGGCTCGGCCGCCGCGGTCACGGGCTCGGCCGTCGGCTCCCGTTCGGTCTCCGGTTGAGAAGGGGCCGCCGGCATCGCGACCTCGATCTCGAACGGCAGCGGCTCGTCAAATGCGAGCGAGCGTTGCCAGAGATCGAGCACGGCGATGCCGACCAGAACATGCAACCCCGCCGCCGCGGCGAGTGCGAGCGGCGGGATCCGTGTCGTTGTCGTCGCCCTCATCGGTGAGCCGACCTCAAAACCGCGCCTGGATGCCGGCGAAGATGGAAGCACCGTTGCCGGGATTGTAGAGCTGGCTCGCGGCGGTGGCGGTTCCGATGACGCTGACGTTGGACATGTACATCGTGTTGGTGAGGTTGCGTGCATCGAGGAAGATTTCAACGCCCTTGAACCCGTTATACCCCGCCTTGGCGCCGAGCAGCGCATAGGGCGTGGTCATGAAGGCCGGGTTGTTCACGTTGTCGACATAGTAGCCCTGCGGCACCCATTCGATGTTGGGTCCGATATAGAAGCCGCTGGTCGTGGTGTAGCGGGCCTCGGCCTGGAAGTAGAAGGGCGGCGCGCCGGGCAACTGGTTGTTGCCGTAGAGCGGGTTGTTGTCGAAGCGGTAGTCGCCATAGGTGAGGGCGAGGCGGCCGGTGAGCCGGTCTCCGCCCTGGCTCTCCCACGCCGTGCCGTTCAGCCCCAGTTCGATGCCCTGGTGGATGGTCGACGGAATGTTGACGGCGATCGCGTTGCCGCCGAAGCCTGGAACGACCAGGAGCTGCAGCTCGTCCTTCACCCAGGAGCGGTAGATCGAGAGATCCCAGCCGACATTGGTGCCGATCTTGCCGCGGGTGCCGATCTCGGCCGTCCACGAGGTCTGCGGTGCGAGGTTGGCGAAGCCAGGGGCCACGCTGGGGTTGAGTTCCGACCACGTCGGCGGCTCCGACGCCCGCGAGACGTTGGCGAAAAACTGCAGGTCCTTGCGCGGCTCCCACAGGGCGCCGATCTTGGGGTTGGCCTCGAAGTAAGTACGCATGCCGGAATCGTTGCCGTTCGCCAGGAAGTTGTCGGTGAGCGCGCGGTTGGCCCAGTTGAACTGCACGCCGGTCACGATCGAGACCGTCGGCACGACATAGAACCAGTTCTCGCCGTAGAGTTCGACGCTGCTCGACTGCTCGGTCACGTCGTTCGTGAGCGCCCCGGGCAGGCCGAAGTTGTTGACGAACTGCTTGTTGCGGTTGGTGCCGGCGAAGACGTTGAGCCCGGCGATGAAGTCGTTGCGGTAGCCCGCGATCTGGCGGCTGCCCTTGTACTGGCCCGTGACCCCCCAATCGAAGCTGTTGTTGTCGATCACCGCGAAGGTGAGCGGATGGAATAGGTACTTCGACTTCACGTAAGCCTGCAGCGTCAGGCTGTCGTCGTCGAAGTCGATCACGGTGGTGTTGGCGAAGCGGAACGAGTCGATGTCGCGCCGCGTGTTCTGCAGGATGTTGGCGAGCGGGCCCTGTTGCGGGCCGGTCCAGAACTGCTGCTGGGTCAGCGAGCCTGGGATCTGCTGGCGGATCTGGTTGCCCGAGAGAAAGAAGCGCGTTTCCGCATTCGAGCCGACCTGGGCGCCGACGTTGCCGTTGAAGCGAGTCAGGTTCTGGTTGGATTGCTGGCGGAAGCCGTTGGAGCTGAGGTTGGTGAGGGACATCCAGGCATCCCACGGCCCCTCGGAGAAGCCCGCGGTTCCCTGTTCGCCCAGCGTGTTGTAGCTGCCGCCCATGACGCGGGTGGAGAAGCCGGGGTTGCTGCGGCCGGTGGGCGACACGAAGTTGATGGCGCCGCCCAGCGTCATGGCACCATAACGCAGCGCATTGGCGCCCTTGTAGACCTCGATGTACTGCTCGGCGAGGGGATCGATTTCCTGGAAGTCGCCGCTGCCGTCGGCGAGGTTGATGGGCGAGCCGTCCTGCAGGAGGCGGATGCCGCGCAGATGGAAGTTGCGCGACAGGCCCGAGCCGCGGATGACGAGCTTCGAATCCTCCTGGCCGTACTTGCTCTGCACCCAGACGCCCGGCGTGTAGTCGAGCATATCCTTGATCGTCGAGGCGCGGCCGTCGAGGTAGCGCTCGGCCGGCACGATCTCGACGCCACCCGGCGTCTTGTTGATCTGCTCTTCGGCGTCCTTCGCCGACGGCACGGTGAGCGACGCCGTGGGCGCGGTCACGGTGATGGGAGGTACCTGGATCTGCGCTTGGTCCTGGGCCGTGGGCGCCAAGGCCTCCTGGGCGCGCGCGAGGCCCGGCATGAGCGCGAGGCCGGCAAAGGCGATGGTGGTCGCCCTGAGAATCGACAACATGGAAAAATCCTTCGACTGACGTGACGGAACGCAGGCGCGCGAGGCGCGCGCGTTGCTGGCTCGACGATCAGACGAAGGCGGGTGGCGCTCGGGGTTGGCTGGGCCCATCGCGGATGCCGACGGGCAGGAGAGTATCGATCGCCGTCCTGAAGCAGACGGCGGTGGCGACATGATCGACGCGGGTGAAGGCGGTGGAGAGTTCGGCCAGCACCGGCGCGTGCGCGAGGCCGAGGCAGCACTCGTGGCTCTTGCCGGCGGCCGGAGCCTGACCCTGCGCATCGTCCTGGCCGGCGTTGGGCAAACAGAAGACGCCCCACATCTTGGCGGCAGCCTGCGACCCGCTCAGTGGGCCGCCGTCGCGCATCAGCGCGGCGTGGGCGAGGGGCTGCAGGAAATTGAGGGTGATCGCAAACAGCGCCGCGGCAAGAGACGCCGTGCGCCAGCCCGAGTCGGGCCGTTTGCGGGTCATCGCCAAGGACAGTCTGTCCGCAGACATCAAGCGAGCCGCCATTGTCTGCGCACGAGCCGGTCAATGCCGAGGACGATCAGGACGGAGAGGCCGAAGATCGGCAAGAGCAGGCACATCGCGGCCGCGGCTGCGATCAGGGATCGCGGCCACGGCATGCGGACCTTGGGGGGGATGCCGAGGCCGCGGAGCGGCTTGCGGATCCACCATGAGATGACGCCGGTGACGGTGAGCCACAGCAGAGAGAGGACGAAGGCGGTGTTGAGCCACAGATTGACCGGCCCGAAATCGCCCTGATGCACGTGGATGCCAAAGCCGACGATGCGCGGAATGAAAGGGCTCTCGGACCTCGGGAAGTCGCCGGTGATCTTTCCCGTCTTCGGGTCGGCATGGAGCACACGATCGTCCGACGGCGAGCCGTCGCGGTTCATCAGGAAGAGAGGCGCGCCGGGCCATGGTGCCAGGCGGATGATCAGGGTTCCGGCAACACCTCGCGCGCGCGCTTCGGCGGCGATCTCGTCGACTGGCCGCATCGCGGCGGTCATCTGTGCGACCGAGGCGCCGCCGGGCGAGAAACCGGCGGGGCTCTTCTGGCCTAGACTCGTCTGTATGCGCGACAGGATCTCGCCGCCCCAGAAGGCGGTCCACGGCAACGCGCTCACAAGGAAGAACAGGAACACGATCGAGAACAGCACCGCCACCGAGGCATGCAGGTCGCGCGTCAGGATGCGCGCTCCGCGATCGAAGCGGGGCCACAGCGACATCAGGAAGCCGCGGCCGCGCGGCCACCACAGATAGAGACCGGAGACGATCATGAAGATGGCCCAGCCATCCGCCAGCTCGAGCAGCCAGCTTCCCGGCTTGCCGAGCGGCCAGCCGCCATGCAGGGCACGCGTGATGCCGGGAAGCCACTGGGTGCTCGTCAGTGATCCGAGGACGCGGCCGTCGCGGGGATCGACGAAGACGGGGTAAGGGAGGCCACCTTCGTCGAACAACATCACGATGGTGCTGCGGCGCGGATCGCTGGACAGCAGCATCTCCTGCACCGGCGGGCCGCCATGCGACGCGCCCGGTGCCGGACTGGCGGGTGTCGCGCCGTGACCGTGAGCCGCTGCTTTGGGGTGAAAATGCGCGGGCGCCATGGCGAGTGCCGCCGCGAGCTGTGCGCTGGCCGGGACGGTCTCCGCCGATGGCGCGACGAAGCGCAATTCGGGGTGGCGCCAGTCGATCAGGGCCTCGGACCAGAGGTAGATGACGCCGGTGGTGCCCTGCCACAGCACGAAGGGAATCACGATCAGCGCGGCGAGGAAATGCCAGCGCCACAGCATGGCGTAGAGCCGGCCGCGCGGCTGATCTGGCGATTGCCCGGCCGCGGGCTGGGCCGCGTCGGCAGGAGTAACGGACATGCGATGGTCTTTCGGCTGAACAGGTGACGCGCCACGAAGCGGCGCGCGATGAGGCGTTCAGACGAAAGAGGGTGGTGCTCGCGGTTGGCTGGGCCCGTCGCGGCTGCCGACGGTCGAGATTGCATCGGTCGCCGTGACGACGTGCCCGCGGGCCGCGACGTGTTCGATCGCGACGAAAACGGTGGAGAGTTCGGCCAGCGCCGGTGCATGCGCGAGACCCAGGCAGCACTCGTGCATCTTGCCGGCGGTTGGCGCCTGACCCTGCTCCTGATTTTGGCCATCATCCTGGCCGGCGCCGGGCAGGCAGAAGACGCCCCACATTCTGGCAGCGACGTCGGGGCCGCCGTCGCGCATCAGCGCGGCATGGGCGAGCGGCTGCAGGAAATTGAGGGTGATCGCAAACAGCGCCGCGGCGAATGCCGCCGCGCGCCAGCCCGAGTCGGAACGTCTGCGGATCATGATCGATTTTAGGCCGCTCATGAGAGCAGCGACAAGGCGCGTCTTCCCACAAAGTGTCGCATCGCTTTTGGAACCGCGAGCCTTCGGCTCAAGTGCCGCGACGACAGTTTGCTATCGTGTTCGCGGCTACAGCGCCGAAAGTGAAACGGCGAGTGGGGTGGGGGATACCGCTTCGAGTCATGCGCGGACATCGTTGTCGCACCTGTAGCCAAGTCCTCGATATGTTGACGTGAAAAGCAGTCGTTGGTGCCCCGAGACGGGTTGCCGCAAGTCGGCCTCTTCGACGACCTGGGCATCTGGTGCGACGGACTTTCCTCGCACCGCTCTGCAGGGATTTGCAACTCTGCTCTGTCGCACTTGTAGCGAGGCGGAGAGGCCGGCGCGTCTACAGCGGTGCCCGAAAGGCGAAGACTCAACGGATTCAATTATATACGCATCTATATTGCCATTAGTTATTAATGAAAAAATCAGTATCTATATAGTTAAAAAGGCCTTTTAGATAAATCAGCACATAGTACGCCAATTGATATTGACACATAAGATGCCGATAAATAGTCTCTGCGAATAGCGCTGAGGGTCATCGCGCTCTGGGGAGGCTGGAATGCGGGGAGTTGTGGTAACGGCCGCCATCGGCATCGCCGCCGCGGCACTGCTCGGCGGTTGCGACGACGACAAGAAGTCGGCGACCGCCTTCAAGGCGACGGTCGAAGCCGAGATCGAGCGCCTCAAGAAGGAGCCAGGCTGCGCCTCGATCAAGACCGACGACACCGGCGCCGACTACACCGCCACCTGCATCAACGACTCCTGGCGCGCCGTCGTCACCGGCGACGGCAAGGACGCCAGGACCAAGGTGTTCGCCGTCGAGTTCTATCCGGCGCGCGGCGGGCAGATCACCGTGAGCGGCGCGGTCCCCGAGAACATCGTCAAGGCCGCGGCGCAGGCCTACGGCTTCGCGCCCGACAAGGCCGCCGAATGGTACCGCGGCGACCGCAAGGAAAAGCTTACCGCCGGCAAGCTGCGACTCTGGTCGCGCGGCGCCGGCACGATCCTGTTCGACGTCCTCGACTGAAAGGGAGTTCTCAATGTTCAACCGCATCGCCACCATCGTCCTCGCCGTCGCCGCGCTCGCCTTTGCGTCGGCCGGCGCTTCCTCCGCCCAGCCGGCGACGCCGGAGGGCGCGCGCGCCGTCGCGGCGCAGTTCCTCGCCGGGGCGCCCGGCGACAAGATGGCCGCGCTCGCCAAGCTGCGGCCGACCCTCGCCGACTATCGCGCGATCTATCGCGACCCGCTGGCCAGCAAGCTCGAGGCGTCGCAGAAGCGCCTGTGGGAAGGCGGCAAGCCGCTGTCGGGCCGCGCCGGGCAGACCGAGCTGGTCATCATCTTTGCCCGCACCGACGACCTGATCGACGGCAAGCCGGTGCTCGGCGAGTTCCCCGGCGGCTACAAG
Organism: Reyranella sp.; assembly: GCA_052386855.1. Taxonomy (GTDB): domain Bacteria; phylum Pseudomonadota; class Alphaproteobacteria; order Reyranellales; family Reyranellaceae; genus Reyranella. The sequence continues at coordinate 31,160 of JBQTJT010000043.1, forward strand.
GACATCACCTCGCAGATGCTTCGCGGCGTGCCGATCGCGCGCTTCAAGATGCTCGAGCCCGGCCAGTCCGCCGGCATCTCGGTCGACGGCCTCGTCTACGTCAACGGCCGCTGGGTGCTCATTCCCAGGCCCTGGATGGCCGAGCGTGCCGAGTAGCGCGCCTCTCCCCCAACCTTGCACCACGGAAAGGATGGAACGATGACGATATTCAAGATTGCCGGCATCGCCGCGGCGGCGCTGCTTGCGCTCGGCGCCCAGGCCTCGGCGCAGCAATCGACGCCCTGGCCCGGCACCTGCGTCTGCAAGCCTAACGATCCGCGCGGCGCCAACCTGCGCTACGCGCGCTACCAGGTCGACGACAAGAACCTGGCGGCGCTCAAGGCGCGCTTCGCCGAGATCGCCAACGAGCCGATGCAGAAGTCGCTCACTTTCGCCAACGCCTGCACCGCCCCGAAGTTGTGCACCGACCGCAATCAGGCCGTGGCCGACGAGCCGAGCGTCACCATCAAGGTGATCGGCCTCGCCGGCGACGACGAACTCTTCGACGCCGGCAACGTGCTGCAACTCGCCAGGCTGAAGCCCGGCGTTCCACTTGTCTTCTACGGAGCCAAGCAATGAACCGGCATTTTCTCGTTGCGGCCGGCCTCGCGGTACTGGCCGCCGCCGCGCTCCCGGGCGCCGCATCGGCCCAGACGGCGCCAGCGAAATGGCCATCGACGTGCGTCTGCAAGTCGACCGACCCCAACGTCTTCGCGAACTACGCCTTCACGGTCAAGACCGACGGCGATCTTGCCGCGATCAAGGCGCGCCTGGCCGAGATCGACTACACGCCGGTCGGCAAGACAATCGCGCTGTCGAGCATCTGCCCGATACCGAAGGTCTGTACCGATCTGGATAGGGTCGCGGTCGATGACGCCGACCTCAAGCTCGAGATTTTGGGCTACGGCGCCGACCAAGGGTTGATCGTCGACAACAAGATCCAGGCCGCCAATTTCGGTCGCGGCACCTGGCTCGTTCTCTCTGGCAGAAAGAAGTGACCATGCGCACCGTCCATCTCGCCGCTTTGCTTCCCGCGATCCTTGCGTTTGCCGTGGCGGCGCCGGTGTCGGCCGAGAACGTGCCGGCCGACAAGCTGCAGGCGCTGGCCGACCTCATGCCGGCGGCACCGCAGGGTTTCACCCGGCAGCCGCGGCTCGGCACCTACAGCTCGGCCTCGGCCTCGACCGCCACCGCGACCTACGAATCGGAGGACGGCAAGGGTTTCGAGGTCGTCGTCACCTTCAGCGCCGACAACGCCAAGCAGAACCGCGACCTGCTCAAGGACAAGTCGCAGCGCGACATGTTCGGCGTCGAGCCGGGCAAGGTGAAGAGCCGCGACGCGCTCGTCCGCAAGGCCGACAACAAGAACGCCTCGGTGGCGGTGTTCGTCGTCGTCCTGTCCGATCGCCGAGTCGTCTCCGTCACCGATTCCTTCGGCAACGCCGACCCGGCCGTCCTGCGGGCCGTCCTCGAGTCGGCCGATTTCGACGCCATCGCCAAGCGCTGATGGCCACCGCAACAAAGGAGCTTCTCATGCACAGGATCGCAATCGTTGCCCTGGGTCTCGCCACCCTGGTTCTGTTCCCGTTGCCGGGCGATGCGCAGCAGACGACGGCGCCCGCCGGTACCGCGACGCCGACGCCCAAGGTCGGTCAGACCACGGGGACGTCCCAGAGTTCGACCACGAAGAAGCCCAACACCGCTGCACAGACCAACGTTCTCAGCGACAAGCCTCAAAAGAACAGCTTGAAACACACCACCACGAACGAAAAGAACTCCTTGCCGCAGCGACCGTAGAAGCCAGCCATGAGGGCGCGGCCTTGCCTTTGGCGTCACGACACGCAGGCAGATCTTCTTCACGAGGCATGAAGCGATCGAAGGCTTGGCCGACGGCGCGCGGTTGGCCTAAAAGTGAACGCCATGGCACGCAACACGGTCGGCCGAAAGCCGACCCGACCAAAACAACCGGCGCCGCCGCCCGCCGCCAAGCGGCCGCCGGCCATCGGCAGCAGCCCCGACGGCCGTCGCCGCCGCAGTGAGGACACGCGCCGGCGCCTGTTCGAGGCGATGCTCGTGCTGATGCGCGAGACCAGCGACATCCCGACGATCGGCGAGATAGCCAAGCGCGCCGGCGTCGGCCTGCGCACCCTCTACCAGCACTTTCCCGAGGCGACCTCGCTCTACGCCGCCACGTTCGACCACGTGATCATGACCACGCTCGCCACCATGCCGCCGGTTTCGCCCGAGGGGCCGCTGGCCGAGCGCATTGCCGGCTTCATCGAGCGGCGCTCGCGGGTGTGCGAGGCCTGGGCGCCGATCTGGCGCGTCGCCCTGCGCTTTGCCTCGCACGACGATTCCTTCCGCGAGCGGGTCGCCCGGATCAACCAGATCCTGCGGGCGCGCGCCCAGATCCTCTATTCCGCCGAGCTGGCGCCGCTGCCGCCGGCCTCCCAGACGATCGTGCTCGACTCCCTGATGAGCCTCACCGAGATGGACGCCTGGGAGCATCTGCGGGTGCAGCGCGGCCTCGACGTCGAGGCGTCCCGCGCGGTCTGGCGCTTCAGCATCGGCGCGCTGTTCGCCGGCATCCCGGCCCTTGCCGTTCCGCCGACGCCGGTTTGACGGTTTCAGCAGGCGCTGGAATCGGCCGCCGTGCGGCCCGGCAGAATTCGCATGGCAGGATTGAAATAGGATAGTTGCAGGTTTGGGCGGAATCGTCCTATATTTCTGCTATCGTCGTACGAGGCCTGTCTCAAAGGCCGAATGCCGACGTCGATCCGCACATTTGACCATGCCCCGGCCGGCGCGCCCGCCGGTTACGATCCCTGGAGGATGAGGGGAGGTCCCGCGGCCTTTGCCGGGTAGTCGGTACCCGACTGATGAGCCGTGAGTAGCAAGCACAAGGACACTCCCGCCGACGATCCGTCCGGCAGTGGCGTGGACCGAGGCGCGACAAACGCGTCCGAGGACTGAGTTTCGACGGTCATCTGCGGCCGCTCGAGGTAGGGCCGCAGGGTCAGATTCCCGACGAGGGCACAGGAGGGCGCTCAGCCTGTGTCACAACATTTGTCTCAACTTGGTGTGACACCTTGGGTGTGACACCGCTATCTTCGCCGCCGTTTTTCTCGGAGGAGATTCCATCCATGGGCAGAAACGACATGCCGCGTGTGATCGCCGCCATCCTGGACAGCGGCGCCTGTTGGTTCGTGGCGCGCCTCGTCCTGACCTTCGTCTTCTGGGGCGCCGGCATCGCCCATCTTGTCGACTTCAAGCAGAGCGTCGCCGAGATGAAGGCACACGGGCTGGAGCCGGCGGCGCTGATGAACATCCTGCTGGTCGTGACCCTGCTCGGGGGCTCGCTGCTGATCCTGCTCGACCGCTGGCTGTGGCTGGGCTGCGGCATCCTGAGCGGCTTCCTGGTGGTGGCGATCGTGCTCGCCCATCACTTCTGGACCATGGCCGAGCCGGAGCGGACCCTGCACTTCCGCGTCGCCACCGAGCATTTCTCGCTGATCGGCGGCTTCATGGCGCTGGCTATCGCCGGGCGGCTGCGCGACCTCCGGAACCGCTAAGCCTCAGGCGAGGAGCGCTGCCAGCCGAGGGTCGCCGCTGCGGCGGGCATGGGCGTGCAGCAGCCACATCGCGCCGCCCTGGAAGCCGTGGAAGGTGCGGCGGCCGTCGCGCAGCTCTTCCAGGAAGGCGGCGAAGGGCACTTCGTGGGCGATCAGCACCTCGCCATCGTCGAGCTTCGGTTCGGCCACCTTGCGCGCATCGAGTGCCACGAAACAGTGCACGCGGTTGTCGAGGCGCGGCGCATTGGCGAAGAAGCTGCCGAGCGGCTGCCACTCCTCGCTGGCAAAGCCGGTCTCTTCCAGAAGCTCGCGCCGCATCGCCTCGATCGGCTCGCCCGGCGTGTCGTGGATGCCGCTCGGCAGCTCGATCACGACCTGGCGCGAGCCGTGGCGATATTCCTCGACCAGCAGGATGTTGCCGTCATGCGTCAGCGCAATGGCGGTGACCCAGTCGGGCTGCTCGATGACATGGAAGGGCGACAGCACGCGGCCGTTGGGGAGCTCCACGGTATCGGAGCGCAGCGCCAGCCAGCGGTCCTTGTAGGCGTATTTCGACTCGAGCACCTTCCAGGGCGCGATGGCCTTCTCGTCTGCCACGTCAGACAGCCGTCCAGCCGCCGTCGACCACCAACTCGGCGCCGGTGACGTAGGAGGATTCGTCGGAGGCCAGGAACAGGATGGCGCGAGCCACCTCGTCGACCTCGCCGGCGCGGCCCATCGGCACGCCCTTCAGGGTCTTGGCGCGCATCGCCGGATCGGCGGTGCGGCCCGAGGTGCGCATCGGCGGCATCAGGCCGGGATGCACGGAGTTGACCCGGATGCCGTGCTTGCCGTGCTGGGCGGCGCCGGCCTTGGTGATCAGCCGGACCGCGCCCTTGGAGGCATTGTAGCCGACATGGATATAGCCCTGGCCGACGATACCCGAGATCGAGGACAGGTTGACGATCGAGCCGCCGCCCGCCTGCTTCATGGCCGCGGTGGCGTACTTCATGCCGAGGAACACGCCGGTGGCGTTGATCCCCATCAGCCTGTTCCAGGCGGCGGTATCGTAGAGGTCGGTCTCCGCCGAGCCCGAAATGCCAGCATTGTTGACCAATACGTCGAGTCGGCCGTGCGCGGCCACGGTTCCTTCAACGGCGGCTTTCCATTGGGCCTCGTCGGTGACGTCGAGATGGACATAAGAAGCGTGGCCGCCGGCCTTGCCGATCTCGGCCACCACTTCCTTGCCTTCCTGGTCGAGGATATCGGCCACGACCACCGCCTTGGCGCCCTCGGCCGCGAACAGGCGGGCCGTGGCCGCCCCCATGCCGCCGGCGGCGCCGCTGACCAGCGCCACTTTGCCTGTCATTCTCATCCCGCTTCCTCCGCTTTGGCGTCGTGCTGTCGTTGACGGCAGCGTTACAGCCTGTTCTGATTAAGAGTTGCATGCATCTTGCTAGATGGCGAGAGCGTGAGGGGAAGGCCTGGGACTTTATAGGGGTATGTGATGAACGAACATGAACTGCGCGGCCTGATCGGGAAGGTGAAGGCCGGGAAGATGTCGCGCCGCGGCTTCGTGCAGCGGATGATGGCTGTGGGTATTGCAGCACCTTTCGCCACCCAGCTTCTGGTCCATTCTGGCGTTGCCATGGCGCAGAGCCCGTCGACCTACAAGCCGACCAAGCGCGGCGGCGGCGGTCCGCTGAAGGTGCTGTGGTGGCAAGGCCCGACCTTGCTGAACCCGCATTTCGCTGTCGGCACCAAGGACCAGGACGGCTCGCGCCTGTTCTACGAGCCGCTCGCGGCGTGGGACAACGACGGCAACCTTCAGCCCAAGCTCGCGGCCGTGATCCCGACCAAGGAGAATGGCGGCATCGCGGCCGACGGCAAGTCGGTGACGTGGAAGCTGAAGCAGGGCGTGACCTGGCATGACGGCAAGCCGTTCACGGCCGACGACGCCATCTTCAACTGGGAATACGCCAAGGATCCGGCGACCGCCTCGGTCACCATCGGCTCCTACCAGGATGTGATCGTCGAGAAGGTCGACCAGTTCACCATCGTGGTTAAGTTCGCCAAGCCGACGCCGTTCTGGGCCGATGCCTTCGTCGGCACGCGCGGCATGCTCATTCCCAAGCATCTGTTCGCCGAGTTCATCGGCGCCAAGTCGCGCGATGCACCGACCAACCTCAAGCCTGTCGGCACCGGCCCCTACCTGTTCCGGGACTTCAAACCGGGCGATCTGGTGACCGGCGTGATCAACCCGAACTATCACCAGGCCAACAAGCCCCACTTCGACTCGATCGAGATGAAGGGCGGCGGCGACGCCGTGTCGGCGGCGCGTGCCGTGCTGCAGACCGGCGAGTTCGACTTCGCCTGGAACATGCAGGTCGAGGACGAGATCCTCTCGCGCCTGGAGAAGGGCGGCAAAGGCCGCGTCCAGGTCACGCCGGGCGGCAATATCGAGCACATGCAGCTCAACACCACCGATCCGTGGACCGAGGTCGACGGCGAACGCTCGAGCATCAAGACCAAGCACCCGACGCTCAGCGATCCCGCCGTGCGCCAGGCAATCGCGCTGATCATCGACAACAAGTCGATCGAGCAGCACATCTACGGCCGCACCGGCCCGGCGACGCGCGACTTCCTGAACAACCCGCCGCGCTTCCGCTCGAAGGACAACGCGATCGAGTTCAACGTCGACAAGGCCAACGACATCCTCGAGAAGGCCGGCTGGAAGAAGGGCGCTGACGGCATCCGTGCCAAGGATGGCAAGAAGCTGAAGTTCGTCTACCAGACCTCGATCAACCAGCCGCGCCAGAAGACCCAGGCGATCATCAAGCAGTCGGCGCAGAAGGCCGGCATGGACCTCGAACTGAAGTCGGTGACGGCCTCGGTGTTCTTCTCGTCCGACGTCGCCAACCCGGACACCTACACCAAGTTCTACTGCGACCTTCAGATGTACACGACGACCATGTCGCAGCCGGATCCGCAGATTTTCATGAACCAGTTCACCTCATGGGAAGTCTCGACCAAGGACAACAAGTGGCAGGGCCGCAACATCACGCGGTGGCGGAACGAGGAGTATGACAAGATCTTCCGTGCCTCCGAGAACGAGCTCGACCCGATCAAGCGGACGGCGTTGTTCGTCAAGATGAACGACATGGCGGTCCAGAACCAGGTCGTGCTGGGTATCGTGCAGCGGCCCACCGTCTCGGCGCTGGCCGGCAAGCTCAACGCCAATATCAGCGGCTGGGACAACAATACGTCCGACCTGTCCGACTGGTTCAAAGACGCGTGATCTGCGCTTGGCCCCATCCCTCGGCGATGTGCCGGGGGATGGCGGCCTTCTTTCGATAGGCACGGCCCGATAGGTATCGATTGTCCCGTCAATATGTGATCCGGCGACTTCTGATCGCGATTCCCAGCCTGCTCGGGATCAGCCTCGTGCTGTTCACGATCCTGGCGCTGGCGCCCGGCGATCCGTTCGAGGAACTGGCGACCAACCCCGCCGTTCCGCCCGAGGTGCGCGCGGCACTCCGCGCCAAGTTCGGCCTCGATGATCCGGTTTGGACCCGCTACATCCACTGGCTGCTCGCCATGCTGCAGGGCGACTGGGGCTTCTCGTTCGTCAGCCGCGTCGATGTCGACCAGCTCATCCTGCAACGTCTGCCGGTGACTCTGATCGTCATCGGCTCCTCGCAGATCATCGCCATCCTGGTGGCGTTGCCGGTCGGCGTGCTGGCGGCGACCCGGCCCTATTCGGTGTTTGACCAGGTCGCCAACACCTTCGCCTTCATCGGCTTCTCGCTGCCGACCTTCTTCACCGGCCTGCTGTTCATCCTGGTGTTCTCGATCCAGCTCGACTGGCTGCCCTTCGTCTATCGCGCCAACATCAGTGCCACGGGCTGGCAGTTCTACTGGGAGCACATCAGGCAGGCGATCATGCCGGTGATGGTGCTGGGTCTCTTCCAGGGCGCCTCGCTGGTGCGCTTCGTCCGTTCCTCGGTGCTCGACGTCATCAAACTCGACTATGTCACTACGGCGCGCTCCAAGGGCATCGGCGAGCGCAAGGTCATCACCAAGCATGTGGTGCGCAACGCCCTGATCCCGGTGGTGACCCTGGTTGCGCTGCAGATGCCGATCGTGTTCGGCGGCGCCATCGTCACCGAGCAGATCTTCCGCATTCCCGGCATCGGCTCGCTGCTGATCTCGGCCATGCTCGCCAACGACACGCCGGTGGTGATGGCCGTCACCTTCGTGTTCGCCTGTCTCGTCGTCCTCTTCAACCTGATTGCAGATATCCTGTATGGCTGGCTCGACCCCCGCATCGCTTTCCGCTGACGCCGCCGCCCCTGTCGTGGCCGTGCCGCGCAAGAGCCGGCCGCCGACCACGCCGACGGGGGAGGCCTGGCGCCGCTTTCGCCATCACCGGCTCGCCGTGGCGAGCAGCGTCATCCTGTTTTTGCTGATCGCCGTCGTCACGCTGGGGCCGTTCATCTGGCCGGTGGCGATCAATGATATCGACTTCGCCGCCAAGCTTCAGGGCCCGTCGTGGGCGCACCCGCTGGGCACCGACGATCTCGGCCAGGATCTCCTGGCGCGGCTGATCTATGGCGGGCGCATCTCGCTCGCCGTCGGCCTCGCCGCCATGGTCGTGGCGGTGGTGGTGGGTGTCCTGATCGGCGCGCTGGCCGGCATGTCGACCGGCTGGGTCGACGCCGCCCTGATGTGGGTGACCGACCTGTTCCTGTCGCTGCCGCTGCTGCCGTTGCTGCTGCTGCTCACATATCTCTTCCGCGATTCGGTGAAGTCGGTGCTGGGGCCGGAGGGCGGTGCCTTCGTGCTGATCGTGGTCGTGATCGGCGGTCTGCGCTGGATGCAGGTCGCCCGCCTGGTACGGGCCCAGTTCCTCAGCTTGCGCGAAAAGGAATTCGTCGAGGCAGCGCGCGCGCTGGGCGCGTCCCGGGTGCGCCTGGTGATACAGCACATCCTGCCCAACGCGCTGGGTCCGGTGATCGTGGCCGGCACCATCGACGTCGCCGCCGCCATCATCGCCGAATCGACGCTGTCGTTCCTGGGCCTGGGTTTCCCGTCCGACATCCCGACCTGGGGCAGCGTGCTGCGCGACGCCAAGGACTATCTCGACATCGCCCCGCACTGGGTGCTGTTCCCGGGATTGGCGATCTTCCTGGCCGTGATCACCATCAATTTCATCGGCGACGGCCTGCGCGACGCGCTCGATCCGCGCCGCGTTCTGTGAGCACGCGCATCGTGGCTGAACCGCTGCTGGATATTCGTGGGCTCAAAACCTGGTTCAAGACCGACGACGGCATGGTCCGCGCGGTCGATGGCGTCGATCTCACGATCGACCGCGGCGAGACGCTGGGCGTGGTGGGCGAGTCGGGTTGCGGCAAGACCGTGACGGCGCGGTCGGTGCTGAAGCTGATCGACATGCCGCCGGGCCGCTTCGAGGCCGGCCAGATCCTGTGGCAGGGACGCGACCTCATTCCGCTCGACGAGGCGGAGATGAACAAGATCCGTGCCCGCGAGATCGCCATCATCTTCCAGGAGCCGATGACCTCGCTCAACCCGGTCTACACGGTGGGCGAGCAGATCGCCGAGGTGATCGCGCTGCATCAGAAGCTGAACGCCAAGCAGGCGATGGCGGGCGCGGCCGAGATGCTGAAGCTGGTGAACATCCCCAATCCGGAGCGCCGGGTGCACGATTATCCGCACCAGTTCTCCGGCGGCATGCGCCAGCGCGTGATGATCGCCATGGCGCTTTCCTGCCAGCCCAAGCTCCTGATCGCCGACGAGCCGACCACCGCCCTCGACGTCACCATCCAGGCGCAGATCCTGGAGCTGATGCAGGACATGAAGGAACGGTTCGGCATGGCGATCATGTTGATCACCCACGCCATGGGCGTGGTCGCCGAGACGACCCAGAGGGTGGTGGTGATGTATGCCGGCAAGGTCGTCGAGGAGGCGTCGGTCGAGGCGCTGTTCGGCGATCCGCGCCATCCCTACACGCAGGGGCTGATCCGTTCGATCCCGCGCGTCGACCGCAGTGCCGGCCGCCAGGCGCGCCTCGAATCGATTCCCGGCTCGGTGCCGAGCCTGCTCGATCCGCCGCCGGGCTGCCGCTTCGCCAGCCGCTGCCGCTTTGTCATGCCGGCCTGCACGCAGGCGATACCGCCGCTCAAGGAAGTGGCACCCGGTCACAAGGTGGCGTGCATCCTATGAGCAATATGGCCGCAAACAAGGATGGCGCGCTGCTGTCCGTCAGCGACCTCCGCAAGCACTTCGCCGTCAAAGGCGGCGTGCTGTCCCGCGTGGTCGACAAGGTGCACGCGGTCGACGGCGTGAGCTTCGAGATCGCCGCCGGCGAGACGCTGGGCCTGGTGGGCGAATCGGGCTGCGGCAAGTCGACTACGGGCCGCTGCATCCTGCGGCTGATCGAGCCCAGCTCGGGCGAGGTCTGGTTCAACGGCGCCGACGTGACGCGGATGGACGCCACGGCCCTGCGTTCGCTCCGCCGCGACATGCAGATCATCTTCCAGGACCCCTACGCCTCGCTCAATCCGCGCCTCACCGTGGGCGCGATCGTGGGCGAGGCGCTCACCATCCACAACCTCGCCAAGTCGCGGCGCGAGCACGAGGAGCGCGTGGTCCAGCTGCTCGAGACCGTGGGTCTCCAGCCCGACCACATGCGCCGCTTCCCGCATGAATTCTCCGGCGGCCAGCGCCAGCGCATCGGCATCGCCCGCGCGCTTGCCGTCGAGCCCAAGCTGATCGTCTGCGACGAGCCGGTCTCGGCGCTCGACGTCTCGATCCAGGCGCAGGTGATCAATCTCCTGGAAGACCTGCAGGAGCAGTTCGGCCTCACCTATTTGTTCATTGCCCACGATCTCAGCGTGGTCGAGCACATCTCGACGCGCATCGCGGTGATGTACCTCGGCCGCGTGGTCGAGATCGCGCCGGCCCGCGACCTCTACGACACGCCGTTGCATCCCTATTCCGAGGCGCTGCTGTCGGCGGTGCCGATTCCCGATCCGACGGTGAAGCGCCAGCGCATCATGCTGCAGGGCGACGTGCCCAACCCGATCCGCCCGCCGTCGGGCTGCCACTTCCACACCCGCTGCCCGATCGCCAAGCCCGATTGCGCGACGCGCGTGCCCGAGTTGCGCGAGAGTCGGCCGGGGCACTGGGTGTCGTGCCACTACAGGGGCTAGGTAGCGGGGGCTAGGCAGCCGCCCTATTCGAAGCCGCAGTCCCGCGCCGTCGCGATGACGGCGAGCTTGCGGCCGCCATCCCGGAAGCAGCCGCGGGACCAGGTGCCCGAGAAGGTGGCGTCGGCGGCATCGACGTAGACGCCCTGGCCGTTCGGCTTGCTGTCCAGCCACTGGCCCTCGTAGCGGGCGCCATCCGCCCAGACCATCGTGCCCTGGCCGGTCCGCAGGCCCTCGAACCAATCGCCCTCGTAGCGGTCGCCGTTGGCGAAACTGTAGATGCCCTGGCCATGCCGCCAGCCGTCGCGCCACTCACCCTCGTAGCGATCGGCGATCACGGTGCTGGTGGCGATGCCCCGGCCGTTCTCCCAGCCGTCGCGCATCTCACCCTCGTAGCGGTCGCTCGGCCGGTCGTCGTCGAACCATTGCAGAATGCCCGAACCCTCGGCGATGCCGCTCGGACAGGCGCCCGACCAGGTGACCGACTCCCTGGGCTGGGGCGCCGGATTGCGGATATGGCATCCGGTCCTGGTGTCCTGGATCCAGCTCTCCGGCGGCGCCTGGGCGAAGGAGGGTGCGGCGACCGGCAAGGCGGCAAGCGCAAGCGCCAGCGCCAGGGGCAGGAGGAAGTGCCGCATCATGGTCTTCACCTTAAGGCGGGTGACGTCGTTGCGTAAGTCGACCCCGCACGGGATTGTCATCGGATCGCGAGCAGTCGTGTTGCGAAGGCAGGGCCGCGATCTGCTACGAAAATTCAATGCGCTTCGTAGCTGCCTTTCTGTTCGTTGCCCTCCTGGCGGGCTTCGTGTCCATGCCGATGGCGCTTGCTCCCGCGTCCGATCCCAATGCAGCACTCCTCGCCGATCTGCGGCAGGGCGGCTACATCATCTATCTGCGCCATGCCGAGACCGAGACGACGCCCGAGCCGGTCGTTCGCGACCTCGCGGACTGTTCCTGGCAGCGCAATCTCAGCGCCGCAGGCCGCGCCCAGGCGGCGGCGCTCGGTGCCGTCCTGCGCCAGCAGGGGGTTGCCCTCGCCGCCGTCGAGGCGAGTCCGTTTTGCCGGACGCGGCAAACCGCCGAGATCGCCCTCGGGAGCGCCCCTGTGATCAATCCGGACCTGTTCTATCATGTGAGTCAGACGCCGGAGCAGGTGGCGGCGGCCAATGCAGCACTCAAGGTGATGCTTGGCCGTCGGCCGCCGGCGGGTGGCAATCTCCTGCTGGTCGGCCATGCGCCCACCATGCGCGAGGCGGCGACTGTTGAATTGCCCGAAGGGCAGGGTGCCATCGTGAAGCCCGGCGGCGATGGTACCTTTCGCGTCGTAGCGCGTCTCGGCATGGACGGGATATCGGCTGCTGAACCATAGGCGGGGAACCTTGGCCGGTTCGTCGATGGTGCCCGCTGCTGGACTCGAACCAGCACGGCCTTTCGGCCTCGAGATTTTAAGTCTGCCCTTGTCCCTTATCCTAATTCTATCCGGCAGCGCGACTTCCTTCGCTAAGCACCTGGGATAGATGGATTTTGTGTCCAGTGCGATCGACCTTGCATAGCCGGAGCTACGAAGTGGTTCGCTTTCTGGTGGCTCCTAGTTGGCCCCTGGAATCGGCAAGGAACGGAGCGCCTGGAATGGCCAAGATCAAACTCACAAAAAGCGCGGTCGACGCAGCCACCTTCCGCGCCAAAGAGTACGAGCTACGCGACACCGTCGTGCCTGGATTTCTTCTGAAGGTTACGCCCGCTGGCCGAAAGGTCTTCATGGTCCAGTATCGGACCAATGTCGGAGAGCGCAGGAAGCCCGCGATCGGCCGGTTCGGCGAGCTCACAGTCGAGCAGGCCCGCTCGATCGCCCAAGATTGGCTTGCTGACGTGCGCAAAGGCAAAGATCCAAGCGCGGAGAAAACGGCCGCCCGCGACGCCCCGAGCGTCAAGGACCTCTGCACGAAGTTCATAGAGGACTACTCGAAACCGAAGAATCGACCACGAACTGTTGAAAGCAACCAAGGCTACATCGACCGCCACATCATTCCTAGACTTGCCACCCTCAAGGTTCGTGAGGTTAAGCGGTCGGATGTATCGAGCCTCATCACCCGAATGAAGAAGACGCCGGTCACCGCCAATCGCGTCCTGTCCTGTCTGCGTAAGATGTTCAACATGGCCGAGGTCTGGGGTTTGCGCGACGACGGGACCAATCCGTGCCGTCACATCCCGAAGTACCCTGAGAACGGTAAGACGCGGTTGATCACCGACGACGAAATGGTCCGACTGTTTAGCTATCTCGAAAGCGCAGATGTGGAGGGGTTGGAGCACCCGTTCCTTACGCTCGGAATCCGTCTGCAGTTCGCCTTTGCGGCGCGCATGTCCGAGATCACCGGGATGGAATGGGGCTGGGTCGACTTCGCAAATCGTCGCGTCGTCTGGCCGGACAGCAAGACCGGAGAAATCTCAAAGCCCATGAGCGAGGACGTTGTCGCGCTTCTTATGAACGCACCGCGCCTGGAAGGTTCGCCCTACGTCGTGCCCTCCATCTTCAAAGTAGACCGACCGATGTCCGCGATCACCTATTCTAGAGGCTGGAAGCGCGTCCTTGAGCGAGCGGAGGTCCCACACGTGGGAACGCATGGAATCCGCCACCGCGCCACTACTGAGATTGCGAATTCCGGCGTTCCGGTAAAAGTCGGAATGCAGCTCACGGCGCACAAGACGGTCACTCAGTTCATGCGATACGTCCACACTGAGGACGACCCTGTTCGGGCCGCCGCAGAGACCGTCGCATCGCGCCGGCTCGTCGTACTATCCGGCCAGCGAACCAGCGCACAACCCGCGCACAAAGTGATGGTGGTAGAGCCCGCCAAGCTGTTGAAGGTGCCTGTTGCCAAGCCCTCAGGCTTCGACGACGGACAATACAGTTCCACCACGAAGCTTGGAAATTACCGCCCGTTCCGACATCGATCGGGTGAAAATCGCGCGGCTCCGCCCGGAACAAAACGCACCGGGAAAGCTCGATTGGTTGCCGCCGAGTAGTTGCGACCGCGGCTTGCGACTAGCGTCGATGGTCTCGTCACTAAAGTCTGCGACAAGGTTACGGGAATGACGGCGGGTCTGCCGTGCCCGCACCGCCGACATTCAGATGTAGAACTTGAAGGGCTGTCGGTCGGCGTCTCGCGCCGAGCCCATGACGAGAATGTCGCCGACCTTGTCGGCAAATCTGATCGTGACCGGCAGCCCGTCGCTGTAGTTGCAGGCGTTATAGTTGATCTTGGTCAGGCCCATGATGTCGGCGAGTACGGTCTTGATCTCGGGCATGGCCCCCGTGCTGCGCTGGATATTGATGTGCAGAGGATTGGGCGTCTCGGGCCCGATGTAGGTATCGAGACGCGGCAAGAACCCGCTCGTCCATAGGTACGCGCTTGCTTTGCCCAGAACCATCGCTGTGCCGCGCAGAACCGGATAGTCACCGTCGCGGAATAGCTTCACCTCGCCGCCGGTCGTCCTGATCCGGACGCCGACAATCGTCGTGCCCTCCGGAGCAGCTTCCTTGAACGCGGCCCACTCCTCGTCATTGAACCGAGCGCGCCCATGGATGAAAAGCTCCTTCGGCGGCGCGCCGTGCTTTTCCATGTAGGTCTTCAGGACCATGGCGACGAGATTCTTGGCTTCCGGACCCTTCAGGTGGAATTCGTGCTCGGACGTCTTGTAAGGGCCGTTGGCCCCACGGAAGACGACGCCATCGCCTTCGCTGAGAAACATCTGTGCCGCGCAGCACGCATGCTGCTGCGGATGATTGGGAATGAGCTTGAAGACAAGGCCGATGTAGCAGACGCCAGGGCGCACATGCGCGAGCTTCCATGGCGGCTTCGGCTGGGTCTTGTAATAGAGGCCCGTCGCGAGATTCCACGCGACCGTGGCGGCATCCTGAAGGCGGCGAGTGTTGTAACCGGCACTGTTCTTGAAGCTGTCGGGCGAGAGCGTCGTCTCGCGGACGAGCTGGGACGGGATGCCTACCTTCAGTAGCTTGGCTTTCACCTGCCGATGGAAGTCCGGGACATCATCGAAAATGCCTTCCTCGGTCTGGTCGAGCACGCTAGCGAGAAGCGGCAGATCGGTGCGCGCTTTCTGACGTTTGTCGAAGCTGCCCTTGGTCAGGCCGAGGCCGGTGCGCTTCGATTGCGGCTTGCACCGCTCGAACACGATCTCCGGCAAGGCCAGCACCCAAACATCGATTTTTTGCTCTTCGTTTTTGCCGTGCGCGTCGATTTCGGCGAGGAAGAGATCGACAGCAGCCTTGACGGCCTCGTGGTGATTGAGCGTGCGGGTGCGTTCGTCCAGTTCTTTGCCATCGATAGCGCGCGCGACAATGCGTGGATCGATCACGAGGCCGAACGCTTCTTCGAGGCCCGGAAAGTCGGAGAGATGCAGCCGGTGTTCCTTGTCGCGCTCGCCGCGCGGCGGAATGGGAATGAGCGCCGTGGCCTTGGCGGCCCATGTCTTGAAGTGCGCAATGCCGTCGGCAGTGCCGATGACGCCGACGGAGATTGTCTGGCTCTTCGGCTGGCCTTCATGCGGCCCATAGAGGAAGAGACCGTCTTTCGGATGATCGCACACCTGCCCATGACCGAACTCGAGATCGGGTTCGGGGATGTGCAGGATCTCCAGAGTTTTCTCCGGCAATTCCATTACGCGTCATCCTCGTCGTCGGGGGTTGGCGTGCCCAGCGTGTCGGCATCGCGCTCTTCGTCCTCGTCCTGGAGGATATTGGGCAAGGGCGTCGAAACGGGCGAGTTGAAGAGGATGGGGGTCGCATCGAGCTTGATATGCCGATCGCCGCCGACCGGCAGTTTGATGGTGGCCTCGTCACCCGACAACAATTCGAGAAACGCCAGCAGGCGGCCGACCCACTGCTTGTTGCGCCATCCCTTGCAGATGGTGCGGCGGAAGCGGTGCTGAAGCTTCTTGTCGTTGATGATCTCGCCCGCGCTGTCGCCGTCGCCGGCCGCGAAGAGGACTCGCGCCTTCAGCCGGAAGTGCGGGAAGGGATAGATGACCGGGTTGCCGCTAACGCCGAAATTCCAGATTTTGCCTTGGGCCTTGTTGCGCAGCATGGCGGATCGCCGCTCGCCCTGCCGACCCCAAGGTATTTTCTTGCCTACGGAGATGAGGCCTTCTGCGGCATGAAAGCCGGTGGCTGCCGAATAGAGATAGGGGGCGAGGCCCTTCGCCCGGCAATAGTTCTCCCACGCCCGGCGCAGCATCGAGACGATCAGATTGGACGCCTCCTGCTTCTCGATGAAATCAGGAATGCCCTGCTCAAGGAACTGCGGGAACGGCATTTCGCGCCCGATCTCGAACTTGCCGATGGTCTCGAACCCGGCTGCCACGTCGTCGAGGTTGGCGAACGAGAAGAAGCCGCGAAGGAACGGCTCGGCAGGGAATTGGAACGAGCCGCAGGCCTTCTGTAGCGTTCCGAGATTGGCGGCTCCTGTCGGTTGGAAATACCGGACGGTGTCCGGCACTTCCATGATGCGCAGCCAGTTCGAGGTCAGGCGTTCGGGGGTGTTTTCGAGCTGGACGGCATGCCGGCGGCGGTGCGCCTCCCACGCTGGGTTGATGATGGCGGTGCTGTCGCGCGGGACCCCGAGCTTCGCGAGCTGGTCGAGCAGATTGGCGAGGCCTTTCGACCAGCTCTTCTCGAAATCGATGCGCTGAAGTTCGCCGACGCCAAACACCTTCTTGTGCTTGCTCAGGCGGAGCGGGATGGTGAAATTCTTGTCGTTGAGTGCTTTGCCGACTTCTTCAGCGATGCCGATCTCTTCCTGCACGCCTGTTTTCGCTAGCGTCACGTCGGAACAGCAGAGCAGCATCTTCACAGCCTTGTCCTGCAAGGTGTCCGTGATCTCTTTCCGCCACCGGTCGCCTGCCTGCAGGGACCGGATATCGGCGAAGACCTTGTAACCGTGGGCTTCGAGGCGCGGCGCAAGCCACAGGACGAACTGGTCGTCGTCGGGCGTACCCTTACTGATGAAAACGATGCGTCGTTCAGCGGGTGGGTTGGCGGCAGCCGTCATGTATTATTGGCGTTTGTTGCTTCGACATGTTGTCAGCGGGGGAGCGGCACAATAGCACAGCCCCTGTGAATAGTCGCGCCGCTGTGGGACGACGCGACCAAGGGCTGATTATCGGGTAGTTCGGTCAAGAGAAGCCGATAGGCCGGAAGGCCCATCGGCCAATTTTCAGGCAGCGATGCAGCCGCGCGTGCGCGCCTCATCCGCATAACCCATCCTCCATGTATAGTTAACGCCATGCCGCCAAACCTCACCATCCAACAAGTGAACGCCATAATGCACGTTCAACGCGAACGCGAGGCGGCGGACCGCGAAGGCATTCGGCAGGTGATCGCAGCGACGCCGCCGCCGCTCCCTTCTGAGCTTGTGCAACGCTTTTTGCACCTTTTTGACGGCCATGTTCGCGAGATGATGCGCAGCCACGCGGGCTTCGATCTTTCCGAGCGTCGAGCGTCCTACCTCACCAGCCTCGATATATTCGAGCGCAGCGTCGGCGATCTCATTTCCGCGATCGACGACTTTTCCGCCTACGCGATCGCGGACGGCGCGTCCATATTTGAGCGCCAAAACGAGCCACGACTTCGCGCCTACGAAAGCCGCATCCAAAAAGAGCTGTTCGCGACCACAAATGCTGCCTTGGCGCTCGTTGAGCATTCGCGTCACATTGAAGAAATATCAGAGCGGCCGGATCACGATGCGCGCAGGATCAGTGCCTTCGGAGATGATGGGCTGCACGCTTTTGTTCAAGCGCTTCGCGTGGTGCTGTTTCACGTCCATATGGTTGAGGCCGGATATAATCTGACCACGAGCTATTCCGAGAAGAAGAAGACCGCTACATTCGCGATTAGCAGAGAGACTCTCCTGCGCGTTCTCCCTGGCGCGAACATCACGCAGCGTTCCGCCGTCATGAGTTATGTGAACGCGTGCTCAGCCAGTATCGATCTCAAGCCCATGTTCGTAGATTATTTGGCACGCGTCCGGACTTTCCACGCGTGGTTTCAGAACGAGCTGAAAAGCGAAAGTCTCGTAGCTCTTCGCGACTACGACCGCATTATGCAGGAAAAGGACAACTTCAATCAGCGGAGCTGGTGGAAATTGATGCTGAATACTTGGAAGAATTCGGCGACGCCGCCGAATCCTCACCGGCATCTGCATAAATATCTAACGCCAGACCAAATGGTTGAGGTCAATGTGCTGCCGCTCAATTCGCGGGAGCAAGTCGATCTGATCATTCGCTGCGTCGATAAAGGTAACGCGATCGACGACGAATTGCGCGAACTGGCTTATGAATGGTTCGCTCGTCCCCCAATGGACGATCCGGTTACGCCAAAACCGAGTGAGCGTAGGCCTGTAGCCTAAGCGACTGGCTGGCGCGCGATCCGGAATGCCGGGCGCTCCGTGTTAGAAAGCGCAAGCGAGATGCGTCAATGGGGAGGGCGCCACCTATGCGGCAAAGAACACGAATAGAGGATCTTCCTCCTGAACTGGCTCCGCAGCTCCGAGAGCTGGAGGCAATGATCCAAGCCTATTTGCTTGGGTTGTCATTTCTCGTCAAAGATGCCGGACGCGATCCGACTTACTTTACGAACCATCTGTTGTCGTACCTTGCACAGGACTTTATCCAGTCCGCGGTTTCGATCATTTCACTGTCAATGGAAGGCTTGCTCTCGGTAGCAAAGCGAGAGTTGCGCTTTGTCATCGAGACATCGATCAAGCTTTGCTTTGTCCAGCAGAAGGCCGCTAGCGGGTCCACGGTCGCCGAGAAGCTTGACCGATTCGATGGCGAGCTTTCTTCGCAACGCATCTCGATCAAGAACAACATTGATCTTCATCTTCTGGCTGCACCAGTTCAAGCAGACTTCAATGACGAAGTCGGGCGGCTCTATGGCCTGACGTCGGGCTACGTCCATCTATCGCCAAGCCAGATCCGTGAGCGTATTGCGGCCGTCGATGCTGGTCGCGCGGCTGGGCAAGATGTCGCTGCCGATGTGATTCAACTCAACGAGTTGACAGCCCGCACCCTCGCGGTGTCGCTGGCTCTTATTTTTCATAGCGTGCCGGAATGGGTCGCTGGGGACTGGTTGGTTGAGAGCGATGGTACAACGGTTCTGTCGTACTTTACTCGCTCCCGCTTCATCGCGGCGATGGACAGTTTCTTCGACTACAAGGCCGAGCGCAAAGGGCAGCTCGATCGCATCGTCGCCACGCGCGCTTCAAACATTAAGTTCTAGGGCCCAGCACCGCCCAGCGGCCGCTTCGGATCGAACGAAGGCAGCGCAGCGCTGGTTAGGAACGGCCCAGGGAGACGCGGAGACGCCTGGCCCGCTCCTGAAACGCCTTTTCGCCGCCCTCCAGGATATCGCAAACCGCTTTGCGGATGTGGGCCTCTTCGAGGCCACCGGATACATAGGATATTCGAGGAAGGCTGTGAGCCTCCCTCGGTTCGGCTTGCGCGATAATGACCTGATCCGCGTCGGTATTCACGACGAGATTGGCGTTGTGCGTGACCATGATGACCTGGCGGGACGGCCATGCGCCTCAAGCTATCGGGTATCCCCTTCCGGACTTGGCCGGAGGACGGCGTCGCAGCGATCTCGACGAGGCGGCTGGCGCCGAAGCTTCTCGTGGCAAGGGCATAAGCCTGCGGATGGCCTGATCGGCCTCTAAGATTTGTTCGGAAGAAATGCGCGAGCTTCCGCAATTCGATCACGATAGGCGTATTCAATGAGATCGCGGATCAGTTCAATCAGCCCGGCTTCGTATCCGGTGTCGAACGGGTTTCCGTGCGCCCGCGCATGTCGCATATCGGCGAGGCTAGGATCACGATCGCCGCATATCAGGTCTTTGACCTTCCCACCGGATCGCCGAACGGAGGGTAATTGCTCGTCAGTGAGCTCGTCGTGATTCCACATATATTTCAGAAGATCGGAGAAGGAGGCTTGCTCGATCCACCATTCTTCTCCCCTTCTAGCCTGTCGTTTTTCCTGTTCCGCTTTTTCGGCGATGATTGCCCTTCGACGGCACTTCTCTTTGCCCAAATATTGATCCCGCAACACGTGCTCGAGAGTCGTTAGAGCCACCAGCTCTGCCGCTACCATCAGGTCGAAATCTACCCACGCAAGGAGAGATAACTTTTGAGCACGCTCGAAGCCTTCCGTCATGTTTAGAGGAATGCCGAAGGGGAGACGCAATCCGAGCCAGTAATCCCGCCACTCGTCGAAATTAGCGAACGACCGGAAGCCGCCCACATGGCCCGGCATCGGCAGCTGAATCGTGCGCGGACCGGGTGAGCGCTCCGCGGCTACGGAAATGGCGTCGAGGAATGTTGTTGCAATGGTCATACGAGACGATCAGTCGCAGTCGATCAACTCGAACTGGTCGCGCTGCGGATAGAGGGGGCGGATGCAGAGGGTGAATATGAGCCAACAGGCGTAGATCGCATTCGGGCTATAGGGGTCGCCGTCGGTCAGAAGGCCGTGGGCCAAACGGTTGCGCAAATGCGGACCAGGCCGCGCGATAAAGACGTTTTCGATGTCGGTCGTCACCGCCGGCGAGAAGATGTCGTCAAGCTCCTTGCGCATCTGGCCGTAGAGCGAGTGCAACGTCCGGTCTTCCTGAAGCTCCGTAACATCGTCAAACGTCGTGACGTCGTGACCGCAGTTCTTCAGCACATAGCGCAGAGAGGCTTCGAGCAGCGGGGTCAGGACGTAGAGCGCGCTCGTAAAGTCGCCCTGAAAGAAATGGATAAAGCCCTGCGAATAGGTTACGGCGAGTTCGCGGGGTATGAAGGGGCTGTGGCGCAACAGCTGCAGCAACAGGTCGTCGGAGATGTAATGTTCGGCCGCGATGATCGTGCGTGCTGGCTCAATACCACTACCGACTTCGCCAATGCGCCGAAAGTCTTCAAGTTGGGTGATCCGGTGCTGGATGGCACCCGCGTTGTTGGAACCGTCGGCGCCGGCTGCCGCGGTGCGGGCAATTACCTTGCCGTCGCGGTCGATATGCGAAGTCCCCATGACGCTAGAGAGGATGCTTCCCCGCAAGGCTTTCTCGGCCATGTCCCTGAGGTCGGCGGGGTCCGGCGAGTTGGCGATCCTAGAGAGCATGAAAAGTTTGTCGATAAGCTTCTTGCCGCTGAACACTTCGCGAACCTTCGTCGCGCGTGGCTCGACCTCGATGGGTGTGCTGATGGACTGTAGGTCGTCGTTGACGTCCGACTGTGCTTCTATCAGCTGGTGTTTGAGTGCTTTGCGGCGTGCCTTTTGCCCTGGGATGCTGTTCAGCTGAGCGACGGCCTGGGTCAGAAAATGGACTGAGTGAAGAGGCACGGCGCTCTTCGCTGCCGCTTCAGACTCGAAGCGGTCGGCGATGAGCAGTTCGCACCGAGTCTTGTCCGGCTCCTGCTTGGCAACGCGATAGGCCGCCGCAGCAAGCTCGAGAAGGCCAACGGTGTTGTGCACCTCGTCAACGCGTCCGGGCAAAGCGAGATAGTTTTCGATCTCGGCGGCCAGGGTCGCCGGTGGGGTGAGGCCGAATTCCAAATCGACTTTGCCGAAACCCCAGATGCGGAAGCCATTTTGGCGCTGAAAGGCGAGGGCCATCAGGTCAGCGCCGCGTTGCCGCGCCGCGAGGGTTTCGGGTTTGTCGCGCCCGATCGCCTTGCCGATCTGCAAGGCACGGCGAAGTAGGTCTTGCACGTCGTGCCGAATGACGCCCGTTTCTCCTGGGGGGAGCGTTGGGGGTTCGCGTTGCTGTATGTCGCTGGTGATATCGAGGTAGCTTGTGACGGCTGCGCTCGCGGCTGAGGCCCGCTTTCTCTCGAGCAGCCAAGAAAGATCGTACAGGCGGGCGCGCACGACGGGGTTTGTCATGCGCTCCGCAATACTGACAAGCTTATCAACGTGCCCCCGGAAGTCCGTCGCTGCTGGTGAACGCCTACCGTCAATGCCGATCATCATCGGCTTAAAGGGCTCGTTCACATGATTAGGGCGAAAGAGCATGTCGGTAGCTGCAGCGAGCATTCCGTAAACACGGCCTTTTACTGGATCGTTGCCTTCATCGGCCGCGATCCCGGCCGCCAGGTACAAACGGCTGAGGATATTGGCATCACTAGCGGTCGCCCCTGCAATGGGAGCCTCAAGGTCGGTCGCCTGAATTTCGTCGAGGGTCGCTTGCAGCCACCCCGGAAGAATTGGCTGGGCAGAAGGATTTTTGTTCTGGCTGGGATCGTTTGAGTCCATCCGAACAAGGTTGTGTCGCCTTCGCGACTTTCAAGATGCAGTAGTTGAGAGTCTATGTGGAAGAGAGGTCCGCGCACGCTGACCACAGCTGCGGGTGCGCAGACCATGTGCAGGCCTTCGCCTGCCAAATAATCGCGCCACCGGCGCGATGAAAGATTGGTGCGGACGGAGGGAATTGAACCCTCCCGGGAGTTTCCCCCCTACGGATTTTCATACCACTTCGACTTTCGCCGCCGCGGCCCGCGTTCGTGGCCTGGACTAAGCGCGCGACGATGTAGTTGCCATCTGCGGTCGCCACGAACATGCGGCGCACGATTTCATTTGTTTGGATCTTCAGCTTCTCGCTGCGTGGGTCGAGTGGCGGTTTGACGGCGGTCATTGTCGATCCTTGGTTTCGCTCGCTTGACGATAACAAAGCGGGCAAGGCGCGGCGGCTTCGCCGACCGGGCTCTAATCTCGCCTCGATGTGCGGCTGGGCCCGACGAATTAGCGCCTTACGCAAATGTCGGCTCCTGACTCGAGCGCTGCCTGTCCCGTCCAGCTTTCAAAGTATCGCGTGGTGAGAAGTCAACAAGAACTGGCGCTTAGTTCCACGGCGCACCTGCAGGCACGCCTTCTCTTAGATGTCCCATTTCGCTCTTTGCTCGTCATCGTCACTACGGGCTTCTTTAATGTGGTGTTCAATATCTGCCAGCATCTTCTTGGCCCACCACCGGACTTCGCCTTTGGGGTGCTTCTCTAGAGACTTCAGGGGAGCTTGATAACGCGCGAAATACGTCGCGAGTGAACCCATCCAGCCGAAGGTGTGCATGTTCTGCTCGATCTTGCTAAGGACGTCATCACGATCACCGAACTCGTCCAGGAGGCGGCGCGTCAAGGGATGAAATTCTTGTGGACCCTCGGTCGGATTGTCGCGAGCGAGTACAGGAGCCACACCCGCCAAAAAGGCAGGGCCGATGTCGGGATGCGCGTGGCACCAGGCAAAAAGTACGTCCTCTGGCAAACTAAGAATTGGCGGCACTTTCTTATCCCCGGAGGAATACGGGTCGCCGAGGGCACTCTCCATGCGCCAGGACTTTAGCTTGTCTTCTGAGCCAATCGCTTCGCTCAACACCGGCCAAACTACGCCCGAGAATTCGGACAAGAGCTTGGGCAAGAGCGGCTTTATCAGTTCCTTCATGTCGCGATCCGGGTCGGCCGCCAGATGCTTGGCAAGCGTTAGGGCGACCGACCGGGCGTCGGAATCTTCCCATCCCTTCTTGAGCAGCCAACCGATCAGCACCTTGAAGTGATGGGCGTCCATCTGGGAGCCGCCCTTCTTTTCACGGCGATCGAGATTGACCGCGGCCAGCTTGAGCTGTGGGCGAAGCCCCTCGATCTTGTCCCGTGCGCCGTGGACGTACATGCCCACCAGGTCGAGAGCAACAGAATAGGCTTCACCATCCATCGACAGCATTTGATCGAATAGCGGGCTAACTGAATTGGTGGACAATTTCGCGAGAACGCCGCCCGTGGTCCAATTTGCGAGCGTGCTGGGCGGCAGGACGCCGTCGCGCAACCCCGCTCTTACAAGCTGCACGTCGTGGTCGGTAATCCCAATGCTTGCGGTCGCCATAACGAGCACCGGCGCGAATACCTTGGACGCCATCGCTTCCTTTTTGAACTGCTCGACCACGTCCGGATGCATTACGGCAAGGCCCGTCAGATAACCGACAAGCACGCCATAGTTTCTCTGGCCATCTGGAGCAGCGACCACGGTGGATTTGATCGGTGTCAGCCAATCGAGCGGCGTCGACGAATGAGCTGCAAGAAATTTGCCGAATTCATAGACCATCCGATGGTTGCCTGTGCTCAATTGAGGGAGCAGGCGAAGGATGAGCTCCGGCTCCTTGAGCAGATCGTGCGTCAGCTGCTCGACGGCGGCGATTTGATCTTTTCTTGCCTTCTCGAAGTTGTGATCTTCGTCGAGCAGGTAGTCCCACGGCATATCGGTCAGCAGGAACTTAGCCCGCGTTGGCAGATCGTTGGGCATGAGTTTGTCGATAAGATTCTGCACGCGCTCTGGCACACCGTCGCCAAGATCCTTCTTGTCGAACTGCAGTACGTCGGCGAGGCTATCCAGCGCTTCGGGCCAATAGCGATGAACGGCCGAAATGGCTTCGATCCATTGTTCAGCATTGTCAATGAGGCCATAGGAGACCAGCGAGCGCAGCCCTTGCCCGATGCCCTTTCGCGCCCGCGTTCCGACGTCGTCGTCCCGTTTGGCGAGGGCGACGAGCCGCTCGGCACACGCGATGATGTAGTCGGAAACATCTTTCCAGGTTTTCGGCTGCCAAGGCTGCAGGGCGGGACGGCTACCTTGGATTTCGGGGCCTACGCCTCTCGAAAAGCTATGTGTCCTTGCTCCTTCCAAGAGCGCGTCTACCACTAGAGGCATTTCCGCGCTGTCATTCCTGCGGATCAGATCATCGAGTAGGCGCAACCGGGCGCCGCCGTCGGCCTCTGTATTTCCGAGAAATACCGGAAAGATCGCTTTGAATTCGCCAGTGGCGTTGTTGGACCAGTCTTCGTTCTCCGCCAAGGCAAGCTTGAGCAGGAGCAGTCCGCCTTGTTCGAACATCTCTTTTGTAAAGGCGATTTTTTCCAGCGCCCACACAAGATTGCGCCGCAGATCGCCGCCTATTTGCCTTGTCTCCTCGTGTGACAACTGGCCCAGGACCCGTTCGATCAGCATGACGACGGATTCCGCGTCGATCTCGGCAAGGGATGAGAGAATTTCCGCACTTCCATCCACGCGTAGCGCATCAAGTGAAGCGAATGGTCCATTTAAACGGCAAACGAATTTTGCGACGTCCTTTGCGATCTGCCTGTCATTCAGCACGGCCAACTGCTCGGCGAGTCTCGTCCGCAAATGCTTCGGTAGCTTACCGGCAAGAATGTCGTCCCATCGTACGTCGCCCCATTGCCGCCATTGCCGTTCGGCCAACCTCAGGGCGATGGGCCGAGGTTGCAGGACCAGAAGACGGCCGTGCGTCTGGGCGACGCCGCGCCCCGACAGATCTTCGAGCGCCGCGTGAATCTCCGGCGCAGTTCTATTTCGCGCCAAATGGGTTACATCTTCGACGTCGGTAGTGGGCGACTTCGTTCCGAGTAGTCCGAAGGCGCCAAGGAGCATGCCGGCGTCCAGCAATATTTGGCGATCGAAGAGACTTCTCCCCACAAGGACCCGCTCGACGAGGTCATCGTCGCTGACGGTCGCGATCGAGCCGTCCTTTAGCCAAGCCTGACCGATGAGGACCGCCATTTTCGGGTAACCGGACGCAAACTTAAGCAAGCGACTTTGATCGTCGCTCGGAAGATCCGGAGCCACTTGCTTGAGGAGTCCTTCGACGACTTCGGGAGGCGCTAGATCGACCTGCAATGTGCCGGACGGCAGCGTGCCCGCCGGCAATTCCGGATCGATAGTTACCAGGGACAAGCGACTGCTCGTTCGTTTGACCATGGCCGCAAGGTCCTGATGAGTCTCCGTGGTGCACTGGTCGACGACGACGATAGCTCGAACCGAGCTGTCGGCCAGGCTCTGAACGACCGACTTGATATTGACCGTGCCCGCTTCGGGTTCCGAGCTGTAAAGGACGAGGTCGCTCAAAAAGAGGCCAGAATTTTCTTCGTCATCGGTCGGCCGAAGAGCCTCCAGCGCCAAGCGGGATTTTCCGGTCCCTGAAAGGCCAACGATCCTGGCGACGCCGCGCGCCGGTTCGGTCAGCTTGCGAAGCTCGGTACGGAAGGGCTCGAGGCGACTATCGGGCACGAAGGTAAATCCGTCGTGTTCGGAGCGACCAGCCCAATGCGACCAGTCGCGCATGGGTCCTGCCAATCCGGGCTGAGTTTGTTCAAGAACCCAAGTCGCGACGGCCGGATTGGAGTTGACCCATTGTGCTATTTGCGAAGCGTCGCGAAATTGGACGCGGCTACCATCGATGGTCAGCCCCTTGACTGAGAGAGCTTTGAGGATTGCATCGGCGCGTTTTTTTATTTGTTGGCGTGTGTAGGAACGCGAGCACAGCACGACATATGCGCCACCTGTCTCTAGGGCGGAGCGCACCATGGGCTTGAGATCGCCGTTCTTGGTAACTATTTCTTTGGCCGCTTCCGCCGGGCCGATCTCTGTCGCCTTCAATTGAAATTGGGTCAAACGCGTCGGGAGAAAAGGCGTGCGTTCCGGTCCGCCTTTCCATTCTATGCGGGCGTCTTCGCCGCCGTCCGGTGCGTTGATGTTTGCGGCGACATGGATGCCGTCCATCGGCAGGTCGTGCGTCTTTGCCTCGGCAGTAAGCAAACGGCGTGTGAGGATGGTGAGCTTGCGGTCGCTAAGCGCTGAGATATGGTCGCTGGTGACTTCGAACGGTTTGGCGTTGTCACTCTCGATCGCCACAACATCAGGTCCAGCGAGGGTCTTCAGCGCCGACGGATTGGCCTCTAGCAATCGCAGAAGATTGGCGACGGACGCCGCCGGTTTGATGGTACCGCTCTCGTATTTGGTAAAGGCGCGAGGGCCTCCGCCGAGGAGTTCACCGGCCTCGACTTGTGATAAGCCCAAGCGCTGCCGGATGCGCCGAATGTCATCCGGCGTGAGTTCAGGAGGAGTTGTTTCGATCTGGAGCTGTTTTTTAACCATTTTGGCCATCTTTAATTCAAATGTACCACAATGGTCACATGGTGTCTCTATTCCCTTTTTCAACTCCCTGTCTGACGCGCCGCTGATTCTTCAGGAAAGGGCCCGTATTTATTGATCTTCACAGAATTTACGCACGATGCCACAACATCTTATACGCCTACTGCCACAGCATAATATACGCTTACACCCACAGCACAAAATACGCTTACTTCAGAGAAGTCAGATCACAAGCAAATGCCAACTCCTAACGAGAAGCTCGCCGAAGCGCTGACCGCCCTCCAAGAGCTGCAAAAGGAGGGGCGGCGCGTATTCCGCACAAGCGAGCTCAGCCGTACTCACCGCGAACGACTGACGAGAAATGCCTTCGTCCAAGAAGTCATCAAGGGATGGCTCATCTCTTCAAGTCCGAACGCGCGCGATGGCGACAGTACGCCCTGGTATGCCTCCTTTTGGGAGTTTTGCGCTCTCTACTGCGACGACCGTTTTGGAGAGCAATGGCATCTCTCGCCTGAGCAATCGCTGCTGCTGCACGCCGAGAACACCGTCATCCCGCCGCAAGTCATCGTCTATAGCCCCAAGGGCGCTCGCAATAGTACGAAGCTTCTCTTCGATACGTCGATCTACGACGTTGTCCAACGGATGCCCCCCCCGGCTGATCTTACCGTCCGCGACGGACTGCGCCTGTTCACGCCGGAAGCGGCACTGGTGAAGGTTCCGGAGGCATTCTTCCAGCAGTATCCGATTGAAGCTCAGGTCATCCTATCCTCGATCAGGGACGCGTCCGACATTTTGCGGCGCGTGCTCGACGGGGGAAATTCCTATGTCGCAGGCAGGCTCGCAGGGGCTCTCCGGCGTACGGGTCGCGCCGAGATCGCAGATGAGATCGCAGCGACGATGAAGGCGGCCGAGTATCCCATCCGAGAATCCGATCCTTTCGCGTCACAGCAAGTATTCGGGACCTATCGCGGCACAACGGCCCCCATCGTATCGAGGATCGAAGCGCTTTGGAAAACGGCACGCGATCCGGTGATCGCGGCCTTTCCAAAAGCACCCGGTCTTCCGAAGAACAAAGACGAGTACATGCGCTTTGTTGAGGAAATCTACAAAAGCGACGCGTATCACTCGCTATCCATCGAAGGCTATAGCGTGACACCAGAATTGATCGAGCGTGTCCGCTCCGGCAATTGGGACCCCAAGATCCACGACAGCGACCGACAAAGCCGCGATGCATTGGCGGCTCGAGGTTATTGGCAGGCCTTCTTAGCCGTAAAGGCGAATGTCGCCCAAATCGTAAATGGCACAGAACCAGGCGCACTCGTTCGCACCAGCCATCGTGACTGGTATCGAGAGTTATTTGCGCCCTGCGTCACAGCCGGTCTGATTTCTGCGAGTGCGCTCGCGGGCTACCGAAATGACGCCGTCTATCTCAGAACCTCCCGCTATGTGCCGCCGAGATGGGAAGCCGTACGCGATGCTATGCCAGCGCTGTTCGATCTCATTGAAGGCGAGAAGGAGGCAAGTGTTCGCGCAGTGCTGGGTCACTGGCTCATCGGTTACATCCACCCTTACCCGGACGGCAACGGCCGCATGGCCCGCTTTCTCATGAATGCAATGCTCGCATCCGGCGGATATCCTTGGACGGTTGTCCGGGTCGAAGATCGAATTGCTTATCTGCAGGCGCTCGATCGGGCGAGCATCGACGCGGATATCGGACCTTTTGCAACATTTCTAGCTGAGCGTGTGCAATGGTCGATGGACGCCAGAGCACAGGGTGAGATAGCGGATCGGCGCTTCGAGGTGGGCGATCTCGTGAGGCTCCGGCCGAATTCCCGAGTGGGATTTGGCTATCAACCCAACATTCGCCCCGATGAAATTGGCGAAGTTTATGCTGTCGAGCCCCATCCGCCGCAGACGGGGCCAACCTATCGGATTTGGGTCAGATTTCTGGGCGAACGCGTCGTCCAAGGTACGTTCGCCTTTGAATATGTGCTCGTGAAGGCAGCAGAAAAAACAACTCGAAGCGATTCTTCTTTAAGATCTTAGGGTCTAGAGTGCCGCTGATTTGGTGATTGCGAACGTCAAATCGCGCCGTAGGCTCTGCTCTCAAAGTCGCATGCCACCATGTCTTGATTGGCGCACTTGCCGAGGAGGCGATGGGTAGCATCGATCTATAGTTCTGCAAGGGTTGTTGCCAAAGAGCGCGATGTGACGTGAAATATGCCCGGGGGATAGGGGGCATTGGAGTTGGCAAAGGCCGGCGGCGTCGGGTGGTATACCTCCGACAAGCATCAGCATTGGCGCTATTGGCAGCGGCGGCTTGCCCTGCTCGCGGGCATCTTTGTCCTTGGATTTTCTCCTGCCTACGGCCAGGCGCCACAAGATGAACTACGCGCGGCGCAGCAGGCGCTTCAGGCTCGAGGATACGAAGTTGGGCCGATAGACGGCATTATGGGGCCTCTGACACGGGCCGCCCTGGAAGCATATCAGCGCAAAAATGCGGTTCCTGTGACGGGGACTGCCGATGAGCCCACCCTTCGAGCTTTAGGGCTGCTGAAGGTCCCGGCGCAGACGGCGGCTCCCCCTCTTTCTGTTCCTGCTTCTCCTCCTGCCCCACCGGCTTCCAGCCAGCCGTTACGAGGACCGGCCAAATCGGCACCGCCGGTGTCCGCGCCTCAAACGCCGGCAAGACCTCCCGCGGCTCCTGCCACAACCAGCCAGTCGCAGGGCGGGAGCAATGGTGGCCTGATAGTTTTCTTGATCGTTGCCGGTATTGTCTTTTTCGTATGGAGGCGGGGACGTGCGGCACGTCTGGCGGAGGAGAAGCTCGCCGCGGCATCGAGTCAAGTTGCCAGCTTTCAGGCGACTGTAACTGTCAGCAGCAGGTCGACTGTCCCGAGCTACGGGGCGAACCGTTACTATTCGTCTACTCCCCCGACTCCTGAAACACTGCACAAGCAGAGTAGTCTGACGTGGATCCATGTCGGTAAGACGGTATCGGTCGCTGGCTTCACGGTGCCGGATGGGATGGTCTACGTCGGAGCAGAGCTCATTCGTCAGGATGGACGAGGGCCTGACAACTGTCTGATTAACCCGAAGCTCCCTGTCGCTGATCCACGCGGCAGCGTGCCAGAGATGCCCTACTACCCTTGCTACAGCGAGGTATCTCCGGAGGCTCGCGGCTACTATCTCAGGTGGTTGTCGAGCGGTAAGCGGGATCCTTCGGTAGGTATTGGCTACGTCTTTCTATATTTTTATGGTCTCGAAAGACGTTTGATGCTCGATCGCGTTAGAGACGAGTACGATGCCTTGGTTGGCGAGGTAAAGCGTCTTCACGAGCTGTACGGAAAGAACTACTCGGTAAACCGATACGCTCGGCAGCTTTTAGAAGCAGCGCGGTTGGTAAATCAAAATCGCAAGTTCTATGAAGACGAGACGCCGGTAAACCAGCGTGACTACGAGCTGCCGCTCTCAGTCAGGCTCGGGGTTGGCCAGCTCCTCGGCGAAGGCAAGACAATTCCTTGGAACTGGATGTTTGCCTGGGTCGTCAACGACCCTGAAACCAATCTCAGGACAGCGGCAAGCCGTGCCGCGACCGAATTCCAGGACCTATTTCATATTCGGTTCGACCAAGCATACCCGAGCGGGTTCAAACTCAATCCGCCCAAGAAACGGTTAGCCTGGAGCTATCGAGCAGCTTCTTCGTCGTTTCAGATCGACCTTGCGCAGGCAATCGGCGATTTGCCGGACATCGTCGGCTTGAGTGGCCCAATGAACAAGATGCGGCCGATCGTGGATGTCTGCATGATTGATCTTGATGCGTACAGCCGTTTTCTCGGACGCCGTCCGGACGGACGTGGCAGCATTCAGGCGATGGCGTTGTTGCCGCCGGAACTCGTGCACAAGGTAGACGGCGAAGACGTACGTAAACTTCGCGCCTGGCTCGATTCGGTCCTTGAGAAGGGGCCGGCACTGGTCGATTCAGGCGAGCTCCTCTCAAGGATCAATGGGAGTGGTAACGTCGCTTACGGGCGGACGGCAATTAGGGCCTGCGCGGAAGTGCTGGCTGGATTTGACGTGGCGTTGATGCCGAACCCGCGTGTCTCATTGCAGTTGCCAAAAGCGGGCCAGCCCTTTGTTCTATACCGCTACAAGGGCGGCGAAATGCCCGACGCTGAACTCGCGACTTACCGGCTGGCAAGCCTTTCTCTACTTTTTGCCGTCTTCGTCGCGCATGCGGACAGGAATCTGTCGGCCAACGAACAGCAGCGGTTGTTTCAACTGGCTCAGGCAGCCGCAAAATTGAGCGACCGAGGGCGGATCGACCTGCAAGCTCACCTACAGTGGCTACTGGCCGTACCGCCGGAGCTCAACGCCCTGAAATCGAGACTAAGTGCTCTCTCGCCGGACGATCGGCAACAGCTTGGACAGATCGCCTTGTCGGTGGCTTCTGTCGATGCCGATGTTCGCCCAGCTGAGGTCGATGCGCTACAGCGCATCTACAAGGTGCTTGGGCTGAACCAAGACGGCGTTCTTAGTGATCTTCACGCAAAGATGGCCGAAGCAGCCCAGAATGGCCTAGTGCCGATCCAACTGGGAGATCAGTCTGCGCCCGGCTTCTCGATCCCGAAGAAGCCGCAGGTGGCCGGGGCAACAACTGAGATTCGCCTCGACCCAGATCGGCTCAAGGCTATCAGCGAGAGCACGCAACGAGTGAATCAGCTTCTTTCAAAGGTCTTTGCAGAGGATGCTGATCCTTCTGAGCTGGCGGTTGAAAAAGCCGTGGTGCCAGACAAGGACGCCAGCGAAGCGCCACCGGGCGAACCGGCGAATGAATTCGAAGGTCTGGCGCCGCAGTATCGAGGCTTTCTGATGGAAGCACTTTCGCGCCTTGAATGGCAGCGCCAGGAACTCGATACGCTGGCAAAG
The DNA here is from genome assembly GCA_052386855.1 of Reyranella sp. Taxonomy (GTDB): domain Bacteria; phylum Pseudomonadota; class Alphaproteobacteria; order Reyranellales; family Reyranellaceae; genus Reyranella. Next base: position 62,885 of record JBQTJT010000043.1, read on the forward strand.
TCGCATGACCTTATGACCGACGGTGCGGTAGAGACAATTAACGAGTGGTCATTCGATCGGTTCGGAGATGCTCTTTTGGAAGACGGTGACCCGATCAAGGTTCACAGTCAGCTCGTTGGCAATATGACTAGGATGGCACATGCCTGATTCGACCCCCATAAAGCCGCGCGAGCGCGATGTGATCGTGCAGGCACTGAGAGCTGGTGTTGTCCCCAAACTTGGCCTGCAGCACATTCAAGTTGGCCGCGCTCCCGAAGTCGAAGAGCTGATCAAGGACATCGGGCGCATCGCCGACGGAGGCGCGGGGATTCGGTTCGTTATCGGCGACTATGGGGCCGGTAAGACTTTCTTTATGAATCTGATTCGATTGGTGGCGTTGGAACGCAAGGTCGTCGTGATGAGTGCCGACTTGGCCCCCTCTCGTCGCTTGCACGCCACCGACGGGCAAGCGCGCTCCCTATTTAACGAGCTGACGCGGAATCTTTCGACCAGAACCAGGCCCGACGGTGGTGCGTTGGCGAGTATCGTAGAGCGTTTTGTCGGCGACGCGTTGCAAGAAGCAAAGAAGAGCAACGTCAAAGTCGAAGATGAAATTCAGAGGCGGTTGGCACCGCTACAAGATCTGGTTTCGGGGTTCGATTTTGCCACCGTGCTGCAGCACTACTGCCGAGCGTACGACGAGGGCAGTGAAGAAGGAAAAGCGGCGGCGCTGCGATGGTTGCGAGCCGAATATGGAACACGCACCGAAGCAAGAGCGGCTTTGGGTGTTCGCGAAATCATCGACGACGGTCGCTTCTATGACTATCTCAAGCTCTACGCTGCCTTCATGCGGCTTGCGGGTTATGGCGGCCTATTGGTCGTTCTCGACGAGATGGTCAATCTCTACAAGCTCACGAACTCGGCCTCACGTAGCGCCAACTATGAGCAGGTACTTCGCATCTTGAATGACGTGCTCCAAGGCGGGGCCGCCGGCATCGGTTTTTTGATGGGCGGCACGCCAGAGTTCCTTATGGATCCTCGCCGTGGCCTGTACAGCTATTCGGCGCTTCAGTCCCGTCTGGCCGAGAACCGCTTTGCCCAGAATGGCTTGGTTGATCTTTCCGGGCCTGTACTTCGGTTGCAGAATCTCACGCAAGAAGACCTTTTTGTGCTGCTTCGGAATATTCGTAACGTGTTCGCTGCCGGCGATGCGAGCCGCTACCTGGTACCTGATGCAGCGCTGACGGCCTTCATGAGCCACTGCTCCAAGAAGATCGGCGATGCGTATTTCCGGACACCACGCAATACCGTCACCGCTTTTGTTAATCTCCTGTCGGTGCTCGAGCAGAACCCGGGGGCGAAATGGCAAGAGTTGGTCGATGCGGCCGATATTTCGACAGCGGTTCCTGAGGATGGCGAGCCGCCGGTGATGCCGATGGCAGCGCCTGGCGCTGAGGTAAAGGCCAATGGCGACCAGCTCACCGCCTTCAAGCTCTAGCTGTCCCTCTTCAGGCTTCGACCGGCTCAGCGAGCCGGTACGGCGCTGGATCTGGAGCAAGGACTGGAAGGAGCTAAGGCCGATCCAAGAGCAGGCTATTCCTGCTGTCTTGGACACTTCTGACGACTTGATCATCTCTGCAGCTACGGCGGGCGGTAAGACCGAAGCGGCGTTCCTGCCGATCATTTCGCAGATAGCCGGGGCGTCAGGTGTGGGCTTTAAGGCGATCTACATCAGTCCGCTAAAGGCCCTCATAAATGATCAATTTAGGCGTCTCGACGAGCTTTGCGAGCTCGTCAACCTGCCCGTTTATCGCTGGCACGGTGACGTATCGGCATCGATCAAAGCAAAGGCCCGAAAGAACCCGAACGGCATCGTCCTAATAACTCCAGAGTCGCTCGAAGCGTTGTTCGTGCGCAGAGGGCAGGAGGTGGCTGGGCTTTTCTCGGCGGCTCAATTCGTTGTGATCGACGAATTGCATGCCTTCATTGGCCAGGAACGGGGGAAACAGCTGCAGTCTCTACTGGGCCGGTTGGACCTTGCGGTGAGGCACCCGATTCGCCGCATCGGGCTTTCTGCGACGCTGGGCAGTATGGAGCTGGCGGGTGAGTTTTTGAGACCTGGTCTGGCAGGCAAGGTAAGAGTTCTTGAAGGAGCAAGTGAGGGCGCATCGTTGCTTTTGCGGGTGCGTGGCTACGAACGCCTAGAACCACGTATTAGGCCGCAGGCCGCTAACCTCGGAGCGAAGGTAGATCTGGACGAGAGCGAGCTGCTCTACATGCGCCAGATCGCCAACGACGTCTTTCAGACGATGCGTGGTGACAATGGGTTAGTATTCGCCGGGTCACGGGCCAACGTCGAGGTTTATGCGGACCTGTTGCGCCAAGCGAGCGAGAAGCTCGGTGTGCCTGAGGAGTTCTTTGCCCATCACGCGAACCTATCACGCGCCCATCGGGAATTTGTTGAGGACCGCCTGCGTGAAGGCAAGTTGCCTACTACGGCTGTCTGCACTTCGACGCTAGAGCTGGGAATAGACATTGGCGCCATACAAAGTGTCGCCCAGATCGGTGCGCCTTGGTCGGTGTCATCTCTTCGCCAGCGTCTCGGGCGCTCTGGCCGTCGTGATACGCCATCCGTTTTGCGGGTCTACATCGCCGAGCGAGAGCTATCGAACGATCTTCATCCCGCTGACGCGCTCCGTTGTCAGCTGGTGCAATCGGTCGCAATGGTTCAGCTATTGGTCGCCAAGTGGTTCGAGCCCCCTAGATTGGGGGCGTTGCACCTCTCGACTTTGGCTCAACAGATCCTCGCCGTAATCACCCAGTATGGTGGTGCGACGGCTTCGAGAATTCACCAGAACCTATGTGTCCGTGGCGCATTTTCTGGCGTGTCTCAGGATGCCTTCGCTGGGGTGCTTCGTTCTTTGGGGTCGACCGATCACCGGCTGATCGAGCAAGCACCCGATGGCACCCTGCTGCTGGGGGAAGTTGGAGAGCGCATCGTCGATCACTACGACTTCTATGCTGTCTTTCAGAGCCATGACGAATATCGCGTAGTCTACGAGGGCAAGGACCTTGGTACGCTGCCGATACTGGCCGTGCTTGCGCCAGGCATGACAATCATTTTCTCGGGAAGGCGCTGGCAGGTATTGGAAGTGCTCGATCGTGAAAAGATCGTGGTCGTGACGCCATCGACTGCAGGCGTGCCGCCAATGTTTGGCGGCGAGGGAGGGGACCTGCACGACATGGTCGTGTCAGAGATGCGAAAGGTCTATCGCGGGACCGAGGTCCCCCCTTATCTCGATTCTGTCGCGGCTCGGCTTCTAGGTGAGGGGCGTGACGAATACCGCCGCCTCGACCTCGATCGACGCGGAATCGTGGATAGCGATGGCGATATCTTCCTGTTTCCCTGGGCCGGCTCGATTGCGACGTCGACATTGCTAATGGCGCTGAAGGAACGCGGCCTCGAAGTGTCGATACGCGGCATTATGCTCGAGGTGCATCGTCAGCAAGAGGACGTAGTGCGCGATATCTTGCGTAGTTTTGTGAATGTTGGCGCGCCTGATCCCGTGCATCTTGCTGCCAGTGTCGGCAATCTGATACGCGAAAAGTACGACCCCTATCTGAGCCATGAGCTGCTGGCCGTGGGCTTCGCGGCCGACCGCATGCGACCTGAGGCAGTGCCGGCATTAGCACGCCGAATCGTCAACATGGGCGAGACCGCCGAGACGACGGAAGTTTGACGAAGGTTGGTGCCGCCAAGATCATGGCTAATCCCGTCGAGTGGCTCAATGCCGCCCCTCGTAGTGCTGGCCTGTTAGAGCGCCGTTGCTAGTTCGAGATAGCGGCAGAAGGCATTCGCAAGCTGCATTTGGCTAGGTGTGCGACACTCAGCCTCGAAGACGGCCGGCGCCGCGACCAGAATGCAGAGGCATTTCGCTCGTGACGTGGCGACGTTCAGGCGGTTGGCGCTATAGAGAAATTCCATGCCGCGCGGCGCATCCGCATGGCTAGAAGTGGTCATCGAGTAGATGACGATGGGAGCTTCCTGGCCTTGGAATTTGTCGACCGTGCCGACGCGCGCGCCGGGCAAGCGCTCCTGTAGCTCGAACACTTGAGCATTGTAGGGGGCGATGATCAGGATATCGTCGAGAGTAACTGCGTTTTCGTCGCCAGCACGATCGACCCATGTTGCGTTCGAAGCGAAGATGCTCTGGACGAGCGCTTGGACGGCGTCGGCTTCCTCCGGCGAGGAACTCTGGTTGCCATGATGAACTACCGGAAGATAGCGAAGGCCGGATCCGGCGATCGCGCCAGATGAGTTGATCGTCTGCAACTCGAGACCCGGCCGAGGAAGCAACCGGCTCTCGTAGAACATCTCTGAGGTGAAAGAACAGATTGCGGGATGGAGCCGCCAGGTCTCGGCAAGGAACAGACCGCGGTCGGTCGGAATCGTGGCGTGATCGCCGAGGATATGATCGAGCGCCGAAACATCCGTGCCTTCGGGGTGACTTCCTTGCATTGGTTGCTCGAGCTGACGCGGATCGCCCAGCAGGACAATGCTTTTGGCCGCCTGAGATACAGCCAGGACGTTCGCCAGCGACATTTGGGCTGCTTCGTCGATAAAAAGTACGTCGACTGCCTCGGCAGCATCAGGCCGGGCCCATAGCCAAGCCGTGCCGCCGGCGACGTGGCATGGCCCAGCGATCCCGGTCAGCAGGGCACCATTGTCCGTCGTGAACTGCAGGCCCGGAATATCGTCCTCTTTTTCGGAGACCTTCTGGATGCAGCGCACCGCCAGTCCGGCTTCCTCTGCGGCCTCAACGACCGCGTTCAGGAGGTTGCGGATGACTTTGTGGCTGTTTGCCGTGATGGCGACCTTCTTGCCGGCCCGAACCAAGGCACAAATCATGCGTGCGCCGGTATAGGTCTTGCCGGCACCAGGAGGGCCTTGAATGGGAAGGAAGCCGCTCAGGAGCGGAGCCAGGCGCACCGCGGCCTGTACTGGAGTTTCTCCCGTCTGCTGAAGGCTCTGTCCGCCCGTGCGAGGGACGACTTTCATGAGCAGATCGCGGGCGGCCGCATAGGAGCCTGCGCCGTCAATACCGTGGTCGGCGACATACTCGCCGATCCGGACGAGGGCCTCGGCCAAGACCTGAGAATTGATGACCTGATGAGCGAACGTCGCCGTAGGGTGGATGCCCTTTGAGTCCTGGCGCTTCTTGATGTCGACGGTCCGATCCTCCACGGAGATCTCGACGACTTTGCCGAGCTTCTTGCCACCTTGGTGGTGGAGTTCCTCGTCACCGCGCAGCTCAGTGTCTTGAGCCGGAAAGCGGTAGCGATGGATAGGTGCTTTGGCGGTTCCGCCCACATTCTCGACAAAGGTGAGGCCTGCGAGAGCGGCTCGCTCGTCGAGAAGTTCCTCGTCGGGCAGGCCACTGAGACGAAAGTATTCCCACCAGGCGGCCTTCTCCTCGCGCCGATGCCAGTCGAGAATGTAGGCAAGCAGCCACCGCGCTTGCTCTTCTGGGGTGCGCTCCGTGGGTTCAAGGGAGATGCCCTGCGTAAGGCGCGCAATAAGCGCTGCAATCTTTTGCTGCCATTCGTTGAGTGCCTGGCTGACGTTGCCGTCATTGGCGACGGGCCGCGGGATCTCTGCGCCACCTGCGACGGCGGTGGAGCGGATGTTCTCCAACCAGTCGCGCAAAGCACTCGCAGAGAGGCAGTCGTCGCGATTGTAGGCTTGGACAAGAGCTCGATCGTCCTCCGTGATGCCATTGAGGTCGCCGAGCTCGAGGCAGGCCTGAACCTTGGCCATCGGGCGGCTGACATCTGGCAGGGCCGCGGCGCGGACAAAGCCATAGAGCGGTTCCAGCCTCTTGATGGAGTAGCTTTCGACGCTGGCTCGAATGCTGTGTCGAACGACGGCGTAGAGATCGACGAAAACATCGGTCCTCAGCAGATGATCGATCTCGTTCTCGCGCGTCGCATAGCGGCCCATGAGGCGCTTCAGGGCCGCCGGTTCGTAAGGTGCGTAATGATAGACGTGGAGGTCCGGATGCTGAGCGAGCCGGGCCATGACCAGGTCGACAAACGTCTCGAAGGCGGCTTTTTCGGCCTCACGCGTGAGCGCCCATTCGGCGGTGTAGGAGAGCCCGCCGGCGCCGCCGCTGAGCGCATAGCCAAACAAGAACTCCAGGCCGCCGCCGCTCACAAACGGGTCCCCCTCAAAGTCGAGGAACACGTCGCCCGGGGACGGGGCAGGGAGGGAGCAAAGGCCAAAGTCGGGGACGACCGGAAGGGCCTCGTGAATCACCTGACCCAGGGTGCGGCCCTCGACCTGGATACGGGCTTGCTCACGAACTCGCTCGTAGCTCGGGGTAGCGCCCCGCTCCGGCCTCCATTGCAGCGGCAGGGGCAGGGCCGCCAGGATGGCGGTCGATCCAACCTCATGTTTGCCGAGTTCACCGATCTGGGCTTTGGAAATCCCCGCTACCAGGGACAGATGGTCGTCAGCCCGGCGCTTTCGCTCGCAGTTTTGGCGCCAGCGGCAAATCTCGCAGTGGGCCGTTGGCTCGGGGTAGAGGCCGGTGTCGGGCTCGGTGGTGACCACCTCCTCCAGGCGGCGCCTGATGCGTCGGTAGTAGGCTGCGAACTCCGCCACCCGGTAGCCCTGCGGGGCATAGCCGGTCTCGGGGGTGACGACGTAGACCATCTCAGGAGGAGCGCCCTGGAGGCCCGCCAAGAGGTCGGCGTAGAGGCTGAGCTGAAGGAGCGTCCCGCCCTTGGTCTCCTGGGCAAGCTTGGTATCGACCGGCTCGTAGGACCAGGGGCCGAGGGCGCTAGGCTTCTCGACGCGAAGCAGGACGTCGGCCCGGCCGCCCCAACGGCCCTCCAGAAAGGCCGCCTGGGCGATGGCGGGGGCGCCAGCCCTCATGGCGGCGAGGGTGGCGGCCGCCGACGCCGAGTCGACGCCGACGCCCTCAATGAGGGTTACGGCCAGGCCTCGGGCCGCGAGGTGCTCCAGATAGCCCTGCTCGTGCTGGCGGCCGCGCTCGATCAGGACGTCCAGTCCAGGGTCTTGGTAGGTGGGCTTTGCCAACAGTCCTTTCGCGACTTTCAGGTCGAGATCGGTCAGGTAGCGGCAGTTGATATGCCCAACGAGATCGGAGGCGCTGAGCTGGATGGCATTGCCGGTCGCGTGCATGAGCGAGACTAGCAATGATGGCGGCAAAAGCGAGGACGAGATCCTAACCTGTAGTTGCGGAATTGGCCGGGCGAACTCAGTGCAAAAGTCAGATTTTGCACTGACTACAGCACTGGGTTGCATTGGCGCCGGCCGCCGTTGGTCACGATGCAAATAATACCGAGAGCCCCGGAAATTGCGGCCCGACTCGCCTACAATGCGTGCTCAGGGATGAAACACAGTTTGTGAGCCGCCGGTGACCTATCGTGACATTGTCCTAGAGCGTGACGGGTACCGATGCCGGCAATGCGGGACATCGTGTCGGCGCGAAGATGCCGATGTGCACCATCTGATTCCGCGATCCCTTGGCGGATCGGACGATCCCAGCAACCTCGTTACCCTCTGTGACGGTTGCCACGCGGCGTTTCATCCAAACCTGCAAGCCAAGCTTTCTAGGCGCTTTATTGAGCGGTGGGGGCTGCGGTTGGCCCGCTGGCTCGATCGGACCGGCAAAGTAGCCGAAGCCGCCGGAAACCTGGGCCCTGCATTGCGCCTGTTTGGGCTAGAGAGATTTCGCGACGGGCAGCTGCCCGTTGTGATGGCGGCATTAGCTGGGCGCTCGGTCTTGATGATCAGCCCGACGGGGTCGGGAAAGTCCGTCTGCTTCCAACTGCCGGCCATATTGCGCCCCGGGACGGCCTACGTTCTGTCGCCGCTAAAAGCCCTAATGAGCGATCAGGTCTCAGACCTGCAGCGCAAAAAGCTTCCCGGCACCTTCATCAATAGCGATCTCGACATGGCAGAGAAGGCTCTTCGATACCGGTTGCTGGAACGCAACGCCATCAAGTTTCTATACGTCGCCCCCGAGCGCTTCTCTGTAAGAGACAAGGCCGAGGTTGGGCGGTTAGGGGCAGTGCGACCGAGCTTCCTGGTTGTCGACGAAGCACATTGCATTGATCGCTGGGGAAATGACTTTAGACCCGACTACGGCCGAATTGCCGAAATAAGAGAAGCGCTCGGCCGTCCACCGGTCCTGGCATTTACGGCATCAGCAGGCGTGGACGCGCAAAAGAGAATATTGGCCTCACTGGGCATTCTAGGGGCGGAGGTGATCGTTCGAGGCGTAGATCGACCCAACATCGGGCTGATGCGCCTTCCGGCGGAACGCCATGCTCGTCCGGCCATGATCTCCAAGCTGCTCAGCGTACACGTTTCTGGCAAAGCAATGATCTTCGTCCCCTCGATACGCATCGGTGAGGAGCTTCGGCAAGCGTTGGCGGGGCTTGGTCACGATTTGCCTTTCTACCACGGGAGACTGGAGCCACCTCATAGGCGTGAGAGCTTGCTCAAACAGTTTACGGGAGAGCAGCAACCCGAGGTGAACCGGATTATTTGCACGAACGCCTTCGGGATGGGCCTCGATGTTCCAAACGTTCGGCTGGTCATCCACTACCAGCATCCGGCCTCGGTCGAAGACTATTTGCAGGAGTTCGGCCGCGCGGGCCGAGACGGCAAGCCAAGCCTAGCTGTGCTGCTGGTCGGCACCAATGACCGAGGGCTCTTGGAGTTCATGGCAAGCAAGACTGTCGAGCAGGCGAAGCGCTCATCAGAAGAAGCGGCACGTCTTCTCGCGGCAAAACATGCCAGCATCGGCCATATGAGCGAGATGGCGCGCCCTCGCAGTCAGTGCTTCCGAAAGTCTCTGCGGGGATACTTTGAGGGCAATAGTGTTGCCCACCGAAGTTCTCTTGTGATGAAAATCATCGCCTGGCTCTTCTCGTCGCAATCCAAGGTCACACGCCTCGGGTTTTGCTGCGACTATTGCAGCGGCGCTTCCATGTCGACGTTTGAGAGAATTGCGTCAAAGGTTCTGCGACCCTCTCGCTGAATGGCCAACGTAAATGCCGGAAGAAAGTCTGGCCGGAGAATCGGACAATGGAGTGCTTTCGCATAGACGAGAGTGGATATACGGGATTTGACCTGCTCAATCTCGATCAGCGTTTCCAAGGCGCGGCGGCGATTGGCATTAGCAACGAAGATGCCGCGCGCCTCATCGGTGAACACTTCCCTAAACTACGGGCATCGGAGTTAAAGTATCGTGCTCTGGTGCGTCGCCCCGCCAATCATCAGCGCCTTCTTTCCCTGCAACGCGATCTGCTCACGCACTACAAGTGCACGACTTATATATGTGACAAGCGTTTCCTACTGACGCTCATGTTCGTGGATTATGCGGTCGAACCTTTCTACTACGAGAGGGGCGTAAACTTTTATGAGGATGGGCAGAGTCATGCCATGGCTTCGATGCTGGCCGTCGCTGGGCCCACGCTTCTCGGAAAGGCGCAGTTTGATGAGTTGCTTGTGGCCTTCCAACACGCGGTCAAAGAGAAGACGCCTGAAGCTATGAACGCTCTCGTGCTGGCCGCGAGGGCAACAAGTTGGCAGAAGATTCCAGAAGCTCTAGGGCCGTTGGCTTATTCAGCGCCAGAATGCCTATCGGCTATATCGGCGCCCGGCGTAAGTACTGATGCGGCACTGGTGGTATTGCAGTCGCTGATCAGCCGCACAGAAGTGATGGCTGATGGGCCGTACCGGATTGAGCACGATCAATCTCGAAACTTGCTTGCCTACCATGATCTACTTCGACGCCTTATCGACCACGATAAGAAGATCGAGTTTCGGCAATCCGATATCGCGACCATCAAATTCCCGCTCAAGCTTGTCGAAGTTACCCAGGTCGACTCAAAGACGAACCCCGCAGTGCAATTGGCCGACGTGATGGTTGGTGCTGCTGTTGAGGCGGCAAATAGTCTTGTAGGGCTGCGTTCTGGTGGCCTAGATCCCGAGGCCGTCATGTCACCCTATGCTGATCATCAATTCATCCATTTGATGCCTTCGGTTGATTTCGAAGAGCAAAGACGATTCAGACGGGGAACACAGGCGGCCGACTTGATCGACTATTTTGCCGCAAACTTTTCTACGCCTCGCGGGAACTGACTTCTTGGCCCATAGAAACGAGAGGGGAATAGCCACTAAATGGATAAGCTGGAGCGCGCAATTCTTGGCGCCATTAAAAGCGTCCCAGGTCGTTTCAAGACTATTAGCGGAGGGGAACGCGTCTCACGTGCCCCGGAGTATTTTCTGAATGTCGAAATCGGCCAGAAGCTATCGAGGGCACTCCATTACAAGGTGTGGCACGAAGCGACTCTAGGGCAAATCCGGGCAAGGCATGCAGGCCGCTCCGTTCGCGGTAAGAAGCACGACTCGAAGAAATTCGACATCACGGCGTGGCATCGGAGGCGACCTCGCGCAATCGTCGAACTGAAGCGTGCAAATACCGTGCGAGGTGCTCACAGTACGATAAGTGAGGACTGTGACAAAATCGAAGCAGCTCTCAATGCGGGTATGGGTTTGAAGGTCGCGTACTTGCTGATCCACTCCGAAGCACCAATTCGCAAGAAAAGAAAAGCAACATGGAGCGCCTAGAAGAGCGATTTATGAAGTACCGGACCATGACACTGGAGAAACGAGACAAGCTAGAAGTGAAGCATATCGAATTTATTCGTGGCAATAATAGGCACCATACGGCGTCAGATAAGGGCGGAGCGTATTGGTGGGGTTTCGCTCTCTTTAGGTTGGAACTGAAAGTGATGATTCGTCGTCGATGAGCCTACGGGGGGCGAAAGTGTCGGGCTTGTTGGCGACGGTTCCGGGATCTGTGTCGAACTGATCGCTCGGATCGGATACGCTCGACGTCGATCGGGGGGATCGATGGACTTCTTGGCCTTAGATTTCGAGACTGCCAACGCCGACTTTACGAGCGTTTGCCAGGTGGGTGCCGTGCTGTTTCGAGACGGCCAGCCCGCCGACACCTTTATCTCGCTGGTTGACCCTGAAGACTACTTCGACGCCGTGAACGTCTCCATACATGGCATCGATGAAGAGGCAGTGCGTGGCGCGCCAAAGTTCGGCGAGGTGCATGCCAAGCTGGGGCCATTGATGGCCAATCGAGTGGTTGTCAGTCATACGTCGTTCGACCGGTCAGTCATGTCGCAATGCGAGCAGCGGCACAACCTTACGCGACCAGATTGCAAGTGGCTCGACAGCGCTATGGTCGTGCGTCGTACCTGGCCCCGATATGCGCGCCGGGGCTACGGCCTTGGCAATGTGGCGCTGGAGCTAGGAATCGAGTTTCGTCATCACGACGCTGCTGAAGACGCTAGGGCGGCCGGTCGAATTCTCGTCTGCGCACTCATAGAGTCGGGCCTTGCTCTCGAACAATGGCTTGATCGGGTCAGGCAGCCAATTGCCCCAGAAGCTGCCAAACCGGCCGCCCGCGACGGCAATCCAGCTGGCCCGCTGTATGGCGAGGTCATTGCCTTCACGGGCGCCCTGTCGATGCAGCGCAGTGAGGCAGCTGAAATGGCGGCCACGGTAGGATGTCGAGTGGAGGAGGGGGTTACTATGAAGACGACCCTGCTGGTTGTTGGGGACCAGGATGCAATGAGGCTTGCACCAGGGCAGGCGAAGAGCAGCAAACACCTGAAGGCCGAGCAGCTTATGGCCAAAGGCCAGGGCATTCGTATCCTTCGTGAATCAGACTTTGCTGCACTGTGCTCGATCGCGCGAACTGAACGCTAAGCGGTTTCTGCTTCCGGGCCCAGGCTGGAGATCAAGGCTTTGTATGGACAGATGGCCGTCACAGATAATCCGACGAGCAACCCGGCAAAGTGGCCATAGCTTGTCCAGAGTATCAAAGTTTCCGGGGCACGGAATTGAGTAAGCAAGGTAAGTCAATAACGGCAGTCAAGCGGCCGGTGAAGATTAAAGCTGCTCTTTACTTGTCAGGCATTCCCCTGCTCTGACGGGTGTAGCCCTTCGCGGTGAAGATAGTCGCGTTGGCTCGTCGATAGACACGGCAGCAGGCGTCGTAGCTGCCAGTCTGACATCTTCTCCAGCTGCGCCTTCTCGCGGCCGCGCTTGATTGTGATCTTGAAGTCCTTCGGATTGTGATCGATCCCATGCTTCTCGAATCGCCACATGAGTGTGGTGACCTGGTACGGCGTGAAGGCATCACGCTTCTGCAGGTAGTCGATGAAGGAATGGATGTTGAACTCCTCGTCGGCGTGAGCGAGTGCGACAAGCGCCTTTACGAGCCGCCGCCGGCGGGCATCGTCGACAAGCTTTCGCCGATCTTTCGCGAGTTTCTTGCGTGTGCCGTCGGCGTCGAGGGTTCTGCCTTCCTCGTCAGTCGCAGCGATATTGAACCTGTTGATGCACTCGGAGCCGACGAGAAGCGTCTCGGCCGTGTGCAGATTCTGTATCTCGAACTGGTAGCGGATGTCCGGATGGTCGCAGAGCTTGCAGGTCTCTATGGGCGCCTCGAGGTCGTTGTAATCGCCCGCATAGCGCCACTCATGGAGGGCGCGCGCAAGATCGTCCTTCTCGCGGCTCAAGGGAAAGATGTTCGCCGCGGCGCGGCTGGCCCAGCTCATGGTTATGGCCCTCCGAGGCTGCCGTCGCTAAGCGCACTCCGGCAGCGCAAGCAGATTGTCGTTCCAGTCGCGGTCGGCGTAGGTCCGGAGATAGTCGCCATTCGGACCATGGACGACGCCAATGTCGGCACGCTTGTTGTTCACCCGCGTGAAGAAGGTGTTGGACTTCTCGTTGATCGAGTTGATGACCTGCTGACGGGTCCATTTCCAGCCGGGGCCGCCGAGATGGGTGATGCCCTCGTATGGGTTGTTGCGCGGCTGCTTGTTGATGCAGATGACTTGAACGTCGGCCATGGGGCCTCCTTTAGTTGATCGTGTAGCGCTTCCAGGGCACGGCCTGGAGCGGGACGTTGGCCATGAACTGCGAGAGGTCGCGCCGACCGAAGTAAGTCGGGTGGCCGTGACCGTCCTGGGCCATCAAGACGACCGGCATGCCGGGGAAAGCGGGCTGGAAGGACTGGATCGCCCGGTTCGCCTCGGTCGTGCTCTGGAGCACCGACTGACGGACGACAACGATGGCGAACGTGACGCCCTGCTCGCGGATGACCGCGCCTTCGAACTGGCTCATGATTCAGCCCTTCGGAGGATTCAGGTCATTGCCGTGGGAGTCGCGCTCCCGGATGCGGCCGTCGGTGCCGTGGATCAGGAGCTCGGTGCGCTGGTGGCGGGCGATCGAGCGCGCCTGATCGATGGCGGCGGCCTGGGTATCGTGGACCGCCGTGGCACGCTGAGCCCCGGCGCCACGTACGGCCCAACCGCCGTCATGCGGGACAACATGTTGATTTCGCTTGGACATTTGGAAAGTACTCTCGAACAGCTGACCGCAGGAGGATTCCTGCACAGGGGTAGGCTCCTGAGCCGGCAGAGTCCCGACAGCGAAGTCCTAAAATATTTTGTCCGCATCTGCCGGTTGAGGAGCCATAGTCTGGGACAACAAGAAGACGGGCTCTTGGGGGGCCGATTGACGCAAGCTGCTAGGGCCGTGTGGACGGAGGGCGAAGTCCAGGTCGCGATTCGCGAACTGAGCGACGCTGACATTCTCGGGCTGCAGCAGACCGCGCGGGCGCTTATGCGGGGCAGCAAGCTTGCCCCCGATGAACTGCTGAGTGAAGCGATCGGACGACTCCTGGAGGGCGCCCGGAAAGTGCCTCGAACCGAGAAGTTTCTGGTCGTCGTGAGGGGAGTGATGCGTAGCGTCGTCTCCAACGATCGGAAACTTCACGACAACTCGCGAGTCGATTCAGGTGATAACGAAAAGTTGAGTAATGTTCAGGCCATGACGGCGTCGCCGGAGGATGAGCTGGCGAGCAAGCGTCTCCGGGAGAGCGTCTTGACGCTCTTCGACGGAGACCAAGTCGCTCAGGCGATCTGTGAAGGGTGGTTTTTTGAGCAGATGACCGAGAACGAGTTGTGTGAATTGACCGGACTTGGCTCAACTGAGCTCGCCAGTAAGAAACGGGCTATCACGCGCAAACTCGGCACAAGCGGCGTTGGAGCGCATCTACGATGACAAAAAACAAGGACCAGATGGATGCCGAAAACTACGCGGGCAAAGTGATCGCCGAGATGTCGGCATTGACCGACAAGGAGATCATGGACGTCGCCTCCGAGGATCATGCCGACCCCAAGGCGGAGGCCGCCAGACTCCGAAAGCTATTGCTAGAAGCGGCGGTCAAGCACGGCAAAGGGCGGCTTGAAGCCGCAAAGGCGAGAATTGCTGATGAGGATGCGCGTCATGGGCAGGCCGGAGCTGTCATACTTTCCTTTGAGGCTAAGCGAGCAAAATTCGATCGCATCATTGCTCGAAATCCAGGTCTCACTCTTGCGGCGCGCCAAGGCGAGCGCATGGATGAAGCAGAACTCGATGGGTACCTGGCGGACTTAGCAGAACTCGGAATTGCGGATCCGGACGACCAGAATGGGGCGTAATCTTACCCGGGCAGAATTGCACTTGATGGGGCTTGGCATCACCGAGCCGAAAGAGATCGATGTCCGCGCCATTGCATATGACGCAGGTGCGGCCGTTAGGGTGCGGAAGCTGACGCGTTGCGAGGCCAGGATTGTCGGCGTCGGCGACAAGGCGATCATCTCCATATCAGAAGACAGTGGCTTTCAGAGACGGCGCTTCTCCGTCGCGCACGAACTTGGTCATTGGGCGCTCCACCGTGGCCGGCAATTTGAATGTCGGTCGACCGACATCGACAATGCGGCAAACGACCCTCTCAATCCTGAGCGCCAGGCCGACGACTATGCGGCCGATCTATTGATGCCCTGGTACCTGTTCATGCCGTTACTTGGGCACGCCAAGCACGTCGATCTTGCATTGCTCGAAAACATGCAGCGGTCGTTTGACGTCAGCCTACCGGCCACGGCGATCCGCATCGCCGAAGCCAATGTCGAACCCGTTATTGTCGCCTGCTACGATCAGACTGGAAGACGCTGGTTCAGTCGCAGCAAGGATGTCCCTGATCGCTGGTTTCCTGTGGAGCATCTCGATCCCGACACATACGCAGCGGATGTGGTCGCCGGTAAGCGCGAGCGTACGCATATGTCTCCCATCGGGGCGGATGCTTGGTTTGATGCTGAAGGTATCTCCGAGTGTGAGGTGAAGGAGCAGTCGATTCGACTGAGTGACGGCAAGGCGCTTGTAATCCTTCGAATCGTCGACGAGGCAATGCAGGAGGATTATGGCCGAAACAGCTGGCGGTCCAAGCAGCGCCGGTAGAGCTCCAGAGAATGTTGGGCAGCGGCCCGACCCTGAGGCGCTAACGTGGCACAACGATAACTGCTTTCGCGGGTGAGGGCGGTGGCTGCGACCGACGACGATAGACAAGCGCTGATGCGCGCCGCAGCCTTCGATCAGGCGCGAAGGCTGAAGGCCCCTCGCGCAAGGATGAAATCGGGCTGGCACAACTTCCGTTCTCGCTCTTTCCGACAATCGAGAGGGAGAGGGCTGCGCCGGTTTCCGTGACGGATTTTCAGGTCGCGAGAGAGTCTCCCGGCCGTCCGTCGCGGAGTATCCCGACATGGCAAAGGCCGTTCAGAAGATCATCCTCAGCGCCTCGCGCGACATCCCCTTCAACAAGCTGGTGCTAAGCCAGTCGAACATCCGGCGCTTGAAGGCGGGCGTCTCGGTCGAGGACCTGGCCGAGGACATCGCCCGGCGCGGGCTCCTGCAGAGCCTCAACGTCCGGCCGGTCGTCGACGCCGATGGCGCCGAGACCGGCCAGTTCGAGATCCCGGCCGGCGGCCGCCGCTACCGGGCCCTCGACCGCCTGGTCAGGCAGAAGCGCCTGTCGAAGACGGCACTGATCCCCTGCATCGTGCGCGATCCTGGCGTCGACGTGTCGGCGGAAGAGGATTCGCTGGCGGAGAATGTCCAGCGTGTCCCCCTGCATCCGCTGGATCAGTTTCGTGCCTTCAAGACGTTGCTCGACCAGGGCGCCGGCGAGGAGGAGATCGCCGCCCGGTTCTTCGTCGCGCCCGCCGTGGTCAAGCAGCGGCTGCGCTTGGCAGCCGTGTCCGAGAAGCTCCTCGAGATCTATGCCGAGGATGGCATGACCCTGGAGCAGCTCATGGCTTTCACCGTCACCACTGATCATGTCCGCCAGGAGCAGGTCTGGGAGGCGCTTCGGCAATCCTACGACAAGGAGCCGTACTTGATCCGGCGCCAGCTCACCGAGAGCGCCGTCCGCGGCTCGGACCGGCGGGCGCGGTTCGTCGGTGCAGAGGCCTACGAAGCTGCTGGTGGCGCGATCCTGCGCGACCTGTTCGAGGACGACAGCGGTGGCTGGTTTGAGGACGTCGCCTTGCTCGACCGGTTGGCGACCGAGAAGCTGGCGGCGGATGCTCAGAAGATCGCCGACGAGGGCTGGAAGTGGATCGAGGTCGCCATCGATTTCCGCTATGGCCACACGAACCAACTTCGGCAACTAGATGGCGTGGCACTCGAACTCATGCCAGAGGAGCAGGCGACGTTCGACGCACTGACCGCCGAATACGCCAAACTCGAGATCGACTACGAACATGCTGATGAGTTGCCGGACGAGGTCGACACCCGCTTGGGCGAGATCGAGGCGGCGCTCGCAGCTTTCGAGAATCGGCCGGTGCGTTATGAGCCGACCGAGATCGCGCGCGCTGGTGTGTTCGTCAGCATCGACGCTGACGGACATCTGGATGTCGATCGAGGCTATGTCCGACCGGAGGACGAGCCGTCAATGCCAGTCGGCGGCGAAGGGCCGGCGGAAGGCGAGGCCCGTAACGCCGATGGGACGGCACCTGCCGCCTCCGATGTGCAGCGGACCGTTATCACCATCGGCGGCGGCGAGCCGGATGATGACGACGACGGAGACAACGTCGTCAAGCCGCTGCCCGAGCGACTGGTCAGCGAGCTGACCGCCCACCGCACCCTGGCGCTAAGGGATGCGGTGGCAAACAACCCGCAGGTCGCCCTGACGGCGCTGCTGCATAAGCTCTGCTTTGATACCTTCCAGCACAGCGCGCCCGGCGCATGCCTGGAAGCCTCGGTGCGGCATGTGTTCTTCCCCGTCCAGGCGGCCGACCTGAAGGACAGCCCCTCCGCCCAGGCGGTCGCCGAGCGGCACGACGCGTGGAAGGCCGAGTTGCCCAAGGACGATGACGCGCTTTGGCACTGGCTCGCGACCCTCGACGACACCCGCCGGACGGCGTTGCTCGCGCACTGCGTCTCGTTCGGCGTGAATGCCCTCTACGAGAAGGGCGACCGCTACGGCGGTCCGGGCGTCTCCGCGCACGGTGTCCAGCACCGAATCGCCCAGGCCGATCGGCTCGCCCGCGCCGTCGGTCTCGACATGGTCGAGGCCGGCTGGCGGCCCACGGTCGACAACTACCTCGGCCGCGTCACCAAACCCCGCATCCTCGAAGCGGTACGGGAGGCCAAGGGCGAGCCCGCGGCGCAGCTCATCGACCATCTCAAGAAGGCCGAGATGGCAAAGGAGGCCGAGCGGCTGCTCGACGGTTCGGGCTGGTTGCCCGAACCGCTGCGGCTCGTCGACAGCGTAGACGTGTTGGACACGTCGACCGACACGGTCGAGGAACTTCCTGCCTTCCTCGCTGACAGTGAGGGGCAGGATGCCACTACGGGCGAATCGGAGCCGCATCCCATCGCCGCCGAATAGCGACGACACGTGGGCGGCTTCGGCCGCCCCGCGTTTTCGCATCCAATCGTTGGGAAGCCCGGCCGCCGCGCCGGGCTTTTCCAGTGAGAGATCCACCATGACCGATCCCCAGGGGAGAGGGAGAGGACGGCCGGGACGGTTTGAGTCGGCGGGGTCGAGAGAGAGCACCTCCTGGCTCGGACCGTTCCCGCTCTCCCGAGGTCTCCTTCATGTCGAGTCTTTCCACTTTGGCGGCCGCGCACGCGCCGCTGCGCCTGCTCGCCTGCGCTTCTGCCGATCCGTCCGATGGCGTTGTCACCGCCGCACATCTACTTCTCCCTCACCTCGAACGCGGCCGCCGCATCGACGCGGTCGTCTTGCGTGCCGCCATGGAGCGCGCCTTCGGCGGCTCCGATGCGGCCGGCGCCTGGGACTGGAAGACCGCATACGACGCCTGCGAGGCCGCGACCGTGCTGTTCATGCGCAAGTTCGGCCCTGTCATTCGGGCGCGGGCTGGGTCGCCGGCTGCCGAACTGTCCATGCTCAGCAAGATCACCGCACTTCTTCCTACACATACGCGACGCTCCGAAGAGAGCCAGGCGCTGCAGCAATTCTCGACGCCGCTCGCGCTCGGGTTTGTCGCCGCCAGCGCTGCCGCGATCACCCCGGCCGATCTCGTTCTCGAGCCCTCGGCTGGCACGGGCTTGCTCGCCATCTTCGCCGAGCTCGCCGGCAGCGGGCTGGCCCTGAACGAGCTGGCGGAGACTCGCGCGACTTTGCTTCGGCAGCTCTTTCCCAGTGCTGCGACGACTCGCTACGACGCGGCTCACATCCACGACCATCTCGACGATGCCATGCGCCCGAGCGTCGTGCTGATGAACCCGCCATTCTCAGCCGCGGCGCATGTCGACGGCGCTGTTGTCGACGCCGCCCTGCGCCATGTCGCCTCCGCATTTGCGCGCGTCGCCGAGGGCGGACGGCTGGTCGCGATCACCGGCGCCAGTTTCTCGCCCGACCATCCGTCATGGCGCGAGGCTTTCGTCCGCCTGCAGGAACGCGGCCGTGTCGTGTTTAGCGCTGCCGTCGATGGGCGCGTTTTTGCCCGCCACGGCACCACGGTCGAGACCCGGCTGACGGTCATCGATCGTGTGCCCGCGGACGATCCGAGTTGTTTTCCGGCATCACCGGGCATGGCGCCCGACGCTGCCACGCTGCTTGAGTGGGTGACCACCTGGGTTCCAGCGCGCTTGCCTGTTGAAAGCGCGGCAGCACTTCCGGCACCCGTCCATCCCGTCGCGGTCAAACCGAGCCGTAGGCCCGCACGACAGCCGCTCGCCGTTGAGGGAAGTTCGCTCGAACGAGCGGGCACCGAACTCGCGTACGAGACCGTCGACTGGAAGCCCGCCGAGGGCGGCGGCCTCACCGAAGCGCTGTACGAAGGATACGACCTTCAGTCGATCCGAATCCCCGGCGCCCGTCCGCACCCGACGCGGCTCGTGCAATCCGCGGCGATGGCGTCCGTCGCGCCGCCCAGGCCTGCCTATCGGCCTCACCTTCCAGCCAATGTCGTCGGTGCCGGCCTGCTGTCCGATGC
>JBQTJT010000044.1:0-84351 GCA_052386855.1 Reyranella sp.
TTGTCGAAGTCGCAATCGACGATGTTGGTCACCATGCGCGGGCCCTCGGCCAGGGTCACGTAGGCCATGGCGTAGGGCACCGGGGCGCGGCGCATGACGCTGTAGGAATAGAGCGTGCCCTTGCCCGAGGCCTCGATCCATTCCGTCTTGTCGCTGAAGCAGAACGGGCAGATCGTGCGCGGGTAGTGATGTGCCTGGTTGCAGCTCGTGCACTTGCGCACCAGCAGCTTGCCCTTGGCGGCGGCGTCCCAATAGGCCTGTGTCTCCTGGCTCACGGCCGGCGCCGGCAGCTTGCGTTCTTTCATGTCGGCCATGGGTTTATTCCCTCTCCAGAATGACGGTGGCGCTGCCGTGACGCAGGCCGAGCGAGCCGCCGGTGCCGTGGGCGACGGCGAGATTACAGTTCTTCACCTGCACCTTGGGATGGGCCTCGCCGCGCAACTGGCGCACGGCCTCAAGGACCTTGGTGAGGCCGCCGCGGTTGCCCGGATGATTGCTGCAGAGCCCGCCGCCGTCGGTGTTGAACGGCAGTTTGCCGGTGCCCGCGATCAGGTTGCCGTCGGCCACGAACGCGCCGCCCTTGCCCTTCTCGCAGAAGCCGAGATCTTCCAGCTGCATTAGCACGGTGATGGTGAAGCTGTCGTAGATCGAGGCGTACTTGATGTCGGCAGGCTTGACGCCGGCTTCGGCGAAGGCCGCGGCGCCGCTGATGCGGGCGCCCGAGTAGGTAAGATCGACCTTGCCGCCCATCTGGGTCTTGATGAACTCGCCGGCGCCGATCAGCTTGACCTTGGGCCGCTTGAGCTTGGCCGCGATCTCCGGGGCCACGACCACGATCGCGCCGCCGCCGTCGGTGATGACGCAGCAGTCCAGGCGATGCAGCGGATCGGAGATCATCGGCGAGTTGACCACCTCCTCGACCGTCACGACGTCGCGCAGCAGCGCATGCGGATTGTATTGCGCGTGGTGCGAGGCCGCGACCTTGATCCAGGCGAGCTGCTCGGAGGTCGTGCCGAACTCGTGCATGTGGCGCATGGCGCACATGGCGTACATGTTCACCACCGTCGGCCCGTAGGGAAACTCGAACGGCTCGTCGGGCGTCGGCGTGCCGCCGCGCGATCGCGGCACCGTGCCGGTCGCCATCCCCTCGGCGCGCGGCCGGCCGGCCAAGGTGATCAGCGCCACCTTGCACTTGCCGGCGGCGATCGCCTCGGCCGCGTGGCCGACATGGAGCACATAGGAAGAGCCGCCGGTGTCGGTCGAATCGACATGGCGCGGCTTCAATCCCATGTACTCGACCATCGACATCGGCCCGAGGCCGGGCGCGTCGCCGGCGCAGAAGTAGCCGTCGACATCGTCCTTGGTGAGGCCGGCGTCCTCGAGCGCGCCCTTGGCGCACTGGGCGTGGATCTGGGCCAGCGAGATATCCTTCGCGAGTCGCGTCGGATGCTCGTAGATGCCGGCAATGTAGGCTTTGCCCTTGATGCTCATCGGCGAGCCATCCCCCCTGGTCATTGTGCGGTGCACATGGTGGGGGATCGGGGGCTCGCAGGAAAGTGCGCTCTTTCGCTGCGAAAAACGATGTCAGCCGTTCTAGTCCCCCGCAACGTCGCGCGCGCCCGGCGTGCGGGCCCGGAACTCGTCAGGCGCCTCGCGGCCGGCGTCGGTGAAGGCCTTCTTCACGGCCGCGACGTTGGGCCCAAAGATGCCCTTGCGGTTGTCCCTGGCCCACTGGTTCGAGTTGACGATCGTGTCGAGCGACCCCTGGAAGCGCGGCATCACGTAACGCGCAAACAGTTCATAAGACCTCAGCGTGCTTTCGCGGCTCGCCCATTCGTGGGCGCGGAACAGCACGCCGCCGAAACCGCCGTTGGAGTAGCCCAGGAGCCGCTCGATGCCTTTGGCCACGGTGTCGGGATTGCCGACCAGGGTCGTTCCCATCTTCACGCCGTCGCGCAGCGGATCGTCGGCACGGCCCGGCGGGCGGCCCAGCGTGTCCTCGAAATAGGTTACGGTCTCGTTGCGTTCGCCGGCATGGACCTCGCGCAGCGCCTGTTCGTCGTCCTCGGCCACATGCGCATTCACCACGACCCGCCACTTGGAACGGTCGGCCTTGTGACCGTGCTTGGCGGCAGTCTCCTCGTAGATGCCCCACTGCTTGCCCAGCATCTCCGGCCCACCGGGAATGCCGGCGCCGATCGACAGCACGCCGAGCCCATGCTTGCCGGCCGCGATCATGCCCGAGGGCGTGATGGTGCTGGCGCAGGCGATCGGGAAATGCGGGTAGCTGTAGGGCGCCAGATGCAGGCGCGCCTCTTTCAGCTCGAACCAGTCGGTCTTCATAGTGACCGGCTCCTCGCACTTCAGCAGCGCCATGATGGCCGCCAGCGCCTCTTCCATGCGCGGTCGCTGCGTCGAAGGTTCGATGCCCATCATGTAGGCGTCGGACGGCAGCGCGCCCGGGCCACAGCCGAGCATCGTGCGTCCGCGCGACATATGATCGAGCTGCACGAAGCGGTTCGCCACCATCAGCGGGTGATGATACGGCAGGCTGGTCACGCCTGAGCCCAGGCGGATGTAGCGTGTGCGCTCTATGGCGGCACCGATGAAGACTTCCGGCGAGGCGATCGTCTCCCAGCCGGCGGAATGGTGCTCACCGATCCAGGCCTCGTCGTAGCCCAGCTCGTCGATCCATTCGATCAGCTCCATGTCGCGCGCCATGCCGAGCGTCGGGTTCTCGCCGACGCGATGGAACGGCGCCAGGAAGATGCCGAATGTGAGCCCCTTGTGATTGCCCGTCTGTGCCATCAAGTCCTCCGTAGACCGCGACAGTAGCACACGCCACGATATGCAGAAGATGAGCGACGATACCGCCCTGCCGCTGGCCCGCTTCACGATCGTCGAAGTGAATGACGTAAAAGTGCCGCTCTGCCTGCGTCTGGCGACGTCGCTCGCCGCCAAGATCGCGGCCGACCTCGGCGCCGATGTGCTCAAGATTGAACCACCTGGTGGCGATCCGGTGCGGCACGCACCGCCATTTCTGCCGCAGGGCGAAAGTGCGCTCTTCCAGTTCCTCAACACGTCCAAGCGCTCACTGGTGCTGGACCTCGCAAGTGATGCCGGACGCGCCGCGCTAAAGGGCCTGCTCGACAAAGCCGACGCCGTCCTGTTCGAGGAGCCGGCCACGGCGGCGCCCTTGCTCCGCGGCACGCGCGCGACGCCGATCGAGATCGCGGCGTTTCCGGTCGAGATGGATGCTGCCATGCGGCCGGTCAGCGAATTCGCGATCCTGGCGCTGGGTGGGCTGCTGCACATGGTGGGCGACCCCGAACGCAAGCCGCTGCGTCTGGGCGGCCATCAGGCTTCCTACGCTGCAGGCCTCACCGCCTTCACCGGGCTTTCCGCTGCCCTCGCTGCCCGAGATGCCGGCCAGACGGCGCCCGCCGTCCGTGTGTCGTTGGCCGAAGTGATGCAGTGGGTGAACTGGAAGGCGGCCTCCGGCGCCGATGCCGGCGGCACCTCGCCCGGTCGCGAGGGCAAGAACTCTGAGTTCCAGATCGTGCCGTGCCGCGACGGTCACGTGGCCGTGGTCTATACCGTCACCCAGTGGCCCGCGACGCGCGCGCTGATCGGCAATCAGCGCCTCGCCGACCCGATGTTCAACACCCGCGCCGGCCGTCGCCAGAACATCGCCAAACTCTACGAGATCATCACGCCGTGGTTCGCCGACAAAACCCGCGCCGAAATCCAGAAGATGGCACAGGCCAAGGGCGTGCCGTTCGGGCCGATCTTCTCGCCGGCCGAGCTGCTGCAGACCGAGCAATATGTGTCGCGCGGCTTCCTGACCGAGATGGCACACCCAAAGCTGGGCACGCTTCGTTTGCCGCAACTGCCCGTGCAGTGGAACGGCCGCTCCTTCGCGCCCCGGCCAGCGCCGGAGTTGGCGGCATGAAAGCCCTCGCCGGTGTGCGCGTCCTCGATTTCGGCCTGCTGACGGCCGGCGCCAATACCTCGGCGATGCTGGCCGACCTCGGCGCCGACGTGATCAAGATCGAGTCCGGTGCCTACCTCGATCCCTTCCGCGTCGTCGGCAAGCCCGACAACGACGAGGGCTGGTGGAACCGCTCGCCGCAGTTCCGCTTCACCAACCGCAACAAACGCGGCGTGGCGCTCAACCTGAAAGCGCCGGAGGGCCAGCGCGTCATCCGCGAGCTGGCTGGCCAATGCGATGTCGTCGTCGAGAACTTCCGCCGTGGCGTGCTCGACCGCGCGGGCCTGGGCTACAAGGATCTCAGCGCGATCAATCCGCGCCTCGTCTTCGCCGCCATCTCCAGCCAGGGCGACACCGGGCCGGAGCGCATGAACGTCTCCTTCGGATCGACGCTCGACGCCACCTCGGGCATCGCCTTCCTCACTGGCTACGAGGGCGAGGAACCGCGCATCTCCGGCATGGACGTGAACTATCCCGACCAGATCGTGTCGCTGTTCGCCACCGGCATCGTAATCACCGCCATCATGGACGCGCGTCGCACTGGCAGGGGCGCGTTCCTCGACTTCTCGCAGCGCGAGGTCGCGTCCTTCACCTTGGGCGAGGAGATCCTCGCCGCCTCGGCCGATCCCGCGCGTGCCAACGGAAGGTGTGGCAACCGGGAAGAAGGTATTGACCAGCAGGATACCTACCGCTGCAAGGACGGACGTTGGATCGCGGTCACTCTCGACAGACCCGATGTCGCGCTCGAAGCCTTCTGCGCCGACCTCGACAGCACCGGCGCCGTCGCCACCCTTCTGGAGCGCGGCATCGCCGCCGCGCCCTGCAACGATGGCGCCGACCTGCTGCGCGACACGAACTTGCAGGGCGTCACGCTGGTCCGCGACGAGCGCGGCGGCCTGGTGAAAGGCCTGCCCTATCGCCTCGCCAACAAAGGCATCAGCATCGAGCGCCCCGGCCCAGATCTCGGCCAGCACACCGACGAGGTGCTGCGCGAGCTGTTGGGCTACGACGACGCGCAATTGAAGAAACTGGCCGATACAGGCGTCACATCGACGACGCCCACCGTGGGAGAGGTCTGAGCATGGCGCGCGCCGAGGTGAAGAAGCTGATGGAGCGCATGGAGATCCCCGCCATCGCCGCGCCGATGTTCCTGGTGTCCAACCCCGCGCTCACCCTGGCCTGCTGTGCCGAGGGGTTGATG
Organism: Reyranella sp.; assembly: GCA_052386855.1. GTDB lineage: Bacteria > Pseudomonadota > Alphaproteobacteria > Reyranellales > Reyranellaceae > Reyranella. Next base: position 5,193 of record JBQTJT010000044.1, read on the forward strand.
GGCAGCTTCCCCGCCCACGGCACACGGAGCCGCGAGGAATTCCAGGCCTGGCTCGACGAGATGCAGGAAGGAATGAAGCGGCTGGAAGACTCACGCAAGAAGCCCGCGCCCTGGGCCGTGAACCTGGTCGTGCACGCCTCCAACCCGCGCTACCCGGGCGATCTCGAACTGGCCGAGAAATACAAGGTGCCGGTGGTGCTGACCTCCAAGGGCGCGCCGGGCGACGCCATCAAGCGCATCCATGGCTGGGGCGCGGTGGCGCTGCACGACATCGCCAACCATCGCCACGCCGAGAAGGCGCTGGAGGCCGGTGTCGATGGCGTGATCGCCGTGGCCGGCGGCGCCGGCGGTCACACCGGCACCATCAATCCCTTCGCGCTGATGAATGAGGTGCGGCAGCTTGGCGATCATTTCGCGATCGTGCTGGCGGGCGGCCAGACCACCGGCCGCGACGTGCTGGCGGCCGAGGCGATGGGCGCCGACCTCGCCTATATCGGCACGCGCTTCATCGCCACCCGGGAGGCGATGGCCGTCGCCGCGCACAAGGACATGATCTTGGCGACGCGCGCCACCGACGTCTTCCTCACCGCCTCGATCGACGGCGCGCCGGCCAACTGGCTCGTGCCCAGCCTGCTGGCGGCCGGCGTCGACCTCGACGTGCTGCGCACGACTCTGCCCGGCAAGATCGTGGCGGCGGCCGAGAACAAGAAGCGCTGGAAGGACATCTATACGGCCGGCCACGGCGTCGGAAACATCGAGGACATCCCCGCCGCCGCCGACCTCTGCCGCCGCCTGATCCAGCAGTATCGCGAGGCGAAGTCTGAAATGGCACGCGCGTTGGCCGGGACCGGCGCGGCATAGACTGGGACGGCTTCCCTGCACTAGGCTCCCCGCTTCTGGAAGTCGGGGGAATGTTCGCGTGAAGACAAAGGCAGCGGTCTGCTACGAAGCCGGCAAGAACCTCGAGATCGAGACGGTCGACCTCGAAGGGCCGAAGTTCGGCGAGGTCTTGGTCGAGATCAAGGCGTCGGGCGTCTGCCACACCGACGAGTTCACCCGCTCCGGCGGCGATCCCGAGGGACTGTTCCCGGTGATCTTCGGCCATGAGGGCGCGGGCGTCGTGGTCGATGTCGGACCCGGGATCATCTCCCTCAAGAAGGGCGACCATGTGATCCCGCTCTACACGCCGGAATGCCGCCAATGTAAGTCGTGCCTCTCGGGCAAGACCAACCTCTGCACCTCGATCCGCGCCACCCAGGGCCAGGGTGTGATGCCCGACGGCTCCTCGCGCTTCTCGATCAAGGGCGAGAAGATCCATCACTACATGGGCTGCTCGACCTTCTCGAACTACACCGTGCTGCCTGAGATCGCGCTGGCGAAAATTCGCCCTGACGCGCCGTTCGACAAGGTCTGCTACATCGGCTGCGGCGTTACGACCGGCATCGGCGCCGTCATCAACACCGCCAAGGTCGAGCCCGGCGCCAATGTCGTGGTCTTCGGCCTGGGCGGCATCGGCCTCAACGTCGTGCAGGGCGCGCGCATGGTCGGCGCCAACATGATCGTGGGCGTCGACCTCAATCCGGCACGCGAGGCGCTCGGCCGCAAGTTCGGCATGACGCACTTCGTCAATCCCAAGGACATCGGCGGCAAGGACGTGGTGGCTCATCTGGTCGAGCTGACCGACGGCGGCGCCGACTATAGTTTCGAATGCGTCGGCAATACGCAGCTGATGCGCCAGGCGCTGGAATGCTGCCATCGCGGCTGGGGCAAGTCGGTGATCATCGGCGTCGCGGGCGCCGGCCAGGAGATCGCCACGCGGCCGTTCCAGCTCGTGACGGGCCGGAGCTGGATGGGCACGGCCTTCGGCGGCGCCAAGGGCCGACGCGACGTGCCGAAGATCGTCGACTGGTACATGGACGGCAAGATCGACATCGATTCGCTGATCACCCACACCATGCCGGTCGAGAAGATCAACGACGCCTTCGACCTGATGCACCGAGGCGAATCGATCCGCAGCGTCGTTACATTCTAGGGGCAGGCGCCATGACGGTTCGCAAAATCGGTGGCGCCACGATCGAGAAGGTCGAGGAGCTCTGCGCCGCGGGTTTCAGGCCCAACCGGATGTTCCCCAAGTTCGACCAGCAGGCTTTCGATGCCCAGAAGGGCTGGATGGTGCCCGACCATGTCGAGGCGGGCTCCGACCGCCTGGTCGGCTCGGTCCACACCTGGGTGGTGAAGACCGGCAAGCACACCATCCTGATCGACACCTGCCTCGGCAACGACAAGCAGCGGCACAATGCGGCCTGGAACAAGCTCGACACGCCGTTCCTCAATCGGCTCAAGGCTTGCGGCTGCCCGCCCGAGTCGGTCGACTTCGTGATGTGCACGCACCTGCACGTCGATCACGTCGGCTGGAACACCAAGCTGGTCGATGGCCGCTGGGTGCCGACCTTCCCCAATGCGCGCTATCTCTTCGCCAAGCGCGAGTACGCGCACTGGGAGAACGAACGCAAGACCAAGGAAGGCGTCAACGACGGGTCGTTCGACGATTCGGTGCTGCCGATCGTCGAGGCCGGCAAGGCGGTCATGATCGAGAGCGACCACCAGCCCGACCCGCTGCTCACCATAAAGGACTATCCCGGCCACACGCCGGGCTCGATCGCCATCAACCTGAAGGACGGCGGCAAGCAGGCCTGCTTCTCGGGCGACATCATGCATCACCCGATCCAGGTCTATCATCCCGACTGGTCGAGCCAGTTTTGCTGGGACCAGGAGATGTCGGCGCGATCGCGGCGCAAGTTGCTGGAGGATTGCGTCGAGAGCAACGCGCTGCTCTGTCCCGCCCATTTCCCCGGCGCCAATGCCGGCTTCATCAAGCCTGAGGGCGACAGCTTCCGCATCGACTGGGATCGGCAATAAGGAGACGACGATGAAGGGTCCCGAGGACGACGCTGGCCTGGCCGGCAAGGTCGCGATCCTGAGCGGCGGTGGTGCTGTGGGCGACGGCATCGGCAACGGCCGGGCCGCGGCGATCCTGCTGGCGCGGGCCGGCACCAAGGTGCTGGTGGCCGACCTCGATCTCAAACTGGCGGAGCGCACGGCCGAGATGATCAAGGCCGAGGGCGGCACCGCGGCGGCGCATGCCGGCGACGTCACCAAGGAAGCCGAATGCAAGCGGCTGGTCGATGCCGCGGTCGACCGCTGGGGCCGGCTCGACTTCCTCGACAACAATGTCGGCATCGGCAGCCGCGGCAGCGTGGTCGACGAGAAACCGGAGGAATACCGGCGCGTCATGCAGGTCAACGTCGAGACGATGTTCCTGCTCTCCAAGCATGCGATCCCGGCCATGATCAAGACCGCCAAGGGCGGCTCGATCGTCAACATCTCGTCGATCTCGGCGCTTCGGCCGCGCGGCCTCACCACCTACACTGTCTCCAAGGCGGCGGTGATCGGCCTCACCCAGGCGATGGCAGTCGATCACGGCAAGGACCACATAAGAGTCAACTGCATCTGCCCGGGCCCGATGTACACGCCGATGGTCAATCGCGGCAACGGCATGAGCGAGGCCAATCGCGCCCAGCGCACCAAGGCCTCGGTGCTGAAGATCGAGGGCACCGGCTGGGACATCGGCCATGCCGTGCGCTTCCTGATGAGCAACCACGCCCGCTACATCACCGGCCAGGTACTGGTGGTCGATGGCGGCGTCACGCTGCAGGGACCGGAACGCGATTCGGCAGCCCAGTGAGGAGACGAACAAGATGGCCCGCCTGCCCTATCTCGATGTCGACCAGCTTCCGCCCGAACACAAGGAGCTGCTCAAGCGGCCCATCAATCTCACGCGGCTGCTCGTCAATTCGCCCGGCATGGCGCGAGCCTTCCATGGCCTCGGCGGCTACATCCGCAACAAGAGCACGCTCGATCCGCGTCTGCGCGAACTCGCCATCCTTCAGGTCGGCTGGATGGAGAAGTCGGAGTACGAATTCACCCATCACGTGAAAATCGGCAAGGAATTCGGCGTCACCGACGGCGACATCCAGAACCTCTTCCTCGAAACCGAGGGCAAGCCCTCTTCGCTCGAGCCGCTGGCCAAGGCGATCCTGAGGGGCGCGCGCGAGATGGTGCGCGAGCTCGCCATGTCCGATGCCACCTTCGCCGAGATCAAGAAGCATCTCAGCAACGAGCACATGACCGACCTGGTGCTCACCATCGCCTTCTACTGCGCGGTCGTGCGCGTGCTCGCCACCATGAAGATGGACAACGAGTCACAATACAAGGAAGTGCTGAAGCAATATCCGATTCCGGGAGTGAGCTGACATGCGTCTCAAAGATCGCGTCGCCATCGTCGTCGGCGCCGGCCAGAGCCCCGGCGAGGGCATGGGCAACGGCCGTGCCACGGCCCTCACCTTCGCCCGCGAGGGCGCCAAGGTCCTGTGCGTGGATCACAATCTCAAGTCGGCCCAGGAGACGGTCGAGATGATCGGCGCCAACCAGGGCACGGCGATGGCTTTCAAGGCCGACGTCACCAAGGACGCCGAGATCAGGGCCATGGTGGCCGATGCGCACAGCCGCTGGGGCCGCATCGACATCCTGCACAACAACGTCGGCGTCAGCCTCTCGGGCGGCGACGCCGAGCTGCTGGAGATCACCGAGGAAGCGTTCGACCGCTGCGTGGCGATCAACCTCAAGAGCTGCATCTTGGCCGCCAAGCACGTGATCCCGATCATGCGCGCCCAGCGGAGCGGTGCCATCATCAACATCTCCTCGATGGCGGTGATCACCACCTATCCCTACGTCGCCTACAAGGCGACCAAGGCTGCGATGGTGTCCTTCACCGAGCAGCTCGCCTACCAGAACGCGGAATACGGCATCCGCGCCAACGTCATCCTGCCCGGCCTCATGAACACGCCGATGGCCGTCGACACCCGCGCCCGCACCTTCAAGAAGACGCGGGCCGAGGTCGAGGCCGAGCGCGATTCCAAGGTGCCGCTGGGCAAGAAGATGGGCACCGGCTGGGACGTGGCCAACGCCGCGCTGTTTCTGGCCTCCGACGAAGCGAGCTTCATCACCGGCGTGACGCTGCCGGTGGACGGCGGCGCGAGCGTGCGGCGGGGCTAGGGCTCGCACCCAGAAGACCGCCCAGCACGTCGAGGAAGGCCCGCACTAGGCGTGCATTCTGCCGCTCGCGCAGATGTACGACATGGGCGTAGGTGTAGATCTCGGCATCTGTCACGACCAAGGAACGGATGCGTGGATCGGGGATGAACTCGGCTTCCGACACCACGCCGAGCCCGATCCCCTTGGCGACCGCCTCGCGGATCGATTCGCGGCTGCCGATCTCCATCACGACCTTGGCCCGCACGCCTGCGTCGCGCATGGCCTGGTCGAAGGCGCGCCGCGTCGTCGAGCCGGCCTCGCGCACGATCAGCCGCTGGCCTTCCATGTCGCGCACCCGGAGGCCGCGGCGTTGCGCGAAGGCGTGATCGACCGGGCACATAACCACCACCCGGTGGCGCTGGTAAGGAATTGCCACCAGCCGCGGATCGGGGTCGACATGGGCCAGCACCGCCACGTCGGTCCGGTAGTCCAGCAGGTCGCGCAACGTGTCGCGTGAATTGCCGACCGTGACCGAGACATAGAGGCCGGGATGGCGCGCGTTGAACGCCGCCAGCATGTCGGTGACATGGTAGGGGCCGACGGCGCCGACACGCAGATGGCCGGTGCGCAGGCCGCGTGTCTCGTTGAGATAGTCCGCCGCTTCCTTTTCGTCGGCAAACAGGCGCCGCATGATGTCGAGCAAGCCGCTGCCGGTCTCCGTCAGTTCGATGCGCCGGCCGCGGCGGATGAACAGTTCTACCCCGAACTCGCTCTCCAGCGACTTCACCTGGGTGGTGATGGTGGGCTGGCTCACGCCCAGTTCGCGCGCCGCGGCGGTGAAGCTCAGCCGCTGCGCCACGGCATGGAAGGACCGGAGCTGGGTATGCCTCATATTGATTTTCTCAATGTGACTTCGAGAATGTTTGAATTGGATAAATGTGAGACGCAGCCGGAGAATTGTCAAAAGACCAACAAAGCCAAGGGAGAGAGCGCGGATGTGGCGCTACCGTAATCCGGTCGAGGTGAAGTTCGGTCCCGGCGTGTTCGACACGCTGGGCACGCTGCTGGCCGGCCGCGCCTACTGCCTCGTCACCTACGACGACGCCAACGGCGGCGGCGTCTTCGCCGAGTTCGCGCGCCGGGTCGAGGCGATGGCCGGGGCGCCTGCCGTCACGGTCCGCAACATCGGTCCCAATCCCGACTTCATCGGCCTCGCCGAGTCCTGCCGCACCTATGCGTCGGCCACCCGGCCGGTCGAGGCGATCGTGGCCCTGGGCGGTGGTTCGGTGATGGATGCGGCCAAGGTGTTGGCGGCCGCGTCCGGAGACTTCGACCGCGTCCGCCGCCATCTCGAGACCGGCAAGGGCGGAGAGCAGCTCGGCCGCACGCCGATCATCGCGATCCCCACCACCGCCGGTACCGGCAGCGAAGTCACCTCGTGGGCCACGGTGTGGGACACCGGCGCGATGAAGAAATACTCGCTCGCCCGCGACACGCTCTATCCTGAGATCGCACTGGTCGACCCACTGCTGACCATCGGCCTGCCGCGCGCCATCACGATCAGCACCGGCCTCGACGCGCTCAGCCATGCGCTGGAGAGCATCTGGAACGTCAACGCCAACCCGGTGTCGGGCGCACTGGCCGAAGTCGCCGCCCGCGAGGTGCTGGAAGCCCTGCCACTGCTGGCCGACGATCTCGGCAGCGAGACGCTCCGCACCCGCGTCGCCCGCGCCAGCCTGTTCGCGGGTCTTGCCTTTTCCAACACGCGCACGGCGCTAGCCCACGCGCTCTCCTACCATCTCACCCTGCACCACGGCGTGCCGCACGGCATCGCCTGCTCGTTCAGCCTGCCCATGGTGATGCGTGCCGTCGCCGGTTGCGACCCGGCCTGCGACGCCGCGCTGAAGCGCATCTTCGGGGCCGACCTGATGGCGGGCGCGGCGCGGCTGGAAATCTTCCTGAAGAAACTCGGCATCTCGCCCGACGCCACCGACCACGGCATCGCCGCCCGGGACTGGGCGGCGCTGGTCGACGGCGCGCTGGCGGGCGACCGCGGAAAGAATTTCATCGGGCGGCGTGAAAGCCTCGTCGCCGAACTGGCTGCATAAGAAACAAACAGGAGGAAACCATGATCACGCGTCGCACTTTCGGAGTTCTCGCCACTGGCACCGCGCTTACAGCACCCTCGATCGTCCACGCCCAGGCCCCGCAGACCCTCAGGGTCGGGCTGATCCCGTCCGAGGATTCGCGCGCCATGCTGGCGCAGAGCAAGGACATCCTCGACGCGGTCGAAAAGAACTCCGGCATGAAGGTCCAAGGCTTCGTCGCCACCGACTACAACGGCGTCATCGAGGCGTTGCGCGCCAAGCATCTCGACATCGCCTACCTCGGACCGTTCTCCTATGTGCTGGCCACCACGGTCACACCGGTCGAGGCCTTCGCCATCGCCGAGACCGCCAAGGCCGGCCGCACCTACTATCACAGCAAGATCATCGCGCTGAAGTCGAGCGGCATCAAAACCCTCGCCGACCTCAAGGGCAAGAACTTCGCCTTCGTCGATCCCGCCTCGACCTCGGGTTATGCCTTCCCGCTGGCCGGCCTGCTGAAAGCGGGCATCGAGCCCAAGCGCGACTTCAAGACGGTGATCTTCACCGGCGCCCACGACGCCAATGCGCTGGCCGTCGCCAACGGCAAGGTCGACGCCGCCACCATCGCCGACCGCATCCTCGACGCCGCCATCGCCAAGGGCCACATCAAGGCCGATCAGATCCAGGTCGTGTGGGAATCGGCGCCGATCCCCGAGTCGCCGATGGTGTGGCGCAAGGACCTCTCGCCCGAGATGAAGGCCAAGGTGAAGGCCGCGTTCCTGTCGATCAAGGATCTCAACTGGTCCGACCAGGGCAAGCTGAACGGTTTCAAGGAAACCAACGACCAGGCCTACGACGTCGTGCGCGAGACCGCCAAGCTCGCCAACATCGACCTCAAGAAGCAGAAGTAGCGGGGGCGGTCCCATGATCGAGATCAAGGGTCTCGCCAAATCCTATGGCGAGCACCAGGCGCTCTGCGATGTCAGCCTCTCGATCCGGCCCGGCGAGTTCGTCGTCGTGCTGGGACCCAGCGGCGCCGGCAAGTCGACGCTGCTGCGCTGTATCAACCGGCTGATCGAGCCCTCGGCCGGCGACATCGTGGTCGATGGCACGTCGCTCTCGTCCAATCGCCGCGACCTGCGCCTGCTTAGGCGCAACGTCGCCATGATCTTCCAGCAGCACAATCTGGTGAAGCGTCTCAGCGTGCTGAAGAACGTGTTGGTCGGCCGCATGGCCGATCTCTCGCCCGTGCTCAGCAGCCTGCAGCTCTTCCCCGAGGCCGACGTGAAGATCGCGCTGCATTGCCTCGAGCAGGTGGCGATGAGCCACAAGGCCAGGAGCCGCGCCGACGCGCTGTCGGGCGGCGAGCAGCAGCGGGTCGGCATCGCGCGTGCCCTCGCGCAGCAGCCCAAGTTCATGCTGGCCGACGAACCGGTTGCCAGCCTCGATCCCAAGACCTCGCGCACCGTGCTCACTTATCTCAAGAAGAGCTGCAAGGACTCCAACATCGCCGTGCTCTGCAACCTGCACCAGATCGACTATGCGCTGGAGTTCGCCGAGCGTGTCGTCGGTCTCTCGGCCGGCCGTGTCGTCTATGACGGCCCGCCGTCGGGTGTGAGCGGCGAAGTCATCCGCAGCATCTATCCCGGCCTCGACGATCCCAACGTCCTCGATGCCGCCCAGCGCCTCACCGAACGGCGCCGCACCGCCGCGGAAGCCGTCATCGCCGCCGCTGTCGAAGAGAGGGCTTAGCCATGTCCCTGCAATTCGTCGTCAACAAGCCACGCGGGCCCCTCGGCTGGTGGATCCTGGCGCCCATCCTCGGCCTCTCGGCAGCCGTGCTCTGGTGGTCGGCCGTGGGCACGCGCCTCAGCATCTCGGGCTTCATCGACGGCCTGCCGTGGATCGGCGACTTCATCGGCCGCATGCTGCCGCCCAACTTCGCCTTCATGCAGAAGCTGATCCAGCCCGCGATCGAGACCGTGCAGATCGCGCTCTGGGGCACGCTGCTCGGGATCGTGCTGGCCCTGCCGGTCTGCTTCTTTGCCGCCCGCAACCTCTCGCCCTACGCCTGGGTATTCCACAGCCTGCGCCAGGTGCTGAACGTGATGCGCGGCATCAACGAGATCATCCTGGCGCTGATCTTCGTGGCCGCCGTCGGCCTCGGCCCCTTTGCGGGCGTGCTGGCCATCGCGCTGCATGGCGCCGGCATGCTGGGCAAGTTCTTCGCCGAGGCGATCGAGGAGATCGACGAGGGCCCGCTCGATGCGCTGCGCGCCGCCGGCGCCGGCACGCTCCAGCGCATCGTGTTCGGTGTGCTGCCGCAGGTCCTGCCGACCTGGATCGGCGTCGTGCTCTACCGCTTCGAGACCAACATCCGCGTCTCGACCGTGCTCGGGATGGTGGGCGCGGGCGGCATCGGCTTCGAGCTGATCAGCAGCATGAAGCTCTTCGCCTACGAGGACACCGCGGCCTGCGTGATCGTGATCCTGGCCCTCGTGCTCGTCACCGACCTGATCTCGTCCAAGCTCCGGGCCATGATCCGCTAGGCCGGGAGGGCGATTTTTCAGACACCATCTGTCTGGAATCTGTCTGTCTGAAAATTCGCAAGTCCCCGGCCCGCTTGAACGGAACGATTCTTTTCAACGCAGGCCCGAATCGCGGGCCTGTCTGGAAATTCGATCGTCATGAAACCACGAAAAAGGCCGGCACAGGAAGCGCCAGCCTGGCAAAATAACTAGCATATTCTTGCTGAACTTGCAACTCCTAGTCAGCCCACCAGTTCGAATTTGTCGACGTCGACCAGGCCGCGGTCGGTGATGCGGAGGTGGGGGATCACCGGCAGGGGCAGGAAGGCCATCTGCAGGAAGGGCTCGTGCAGGGTGGTGCCGAGGCCCAGCACCGCCTCGCGCAGGCGGCGCAGCCCCTGCTCCACCTTCTCGAACGGCCGGTCGCTCATCAGCCCGGCGATGGGCAGCGCCAGCTCGGCCACCACCTTGCCGTCGACGGCGGCCGCAAAGCCGCCTTTCAGCGCGATCAGCCGGTTCACGGCCACGGCCATGTCGGCATCGTTACAGCCGATGACACAGACATTGTGGCTGTCGTGGCCGATCGACGAGGCGATGGCGCCGCAGGTGATGCCGAAGCCTTTCACGAAGCCGCGGCCGACCCTGCCCTCGGTATTGTGCCGGCCGAGCACCGCCACCTTGAGCACGTCCGAGGCGACATCGGCCACCAGCGCGCCGTCGCGGCGCGCCACCGGGACCGAGAGCCGGTCCGTCAGGATCTGGCCCGGCCGTACGCCGATCACCGGCGGTGAACCCGCCGCGCCCGCCGCGACATGGAACGTGGCCGCCGTCACCGGCCTCAGCTTCACCGAGTCGAGCCCGACCAGCGACACATCGGGCCGTGTCCTGAAGCGATCCGGCGTCACCAAACTCCCGCGGCAGATCACCTGCTTCACAGCGCAGGTCTCAAGATCCTCCAGCAACACCAGATCGGCGCGCTGGCCCGGCGCCACCAGGCCGCGGTCGAACAGGCCGAAATGCCGGGCCGCCGACCAGGTGGCGGCGCGATAGGCGTTGAGCGGCTTTACGCCCTTCCTGATCGCGGCGCGGATCAGGTAATCGAGGTGGCCCTCCTCCGCGATGTCGAGCGGGTTGCGGTCGTCGGTGCAGAAAGCCAGGAACGGCGCGCGCTCGGTGGTGATCAGCTCGGCCAGCGCCGCCAGATCCTTGGAGACCGTGCCCTCGCGCACCAGGATCTGCATGCCCTTGCGCAGCTTCTCGCGCGCCTCCTCGCTAGAAGTCGTCTCGTGGCAGTTGCGCACGCCGGCGGCGATATAGGCGTTGAGATCGTAGGACGACAGCAGCGGCGAATGGCCATCGATCTGCACGTCCGAAAACGCCGCGAGCTTCTTCAGCACCTTGGGATCGCGCGCCAGCACGCCCGGCACGTTCATGAACTCGGCCAGCCCCAGCACCTTGGGATGATGCTTGAACGGCAGCAGGTCCTCGGCCTCGAGCGTGGCGCCCGAGGTTTCGAGATGGCTCGACGGCACGCACGATGAGAGTTGCACGCGCAAATCCATCACCGTGACCGCCGCACACTCCAGAAAGTATTTGAGCCCCGGGATGCCCAGCACGTTGCTGATCTCGTGTGGATCGCAGATCGCCGTGGTGGTGCCCCTCGGCACGACGCAGCGGTCGAACTCCAGCGGCGTGACCAGGGTGGATTCACAATGGACGTGGGCATCGATGAAGCCCGGCACGGCGGTGAGGCCGCGTCCGTCGATCTCGGTGGCGCCTTTATAGGTCTCGTGGGTACCGACGATACGGTCGCCGGCGATGGCGATGTCGCCAGTTTTGATCTCGCCCGAGGTGAGGTCGAGGATGCCGACTTCTTTCACCACCAGATCGGCTGGCGACTGACCGCGCGCCTGCTCGATGATGTCGGAGAGTCGGGATTCGGAGAGGGGCTCACGCATCTGAATCAGATAGGGCTGGCCTGCCACGATAGCAATTAAACCAGCGTTGGAGTCGCCCGCAAGAACATCCAAAAAGTTTAGCCCAATGCACAATTATTGTGTTTATTCATATAGTTACCTCAATGTACTCACGCATATTAGGCGAATATTTATAGCAATATTGACAAATATATTCACCAAAATACACTGATGCACAGCCAAGAGTTGATCAGGTGTTGTCATGAATACGAGCGCGAAATCAGTCAAAGCCGATCGCAAAAAGCAGAAATTCAGAGATTTGGCTGAGGCGCGCACCAATAAGGCAATCGAAGCGATCAGCCGCATTGGCAATTTGTCGAACCGTCAAATCTATGAATTCGAAGAGCCAGAAATACGAAAAATTCTTCGGGCGCTAAGAGAGGCCGTTAGCGCAGTCGAAGCTCGTTTCGAGTCGCCAAGAGGCAAAGTTGCCGGAGGCTTCAAACTCTAGAGGGAGATGGCATGAGCACGAGTGCTGTTACCGCGCTGGCAGTTGCGGACGAGGAGTTTCTTGTCGCGAGCCTCATCGAGCGCTGCCCAAAAGCAATGATGCCTCGTGAACTCATGATGAATGCTCTTGAGGCTGCGCAGCATGCCCCAGAAGATCGACGTCTTGTAGAGATCAGCGCTTTACCGATCGATAGCGTTCCCAAGCTTGCGATCTGGAACACTGGCCCAGGAATGGACGCTGGTGAACTTCTAGGCATTTGCAATATCGCGTCATCACTCGGGAAAGAGAAAAGTCTCAACGGAAATTTCGGCATGGGGGCCAAAGTTGCCTCTCTACCTTCCAACCAGCGGGGCATGCGTTATCGATCTTGCAAGAATGGAAAAGTGCATGAAGTCATTCTTGGAAAGCGAGACGGCATATACGGACGTCTACGCCGCTACGATCAAGAAACGGGCGAATATTTGGAAGTCGTGGACGTTACGGATTTGGCCGTGGCGGATGGCAGGTCCATCAATGAAGATTGGACTGAAGTCGTATTGCTCGGAAATGGAACAGAGCAAAACACCGTAAAGGATCCGTATGGTGGTGATCCCGTTCAGGATGCACAATGGCTAGCGACCTACTTCTACCATCGCTTCTATCGCCTACCAGAAGGAACGAAAGTCGTTCTTTTGAAAGGCACGAACAAGCTCGACGGTAATAGGCAATTCGAGCCCATTCCTGCTAGGCTTCGTTACTTCGAAAAATATGAGACGATATCGCTGCCCAACGGGATGAAGGTGCACTATCTCTATGATGCGCCTTACGACAGGGCCGCCGGTTCCGGACATAACAAGTCGATTAGTGGCGCCATCGCATCGGCAGTCAGCACATGCGCAGTCATCTACAAAGACGAAATGTACGACGTACGGAAAGGCCGGAATTGGACATTCGACGCTCCGATCTTCGGCATTCCTTTCGGCGCCAAGCATATCTCGGTTCATATCGAGTTGCCGGCGAACTTTGCAGTAGTCCCAGACGCCTATAGGCAGTTTCTGCGGCATACAGCAGGGGAGCAGCCTCACGTTGCCGCAAGTGACTTCGCAGATATCGTCCGCGAAAACCGCCCTACCTGGCTCCTTGAACTCATCAAGTCATTTGCGCCTGACAGTGCATCTAGCGATGACATTCGCAACGAACTCCAGAACCTACTCAACCATCTTCGCGTTCGTCGCATCAGCCCCAAGGTAGTAACCCAAGGACCTGTAACCGTATCTGTGGGAATCAGCGCCGCCATCGATGCAGCGACGGGTGTCGGAACTGGCGGCGGTGGCGGCGATCAGCAACGTCCTAAGCCGACGGATTTGTCCATCGTGCCTGCCGGCGCAAAACGTGCCGAAATGTTCAAGAACCTAGAGCGCGCGCCAGACATCATCCTGCTCCGAGAAGATGCCGAGATCGAGGAGAAGGGGCTGAAGGGACGCGCCGCCCGTTATGTCATGGAAGCCAGTCAGCTATTTGTGAACATGCAGTATCCGGCAATAGTTGAAATGAGATCTCAGCTTGAAGCTGAATATGCAGATGCCCACGACCCGGACGTAATGCGGAAATTCGCCGTACAACACGCCGAAAGCACAATGATACTTCGAGTGGGCCGGACAGTCGTATATGCCTTAGCCAAGCAACTGAACAAAGAATGGGATCAGAATGCACTCGAAAAGGCATCATCCCCCGAAAGCCTCAGCATGTCGGCCGATGATTTTAGCGGCGCGATGCAAAATGTGAGGCGAGCAATTGGCAAAGCCTTGCGTATGAATCGGGTCGGCGGGGAATCTCTTTCGCCGATTGAAGCCGCCTAGTGCTAAGCGGCTTTGCGCAAGGATCATAGGTGCGCGGAAAGCAACTGCACACGACCGTCGGCCGGACGACACGGAACCGCCTTAGCACGGCGGAGCAGCGGCAACTCGCCGCTCTGGAGACAAAGGCGGACGATGCGATCGATACCAAAGACATCCCCGAAGCGCCGGCCGCCAACTGGCGGCTGGCACGGCGTGGCAACTAGGCCGCCTTCGCCCGGATCGTGGGGATGCCGCTCACGTCCTCGTCCTGCTCGGCATGCCAGGTATCATAGGCCGCCTGCATACGCGTCCATGCGCCGGCGCCGTCGCCGAACAACTTTCCCAGACGCACCGCAACGGACGGCGAGACCGGCTTGCGTTCGCCCAGGATGTCATGGAGGTGCTGGCGCGAGATGCTGAGAAGGCTGGCGATTTCCGACTTGGTCCTGCCGGTGGCCGGGATCACGTCCTCCCGCAGCAGCGCTCCGGGATGAGTGGGACAGCGGGCTCGATTGCGCCGGGCGATGTAAGTCATGGTCGGCCTCCTCAATGATATTGCTCGAAGTCGACGCGAAACGCGTCGGCGCCTTCGAACTCGAAAGTGATGCACCAGGGTCCGTTCACATGGACGGAATAGCGCGTCGGCTTGAAGCCTCTGAGCGGATGAAAATCGAATCCCGGAAGATTCATTTCGTCGGGCCTCTCGATCGTTTCCATCCGATCCAACCGCCTAAGAATGCGTTCATGCATGCGGGCGTCGATCTTCGCCGTGCGGCCCTTCTCCCACAGGTCGGCCAGGGCCTTGCTTTTGAAGCTTCGGATCACGGCTACAGTGTAAGCAAATAGATTACTATGTCAATAGATCGCTTACATTTACCCGATCAACTCATCCCCTGAACCGAAAACACCGTGATCTCAAACATCACGCGCACGTCGCCCGCTTTCGCATACGGATTCTTGTCGAGCCCCAGATATTTATATGCGAGCTGGTCGATGTGTCGGGCGGCGACGTCGTCCTGCCGCACGCCGGTTACGGTCCCGCGCAGCTGGACGTAGCGGTCGGGATTGTCCGGGTCCATGATCGAGAGCGCCACCTTCGCACCCTGCTTCATGTTGCGTGTCTTGGTGCGCCCCAGCGCCGAGTTCACGCGGACCTTGCCGTCCACGAAGTCGAACCACACCGGCGTGTTCTGTGGCGAGCCGTCGGGCATCACCGTCGCCAGGTGGGCGAAGGCCTTCTTCTCCTGCAGCAGGTCCATGTAGACAGCGGGTATGTCGGTCATCGTACCGAGTCCTTTGTTGCGCCACTATCCGGCGCCGTTGTCACGCGTTGGCAGACTTCTGATGACCCCCTCAGCGCGCGAGAGTGCCCCTGTAAGTAACGACGTGTCCGTCCGGAACGACCAGATCGGCTCGCAGGACACCGTTGGCCGCAGCCTCGAGAGTATAGGTTTCGGGCTGGGCCGACGCCGGCGCCTTTGAGGCAATAAGCGTGATGTTCCACGTGCCGTCCGGATCCTTTGCCTTTGCCGCCTCAAAATACTTGCCGGCAAGTTCTACCCAGTACTTGCCTGCACTCAGCGACCTCAGGATGAACTCACCCTTGGCGTTGGTCGTGGCCTGGACAAGCACGAGACCGCTCGGGTTCATCCTGATCGCGATGTCGATGCCGGGCATGGGGTCGGCAGCCCGGGCACCCGTGAGAGGCGCGAAGGCAAACGCCAGCAAGAACAGCAGGGCGAGAAGCGACTTGCCGGACATCGAGTTACTCCACCACCATCCGTGCCGATCGGCATGACGTGTTGCGTACTGCACGCCCGAATCGACACCGATCTTCCCGGCAATACTAGCGTTTGCCACGAGGCGCTGACAAATCACGCACAATCCCCCGCTTCGCGATCTTCCGGATTCAGCTACTCTTATTGCGTTCAATCGCGGCCGCCGCCCAGGAGAGGAATTTCCGTGCCCCACCCCGACATCTCGCGCATTCCCAACAAGACCCTGCCCAGCAAATCGGCGGTGTCGGTCTATCGCTTCCCGGGCGGCGGTGGGTTGCTCAATGCGGTGGCGACCTCGCCCGACAAGTCGCTCGACCTGCCCGGCCAGACCGCCGCGACGCTGGCGGTGCTCGACGCGCACCTGAAGAACGCCGGCATCGACCGCACCCGCATCCTGCGCGCCGACGTGGTGGTGACCGACCATGACCAGAAGCCCGCCTTCGACCGCGTGTGGGCGGCGTGGATGCAAGACGGCGAAGGGCCCGTGCGTTCGTTCGTGCAGTCGGTCATGCCCGAGGGCGACCTGATCGAAATCCTGATCACGGCGGCGTTGCCTGCCTAGCCGATCGCCTCACCCATGGCGCGCAACGAGTTGGCCAAGAAGCGTGACGAGAGCAAAGGCCGCGACCGCGCCGCCAGCGGCGCCAAGCAGGGTCAAGCCGATACGGCGGAGGTGGCGTCGCACGCGACGGCCCCGCGTTATGGCCCTCGGCATGTACTCTTCCCCGATGTCGCGCAGATAAAACGTCGCCGTGCCGTACCACCAGCCGAGCCCGGTTCCCACAAGGACAAGGGCTCCAATCAGGCCCCAGATGACGAAGACCAGGTTGCTCATGCCACTTTCTGTTGTCGGACGGCAGGGACGATGACGCGAGACCAGACAAATTATTGCAATTTCAGTGCCTCCCGGCCACGCGGTCATGGCTGTGGGTCTTTACATCGACTGGCGAATTCACGCCGACTGAAAAAGCGGCTCGCTGCCCTCGCTCGGCGGCCTCGGCCGGCGCGGCTCCGCCCGAGCTTGCCCGAACCAAAGGCGTTCCGCCTCGCGAGCGCCCGCACATAGCCGCCTGCGGGCAGCGGCGGCTAGGATGCCGGTTGCCACCACCGGCGCGCCGGGAAGCCCCGGGAAGCCTAGTAGAGAGGAACGTCGTGACACTGCCGCTGGAAGGAGTCCGCGTCATCGAGGTGGGCCAGGCGCTGGCCGGGCCGTTGGCCGGCGTGCTGCTGGCCGACATGGGCGCCGACGTGATCAAGATCGAGAAGCCCGACGGCGGCGACGATGCCCGCATCTGGGGCCCTCCGTTCGGACCCGATGGCGAGACCTCGCTCTATTTCTATTCACAGAACCGCAACAAGCGCTCGGTCGTGCTCGACCTCAAGCTGGCGGCCGACATCGACAAGCTCCACAGGCTTTGCGAGACGGCGGATATATTGATCCAGAATTTGCGGCCCGGCGTGGTCGACGAGGTCGGCATCGGACCTGAATCGATGCTGCTGCGCCATCCGCGCCTCATCTACTGCTCGATCTGGGCCTTCGGCTACCAGGGGCCGCTCCGCATGAAGCCCGCCTTCGATCCGCTGCTGCAAGCCTATGGCGGCATGATGAGCGTGACCGGCAGGCCGGAGGATCCGCCGACTTTCTGTGGCGCGTCGATCAACGACAAGGCGACCGGCATGTTCTGCACCATCGGGGCGCTGGCAGCCCTTCGTATGAGGGATAAGACCGGCAAGGGCTGCCTGGTCGATACCTCGCTGTTCGACTCGGCCGTGCACTGGGTCGAGGGCCAGGTGAACTCCTATCTCTACAACGGCTCGGTCTCCAAGCGGCACGGCACCGGCAGCCCGGTGATCGTGCCCTACCAGACGTTCGACACGGCGGACCATCCGATCTGTCTGGCGCCCGGCAACGACCGGCTGTGGGCGCGCTGCGCGGTGGTGCTGGGGCGGCCGGAATGGGCGACGGACCCGAAGTTCGCGAGGAGTGCGCAACGTGTCGCCCACAAGGCCGAGCTGCTGCCGATGATCGCTGCGGCCTTGAAGCTGAAGCCGCGCGCGCACTGGCTGGAGGCGATGGAAACGGCCGGCGTGCCCTGCGCGGCGGTGAACGATATCGGGGAACTCACCGAGACCGAGCAGATGGCGGCGTCCAAGCTGATCCAGCAACTGCCCGGCGGGCCCAAGGTGGTCGGCCTGCCGATCGCCTTCGACCATGTGCGGCCGCACTCGCCACGTTCCGCACCGACCCTCGGCGAGCATACCGACGAAGTGCTGGGGACACTTCCCAAGTGACATCGTCCCCTGCCCTCTCTGCACCGTGGCGTATCGGCGTCGATGTCGGCGGCACTTTTACCGACATGGTGCTGCGCGATGCCGCGGGTGCCGTGCGCATCTTCAAGGCGCCGTCGGTGCCGGCCGACCCCAGCGAGGGCGTGCTGGGCGTGCTGCGGCTGGCGGCACAGCAGCTCGACATCACCCTGACGGCGCTGCTGTGCGACTGCGCGCTGTTCGTCCACGGTTCGACCGTGGCCACCAACACCATCCTCGAGAAAAAAGGCGCCAAGGTCGGGATGCTGACGACCGAAGGTTTCCGCGATTCGCTCGAAATCCGCCGCGGCATCCGCGACAACCAGTGGGACCATCGCGCGCCCTTCCCCGAGGTGCTGGTACCGCGCTACCTGCGCCTGCCGGTGCGCGGTCGGATCGGCGCCGACGGCAAGGAACTGGCGGCGCTGGCGCCTGGGGATGTCGATGCGGCGGCCAAGATCTTTGCGGCTGAGGGCGTCGAGTCGGTCGCGGTCTGTCTGTTCAATTCCTTCCTCGATGGCGCGCACGAGCGCGCGGTCGGCGGACAGCTTGCAAAGAACTGGAACGGCAAGTGGGTGTCGCTGTCGAGCGACGTCATGCCGACCATGGGCGAGTACGAGCGCGGCTCGACTGCCGTGGTGAACGCCTATGTGGCGCCCAAGGTGACGAGCTACCTGCGCGCCCTCGATGAACAGCTCCGCCAGTTCGGCCTGCCGCGCTCGCTGCTGCTGCTGCAGAGCAATGGCGGCGCGGTGTCGGTCGACCAGGTGGCGGCGCGGCCGGTGATGCTGGTGCTATCCGGCCCGGCCGCCGGCGTCGGCGCGCTGAAGGGCTGCGCGGCACAGGGGGAGAAGGCCAACCTGATTTCCATGGAGATCGGCGGCACCAGTTGCGACGTCATGGTGATGGCGAGCGGCGACGTGCCGGTGACGGACGAACTCACGATCGACGGCTATCACCTCACCACGCCGTCGGTCGAAATCCACACGGTCGGCGCGGGCGGCGGCACGGTCGCCTGGGTCGACGATGCGGGACTGCTGCATGTCGGCCCGCAAGGCGCCGGTGCGCGGCCCGGTCCCGCGGCCTATGGGTTGGGCGGCGAGAACCCGACCGTCACCGACGCACAGCTCGTGCTGGGCCGGCTGCGGCCGGGTCCGCTGGCGGGCGGCGCCGTCACGCTCGACGGCGCGCTGGCGCGCAAGGCGGTGGAGACCAAACTCGCCAAGCCACTCGGCCTCTCGGTCGAGGACGCGGCAGCCGGCGTCATCCGGCTGCTGGAGCAGAACCTGCTGCATGCGGTGGAACGGCTCAGCATCGAGCGCGGCCACAATCCCGCGACCTTCACGCTTGTCGCCGCCGGCGGCGCCGGACCGATGCACGGCACCGCCGTCGCGCGGGCGCTGGGCTGCCGCCGCACGCTGCTGCCGCGCGCCGCCGGCGCTTTCTGCGCCATGGGCATGCTGCAGTCCGATGTGCGGCAGGATTATCTGCAGGTGTTCCTGGCCGATCTCGACAAGGCCGAGGCCACGTCGCTGGAAGCCGGCTTCGCCCAGATCGAGACGCGGGCGCGCGAGGCGCTGGCCAGGGATGGGTTCGGCGCCGATGCCGTCGTGATCGAGCGCGAGGCGGATCTTCGCTACGACGGCCAGCAATGGCCCGTGCGCGTGAGTATTGGCGCCGCGTTCGACGCCAAGGCGGCGCGAAAGGCGTTCGAAACGGAGCACCAGCGGCTGTTCGGCCATATCCAGCCCGGCGGCCGCATCGACATCACAGCGCTGCGCGTCGTGGGCCGCGGCCGGCTCGACTGGACGCCGCCGGCCGCACGTCCGCCGCAGGCCGGCACGCCAAAGCCGCGCGAGACGCGCAAGGTCTGGATCGACCCCGCTTCAGGCTGGCGCGACGTGCCGATCTACGACGGCGCCGATCTGGCGCCCGGTTGCCGACTGAAGGGTCCGCTGCTGGTCGAGGAGCGCACCATGACCGCCTTCGTTGGGCCAGCGGACATGCTCGAGGTCGACTCTCGCGACGATTTCCTGGTCCATATCGGAGGTGCCCCATGAGCCCCGCCCTCGATCCCGTCACCTTGGCGCTGGTGCAGAACCGGCTCGACCATATCTCGCACCAGATGGGCTGGGTGATGACGCGCACCGCGCGGTCACCGATCTTCAGCCAGAGCCACGACTTCTCCTGCTTCATCGCCGATGCGCGCGGCACGCTGATCAGCCAGGCCGACGGCATCCCGATCCATACCGGCGGCGGCGGCTTCGCCGTGCGTGCCATCCTGCGCGACTTCAAGGGAGCCATTGAACCGGAAGACGTGTTCCTGCTGAACGATCCCTACACGGCCGGCGGCAATCACCTGCCGGACTGGGTGATCGCACGGCCGGTGTTCGTGACGGGCAAGCTCGTGGCCTTCGCCTGCAACCGCGCCCACCAGGCCGATATCGGCGGCGGTGCGGCCGGCACTTATAATTCGGCGGCGACCGAGATCTTCCATGAAGGCATCCGGCTGCCGGTGCTGAAGCTGATCGAGGGCGGCAAGGTTCGTGAGGATCTGTGGCGCCTGCTGCTGCTCAACACGCGGCTGCCCGAGGCGCTGGACGGCGACCTCCGCGCCATGATCGGCTCGACCCGCATCGGCGCGGAGCGGCTGGCGCTGCTGGTCGAGGAGCTGGGCGGCGACAAGGCCGACGACTTCTTCGAGGGCGTGCTCGACCACGCCGACCGCCGCTTCCGCACCTGCATCGACCGCCTGGCCCCCGGCGTGTGGCGGGCCGAGGAGCCGGTCGACAACGACTGCTTCGAGCCGATCGACGGGCGGATCGCCGTCACGATCACGGTCAAGGACCAGCGGATGATCGTCGATTTCGCGGGCACCAGCCCGCAGATCCGCGGCTTCAAGAACAGTTCGATCGCCAACTCGACCTCGGCCGTGTTCATGTCGCTGGCCTCGTTCTTCGAGCCCGACCTGCCCAAGAACGAAGGCGCTTTCCGCAGCGTCGAAATCCGGCTGCCCGAGGGCACGCTTGTGAACGCGCGGCCGCCGGCGCCGATGACCATGAACACCGTGTTCGTGGCGCACGAGATCATCCACGCGATGTGGAAGGCGCTGGCCCAGGCGCTGCCCGAACGCGCCTCGGCCGGCTGGTCGAAGGCGGTGCACGCGGTGACGGCCGGCTTGCGTGCCGATGATGAAAAAGGGGGTGGCGGGCGCTACGTGATGTACCAGTGGGCCGGCGCCCCGGCAGGCGGCGGCGTCGAAGGCCGCGACGGCTTCCACCTGATCGGCCATCTCATCACCTTGGGCGGACTCACGCTGCCCAACCTCGAAACCTACGAGCAGCTCTATCCTGTTCGGTTCAAAAGGCAGGAGCTGCGCTGCGACACGGCGGGTGCCGGCCGTTTCCGCGGCGGCGCCGGCTGCGACTACGAGGTCGAGATATTTACGCCGGCCGACTATGCCTTCCGCGGCGAAGGCGTCGGCGCGCCGTCGAGCTTCGGCGTCGAGGGCGGCCAGGCGGGCGCGGGCGGCGAGGTGATCCTCACCCTGGCCGACGGCAAGCGCATCCAGGCCCCCAAGTACGGTGTCGAGCGCCATGGCGCCGGCAGCTACCGCGCCCTGTCGCCGGGTGGTGGCGGCTACGGCGATCCGCGCACGCGAGACCCTGTCCGTGTCCTGCGCGACGTGCGCGACGGCATCGTGAGTGCCTCAGGGGCCGAACAGGATTATGCGGTGGCGATCGCGGCCGACGGACGCAGCATCGACGAGCGGCGCACTGCCGCCTTACGATCCGGCCTGTCCCGCCCGGCCGCGTAGGCCGACCGGGGCCTGCCCCTCCTTCTGGTCTTCACCGCCACGCGGGCGTACGATCCGGCCGGGGCAGGGAAGATGGGGATCAGCATGGATCTCAGGACCTTCGGGGCAGCGCTGGCCGGCGCCTGCCTGTTTACGGGCGGCTTCGCGCCTGCGACGGCACAGACCAGCGAGCAGCTCGTCAAATGGTGCCTCGGCGAGGGAACCAACGACCAGGCCATCAAGGGCTGCAGCACCATCATCGCCAACAAGCAGATGACGCCGGATCTCCTCAGTCTCGCTTACAGCGGCCGCGGCGCCGCCCATCTCAACAAGGGCGAGATCGACCGCGCCACGGCCGATCTCGACCAGGCGATCAAGCTCGATGGCCGCAACGCGCGGGCCTTCGTCACGCGCGCGCGCGTGCATGCCACCCGCAACAACCTGGCGCGCGTGGTCCAGGATCTCGACCAGGCGATCAAGCTCGAGCCGGCGAACCAGCTCGCGCTGACCATGCGCGGCCTGGCCTTCATCGACCTCGGGGAGTTCGACCGCGCCATCGCCGACCTCGACCAGGTGATCAAGCTCAATCCGAAGAACACGGCAGCCTTCACCGGCCGCGGCCGGGCCTGGCAGAAGAAGGGCGATCTGGCGCGCGCCACGTCAGACCTCGAGCAGGCAATCAAGCTCGATCCCAACGACATCTTCGCGCTGAACAACCGCGGCTTCGTCCGCCTCGACCAGGGCGACGAGGACGGCGCCCTCCGGGATTTCGACCAGGCGATCAAAATCAACCCCCGCAATGCCCAGGCCTACACCGGTCGCGGCAGCGCGTACTTCAACAAGGACGATCTCGACCGTGCGATCCGCGACTTCGACCAGGCGCTGGCGCTCGATCCCAAACTGACGGTCGCGCTGGCGCGCCGCGGCGGCGCCTTCGTCAAGAAGGGAGACCACGACCGCGCGATCCAGGACCTCGAAGCGGCTTTGAAGCTCGAACCGAAAGACACCTCGACGCTCTATTGGCTGGGCCGCGCCCGCTACCTCAAGAAGGACTACGACAAGGCAATTGCCGCCCTTGACGAGGCGGTCCGGCTGAAGCCCGGCGACGCGTCGGCCCAGGCGATGCTCGGCTTCGCCTACTATGCCAAGGATGACTATGCGCGCGCCGCCGCCGCCTTCGACCAGAGCCTCAAGCTCGACCCCAAGATCGCGGGGCTGCGCCTCTATCGCGGCATGTCGCGGTTCGAGACCCAGGACAATGACGGCGCCATCGCCGATTTCACCGAGGTTCTCGCCCAGGATCCGAAATCGTTCTCCGCAGCCTACAATCGCGGCCGCGCCTACCACCGCAAGCGCGACTTCGAGCACGCCTTGCAGGACTACAACAGGGCGGTCGAGATAGAGCCGACAGATGCCGACGCCTTGTTGAACCGCGGCATCGTGCGGCGCACGCTGGGCGACGTCGAGGGCAGCCTCGGCGACTTCGACCGGGCGGTCGAGTTCGCCCCAAAGAGCTCCAGCCCCTACAATTTCCGCTGCTACACGCGGGCGATGCTGGGCCGGCTGGAGCCGGCGTTGGGCGACTGCAACACGGCGCTCAGGATCAACTCCGACAATGCGAGCGCGCTCGGGTCGCGCGGCTACGTCTACTTCAGGATGAAACTGTTCGACGCGGCGATGGCCGACTACGAGGCCTCGCTCAAGCTCGATCCAAAGGGCGCGCTGACGCTCTACAGCCGCGGCGTGCTCAAGCTGCGGAAGGGCGACACTGCCGGCGGCAACGCCGACATCGCTGCCGCCAAGGCGATCCAGCCCGACGCCGCCGAGGTCATGGAGAAGCGCGGCGTCAAGCCGTGACCCTGCGGACTTCGCGACTGCGGTTTCGTCTGAGGCGCTGCCAGTCCAAGCCGATGTCGAGAACCTGGGCGCTGTGCGTCAGCCAGCCCGCCGAAATGAGATCGACGCCGCTCGCGGCAATGGCGGGCGCCGTGGCCGGGGTGATGCGGCCCGAGGCCTCGGCGATGGCGCGGCCGGCGATCCGGCACACCGCCTCGGCCAGCGTCTCCGGCCCCATGTTGTCGAGCAACACGGCGTCGGTGCCCTCGCCCAGCGCTTCGTCGAGTTGATCCAGCGAATCGACCTCGACCTCGATCTTCACCAGGTGGCCGACGCCGACGCGGGCGGCGCGGATCGCCGACGCCACGCCGCCCGCCGCGGCGACATGGTTGTCCTTGATCAGCACGGCATCGTCGAGCCCAAAGCGGTGATTGACGCCGCCGCCGGCGCGCACGGCGTATTTCTGGAGCGCGCGCAAGCCGGGCAGAGTCTTGCGGGTGCAGCAGATGCGTGCCTTGTGGCCCTGCACGGCTGCTACCAGCGTGGCGGTCGCAGTGGCGACGCCGCTCAGGTGCCCCAGAAAATTGAGCGCCGTGCGCTCGGCCGTCAGCATGCCGCGAGCGGGGCCCGAGATGGTGGCGATGCGATCCTCAGGCGCCACGCGCGCGCCGTCGGGCCGTTCGATCACAATCTCGATGGCGGGATCGACCAGGCGGAAAGCCAACGATGCCGCATCGAGTCCGGCCACGACGCCCGACTGGCGAGCCACCAACACCGTCTCGGCCCACGCCGAGGCCGGCACGATGGCGTCGGTGGTGAGATCGCCGGCACGGCCGAGGTCTTCCAGCAGGGCGGCGCGCACTGGCGCCTCGATCGTCAGATGGGGCAACGGAGACAAGGTCATGGTGCGCTCCTCAATGAACGGCCAGCATGCGCTCGACAGCGCGCCGGGCCGGGCCGGCGATGGCGGGATCGATCGTCACCTCGTGACGCATCGTCTCCAGCGCGCGGCGGATCCTCGGCAGGGTGATGCGCTTCATGTGCGGGCAGAGATTGCATGGTCGCACGAACTCGATCTCGGGATGCATCGCCGCAATGTTGTCGCTCATCGAGCATTCCGTCATCAGCACGACGCGGGCCGGCCGCGCGCGGGCGACATAGTCGGCCATCGCCGCCGTGGAACCGGCAAAGTCCGCTTCGGCCACGACCTCGGGCGGGCATTCGGGATGGGCCAATACCACGACGCCGGGATGGCCGGCGCGCACCTGGCGCACATCGGCGGCGGAGAAGCGCTCGTGGACCTCGCAGTGGCCCGCCCAGGTGATGACCTCGACGTCGGTTTCGCGGGCGATGTTCTGCGCCAGGTATTCGTCGGGCAGCATGATGACCTTGGGCACCCGAAGGCTCTCGACGATCCTTTTGGCGTTGCCCGAGGTGCAGCAGATGTCGCTCTCGGCCTTCACCGCCGCCGAGGTGTTGACGTAGGTCACGATCGGCACGCCGGGCCAGCGCTGGCGCAGCAGGCGCACGTCCGCGGCCGTGATCGATTCGGCGAGCGAGCAACCGGCCCTGAGATCGGGAATCAGGACGGTGCGCGAGGGATTGAGCAATTTCGCCGTCTCGGCCATGAAATGTACGCCCGCCAGCACGATCACCTCGGCATCGGTCGTCATCGCCTCGCGCGCGAGCGCCAGACTGTCGCCCACGATGTCGGCGACGCCATGGAAGATCTCCGGCGTCTGGTAGTTGTGCGCCAGGATGACGGCGTTCTTCTGGCGCTTCAGCGCCAGGATGGCGTCGATGTCGGGCGCGAACTCGGACCATTCGGCCGGCAGGATCACCGACTTCACCTTGTCGTAGAGCTGGGTTGCTTGCGGGGAAATATGCATGGGACACCTATTATGCTCACTATGAGCATTTATAGTTTTATGCTATGAACGAGCATAAAGCGCGTCAAGCCCCGGCTTTCGCGATTTCGACAAGCGGCCGGCCGTCGCCTAGAAAGTCGACATGCGCAGCTTCCTCATGATCGTCGCCGGTTTCGTGGCTCTCACCGCCGGAACGGGCGCAGGGGCCCAGACACCCATCGTCCCCGATTCCCAGGCCTATTGCCGGACATCAGGCACGGTCGACATGCCGGACCAGCAGTTCACCCCGGACAAGACTCCGGAGTGGATGGTGGCGCCTTTCGTCAATCCGCAGTACCCGCGGGCGATCTACGGCATCTCCTGGCGCTGCGTGAGCGGCGCTGTGCTGGTCTGCAAGAACGCCCAGAGCCCGTCGTGCCTGAAAGCCAACACCGACCGCACGCCCAGCGCCGCCATGAGCGACTTCTGCCGCAGCAACTCCAACTCGCAGGTCATCCCGCGGGTCGTGACGGGCACGGAACGCATGCTGGCCTATGACTGGGTCTGTCGCGGACCTGAGCCCTCGATCGCCAAGGAAACCACGCTCGACGCGCAGGGCTTCGTTGCCGCCGACTGGCAGCGCGTCAGCCCCAGATAGCCCTCAGGTGGCGCGCGAGAGCGGCAGCTTGCTGCCCGCGACGGCGCGTTCGAGCAGGATCTCGCGGCGGAAGCGGTAGAGCTTGGCCGGACGACCGCCGGTTTCGGCCGATACGGCGCCGGTCTCCTCGACCAGACCCTGCTGATCGATCAGCCGGCGAAAATTCTGCTTGTGCAGCGGCCGGCCGGCCAGCGCCTCGACGGCGAGCTGGAGCTGCCCCAGCGTGAAGTCGGGCGGCATCAGCTCGAACACCACCGGCCGGTACTTGATCTTGGCGCGGAGCCGCGCGATGCCGGTGGCGAGGATGCGGCGATGGTCATAGTGCATGGGCACGCCCGGCAAAGCATCGGCGATCGGCCGGCGCCCGCCCGCCTCGGGCACGAGACCCGCCTCGTAGAGCAGCTCGTAGCGCTGCAGCACCAGATCCTCGTTCCAGGCCGCCTCGGCGAAGTTGATTTCCATCCTCTGTCGCCGGCTACGGCGGGCCGCCAGATCGGACGCCGCGTCGGTCCAGCGCTTGAGCCGCGGCATCACCTGTCGCGATAGCACGGCCGGCGTGCCGTCCCGCCAATCCTCCCAGGGGAAGTAGCGATACCAGCTTTGCCAACCCGGTTCGTGCCCACCTGGCGTCACGCGTTCACGGGTGAGGCCGAGATAAGAGATCGAGACGATGCGCCGGCCCGAGGTGGCCGCGGCGCGCGAGCGGTCGGCGAAGGTGTAGAGCTGCTCGACATAGCCCAGCGGATGGTGGGTCTGGCGCTCGACCCAGGCGCGAAGCCCGGTCTGCAGCGTCGGGTGGTCGCCCTCGAAAGGACCGGACGGCAGCAGCGCGCCATCTTCAAGGGTCAGCACCTGCGGGTCCTCGTCGATCAACGCGACCAGCACCGCGTTCAGTTCGATGGCAATGGGACGGGGTCGATTGGCGGCAGGCGGCATGCGGGTCAGTCGAGGCCGTTGCCGCCGTAGAGCCACTGCAGCGTGTCGAGCCATTGATCCTGGCTCTTGGCGTTCATGAGGGCGTTGCGCAGCGCCGCGTGGGGACCGGCGGGGTGGTAAACGTGATCGCCCATGGCACGGGACATCAACTGGACCCGCGCGGTGCGCAGCACGCGGCGGGTCCTGTAGGCGGCGAGTCCGGTCTCGAGCGACTCATAACTGGACAACGAGTCGGCCAGGCAGACCGCGTCTTCCATGGCCATGCAGGCGCCCTGCGCCATGTACTGCATCATCGGGTGCGCGGCATCGCCCAGCAGCGCTACGCGGCCGTCGATCCATTGGTCGATCGGATCGCGGTCGCACAGCACCCACATGTGCCAGTCCTTGCCGTGGCGGATGATGTTCTGCGCGCGCGCGCAGACGTGGGTAAAGCCCTTGCGCACCTCCTCGACCGGCACCGGCTTGCCGGCGACCGGCTCGGGCGCGTGATTGTGGTAGGTGACGACGAGGTTGAAAACTTTCCAGCCCGACAGCGGGTAGTGGACGATGTGGCACTTGGGCCCGGCCCACAACGTGGCGGCGTTCCAGCGCAGATCCTCGGGCATCTGCTCCAGCGGGATTACCGAGCGATAGGTGGTGTGGCCCGACACGCGCGGCGCGCCGTCGCCCGCGACCTGGCCGCGCACGTTGGACCAAAGGCCGTCGGCCCCGATCAACGCCCGGCCTTTTACCGTCTTGCCATCTGCGAGGCGGGCCGTGACGCTGTTGCCATCCTGGTCGTAGCCCGTGACTTCGCTGTTGGTGCGGAGATCGATCAACGCATGATCGTTACAGGCTTTCAGCAGCACACCGTGCAGGTCGCCGCGATGGACCACGGCGTAAGGATTGCCGAAACGGGCGCGGAACTTGTCGCCAAGGTCGATGTGGGTGATCTCGCCATCGGCGAGGGCGTCCATCAGGCGGAGGCTGTCGATGTAGACCGCCATCCCGCGGGCCGCCTCGCCCACGCCAAGGCGATCGAAGCAGTGGAAGGCGTTGGGCCCGAGCTGGATGCCGGCGCCGATCTCGCCCAGCCTCGAAGCCTTCTCCAGGACCAGCGAGGCGATACCCTTCTGGGCCAGAGCCAGTGCGGTCGCGAGACCGCCGATGCCGCCGCCGGCGACGAGGATCTTATCTTGGACCACCCACGACCTTTTCATCATGCAGCCGGGCAATCTCGTGCGCCGGCAGGCCGAGGATAGCGGAAAGGATCTCGTCCGTATGCTGGCCCAGGGCGGGGGCGACCTTGGGCGCCTCGCGTGGGATGGCGCCGAACTGCAGGGGCGAGGCCGCCACCGGATAGCGGCCGATGCCGGGCTGGTCGAGCACGGTGAACAGCGGATTTTCCTGCACGGCCTCCTTGTCGGCGGCCAACTCGCGGAACGTCTGGTAGGGCGCCCACAAGGCACCCGCCTTCTTCAAGGCCACGCCCACGTCGGCGGCCGTATGTGTTGCCACCCACGGCTCGATCACGGCACAGAGCTGCGCCCGGGCATTCCAGCGGCCGGCATCGGTCTTGAGATCGACGCCGGTGTCGGCCTCGATCTTCTTGAAGGCGGCTGCAAAGCCGCCGGCCGCCGCCAAGGCATCGACGTGACGATCGGAGAAGATGCAGATCATGACGAAGCGGCCGTCGCTGGTTTTGAAGTCCCGACCGAAGGTGCCAAAGATCTCGTTGCCGTAGCGCGGCCTGTCGACGTCGTTGACCACGGCCTCGCCGAGATAGCCCAGCGCTGACGTGACCGAGAGCGCCATGTCCTGCAGCGGCAGCACGATCCTCTGCCCCCGTCCCGTCATCCGACGATGGCGCTCGGCGGCCAGGATCGCCATGGCGCCGGCATAGGCGGTGGCGAGATCCCAGGGCGGCGCCACGGCATTGACCGGGCCGTCGTGGCCGACCGGGCCGGTCACCATCGGGAAGCCGGTGATGGCGTTGACCGTGTAGTCCACATTCGCCGTGCCGTGCCGATCGCCCACGATGTTGAGGGCAATCAGATCGGCGCGCTTCTTCGAGAGCTCCTCGTAGGCGAGCCATCCGCGCGCCGGCATGTTGGTGGTGAAGATGCCGGCGCCCTCGCCCGGCGCGGTGATCAGCGCGGCGAGCAGTTCGCGCCCCTTGGGGCTGCGCAGGTCAACGGCAATCGAGCGTTTGCCCTTGTTGAGACCGGCCCAATAGATCGACCGGCCGTCCTTGGTGATCGGCCAGCGGTCGTTGTCGAGACCGCCCTTGATGTCGTCGAAGCGGATCACGTCGGCGCCCAATTGGGCGAGCGTCATGCCGCCCAGGGGGGCCGCAATGAAAGCCGAGCCTTCGACGATGCGAAGGCCGGCAAGAATTCCTTTCATTTCACTTGTCCTGTTGCGGCGCGCCCGGCCGGGAGGTTGTTCTTGCGCTTGTCCAGCCACCAGCCGTACTCGGGATTCCACATGCCGAAGTCCGTATCGCAGCCCAACTCCTGCGCGGCATGGACCGGCCAGAAGGGATTGTAGAGCGCCTGGCGGCCGATCGCGATCAGGTCGGCGTCGCCGGATTGCAGGATCGCCTCCGCCTGTGGCCCGTCGAGGATCAGGCCGACCGCCATTGTCGGAATCTTCGCGCCACGCTTCACCGCCGCCGCGAACGGCACCTGGAAACCGAGCGCACGCTTCACCGGCAGTGCCGTCGAGAGGCCTGTGAGGCCGCCCGACGAGGTGTCGATCACGTCGATACCGAGCGCCTTCAGCTCCTGCGCATAGGCCACCGTGTCCTCGACATCCCAGCCACCGCCGCCGTCCACCGCCGAGACGCGGATGAACATCGGCTTGTGCTCGGGCCAGTTCTCGCGCACGGCCTTGGCCGCCGCGAGCGGAAACTTCATGCGGCCGGCGCGGCCACCGCCATACTGGTCGTTGCGCTTGTTGCTGAGCGGCGAGAGGAACTGCGCCAGCAGATAGCCGTGCGCACCATGGATCTCGATGATGTCGTAGCCCGCCGCATCAGCGCGACGCGCGGCCTCGCCGAATTTTCTGATGATATTATCCATCCCCGCGACGTCGAGCGCCACCGGCTGCTCCGAGTAGCGCTCGCCTGCGGACAACGCGGACGGCGCGTAGACCTGCCAGCGCTCCCAGCCCGCGCCCTTCGGTCCGAACTCGTCTGGCTTGTCGAACTGTCGCGGCGAGGAGGCCTTGCGACCGGCATGGGTGATCTGCGTGGCGGCAAGCGAGCCTTCCTGCTGGATGAAGCGCGTCATCCGCTTGTGGCCCTCGATCTGTCCGTCGTCCCACATGCCGAGATCGCCCTGCGTCACGCGGCCTTCCGGCACGACGGCGCAGTTTTCGGTGAAGACGATGCCGAACCTGCCCAGCGCGAACTTGCCGAGATGGACCATGTGATAGTCGTTCACCAGGCCGTCCGTAGCCCGATACTGGACCATGGGCGAGACGACGGCGCGGTTCGGTGCGACGACGCCGCGCATCTTGAAGGGCGTGAACAGCAGCGGCTTGGACAAACTCAACTCCCCCTCTGACTAGCGGAACGGCAGAACATAGACCGGACCGCCTGTCCGGGCCTATCCTTCCGCCATGTTTGACCTCGTCATCCGAAACGGAACCGTGATCGATGGCTCCGGCGCCCCGCGCCGCATCGCCGATGTCGCAGTGCAAGATGGAAAGATCGCCGCCGTCGGCGCCAGGCTCGGCGCCGCCAGACGCGAAATCGATGCGTCAGGCTTGCTCGTGACGCCGGGCTTCGTCGATATCCATACGCACTACGACGGCCAGGCGACCTGGGATCCGTTCGTGACCCCAAGTTCCTGGCATGGCGTCACCACGACGGTGTTCGGCAACTGCGGCGTCGGCTTCGCACCGGTGCGGCCCGGCCAGTCTGGTTACCTGATCAACCTGATGGAAGGCGTCGAAGACATTCCCGGCACGGTGCTGAGCGAGGGCGTGAAGTTCAACTGGGAGTCCTTCCCCGACTATCTCGACGCGCTCGCCTCGATGAACCGCGCCGTCGACGTGGCGGCGCAGCTGCCGCATGGCGCACTGCGCTTCTATGTCATGGGCGACCGCGGCGCCGAGCACGACGAGGCCCCGAGCGACCGCGAGATCGAGGAGATGGCGCGCCTCACCGAGGAAGCGCTGCGCGCCGGCGCCATGGGCTTTACGACCTCGCGCACCACCAAGCACAAGGCCCGCGACGGACGCTTCACGCCCTCGCTCTCGGCCCGCGAGGCCGAGCTGCTGGGCATCGCGCAAGGCATCAAGCGCGCCGGCCGCGGCGTGATCGAGGTCAACTCCGACTTCGGCCCGGGCGAGTTCGAGGCCCTGGAAGCGGCAGCGACGCTGGCGGGCCGCCCGCTCTCCTGCCTGCTGGTCCAGGTCGATGCCCAGCCCGACCTGTGGCGCGAGACGCTGGGCAACATCCATCGCATGCGCGCGGCGGGACACGAGGCCAATGCCCAGGTCGGCAGCCGGCCGATCGGCGTGATCATGGGGCTCGAGACGACGGTCCATCCCTTCGCCGCCCATCCGGTGTGGCGCGAGCTGCGCGATCTCACGCCTGATGCTCGCTATCAGCGCCTGGCAACCGACGCCAATTTGCGCCGACGCCTACTCGCCCCGCGCGTCGGCGGTGTGGCGGCCTATATGGGCGAGACGTTCCACAAGATGTTTCCCATCGCCGACCGGCCGGACTACGAGCCCGATCTCGCCAACTCGGTCGCCGCCATCGCCGAACGCAGCGGCCGCACGCCGCAGGACGTCGCTCTCGAGGCGATCCTCGCACAGGGCGGCAAGGGCCTGCTGATGCTGCCGTTCGAAAACTATGCCGCCGGCAGCCTCGACGTGGTGCACGAGATGATCACCGATCCCGCCACCGTGTTGGGCGTGGCCGACGGCGGCGCCCATGTCGGCGTGATCTGCGATGCTTCCTCGCCCACCTCGCTGCTGACCCTGTGGGGCCGCGACCGCACCAGGGGGCCGAAGCTCGGGCTCGAATTCCTGGTCGCCAAGCAGACGCACGGCACGGCGCTGTCCTATGGCCTCGCCGACCGCGGCCTGCTGGCGCCGGGCCACAAGGCCGACATCAACGTGATCGATTTCGATACGCTACAGCTCAAGCGCCCCGAAGTCGTGTACGACCTGCCGGCTGGCGGTCGCCGCCTGATCCAGCGCGCGTCAGGCTACAGGCATACCTTCAATGCGGGTGTCGAGACGGTGCAGAACGACGAGCTGACCGGCGAACGGCCGGGCCGGCTCGTGCGCGGGGCTCAGACTCCAGCTTAGACCGTCATGTGACGGCGCACGGCCTCGGCGTCGAACGTCTCGCGGGTACCGGACATCACGACCTCGCCGCGGTCCATGACCGCGAAGTCGTCGGCCAGCTCGTGAGCGAAATCGAGATACTGCTCGACCAGCAGGATCGCCATGTCGCCGCGCTGGCGCAGGAAGGTGATGGCGCGGCCGATGTCCTTGATGACCGAGGGCTGGATGCCTTCGGTCGGCTCGTCGAGCACCAGCAGCTTGGGCCGCATTGTGAGCGCGCGGCCGATGGCGAGCTGCTGCTGCTGGCCGCCCGAGAGATCGCCGCCGCGGCGCTTCAGCATCGAATCGAGCACCGGAAAGAGTTCGAACACCTCGTCCGGGATCTTCTTGTGCTCGCGGCCGACCGGGGCGAAGCCGGTCTCGAGATTCTCCTTCACCGTCAGCAGCGGGAAGATCTCGCGGCCCTGCGGCACCAGCGCCACGCCGCGCCGCGCCCGCTCGTAGGGCGGCAGCTTCGAGACCTCCTGGCCGTCGAGGGCGATCGAGCCCGAGGCGATCGGTTGCAGGCCGCAGATGGCGCGCAGCAGGCTGGTCTTGCCGACGCCGTTGCGGCCCAAAAGGCAAGTCACCTTGCCGATCGAGGCCGACAGCGACACGCCACGCAATGCCTGCGCCGCGCCGTAGTAGAGATTGACGTCTTGGACCGCGAGCATCCCTACCGTCCCCTGCTCAACGTCCGAGGTACACTTCGACGACGCGCTGATCGGCGCTCACCTGGTCGAGCGTGCCTTCGGCCAGCATCGAGCCCTCGTGCAGCACGGTCACCTTGACGCCCAGCGCCCGCACGAAGCTCATGTCGTGCTCCACCACGACGACCGAATGCGTCTTGTTGATCTCGCGCAGCACCTGCGCCGTGGTCTCGGTCTCGACGTCGGTCATGCCGGCGACCGGCTCGTCGACCAGCAGCAGCTTGGGATCCTGGGCCAGCAGCATGCCGATCTCGAGCCACTGCTTCTGGCCGTGGCTGAGCCGCGCGCCCAGCATGTGCTGCTGCTCCTCCATGCGGATGATGGACAGGATCTCGGCCAAGCGGTCGTTCTCGGCCTTGGTGGGCGCGGCCAGCAGGAGGCTGTGCCATTTCCGCAGGCCCGCTAGCGCCAGCACGAGATTGTCGCGCACGGTGTGGTTCTCGAACACCGTGGGCTTCTGGAACTTCCGGCCAATGCCTAAGGTGGCGATGCTGGCCTCGTCGAGCTTGGTGAGGTCGGCCCGGCCGTCGAACACGACCTCGCCCGTGTCGGGCCGGGTCTTGCCGGTGACGACGTCCATCATCGTGGTCTTGCCGGCGCCATTGGGGCCGATGATGGCCCGCATCTCGCCGGGCTCGACCAGCAGCGAGAGGTTGTTCAGCGCCTTGAAACCGTCGAACGAGACGGTGACGCCGCTGAGGTAGAGGAGCGCGGAGGTGCTTCTGCTGCTGCTCATACCGGCGCCCTCGCCTTCTTCGCCTGCGAGCGCGCCTTGATCTGGCCCCACAGGCCGACCACGCCCTTGGGCAGCAGCAGCGTCACGACGATGAACAGCGCGCCGAGGGCGAACAGCCAGACTTCGGGCAACGCGCCCGTGAGCCAGGTCTTGCCGAAGTTGACGATGACGGCGCCGATCACCGGCCCGATCAGCGTGCCGCGGCCGCCGACCGCCACCCACAGCACGGCCTCGATCGAGTTGGCCGGCGAGAATTCGCTGGGGTTGATGATGCCGACCTGCGGCACATAGAGCGCGCCGGCAACGCCCGCCATGGCGGCCGAGAGCACGAACACGAAGAGCTTATAGCCCTCGACCCGGTAGCCGAGGAAGCGCATGCGGCTCTCGGCGTCGCGCACCGCGGTCAGGGCCTTGCCGAAGCGCGAGCCGACGATCGCCGCTGAAATGACGAGCCCCAGCGCCAGCGCGACGGCCGAGGCGAAGTAGAGCGCCGCGCGCGTGCCGTCGGCCTGGACGGAGAAGCCCAGGATCTCCTTGAAGTCGGTCATGCCGTTGTTGCCGCCCAGCCCCATGTCGTTCCTGAAGAACGCCAGCATGAGGGCGAACGTCATCGCCTGCGTGATGATCGAGAGATAAACGCCGGTGACGCGGCTCCGGAAGGCGAACCAGCCCAGGGCCAGGGCGAGCAGGCTCGGCACCACGACGACCATGATCATGGCGAACCAGAAGTGGTTAAAACCGTACCAGAACCAGGGCAGCTCCTTGTAATTCAGGAACACCATGAAGTCGGGCAGGAGCGGATTGCCGTAGACGCCGCGGCTGCCGATCTGGCGCATCAGGTACATGCCCATGCAGTAGCCGCCCAGGGCGAAGAAAGCGCCGTGGCCGAGCGAGAGGATGCCGCAGAAGCCCCACACCAGGTCGACCGCGAGCGCCAGCAGCGCGTAGCAGAGGTACTTGCCCATGAGCTGCATCAGCCAGGCCGGCACATGGAACGGACTGCCGGGGGGCACGAGCTGGTTGAGCAGCGGCAGGGCGATGCCGATTGCCAGCACGAGCAGAACGAAGAGGCGCACGTTCCGGTCCATGCCCCGCCACAGGAAGCGCGTGATCATTTGACGGCCTTCATTCGACGGAGCGGCCTTTGAGCGCAAACAGGCCGCGCGGGCGGCGCTGGATGAACAGGATGATGAACACCAGCACCAGGATCTTGCCCAGCACCGCGCCGGCATAGGGTTCGAGGAACTTGTTGACCACGCCGAGGGTCAGCGCGCCGATCAGCGTGCCGAACAGATTGCCGACGCCGCCGAACACCACGACCATGAACGAGTCGATGATGTAGCCTTGGCCGAGGTTGGGGCTGACATTGTCGATCTGGCTGAGCGCCACGCCCGCGAGGCCGGCGATACCGGAGCCCAGGCCGAATGTGAGCGCATCGACGCGCGGCGTGCGGATGCCCATGGCCGAGGCCATCGGGCGGTTCTGGGTGACGGCGCGCATGTAGAGGCCAAGCGGCGTCTTGCGCAGCAGGGCAATCAGGGCGACGAACACCATGAGCGAGAAGATGACGATCCAGAGCCGGCCGTAGGTGACGTTGATCTGGCCGACCTGGAAGGCGCCCGACATCCACGACGGCGCGCCGACCTCACGGTTGGACGAGCCGAAGATCGACCGCACCGCCTGCTGCAGCACCAGCGACAGGCCCCAGGTGGCGAGCAGCGTGTCGAGCGGGCGGCCGTAGAGGAAGCGGATGATGCCGCGTTCGATCAGTATGCCGATGCCGCCGGCCACCACGAAGGCGAGCGGCAGCGCGATCAGCAGCGAGGCGTCGAACAGATGCGGCGCCGAGGTGCGGATGATGTCCTGCACGACGAAGGTCGTGTAGGCCCCCAGCATCACCATCTCGCCGTGCGCCATGTTGATGACGCCCATGGTGCCGAAGGTGATGGCGAGGCCGATCGCCGCCAGCAGCAGCACCGAGCCCAGCGAAATCCCGTACCAGACGTTCTGCGCAACCTCCCAGGCGGCGAGCGTCTGGCGGACGGCGTCGGCGCCGGCGGTGGCGGCAGCCTTGACCTCGGGATCGGTCGCCTGCGCGGCCGTGGCCTGCAGGACACCCAGCGAATCGCGGTCTGCACGTGCGCGCACCAGCGCGATGGCTTCGAGCTTCTGCGCTGCGGGCGCATCGGACGCCAGCACGCTGGCGGCCCGCGCCTCGCTCATGGACTGTTTGATGCGCGGGTCTTTCTCCGCCGCGAGCGCGAGGTCGAGGGCGGCCAGCGACGAGGCATCGCGGCGCTTGAAAAGAGCCTCGGCCGCGCCGCGACGCACGCGGGGGTCGGGGCTCATCAGGGTGAGCGAGCCGATGGCGGCTTCGATGATGCCGCGCAGCCGGTTGTTGACACGGACACGATCGAGTTCGGCTTCCGAGCCACTGCCCGCGGCCTTGCCGGAGATGGCCTCGCTGAGCGCGAGCTGGTTGCCGTCGGGCTTGCCGATGAGAACGAGGTTGTCGGCCTTGCGGACATAGAGCCGGCCCGCGCCCAGGGCTTCCAGGATCGGCGCGGCGCGCTGCTCGCCCGAGGCGGCAAGTGCTCCGATCGCGGTCTCGCGATCGCCGAAGCTGCCGGTTGTAAGGCTGCCGACGAGGGCCGGCAGATCGGCCGCGAATGCCGCACCGGCAACCAGCAGCGAAGCCAGGGCCGAAGACAGCACGGCAAACAGGCGCGCAAATATCATGATTTGAGCATTAACCCGGAGAAAAGAACGGGGCGACTCGAAAGTCGCCCCGCCCCTGTGAGTGAGAGAGGATCGAGCCTACTTGCCCTTGCCGCCGCACTTGCCGGTGACGACATTGAAGTTGCCGCAGTTCATCGGCTTGCGCCAATCGGCAATCAGGTCCTTGGAGTCGGGCAGGTAGTCCGACCACTCGTCGCCGATCACGAGAGCAGTCGACGACACGACGTCGAACTGACCGTTGCCCTGGATCTCGCCGATCAGCACCGGCTTGGTGATGTGGTGGTTCGGCATCATTGCCGACAGGCCACCCGTCAGGTTCGGCACCGCGATGCCGATCATGGCGTCGATGACGGCGTCGGGATCGGTCGTGCCGGCCTTCTTCACCGCCTCGATCCACATGGCGAAGCCGATCACGTGGGCTTCCATGGGATCGTTCGTCACCCGCTTCGGGTTCTTGGTGAAGGTCTGCCAGGTCTTGATGAAGGCCTCGTTGGTCGGGTTCTTCACCGACTGGAAGTAGTTCCAGGCGGCGAGATGGCCGATCAGCGGCTTGGTGTCGATGCCGGCGAGCTCTTCTTCACCCACCGAGAAGGCCACGACCGGGATGTCCTTGGCCTTGATGCCCTGGTTGCCGAGCTCCTTGTAGAACGGAACGTTGGCGTCGCCGTTGATGGTCGACACGACGGCGGTCTTCTTGCCGGCCGAGCCGAACTTCTTGATGTCGGCGACGATCGACTGCCAGTCGGAGTGACCGAATGGCGTGTAGTTGATCAAGATGTCTTCCTGCTTGACGCCCTTCAGCTTGAGATAGGCCTCGAGGATCTTGTTGGTCGTGCGCGGATAGACGTAGTCCGTGCCGGCCAGGACCCAGCGCTGCACCTTCTCGTTGGCCATCAGGTAGTCCACGGCCGGAATCGCCTGCTGGTTCGGAGCGGCGCCGGTGTAGAACACGTTGCGCGAGCTCTCTTCGCCTTCGTACTGCACCGGGTAGAAGAGGATGCCGTTCAGCTCCTCGAACACCGGCAGGACCGACTTGCGGCTGACCGAGGTCCAGCAGCCGAACACCGCGGCCACCTTGTCCTTCTGCAGCAGCTCGCGCGCCTTCTCGGCGAACAGCGGCCAGTTCGACGCCGGGTCGACGACGACGGCTTCGAGCTTGCGGCCGAGAACGCCGCCCTTCTTGTTCTGCTCCTCGATCAGCATCAGCATGACGTCCTTGAGGGTCGTCTCGCTGATCGCCATCGTGCCCGACAGCGAATGCAGAATACCGACCTTGATCGGCGCCCCCTGGGCAAACGCGCTGCCCGCGGCGCCGGCCAGAAGGCCGGCGGCGACCAGACCCGTCCGCATCATCGATCCGAATTTCATCCCGCTCTCCTTGTTGTCGCGACGGACTCCCCCGTGCAAAAACATGGAAAGCGAATGCCGTGCCAAACTCCCCTGGAAGGCCCGGGAAAACTTTTACTGCGCGATCAGGACGAAGGCGCCGCCGGCCAGGACCGCGCCGCCCAGGGCGCGCAATCCCAGGTCGCCGAGGAGGCGGAGTGCCGCCCAACCGAGCCCGAGGCCGGCTGCTTGCAGCAGGGTGGTCGCCGCCAGGAACCCCAAAATATAGGTCCCGGCACCCGTATGAGGTGCTTCGAGGGCATGAGCATAGCCGTGGAAGATGGCGAACAGGCCGGCCACCGCCATGGCCGCCGCCACCGGCAGGCGCACCGCAGTCATGCTGAGGCCGCCGAACACGAAAACCGAACCCAGAATGATTGCCTCCACGAGAGGCAGTTTTATGCCCGCAAATCCAGCAGCTGCTCCCACGGCCATCATGGTGAGGAAAGCGGTCGGCACGAGCAGCGCCATCGCAGGCTTCCTTACCGCCAGAAAAGCCGCCCAGATCCCGACGCCGACCATGGCCAACAGGTGATCGATCCCGGTGAAGGGATGCAGGAAGCCCGACGCCTCATGGTCGGGGTGGGCCGAGGCCGGGCCGGCAAGGGCAAGCAACAGGGCCGTCAGGCAGATTGTCCGGATCATCGATTTCTCCTCATTCCTCTATTCTTTCACATCCCTCGATCGTTCACATCAGCGGGCCGGAAGGCCACCCTGGCGCACGATGAAGGCGGCAACCTCGGCCACGCCCTTGTGCTCTTTCAGGTTCGAAAAGATGAAGGGCCTGGCGCCGCGCATCTTGCGCGCGTCGCGGTCCATGACATCGAGATTGGCGCCGACCAGCGGCGCCAGGTCGATCTTGTTGATCACCAGCAGGTCCGATCGGGTGATCCCGGGCCCGCCCTTGCGCGGGATCTTCTCGCCGGCCGCGACGTCGATCACGTAGATGGTGAGGTCGGCCAGTTCGGGCGAGAAGGTGGCGGCGAGATTGTCGCCGCCCGATTCGACGAAGACGATTTCCAGGTTCGGCCACTTGCGCACGATGTCCGAGACGGCGGCGAGGTTGATCGAGGCGTCCTCGCGGATCGCCGTATGCGGACAGCCGCCGGTCTCGACGCCGACGATCCGGTCCGGCGCCAGCGCCCCGGCGCGCGTCAGGAACTCGGCGTCTTCCTTGGTGTAGATGTCGTTGGTGACGACGGCGATGTCGTAGGTGTCGCGCATGCTCTTGCACAGGCGCTCGACCAGCGCCGTCTTGCCCGACCCGACCGGACCGCCGACGCCCACTCTCAGGGGACCACGCGCACTCATCGATCCATTTCTCCGGCCAGCAGCGCGAGATAGCTCACGCCGAGCAAAAAGCTGTAGGGCGAATAGTACCGCTTGTCGCGTCTTGCAAACGGCTCGTCGTAAAAGTGGCTCCGCCAGCGCGGGCTATAGCCGGCCCAGCCGCGGGCGACGAAGGCACCGGCAATGGCGAAGGTGCCGGTCAGCACGGCTGGCTCCGAGGCCCGCCCCAGTACGTACCAGGGCCACAGGGCCACCAGCGCCAGCAGGACCGCGACGGCGAAGCACTGCCAGGGCGGCGGCATGCGCTTGCGGCCATCGCCCACGACGCCGCGCGCCAGGGCCTCCTGGTTGGCTTCGGGCCAGGTGCTGCCGAGGCCCCACAGAGCGTGGACGACGGCGATGGCGCCGACGCCGACGAACAACAGGAAGGCCAGCACGGTGTTCACGAGCGGAACAGCCGGGTGTACTGCGTTTCATGGCGCAGCGAGCACCAGTCGAGCAACGGCGTCGCCGTGCCGATGTCATCGAGCGAGGCCGCCGCCAGCGCCGCAGCTGCTGTTCGTCGCACCGCGGGTTCAAGAGCTGCCAGTGCGCGCTGGCCGTCGGTTTGCCCCAGCGGCACGGTCCGCACCGCTGCCGAGATGAGATTGGCGGCAAAGGCGTGCAGGTAGCCGCTCAAAGCCGACTCGAGCGCGATGCCGTGCGCCGCGGCCGCCAGCGCCACCGCCACTGGCAGCGCAAGTTCTCCGCCCGTGCGCTCGTGGCCAATGTCGAGATCGGGATGCGGCCAGGCCGCGCGCGTGATGGACAGGAACGAGCCGCCTTGCTGGCGCGATTCCAGCGCCATCTCGGAGGTTCCCCGCCACGCCGCCGCGCGTTCGGCGATGGCGTCGAAGGCCCGCCAGTCGGCGCCATCGACGGCACGCCACGCCGCGGCAAACAACGCCCCGTCGACCAGGCCGGTGCCGCGCTCCAGCACGCTTTCCAGCCAGGCAATCAGCGAGGCGCGATCCTTGATGAAGCCCTCCTCCACCGCCGTCTCGACGCCATGGCTGTAGCTGAAGGCACCGACCGGATAGGCCGGCGACAGCCAGGCGAGCAGCCGGTAGAGCGGATCGACAGCGGCCTCAGCCATGGCGCTTGTCGTGGACATGGCCGTGCGGATGGCCGAGGTCGTGATTGTGCTGGCCATAGGCGCCGCCTTCGGGATCGAACGGCTCGCGCACGGCGCGGACCTCGGCGCCCAGGCCCTTCAGCATGTCGACGATGACGTGATCGTCGCGGATCAGGATGCGGCCGGCGTCGATCTGAGTCGGCAGGTGGCGGTTGCCGAGATGCCAGGCGAGCCGCGCGAAGGCCGCCGCGTCCCGCCCGCGGATCTCGACCAGGTTTTCCTCGGCCGCCTTCACTTCGACGAAGCCACCCTCTTCCAGTTTAAGACCATCGCCGCCGCGCAGCACCACGGGCTCGGCGAGATCGAGCAGGAAGTCGAGCCCGCCGTCGCCCAGCATGCGCAGGCGGCGACGGTAGCGGTCGTCGAACAGCAGGGTGACGGTGTCGGTGCGATCCTGCACCGGCCACTGGCCGGCGCGGACGACGTCCATGGCGCGCTTCATGGTCAGAACAAAAAGTAGCGCTGCGCCATCGGCAGCACCGTCGCGGGTTCGCAGGTCAGCAGCTCGCCGTCCGCCCGCACCTCGTAGGTCTCGGGATCGACTTCGATTCTGGGACAGAGCGCATTGTGTACCATGTCCTTCTTGCCGATCTTGCGTGTGCCCTTGACTGGCAGCAGCGGCCGCGAAAGGCCCCACTTCTTGCCCACGCCCTTGGCGATGGCGGCTTGCGAGACGAACAGCGCCGGGCTGATGACCAGACTGCGGCCGAAGGCGCCGAACATCGGCCGATAGTGCACGGGCTGCGGCGTCGGGATCGAGGCATTGGGATCGCCCATGGGGGCCGCCACGATCGAGCCGCCGATCAGCACCATGTCGGGCTTGGCGCCGAAGAAGGCCGGCGACCACATCACGAGATCGGCGCGCTTGCCGACTTCGACCGAGCCCACGTGCCTGGCGATGCCATGGGTGATGGCGGGATTGATCGTGTACTTGGCGACGTAGCGTTTTACGCGGACGTTGTCGTTGTCGCCTTTCTCTTCCCTCAGCCGCCCTCGTTGCTTCTTCATCTTGTCGGCCGTCTGCCAGGTGCGGATCACGACTTCGCCGACCCGGCCCATCGCCTGGCTGTCGGACGACATCATCGAGAAGGCACCGAGATCGTGGAGGATATCCTCGGCGGCAATCGTCTCGCGGCGGATGCGGCTTTCGGCGAAGGCCACGTCCTCGGGGATGCGCGCGTCGAGGTGATGGCAGACCATCAGCATGTCGAGATGCTCGTCCACGGTGTTCACCGTGTAGGGCATGGTGGGATTGGTCGAGCTCGGCAGCACGTTCTTCTCGCCGCAGAGCCGGATGATGTCGGGGGCATGGCCACCGCCCGCGCCTTCGGTGTGGAAGGTGGCGATGGCGCGGCCCTTGAAGGCCGCCCGGGTCGTCTCGACGAAACCCGACTCGTTCAAGGTATCGGTGTGGATGGCCACCTGCACGTCGAAGCGATCGGCCACCGTGAGGCAATTGTCGATGGCGGCCGGCGTGGTGCCCCAGTCCTCGTGCAGTTTCAGCCCGCAGGCACCGCCCTCGATCTGCTCCTTGAGGCCGGCCGGCTTGCTGGTGTTGCCCTTGCCGAAGAAGCCGAGGTTCATCGGCAGCCCCTCGGCCGCCTGCAGCATGCGGCCCATGTGCCAGGGCCCCGGCGTCACCGTGGTGGCGAGCGTGCCATGGGCTGGGCCGGTGCCGCCACCCATCATGGTGGTGACGCCGCTATAAAGCGCATCGTCGATCTGCTGCGGGGCGATGAAGTGGATGTGGCAGTCGATGCCGCCCGCCGTGACGATCTTGCCCTCGGCCGCGATCGCCTCGGTGCCCGGACCGATGACGATGTCGATGCCGGGCTGGATGTCGGGATTGCCGGCCTTGCCGATGGCGACGATCAACCCGCCCTTGAGACCGATATCGGCCTTCACGATGCCCCAGTGATCGACGATCAGCGCATTGGTGATCACGGTGTCGACCGCGCCCTGGGCGCGCGTCCGCTGGCTCTGGCCCATGCCGTCGCGGATCACCTTGCCGCCGCCGAACTTCACCTCTTCGCCGTAGGTCGTGTGGTCCTTCTCGACCTCGACGAAGAGGTCGGTGTCGGCAAGCCGCACCCGGTCGCCCGTGGTCGGGCCGAACATGCCGGCATAGGCCGAGCGCGAGATGCGTGTCGGGCCTTCGTTGGAGGGGCCGACCTTGGCGATCGGCCCGAGCTTGCCGGAGACCTTGGCCTGGAAGCCGTGGCTCTCGCGTCCGCCGAGATAGGGCGTGAGCCGCACCGTCCGCGACTGGCCGGGCTCGAAGCGCACGGCGGTGCCGGCGGCGATGTCGAGCCGCATGCCCTTGGTGCGCTTGCGGTCGAACTTCAGCGCATCGTTGGTCTCGAAGAAATGATAGTGGCTGCCGACCTGGATCGGACGATCGCCGGTGTTGGCGACCTCGACGGTGATCGGATTGCGGCCCTTGTTCAGCTCCAGCTCTCCTGGAGCGGTGAGGATTTCACCCGGCTTCATGGCCCGTGCTCCTCAGCGGATCGGATCGTGGACGGTGACGAGCTTGGTGCCGTCGGGAAAGGTCGCCTCGACCTGGATGTCGTGGATCATCTCGGCGACGCCTTCCATCACCTGTTCGCGGCGGATCACGCTCGCGCCCTCGTGCATCAGGTCGGCGACCGAGCGGCCGTCGCGCGCGCCCTCGACGACGAAGTCCGAAATCAGCGCCACGGCCTCGGGATGGTTGAGTTTTACGCCGCGCTCGAGACGCCGGCGCGCCACGACAGCGGCCATGGCGACCAGCAG
Organism: Reyranella sp.; assembly: GCA_052386855.1. GTDB lineage: Bacteria > Pseudomonadota > Alphaproteobacteria > Reyranellales > Reyranellaceae > Reyranella. The sequence continues at coordinate 48,439 of JBQTJT010000044.1, forward strand.
CTTGTCCTTTTCCCGAGGCGTCAGATTCATTGGCCGAGTTCCCCTGCTCTCAGCTTCGACTATAGCGCGCCTAGAGCTGCATCAAACATGCCAAACGCGCGGCATCTTTTGACCGCGCAGACCGCTCAGAAAGCGGATGCCCGCTTCGCGCACCTGTGTCGCCTCGCCCAGCAGCCGCGCCACCATCACGCCGTTCACGACCGTGACCCCTGCCCGGACCTTGCCTTCGGCCTCAAGGAGCGGCCGGGCCTTCTCGAAGAACGGCTGCGGATCGTCCCAGACGCCGATGATTGTGGCGAGCGCATTGGCCGAGCCGAAGCCCGCCCCCTCTTGCGTCTCGCCCTCGACGCGCAGCGTGTCGGTCCAGGCGAGCCGGCCACCGCGACGGACCGACCAGGAGTCGAGCAGCAGGCCCGAGGCGAAGCGCTCGCCCGAGGCGCCGCGGCCCAGGACCACCATCTCACAGCCGAGCAACGCCGCCCCCGGCGCCACCTCGGCCACGGTGCGACGCACCAGACGCGCGCCCTGGAAGACGATGGTCTCCTGCGGCAGCCAGTCGAGGACGGCGTCCGCCCCGACGTCGATCGCCACGTCGATCCGGCAAGGATCGCTGCCGGGCGCGGCGCGGTAGATCTTTTCCGCCGCCTGCGTCGCCACCACGGCATGGGCGCCGGCACCCGCGGCAATCTCCATGCGCAGCCTGTCGCCACCGGCCACGCCGCCGGAGGTCGTCACCAGCACCGCCTGCGGCGGTTCGCCCGGCTCGGGATCGGGGAACAAGACCCGGCAGGGATCGCGTTGATAGAGGTCGGCCAGCCGCGTCCGGCCGTCGCGCACGGCAAACGAGACGCGGCTTTCGCCGGAGGCACGTTGCAAGCGAGGCGAGCTGGGCATACGGGGCGAGCTGGTTGTCATCGGCCCCTGCTTGATAGATTAAGGACCGAAATGAGCAAGGCCTTCACCAAGGAAAGCGACGGCGACGACGAGGACGACCTGCCAGATGCCCTCAATGGGGACATGGGCGGGTTGCCGGCGACCGCCAAGAACTACATGACCCCCGAGGGCTTCGCCCGGATGCGGGACGAGTTGAACGCGCTCATGCGCAAGGAACGACCCGAGGTGGTGAAGGTCGTGACCTGGGCGGCCGGCAACGGCGACCGCTCGGAGAACGGCGACTATATCTACGGCAAGAAGCGCCTGCGCGAGATCGACCGCCGTGTCCGCTACCTCAGCAAGCGGCTGGCCAACGCCGAAGTGGTCGATCCGGCCGCGCGGGCCAAAACCGACCAGGTATTCTTCGGCGCCACCGTCACCACGGCCAATGCCGACGACAAGGAGCGCACGGTCAAGATCGTCGGCGTCGACGAGGTCGACCTCGCCAAAGGCCATGTCAGCTGGATCTCCCCCATCGCCAAGGCACTGATGCGCGCCCACGAAGGCGACGTGGTGAACCTGCGCACGCCCGCCGGCCTCGAGGAGCTGGAGATCGTGAAAGTGCGCTACGTCTGACGCCGGACTCAGCAGTCGAAGAAGACCGTCTCCTGTACCCCGCCTAGATGGATCGGCAGGCGCCACACACCCTTGCCATCGCGTCTGGCCAGCAGCGTGCCGCGCCGCGCCGGCTCGACGAGTTTCAGCACCGGATCCTCAGCCAGCGCCGGATCGCCGTCGAAGTAGAGCCGGGTCGCCAGCCGGTTGAGGACGCCGCGCGCGAAGACGGAGATGTTGATGTGCGGCGCCTGCAGGCCGCCGGTAGGCCATGGCACGCGGCCGGGCCTCACAGTGCCAAAGCGCGCGACGCCCTTGATGTCCGTCGAGGCGCGGCCGAAGCCTTCGAAGCCCGCGTCGAGCGGCAGGTTGCGGCGGTCCTCGGGATGGTTGTAGCGGCCATGGCTGTTGGCCTGCCAGATTTCTAGCAGACCGTCGGGAACGATGGCGCCGTCGGCATCGTGCAGCGTCAGCGCCACTTCTATGCGCTCACCGGCAACGCCCGCCGGCGCAAGATCGGCGCGGCAACTACTGGCCAGCGTGCCCCAATAGAAAGGGCCGATCGTCTGCGAGGGCGTCAGGCCACCAGCCATGCTTGTCTTCCAGCTTCAGGATTCAAGGGGCGTGGCATTGCGGCCGCGCAGCACGATGTCGAACCTGTAGGCCAGCGCCCACTCCGGCTGCGTGGCCTCCATGTCGAAGGCCGCCTGCAGGCGATGCCGCGCGGCCTCGGGCACTGAATTGTAGATCGGGTCGTAGGCGAGCACCGGGTCGTTGGGAAAGTACATCTGGGTGATCAGGCGCGTGGCGAAGGCGGGCCCGAAGAGCGAGAAGTGGATGTGCGCCGGCCGCCAGGCGTTCTTGTGGTTGCCCCACGGATAGGCGCCAGGCTTCACGGTGACGAACTTGTAGCCGCCCTCGGCATCGGCGCGCGCCCGTCCACCGCCGTAGAAGTTCGGATCGAGCGGCGCATCGTGCTGGTCGCCGGGATGGTGATAGCGGCCGGCAGCGTTGCATTGCCAGATCTCGACCAACGCGTTGGGCACGGCCTTGCCATCCTCGTCGAGCACGCGGCCATGCACGATGATGCGCTCGCCGAGCGGCTGGCCCATGCGCTGGCGCGTGAGGTCGTTCTCCTGCGCGCCGAGCCGCTCCTCGACCAACAGTGGACCGGTGATCTCCGACAGGGTCTGCGGCAGCATGATCGCCGGCTTTCGCGGCGAACGGCCAACCGTCGACTTGTAGGCGTCGGCCCGATGCGGCGGATGCTGGCCCGCTGCGGGCCGGCGGTAGAGGTCCTCTTTCATGGCCCCAGTCTACAAACAACTCAGGCCGCGCGCACCTCCAGCCCCTCGGGCGTGGCGCGATAGCCGGTGAGCGTGCGCTCCGCGAAGCCCAGCCGCCAGGTCAGCATCTTCGCCGCATATTCGCCCATGCGCGCGGCATAGGCGGGGTCGCCGGCGCGGTTCACGAACTGATCCGGATCCTTCTTGAGGTCGAAGAAGAGCGGCGGCAAGGCGGCGAAATGCACGTACTTGAAGCTCTCGTCCTGCACGACGGCCAGCGCACATTTGTCCATCGCCACGCCTAGCGCCGATTCGGGCTTGCTGTAGTGCAGGTCGCGGAAGTCGAACTCGTAGTGCACCTCGGTCCGCCAGTCGGCAGGGCCTGAGCCTTCGCAGAACGGCAGCAGCGAGCGGCCATCGCACTGGCGCGGCACGTCGAGGCCGAGCCATTCGAGGATAGTCGGCATGGTGTCGATCGTCTCGGTGAAACGTTCGACGATGCTGCCGCGTGACATGTTCGCCTCGGCGCGCGGGTCGCGGACGATCATGGGGATCCGGTAGGACTCGTCGAAGTAGCCGATCTTGCCCAGCAGGTGATGATCGCCCAACTGCTCGCCGTGATCGCAGGTGAAGACGATCAACGTGTCGTCCCACTGGCCGGTGGCCTTGAGATGGTCGAACACGCGACCGAGCTGATCGTCGATCTCGGTCATCAGGCCGCAGTAGGTCGCGCGCAACTGCGCGACTTCAGCCTCGCTCATCGCGGAGCCCAGCCCCTGGCCATCCTGGAAGAAGCTCGACTGCTTGATGTTGTTCACATAGTAGGCGAGCAGCGCGTTCTGCTTCGCCTCCTCGGCGGCACTCGCGGCCCGCACCGGCTTGGGCATGTCCTCGGGCCGGTACATCGCGTGGTAAGGCGCCGGCGCGATGAAGGGCGGATGCGGCCGGTAGTAGCCGAGATGCAGGAACCACGGCTTGTCGCCGCGGCCCTGCAGGTAGGAGAGCCCGCGCTCCGTGAACCAGGCCGTGTCCGAGAGCTCCTTGGGGATCACCGCAGGCTGCGCCGTTGCGCCGCCTGCTGACTGGCCCCCCTTTGAATCTGGTTGCGGCAGCCAGATATCCTCGCGGTTGTCGGGCAGCTTGAAGCCGTGGCTCGCCACCCAGCCGAAGTAGGCATCCTTGTAGGGCTCGAAGGCGCCGACCGGACGGAAGCCGTCCATGATGTCGCCCAGCACCAGGAAGCGCGGATCGTTGGCGTCGGTCGTGCGCGGATCGGGCGTGGTCGTGGTGTAACCCACCAGCGCCGGATCGTAGCCGCCGCGGCGAAGCTCATGGCCGAGGTTGGTGAAGCGTCCAGCCAGCGGGATCGTGTTCTGCACTGCGCGGTGGTTCATCAGATACTGCCCGGTCAGCAGGCTCGCCCGCGCCGGCCCGCAGGGCACGGCCTGGGTGAAATGATTGCGGAATGTCACGCCCTCTGCACACAGAAGGTCGATGTTCGGCAGCTTCAGATAGTCCGCACCGAGCTTGGGCAGCATCAGGCCGCGCCACTGGTCGACGACAATCAACAGAACATTCTTGGCCGCGGACATGCTGGTTTCACCGTGGTTGGAGAGGCGTCGATTTGCGCTAGAGTGCCGTCAAACGAGTGGAGGAGACAACACGTGGCACGTTTCAAGATCGTGACGACCGCAGGACCGGGCACCGGCGTGCCGGGCGCCGACCATTCCCTGGAGATGGAGGCGCTGGCCGCCATCGGCGCGGAGATCGTGGAGGTCAAGGGCGGCGAGGACGAACTCGCGGCCGCCGCCGTCGATGCCGATGCGATCTACGGCAAGGGCCGGCCGCGCATCACCGCCAAGGTGATCGGCGCCGCCAAGAAGCTGAAGGTCGTGTCGCTGGCCAGCGTCGGCGTCGACTCGGTCGATGTCGATGCCGCCACCGCCCTCGGCATTCCCGTGACCAACTGCCCCGACACCTTCATCGAGGAAGTGGCCGACCATGCCATGACGCTGATCCTGGCGAGCTGGCGGCGCCTGGTGGTGCAGGACCAGATGGTGCGCAAGGGCGACTGGGGCAAGGCACGGCCGATGCTCTACCAGTTCCCCCGCCTGATGGGCATGACCTTGGGCTTCATCTCGTTCGGCCATGTCGCCCGCGCCGTCGCCAAGCGCGCCGCCCCCTTCGGCTTCCAGATGCTGGCCTACGATCCCTACATCGAGGAGCTGGTGATGTCCGACTACGGCGTGCAGCCGGTCGGCTACGACGAACTGCTGCAGCGCTCCGACATCGTCTCGATGCACGCGCCCGGCACCAAGGACGCGCATCACCTCATGAAGGAACCGCACTTCAGGAAGATGAAGAAGACCGCGCTGTTCGTGAACACCGGCCGCGGCTCCACCGTCGATGAGGCCGCGATGATCAAGGCGCTGCAGGAAGGCTGGATCGCCGGCGCCGGGCTCGACGTGCTCGAGACCGAGCCGGTCGGTCACAACAACCCGCTGCTCGGCATGGACAACGTCATCCTGACCGCGCACGTGGCCTCTGCGTCGAGCCGCTTCGACATCGCGCGCAAGCGGCGGGTCGGTGCGGAGATGGCGCTGGTCCTGGGCGGCAAGTGGCCGCGCGCCTGCGTCAATCCGATGGTGCTGGAGAAGTCCAAGCTGCAACGCTGGCAGCCCTTCTCGATGGAGCGCGGGCCGGGGAACTGAGGCTCCGAACCCTTCCTATCTTGCGCGGCCAATTCGACCCCAAGCCGTTGATTCCTGGGGCGAATTCTGCGTGGGAATGGGAAGGATAATGCGACATTTTCTCGATGCCTTTCCCGTCGCGCGCAGCGCAGGTCGGTTCGATCAAACGATGCATAGAGCAAGTCTATAGGATATGAATCCTATAAGAACCTGTCAAGGGCGCAGGCTCAGCCCTTCTGCTCCTGCAGGCGGTCGCGGATCGCGCGCTCGCAGAGCGCCAGGCTCTCGAACGGGCCCAGGATGACGTGATCACCGTCGTCCAGCGCATACCAGCCGATCTGGGTGACGTTGTAGTCGCCCAGATCTTCGCTCGGAATGTGGACGGCCATCATGTCTTTGGGAGTGCGCATTCAAGGCACGTAGGCCACCCCGCACGGCTTTTCAACCGGCACGAGACTTTATGAAATGTGGGCCCGGGTAACGGTCGAAGCCGAAGGGGTCACGAGGGCAACGCGGTCCTGGATCGCACGGTCGCACTCGCCCAAGCTCTCGAACGGGCCAAGGACCGCCTTGTCCTCGTCGTCGACGGCGTACCAGCCACCTTCCGAGACGTTATAGAGGTCCACCTCGTCGTCGGGGACGCGAACGGCGGCCAAGCCAGGAGTTGTATCGAAAGACGTGTCCATTGTTCGCCTCCTTTCCTCAGGGTCACCAAGTCAACGTGCCCCCTGACGGAAGGTTTCGAACGTTTGTCCTCTAAGTTCGACGCGTCCAGCGATCGAGATTGGCCGGGCCCGGCGGCACCTCGCCTTTCACCAACGCCTCGACCTGACGCACGGTGTCCATCGCCTGGCTTTCGCTGGCAGGCGGCGTCAGGCCACCGACATGCGGCGTGGCGATCACGTTGGGCAGGCGGGCGAGTTCGGGCGACGGCATCTGGTCCGGCGCACGGCCGACATCCATGGCGGCGCCGGCAATGCGGCCTTCCCCCAGAACCTCCATCAACGCCGCCTCGTCGACAAGGTTGCCGCGCGACATGTTGATGAAAAACGCATCGGGCTTCATGCGCGCGAAGGCCGCTGCATCCAGGAGGTTCTCGGTCTCCTCGTTGGCGATGGCGAGGCAGATCACATAATCGGCGCGCGCCAGCAGATCGTCCATCGGCAGCTTGGCGAAGCGCCGGTCGTCGATCTGGGCATAGGGATCCGACACCAGCACCGTCATGCCCAGCGTGGCGAGCAGCGGCGCGAGGTCGCGCGAAATGCGGCCGTAGCCGATGATACCGACCGTGCTGCCGGAGAGTTGCCGTCCGATGCGGATCTCGGGCTTCTCGCCCGCATGGTAGGCAGCGGTCGCGCGGCTCACCCCACGGGAGAGATCGACAAGGAAACCCAGCGTCAGTTCGACGACCGACTGCACGAAGCCGGGCTCGGCATGCGTCACCAGCACGCCCGCCGCCGAGGCCGCGGCGACGTCGATGTTGCGGATGTCGACGGCGCTCCGCATCACGACCCTCAGTTTGGGCAACGCAGCGAAGATTTCGCCCGGCACTGGGGTGGAGCGGTCGGCGATGATGAAATCGACGTCGCGCGCCGCCGCGATCACTCCGACAGGATCGAGCGGTACGTCGCCCTCGTGCAGCGTGACTTCGACCAATTCGTGCAGTCGCGCGAGCGCCCGCGCGCCGTAGTAACTCTTCCGCGACAGCGGCACATGCGTGAGAAGCAATTTCATTGGGTCCCCTCCGACGCGGGGGAGACTACAGCCATGACCCCGCCGTGTCGCATATGACTCGGAGCATATCTATCCGTCGTCCCGACCGAAGCGCCGAAGGCGCGAAGTGGAGGGACCTCGTCTCAAAGTCGACGGCCTCTGCTCGGGAGAGAAGGTCCCTCGGCTGCGCTCGGGACGACGGGGAAAGCCTAAGGTGTCTTCATCGGCGTCGATTCACCGAGAAGCGAGACGTGCGCGGCCACGATGCGCCAACCTTCGGGCGTGCGCATCCAGGTATGGCTCTGCCGGCCGGTCTTGTTGCCGCCGTGCCGCTTGAATTCGCAGTTGGCGGTGCCGAAGTCGCGGCCGTAGGTGACGATCCAGAGCTTCAGCAGGTCGCGATTGACCACGAAGCCGGGATCGCGGCCGGCGCGGAAGGCCGCGATCTGGTCATGGCCGTAGAGCTGCTCGCCGATGCCGTAGCGCAGCGTGTGCGGGCTCTTCCAGAAGAGCGAGTCGAGCGTCACCACGTCGTTGGTGTTGAGCGCCGTCTCGTAGCGGTTGAAGGCGGCGGTCACTTCGCCCACGACCTCGGGAATGTTGATTTCCATTTTTGCTCCTATGCCGGCGGCGCAGCGGCCACGCCCTGCTTCTCCAGGAAAGCAGCCACGCGCAGCGCGGCCTGTTCGTTGAATGGCTTGGCAATGATCTGCACGCCGATCGGCAGGCCGCCGGGCCGTTGCAGCGGCGCCACCACGACGGGCAGGCCGATGAACGAGATCGGCTGGGTGAAGAGGCCGAGGTTGGCGCGCACCGGCAGGTCGACACCGCCCAGCTTCATCATGACCTGGCCGAGTTTCGGCGCGGTGCAGGGCGTGGCGGGCGCCAGCACGATGTCGGCCTCCTCGAAAACCTTCAGCACATTGGCGCGGTAGCGCCGGCGGAAGCGCTGCGCCTTCACGTACCAGGCGCCCGGCAGCAGCACCCCGGCCATGAAGCGTTCGCGTGTGTCGGGGTCGAAATCCTGTGGCCGGGTCCTGAGCCGCGGCAGGTGAACCTGCCCGCCCTCGATGGCGGTGATGACATAGGCCGCCGCCCGAGCCGCCGCGGCTTCGGGCAACACCACCGTCTTCGCAGCACCCAGCGCCTTGGCCACCGTCGCCACGGCCTCGAAGGCTTCGGGCTCGCCGCCCCGGGTGAAGTAGTCGCCGGCAATGGCGATGCGCAGCCCATCGATGCCCTCGACCAGGCGCGGCAAAGTGGGCTCGGCGGGACGATCGGTACAGACGGGATCGTCGGGATCCCAGCCCTGCAGCGCGTCGAACGACAGCGCGAGATCCTCGGTCGAGCGCGCGATCGGCCCGAGATGGTCGAAGGAGTCGACGAAGGGGAACGAGCCAGCACGGCTGAGGCGCCCATAGGTCGGCTTGAGGCCAAACAGGCCGCAGAGCGAGGACGGCACGCGGATCGAGCCGTTGGTGTCGGAGCCCAGCGACAGCGGCACCTCGCCCGCCGCCACTGCGGCGCCGGAGCCACCCGAGGAGCCGCCCGACATGCGCGTCGTGTCTCGCGGATTGCGCGAGGGGCCGTAATGCGAATTCTCACCCGTGAAGTCGTAGGCGTACTCGCCCATGTTGAGGCCGCCCACCAGGATCGCGCCGGCGTCCTCCAGCCTGCGCACCAGCGCGCCGTCGCGAGCGGCCCTGGGCCCGTCTACATTGATCTTGGAGCCGGCCCGCGTCGGCAGGCCCGCGATGTCGAACAGATTTTTTACCGCAAACGGTACGCCCATCAGCGGCCCGCGATGCTTGCCGGCATCGATCTCGGCGGCGCGCTTGAGGGCACGCTCGGCCACGACATCGGTGAAGGCATTGATCGTGGGCTCCGACGCCGCGATGCGCTTCAGCGTGGCGTCGATCACGGCGGCGGCCTTGACCTTGCCACCGGCAATGGCGCGCGCGATCTCGGTCGCGGTCGCCGCCTTGGACAGCGGATCGCTCATGGCCGGAACACTCATGGCCGGAACACGGGGCCGGACATCAGATCGTCGTCGAGGTCGACCTCGAGCAGCGGCCGCGCGATCATGAGCGAGCGCTCGTAGTTCAGGATCACGTCGGCGCGGTACTCGGGCGCGATCGGCAGACCGAGGGCTTTCGCCGCCTCGTCGACCAGACGCGCAACATCGGGCTTCTCGTCGGCCATGGGCGTTCCTTCTCCATATCCACTCTTCGGATTCATTTCATGTCAGTCTCCTCTCCCCCAAGGGGGAGAGGAACTTGAGAGAACGCTTGAAACTGATGTGTCCTGCCAAGAGCATCATGTTGCGAAGTGACAGGCAACCTGCCGCGCCGCACCGGCCGGATGCAAGAGCGGCATTTCCTCGGCGCAGCGTGGCGTGCCCTTGGGGCAGCGGCCGTAGAAGCGGCAGACCGTGGGATCTGGATCGATCGGGCTGCGCGGCTCACCATCGAGGCGCAGGCGGCCCGCGCGCTGCTCGGGCTGGGCCTGCGGGATCGCCGAGATCAGCGCCCTAGTATAGGGGTGCTTGGGATCGGCGAAGACCTCGGCCGCTGGCCCCTGCTCCACGACCTTGCCGAGATACATCACCAGCACACGATCGCAGAGCAGCCGCACGACGTTGAGATCGTGGCTGACAAACAGATAGCTCATGCCGAGCTCGCGCTTGAGCTGCTGCAGGAGCTGCAGGATCACGACCTGCACCGAGACATCGAGCGCCGCCGTCGGTTCGTCGAGGATCAGCAATTCGGGTTCGACGGCGATCGCGCGCGCAATGCCGACACGCGCCTTCTGGCCACCCGAGAGCTGATGCGGAAAGCGCGAGAGAAGCTCGCGCGGCAGGCCGGTCATGTCGGCCAGCGACTCGACGCGGGCCTTGAGGTCGGCGCCCGACATCTTCTTCAGGCGCCGCACCGGATCGGCGATGGCGTCGGCCGCCGTGTAACGCGGATTGAGCGAGTCGCCGGCATCCTGGAACACCATCTGGATGCGGGCGCGATGGGGGTTGGCCGCGAAGTCGCGGGCCTTGAAGTCGGCCAGCTCGGCGCCACCCAGGCGGATGCTGCCCGAGGTCGGATCGAGCAGGCGGTTGATCAGCCGCACCAGGGTGGACTTGCCGCAGCCCGATTCGCCCACCAGCCCGACCGTCTCGCCGCGGCCGATGGTGAAACTGACCTCATCGACGGCATGGAGCTGAGGCAACGGTGCCACCGGCTTGCGAAAGGAGGCGGCGCGCGCCAGCAGGCCCTGCTTGCCGCCGACGGTGAACCGCTTGGCGAGTTCGGCGACATCGAGGAGAGGCCCGGGGAGCGAGACAGGGGCGTTGCCGCTCATAGCGGGTTCCAGCAGGCGACGACGTGGCGGTCGCCAACGATCTGGTGCGGCAGCGGCTCTGTGCACCCCGCGATGCGGCGCTCGCAGCGGTCGCTGTAACGGCACGGCGGCAGGTCCGGCCGGCGCAGGTCGGGCAGGCCGCCCGGGATCGAGGCCAGGTTCTCGAGCGAGACGGTCTCGCCCGGGGTCGCGGCCAGCAGCTTGGCCGAATAGGGATGGCGCGGATGGACGAACAGCTCGCGCGCCGGTGCTGCCTCGACGATATGGCCGGCGTGCATGACGACGATGCGGTCGCAATATTCGGCGGCAAGGGCCAGGTCGTGGGTGATGAAGATCGTGGCCATGCCCGAGTCGCCCGCCAGCTCGCCGATCAGGTCCATGATCACCGCCTGGGTGGTGACGTCGAGGCCGGTGGTGGGCTCGTCGGCGATCAGCAGCGCCGGCCGGCAGGCGAGCGCGATGGCGATCATGATGCGCTGGCACATGCCGCCCGACAGTTCGAAGGGATAGGCTTCGGCGCGTCGCTCGGGATCGGGGATGCGCACGCGCTTCAACATCTCGATCGCGGCCCGCGGGGCATCGCTGCGGGTGGCACCGCCGTGGCGCACCAGCACGTCGGCGATCTGGCGTCCGACGCGCCGGATCGGATTCAGCGCCGTTCGCGGGTTCTGGAAGATCATCGACAGTTCGCGGCCGCGTTGCTCGGCAAGATCGTGTTCGCTGAGCGCCAGCAGGTCGGCGCCGCCGAACATCGCGCGACCCGAGGTGACCTTGCCGGCGGCATCGAGGATGCCCATGACGGCGAAGGCCGTCACCGACTTGCCCGAACCGCTCTCGCCCACCAGCGCCACCGTCTCGCCCTTGTCGACGCTGAAGCCGACATGCTCCAGCACCTTCACGACACCGGAGCGAGTACGGAACTCAACCGACAGATTTTCTACCGAGAGGGCGGGAACAGCGGTCATGTCCGCATCCCCTACGTCCTCATCCGGGGATCGATGATGTCGCGCAGCCCGTCGCCCAGCAGATTGAAGCAGAACACGGCCAGCATCAGCGCGAGGCCGGGAAAGAGCGCGATCCACCATTCGCCGGACTGGATGAAGTTGGCGCCCTCTGCGACCATGATGCCCCATTCGGCATCGGGCGGACGGACGCCGAGGCCGATGAACGACAGGCCCGCGGCATTCAGAATGGCGTAGCCCATGGTGAGCGACATCTGCACCATCATGATCGGCATGATGTTGGGCAGGATGTGGCCCAGCAGAACGCGCGTCTCGCCGTTGCCCGAGAGCCGCGCCGCCTCGACGAAGCCCGCGTCGCGCCGCACGTTGGCTTCGGCGCGTGCCACGCGGGCGTAGAGCGGGAAATTGATGATCGCGGTGGCGATCACGATGTTGATCACCTCGTTGCCCAGCGCCGCCACGATGCCCATGGCCAGCACGAACAGCGGGAAGGCCATGATGGTGTCGGCGAGGCGACCGACCACGCGATCGGTCCAGCCGCCGAAATAGCCTGCCGCCACGCCCGACAGCGCGCCCAGGAAGAAGGCCAGGATCACCGAGGCGAAGGCGATGGTGAGGTCGAGCCGCGTCGCCACCAGCACGCGGCTGAAGATGTCGCGGCCGAGCTGGTCGGTGCCGAACCAGTGCGCCGCCGAGGGCGGCTTCAGCGCCATGGCGGCGTTGCTCTGCAGCGGGTTGTAGGGCGCCAGTGCCGGACCCAGGATCGCGGCAAGCAGGAACAGTGCGAACAGGCCGAAGGCGAGCCCGGTGACCGGGTTCTCCGACAGCACGTAGCGGGCGTGGCGCAGCAGCGGCAGCATGGTCAGCGCCGAACTCGCGCCACGGCGCGTCTTTCATGGTCATTTGGACCGCGCGCATCCTGCGCGCTCATGTTCATGAGCGAGCCGGAGGCTCGCGGTGCGGAAGAACAAGACGCGCCACTGGAGTGGCGCGCCCCCAGCAATGACAGGTGTTCGACCAATCGCGACATCGTCAGGAGTCCAGCCGCACGCGCGGATCGACCAGGCCGTAGACGAAGTCGATGGTGAGGTTGAGCGCCACGTAGAGGATCGCCATCGTGAGCACGAAGCCCTGGACCGGCGCGTAGTCGGAGGTGATCAGCGCGTTCACGGCATAGAGGCCGATGCCCGGCCAGGCGAACACCGTCTCCACCAGCACGTTGGCGCCCAGCAGGAACGAGAAAACCATGCCCAGGGTGGTGATGACCGGCAGCACGGCGTTGCGGAAGGCATAGGTGAAGATGACGGTGCGCGGGGAGAGTCCGCTGGCCCGCGCGGTGCGGATGAAGTCGCTGCCCAGAATGGCCAGCATCGAGCCGCGCGTCATGCGGGCAAGCGGCGCCAGCGAGAAGATCGCCATCGAGATCGCGGGAAGTGCCAACTGGCGCAGGCTGCCCCAGAAAGCCTCCAGGTTGCCGGTCAGCGCCGAGTCGATCAGGTAGAAGCCGGTGATGTGGGTCGGGGCTGAGAGGAAGACGTCGAGCCGGCCGGTCGGCGCCGGCGCCCACTGCAGGAGATAGTAGAAGACATAGGCGAACAGCAGGCCGGTGAAGAACACCGGCAGCGACACGCCGGCTGTCGTCACGATCCGGCAGGTGTGATCGATCCAGGTGCCCTGCTTCACCGCCGCCAGCACGCCGAGCGGAATGGCGATCACTACGGCAAGCAGCAGCGCAACCAGGGTGAGTTCCGCCGAGGCCGGCAGGCGGGTGACGATCTCGGCCACCACCGGCTGGCCGGTGCTGAGCGAGTTGCCGAGATTGCCGTGCAGCAGATCGCCGATGTAGCCGACGAACTGCTCGGGCAAAGACTTGTCGAGGCCGAGCTTGGTCCTGATCTCGGCGATCGCCTGCGGCGAGGCGGCGAGGCCGGCAAAATAGGCCGCCGGGTCGCCCGGCAGCAGGCGGGTCAGCATGAAGGTGACGATGACGACGCCCACGATGCTGGGAATCGCCGTCGCCAGCCGCGACAGCAGCAGGTTCAGCATTGCTGCGTCTCCGCCGGTCCCGTGCCTAGCTCTTCACGAGTTGACGGAAGTCGAGCTGGCGGTGAAACCAGTAACGGTAGCCGGTGACATTCTTCTGCATCGCCACGTTCAGGAGCGGCTGGAACAGCGGCACGCGGGGCACCTCCTCGAAGGCGATGTCGATGAAGCCCTTGACCGCCTCCTCGTACTCCTTGCCCGAGGCGAACCGCGCCTTGTCGATCAACGCATCCATCGTCGGGTTCTTGTAGCCCATGGTGTTGAAGACGGCGTTCTGGCCGTGATAGCACCAGAAGAAGAAGTACTCGGGATAGTTCAGCCAGCCGCCGAACGAATTGGCGATCATCGGCATGTTCTTCTTCAGCAGCTCGCCGCGCCAGTTGGCGCCGGGGATCTTGTTGATCGAGGCCTTGATGCCGATCTGGGCCAGGCTCTCCTGGACGAGAATGGTCAACGGCTCGTTGGTGCTCGCAAACCCCAGGTCGAACGAAATCGTCGTCTCCACGCCTCCGGCATAACCCGCCTCGGCCATCAACGCCTTGGCCTTGGCGAGATCGGTCTTGTAGCCATCCTTCTGGGGCCACACGACACCCTTGAACTTGTTGTCGGCACCGCCGAACAGCGGCAGCGCCTGGCCGAACATCACCGAGTCCATGATCTGCTGGTAGGGAACGGCATAGGCCACGGCCTGGCGAACCTTGACGTTGTCGAACGGCTTCTGGTTCACGTTCATGCCGATGTAAGTCATCGCGTTCTCGATCGGCGTGCCGACGACGGTGAGCTTGGGCGAATTCCTGAGTTCCGCGAAATCCTTGGACGGCAGGTCGAACGACAGGTCGGCATCGCCGCGTTCGAGCAGGGCACGCCGGTTTCCGGCCGACGGGATGATACGCATGATCACCCGCTTGACCTTGGGCAACGGCCCGTTCTTCCAGTCGTCGTTGCGGGTGTAGACGACTTCCTGGCCGGGCTGCCAGCGCTCGATCTTGTAGGCGCCGCCCGACGCCGTATTGTTCTTGCACCACTCCATCGCCCATGGATCGGCGGCGGTCGCGTTCTTCTTGCACAGTTCGGAGTTCATGATCACCGGCACCGGCACGCCGATGTCGGGCATGGTGAGCTTGTCGGCGCGCAGGAAGTCGACGCGGAAGGTGTTGTCGTCGACCACGACGAACTGCTCCGGCTTCTGCAGGGATCCCGCTGCCATCTGGAAGGTCGGGAAGCCGCCCACGGTGACGGCGCGGTCGAACGACCACTTCACGTCCTTGGCGGTGATCGGCGTGCCGTCGTGGAACTTGGCGTCGCGGCGCAGCTTGAAGGTCGCCGAGGTCGGCGTCACGTTCCAGTCGGTCGCGAGTTCGGGCTCGAGCTTGGTATAGTCATAATGGTCGTTGCCGTTGGCGTCCTTCTTGGCGCCGTAGGTGATCAGCCGGTCGTGGGTGTTCCACGAGACCTCGTAGGCCGGGCGATTGGCGCCGACGCCGTGGATATCCATCGAGTTCGGCGGGCTTTCGTTCACGATCAGCAGCGTCTCGTTGCGGGCCTGCGCCTTGGCCTCGGACCAGATCGCCGGAGCCACGGTCGCGGCGGCACCGGCAACAGCCGTCGTCTTGATGAATGAGCGACGCTTCATTGTATTCCCCCTGCTTTTTCGGACCCACACGATCCCGCCGCATCGGTTGCAAGGAGCGTGCCAACCCCCGCGCGCATCTGTCGGCTGCAATGTGGACAAGGCTTGGATAGAAAGTAGGACATGACCGCATCGATCGATCTCGGCATCCATAAACTGCGTTCGGCCTATCGCGCGGGCACCCTCGACTGCCGGACAGTGGTCGACGAGGTGCTGAAGCGAATCGCGGCGGCCGGCGACGACAAGGTGTGGATCGCGCGCGCGCCTGACGCCGCATTGCACGCCCAGGCCGCCGCCCTCGATGCGCGGCGGGGCGAGATCGAGCAGCTGCCGCTCTACGGCGTGCCCTTCGCGGTAAAAGACAATATCGACGTGGCGGGACTTGCCACGACGGCGGCCTGCCCCGGCTATGCCTACGAGCCGCAGATTTCGGCCGAGGTCGTGAAGCGCCTGGTCGAGGCCGGCGCCATCGTGATCGGCAAGACCAACCTCGACCAGTTCGCGACCGGTCTGGTGGGCGTGCGCTCGCCCTACGGCGTGCCGCGCAATCCTTTCGACGCCGCGTTCGTGCCGGGCGGCTCGAGCTCGGGCTCGGCCGTCGCCGTCTCGTCGGGCCTCGTGAGCTTTTCGCTCGGCACCGACACCGCGGGCTCGGGCCGCGTGCCGGCCGGCTTCAACAATATCGTGGGCCTGAAACCGACGCCGGGCCTGTTCAGCAATGCGGGCGTCGTGCCGGCCTGCGCGTCGCTCGATTGCGTCTCGGTGTTCGCCCTGAGCTGTGCCGATGCCGATGCGGTCCTCGGCGTCGCCTGCGCGCCCCAGGCGACGCCGGCGATCGGCAAGACCTTCCGCTTCGGGGTGCCGAAGCCGCTCGAGTTTTTCGGCGACGAGGCCTACGCCGCGCTCTACGCCGAGGCCGTCGAGAAGCTGAAGGCCTTGGGCGGCACGGCGATCGAGTTCGACTACGCGCCCTTTCGCGACGCCGCCCAGCTTCTCTATGCCGGGCCGTGGGTGGCCGAGCGCACGGCGGCGGTCGGCGCCTTCATCGAGGGTGCCGGCGAGGAGGCCAAGGTCTGGCCGACGACGCGGCAGATCGTGGAGGGCGGGCGCAAGTACAGCGCCGTCGACGCTTTCGAGGGCCAGTACAGGCTGGCCGAGCTGAAAGCGCGGGCAGCGACGGAGATGCAGGGCCTCGATTTCCTGGCGCTGCCGACCGCGGGCACGGTCTATCGCCTGGCCGACCTGGAGCGCGAGCCGGTACTCTACAACTCACATCTCGGCCACTACACCAACTTCGTGAACTTCTTCGGCCTGAGTGGGCTCGCCATGCCCTTCGGCTTCCGTCCCGACGGCATGCCGTTCGGCATCACCCTCATCGCGCGCGCTTTCGCCGAGCGCACGCTGTTGGCCTTCGGCGCGCGCTGGCAGCGCGCCGTACCGTTGCCGCTCGGCAAGACCGCGAGCCAGTTGCCTGAACCGGGGCGCGATCCCGTCGTCGTAGAAGATCGCGTCTCGATCGCCGTGGTCGGCGCCCACATGAGCGGCCTGCCGCTGAACGGCCAGCTTACCGAGCTCGGCGGCCGACAGGAGAGCGCGGGCAAGACGGCGCCGCTCTATCGCTTCTACGCGCTGCCCGGCGGACCACCGCATCGCCCGGGCCTGGTCCGTGTCGCCGATGGCGGCGGCGCGATCGATCTCGAAGTGTGGAGCCTGCCCTCGGAAAAGGTCGGCGCGTTCATCGCCAAAATCCCCGCGCCCCTCGGCCTCGGCACCGTCACCCTCGCGGATGGCTCGACGGTGCTGGGCTTCCTCTGCGAGACCTACGCCGTCACGGCGGCGCGCGACATCACCTCGCTCGGCGGCTGGCGGGCCTATGTGAAAAGCCTCGCCGTCTGATAGGGTCCGCCTCCGAGGAGGAACGAACCCATGGCGAAAATCGCAATCATCACCGGATCGGGCAGCGGCATCGGCCGCGCCGCGGCCCTGGCGCTGCTCAAGAACGGCTACAAGGTCGTGCTGGCCGGCCGCCGCAAGGAAGCGCTGGAAGAGACCGCGAGCATGGCCGGCAACAATGCCCCCAATGCGCTGGCGGTGCCGACCGACGTCACCAAGCGCGAATCGATCCAGGCCCTGTTTGCCCGGACCAAGGAGGCCTTCGGCCGCCTCGACCTGGTGTTCAACAATGCCGGCGGCGGCGCGCCGCCGGTGCCGCTGGAAGACCTGCCGTACGAGACATGGCTGAGTGTCGTGGCGGCCAACCTGACCGGCCCGTTCCTGTGCACCCAGGAAGCCATCAAGATCATGAAGGCGCAGAAGCCGATGGGCGGGCGCATCATCAACAACGGCTCGATCTCGGCGCATGCGCCCCGGCCGTTCTCGGTCGCCTATACCTCGACCAAGCACGCCATCACCGGCCTCACCAAGTCGACCTCGCTCGACGGCCGCGCCTACGACATCGCCTGCGGCCAGATCGACATCGGCAATGCCGTGACGCCGATGACCGAACGCATGACCAAGGGCGTGCTGCAGCCCAACGGCACGACCATCCCGGAGCCGCGCATGGATGTCGAAGCGGTGGCCAATGCCATCGTCTACATGGACAGCCTGCCGCTCGACGCCAACGTCCAGTTCATCACGGTGATGGCGACCAAGATGCCGTTCGTGGGTCGCGGATGAGGGGACGAGGCTGACGGGCAAGCGGCCGAGGGACCGCAGCCGGGGCGTCAGACCCTGACGCCCGCACGCCTCATTTCGACGAGCACCGCGGTGACGATCCGGAGGATTTCGACCGAGGCGTCAGAAAATTTGCGATGCGTGCTCGCCGGCACCACCAGCCCGCCGCGGCCGACGCGCAGGCAGATGCCATCCTTCAGCAGGCCGTTGGCGTGCCGCCGAACGGTTTCGTAGGGCAGGCGCAGCGAATTCGAGATCGCCAGAGCGCTGACCGGCCGACGCTGCTCGTCGGGCAGCACGGTCCGGGTTTCGGCCGGCGCCGTGTTGGTGATGTGCTTTACGTTGGCCGTCCAGATCGCCATGTAAACCAGTCCGCGCAGAAGGTCGCCCTTCCAGAAATCTGCCGTCAGACCGGTGCCGGCAAGAAGCTGCCACATGGCGGCCGTGGCGATCGCCGTCTGCTCGCGCGTCAGGGGCGACCGGCCCCGCGCGCGGACGCGCGACGGCCGGAACTTCGCGAGCCCGGCGCGAGTGAGGTCGACCAGCATGCGCTCGGAGTTGAGATAGATTCCGTGCAGAAAGTCGACGTTGGACTGGCGCCGCAAAACCGCGGTGCGCACCACGATTCCCTCCGGTGTGGCGACGCACTGACCGGCCGCGACCAGTGCCGCTGCGTGGCGGCGGACGGTCTCGTACGGAATACGGATCTGGCGAGCCAACTCGCGGACACTGGCCGGCCGGGGTTTCGTTGTCGCCATCTGGCCGTGCCAGAGCGCCACGAAGATCAGGCCGGAGATCAGCTTGTCGCCCTGCACCCGCGTCAGCAGATCGATGCCCCGCAGAAAGAATTCCGATGAGATCCGCACGATCGGGTAGGTATCGCGCGGGATCTCTGACCGAGGAGTGGATTGTCTCATTTGGGCAATGTGCGGTTCGTGCCCGTCAGGCCTTCAAACCGGCGCGGCGGAGTTCGGCGAACAGGGCGGTGACGATCCCGTGGGCCTGCACGGTGCCCGAGGCCAGCTTGCGGTGGGCCTCGGCCGGCACGACCAGGCCCCGCCGCCTCACGCGATGGCACATGCCGGCTTTCTCCAGCGCCAGAGCGTGGCGCCGGACCGTCTCGTAGGGCAGCCTGAGCGAACTAGAGATCGCGAGAACGCTGACGGGCAGGCGCAGTTCGTCGGGCAGGACGGTCTGGCTGACGGCCGGTGCGGTGTTGGTGACGTGCTTGACGTTGGCCGTCCAGATTGCCGTGAAAACCAGCCCCCGCAACAAGTCGCCATGCCAGAGGTCGCCGAGCATCCGGATGCCGGCAAGCAGCTGGCCGGTCGAGGCCGTCGCGATCACCATCTGGGCCGGCGTGAGGTTGCCCCGGCGCGACGCGGCGCCGGGTGGCACCTGGAACTTCGCCAACCCCGCACGCGTCAGCTCGACCAGCATGCGCTCGGTGTTGAAGTAGATCTTGCGCATCACCGCAACATTCGCGCGGCTCTTCAGCACGGCCGGCACAACCGCGATACCATCGCGCGTCGCGCTGCACTGGCCGGCGCTCACGAGCGCCGCAGCATGGCGGCGCACGGTCTCGTAGGGCAGGTTGAGGCGCCGTGCGAGTTCGCGCACGCCGACCGCGCCGCTGTCGGGAGCGTGCATATGGTTGTGCCAGACCGCCATGAAGACGAGGCCCGAAATCAGCTTGTCGCCCTGCACCCGGGTCAGCAGATCGATGCTGCGCAGGAAGAACTCCGACGTGAGGCGGGCCATCGGATAGGCGTCGCGCGGAATCTCCGGCGACCCATTTTGGGGAGCGTTCTGGCTCATTTTGGGTACCCTACGGCTTCATGAATGGTTCCGGAAGGGCGTAATCCTTGGCCGCTAGGGAGAGCGTGCCGAAGCCGGGCGCTGGTCCTCCTGCCGTGTGGGGTTGGAGGGCATTCGACCGGCCGTCTGCACACTTCTTGTCTGTCGCGCTTCGACCGGTCCGGCGTCCCACCGTCGGGCTGGAAGGACACTCCTCTCGATCGGCACGTTCACGCCGGCCGCCGGTGCACTCACTGTATTCTTGCTCAAGCACCGGGGACGGCGTGAACGCCCTGCCGCTGCCTCGGCGCGCGGGAGCGCGCGGAGTGGGTCAGTAACCTTCGTCGGCGAGATTGAGCAGCGGGAAGGCTGAGTGCACGCCCGGCAGGTTGGTTGGCATGGCGGCGCTCAGATAGCTCTTGTCGAGCTGCTTCAGGCTGGTGACGCCCAGCAGGCCCATCACTTCGCGCATCTCTTCCTCGAGAAGCTCGATCACGCGCTCGATGCCGGCAGCGCCGGCCGCCGCGAGGCCGTAACAATAGAGCCGGCCGAGGCCGACCCAGTCGGCGCCCATGGCGATCGCCTTCACGATGTCGCTGCCGCGGCTGAACGAACCATCGACGGCGATCTTGGCGCGGCCGGCCACCGCCTCGACGATCTCCGGCAGGACCTGGGCCGAGCCGCGCCCGTGGTCGAGCTGACGGCCGCCGTGGTTGGAGCAGTAGACGCCCCAGACGCCATGCTGGCAGGCGATCTCGGCGTCCTCGCCCGTCCCGATCCCCTTCAGCATGAACTTCACGTCGGGGAACTTGTCCTTTACGCGCTTGAAATTCTCCCAGGAAAACGCGGCCTGGTGATCCTGGCCGACCGCCGCAGTCCGCCACGACTTCACGAAGCGCTTGGCAATGTCGCGCTCGCGCCTCGAATAGACCTGGGTGTCGACGGTGATGCAGAAGGCATCGTAGCCGGCGTCCATCGCCTGCTTGACGCGGTCGGCGACCCACGAATCATCGCCGCGCACATAGAGCTGGTAGATCTTGGGCGCCCCACCGCCCTTGACGATGTCCTCGAGCTTGAGCGTCGTCACCGAACTGATCAGCATCGGCACGTTGCCGGCCCCTGCGCCCTTGGCAACGGTGATGCCGCCGCCCGGCTCGAAGGATTCGAGGGAGCCGACCGGCGCCAGCATCACCGGCAGTCGGATCTTGCGGCCGAGGATCTCCGACGACGGATCGATCTTCGACACATCGCGCAGCACGCGCGGCTTGAAGGCGATGGCATCGAGCGCGAGCCGGTTGCGTCGGAGCGTGGTCTCGGTCTCAGTGCCGCCGATCAGGTAATCCCAGATGTTGGGCGTGAGCCGGATCTTCGCCGCCTTGACGATCTCATGAAGGGTCGCAAATTCGTTCTCGAGGCCGCTCGCCATTCTTCCCCCGGACATTCCAACCGCCAGCCAGTCGCATATGTTTCTTGCGCGTCCGTCGGCGCGCGTCAACGCGTCGACACATTTTCGCCACATCGCCGCGCCGCAGCGGAACCAATATCCACCACCGCCATTGACGGTGAAGGCATTCGGCGATTTGATCGCCGCAGGGACGACCGCCCGGCGGAACTGGAAGCAGCAACTGGGGCCGCGGGCAAAAGGTGAGGCTTTTCATGAAAAGACGTGTTCTGACCCAGGCGCTCATGGTCGGGCTGATATGGACGCCGGCATTCGCTGCCGATCCTCTGCCGCCGCTTCAGGAAACGCCGGCGCTGGTCGACAAGGTGAAGTCGGGCGCGCTGCCGCCGATCGCCAAGCGTATTCCCGAGCAGCCTTGGGTCATCAAGCGGTTCGCCGGCGGCGACGGCCCGGGCAAGCAAGGCGGCCAACTCAACATGCTGGTGGCTGGCGTGCGCGATTCGCGCCTGATGACGGTCTACAGCTACACCCGCCTGATCGTGTACGACGACCAGTTCAAGCTGCACCCCGACATCCTGGAAAGCTACGAGGTCAAGGAAGGCCGCGAGTTCACCCTGAAACTGCGGGCCGGGCACAAGTGGTCGGATGGCCAGCCCTTCACCACCGACGATTTCCGCTTCTTCTGGGAAGATGTCGCCAACAACCCCGAGCTGTCGCCGTCCGGTCCGTCGGTCGAGCTCATCGTCGATGGCAAGCCACCCAAGGTCGAGATCATCGACAAGCTGACGATCAAGTACACCTGGGACAAACCCAACCCCTACTTCATCGAGAGCCAGGCGCGTGCAGCACCGCTCTTCCTCTTCCGGCCGGCGCACTACCTGAAAACGGTTCACGGCAAGTACACGCCCGAAGAGGAGATTCTGAAGGTCCACAAGGGGACCCGCTGGGTCAACATCTACCGCCGTCAGGACGTCATGTACGGCAACAGCAATATCGACATGCCGACGCTGAACCCGTGGGTGCTCGCAACGCCGTTCCCGGCCCAGCGCTACGTCTTCGCGCGCAATCCCTACTATCACCGCATCGACGAAAAGGGGCAGCAACTGCCCTACATCAACGACGTGATCATGACCGTGGCGGCAACCAATCTCATCCCGGCCAAGGCAGGCCTCGGTGAGGCTGACCTGCAGCCGCGCTACCTCAACATGCGCGACTACACCTTCCTGCAGAAGAGCGCCAAGACCTCGGGCGTCAATGTTCACCTGTGGGAGTCGGGCTCTGGCTCGCAGATTGCGCTCTACCCCAACCTGACCGCGAGCGACGACGAGTGGCGCAAGCTGATGCGCGATGTCCGATTCCGTCGCGCGCTGTCGCTGGCCATCGATCGCGACGAGCTGAACCAGGTCGTCTATCTCGGCCTCGCCAAGCCTTCCAACAACACGGTCATGGAACGCTCCGAGCTGTTCAAGCCGGCGTACGCGACCAAGTGGGCGAACTACGATCCCAAGCTCGCCAACAAGCTCCTGGATGAGGTTGGCCTTGCCAAGCGCGGCCCCGACGGTATCCGCCTGCTGCCCAGCGGCAAGCCGGCGACCATCGTGATCGAGCATGCCAGCGAGGAGACCGAAGACTCCGACGCCCTGCAGCTGATCACCGAAATGTGGAAGAAGGTCGGTATCAAGCTGCTGAGCAAGCCCCAGTCGCGCGAGAATTTCCGGCTCCGCGCCTTCTCCGGCGAGGCGGTCATGACCGCCTTCGCCGGCAACGTGACGGCCGTGCCGACGGTCAACACCAGCCCCAAGGAGTTCGCGCCGACCATGCAGGGCGGGCTTCAGTGGTCTCGCTGGGGCATGTTCATCGAGTCCAAGGGCACCAAGGGCGAGAAATGCGATCTCGCGTCGGCCTGCAAGCTGCTCGACTATGTGAAGGAATGGGAGACGTCATCCGACGCCGCCGGACGGCGCGCAGCCTGGGATAAGATCCTCACAGCCAGTGCCGATGAGGTGTTTTCGATCGGCACGGTGAACGGCATCCGCCAGCCCATCGTGGTCGGCCCCAAGGTTCGCAACGTGCCCAAGGAAGGCTATTCGGCCTGGGATCCGGGCGGATACATCGGGCTCTACCAGCCCGACACTTTCTGGATCGCGCAGTAGTCGGTCAGAGACAAAAGATCCCCCGCTTCGAAAGAGGCGGGGGATTTTTCATGTCCTCACCCTTCATGCCTTCACCAAGTGTCGATGTTCGACCGCTTCTTGTGCTCGTTGCGCGGCCGCGGCGCGGCACCCAGCAGTGCGGTCGAGATCCAGCGCCGTGAGTCGGCGGGATCGATGACCTCATCGACCTCGAAATAGGTGGCGGTGCTGAGCGCCTTGCCGCGCGCATAGGCCGCGGCCACCATCTCGTCGAAGAGCGCGCGCCGCTCGGCCGGATCGACGATGGCTTCCAGTTCCTTGCGGTAGCCGAGCTTGACCGCGCCCTCCAGCCCCATGCCGCCGAACTCGCCGGTCGGCCAGCTGAGCGCAAAGGTGGGGGCGTGGAACGATCCGCCGGCCATCGCCTGGGCGCCGAGCCCATAGGCCTTGCGCAGCACGATGGTGCCGAACGGCACCGTGAGGTTGGCCCCGGTCACGAACAGCCGGGAGCAATGGCGGACCAGGGCGGTCTTCTCGACCTCCGGCCCCACCATCATGCCGGGAGTATCGCACAGGAACAGGATCGGGATGTCGAAGGCGTCGCAGAGCTGCAGGAAGCGCGCCGCCTTGTCGGAGCCATCCGAGTCGATGGCGCCGGCAAGATAGGTCGGATTGTTGGCGACGATGCCGAGCGGCTTGCCTTCGATACGGGCGAAGGCCGTCACCATGCCCGGTCCGAAAGCGCGGCGCAGTTCCAGCACCGAGTCCTCGTCGCACAGCGTCGCGATCACGTCGCGCACGTCGTAGACGCGCAACCGGTTCTCCGGGATGACGCGGCGCAGCAGCCGCTGGTCGGCGGCCCTCCATTCCGGCAAGGCGCCCTGGAAGTAGGACAGGTACTTCTTGGCGACGGCGACCGCCTCAGCCTCGTCCTCGACGGCGATGTCGACGACACCGTTGGGCACCTGCACGCTCATCGGGCCCACTTCCTCGGGCGAGTAGACGCCGAGATTGCCGCCCTCGATCATGGCCGGACCGCCCATGCCGATCGACGAGTTCCTGGTGGCGATCACCACGTCGCAACAGCCGAGAATGGCGGCATTGCCGGCGAAACAGCGACCGGAATTGATGCCGACCAAGGGCGCCACGCCGCTCAGGCGGCCAAAGATGTGGAAGGCCATGGTGTTGAGGCCGGCCACCGATTGCACGTCGATGTCGCCCGGGCGGCCGCCGCCACCCTCGGTGAAGAACACCAGCGGGATGCGCTGCTTCTCCACGATCTCGAACAGGCGGTCCTTCTTGTGGTGGTTGTTCTTACCCTGCGTGCCCGCCAGTACGGTGTAGTCGTAGTGTGCGACGGCGACGCGGCTCCGCTCCGGTCCGAACAGCGAGCCGTTGACCCGGCCGATGCCGGTGATCAGCCCGTCGGCCGGCGTCTTCTCGATCAGGTCCTCGATCGTGCGCCGCGTGCGCTGGCTGGCGATGGCGAAGGCGCCATATTCGACGAAGCTGCCGGGATCAACCAGATCGTCGAGGTTCTGCCGCGCCGTGCGCTGGTTGGTCTTGCGCCGGCGCGCCACTGCCTCGGGCCGCTTCTCGTCGAGCGTCGTCGCGCGGCGCTCGAAATATTCGGCGAGATCGGGACGGACATGGTCGAGATCGATCTTCTCCTCTGACGCGGCGTCCTTCACCTCGACGTCGGCCTCCTCGACGAACAGCAGTGCGTGGCCCTCATAGATCGTCTCGCCCGCCTCGACCGCGATCCGCCGTACATAGCCGCGCGCCGGGCTCTTGATCTCGTGCTGCATCTTCATGGCGTCCATGACCAGCAATGCCTGGCCTGCTGCCACGGCGTCACCCTCGGCCACGGCAATACTGACGATCGTGCCCTGCATCGGCGCCGGAACCGGTACCGTGCCTTCGGGTCCGTCGCTCGCCGCCTCGGGTGCGATCTGCTGCATCGACTTGCCGAAGCTCAGCACCGCCAGCGGATCCACCGCATCGACACGCGCCCCGGCCTGCCGTCCGCCGGGCGTGGCCGCCGCTGCTGCGGGAAAATAGAGCCCCGATTGCGGCCGGGCCGCCGCCTCGACCAGCGCGCTCGCATGCTCATCGACGAAACGCGTGTGCACGCGGTCGGCGCGGAAGGCGGGATGGGCGAGCAGCGCCCGCAGGAAGGCGATGTTCGAGGGGGCGCCCTCCAGCCGGAACGCCGCCAGCGCCCGCTCGGCGCGCGCCAGCGCATCACCGAAATCCGGTGATGGCGCGTGCACGATCACCTTGGCCAGCAACGAGTCGAAATTGGGATTGGTGCGGTAGCCGGCATAACCGTAGGTGTCGACGCGCACCCCGGGTCCCGAGGGCGGCTCGAACACGGTGAGCGTGCCACCACCCGGCTTGGCCGAACCGTCCGCGGTCATGGTCTCCATGTTGACGCGCAGCTGGATGGCATGGCCGCGCGGTGCGAGGCCCGTCACGCCGGCCTCGTCGAGCGACGCACCACCCGCCAGCCGCAACTGCGCCTTGACCAGGTCGACGCCCCACACTTCCTCGGTCACGGTGTGCTCGACCTGCAGGCGCGGATTGGCCTCGATGAAGCAGAAGAAATCCTTTGCCGCATCGTCGACCAGGAATTCGAAGGTGCCGAGGCTCCTGTAGTTCACGGCCTTGGCCATGGTGACCGCGGCCTCGACGATCTTCCGCCGCATGCCGTCGGCCAGGTTGGGACTGGGCGCCAGCTCGACGATCTTCTGGCTGCGGCGCTGGATCGTGCATTCGCGTTCGCCGAGCGCCGCGATGCCGCCGGCACCGTCGCCCACGATCTGAACCTCGATGTGGCGGGCCCGGGCGATCAGCCGTTCGGCATAGAGATCGCCGTTGCCGAACGCAGCCTTGGCCTCGGCCGAGGCGCGCGTGAAGGCATCCGCGATGTCGCCTTCGGCGGTCACGATGCGCATGCCGCGCCCGCCGCCGCCCGCGATGGCTTTTATGACGATGCCCGATTTGCCATGTTTGGCGAAGAACGCCTTCATCCCCGGCATGTCGGTGGCACCGTCGGTGCCCGAGAGTACCGGCGCCTTGTTCTTGCCGGCATGCGCCCGGGCCCGGGCCTTGTCGCCGAACAGTTCGAGCTGTTCCGGTGTCGGGCCGACGAAGACCAGGCCGGCGTCGGCGCAGGCCCGCGCCAGGGCCGCGTTCTCGGACAGGAAACCGTAGCCGGGATGGAGACTGTCGCAGCCCGCCGCCCGGGCGGCCGCGATCACGCCCGCGATGTCGAGATAGGCCGCCGCGCCGCGGCCCTGGAGCGCCCGGACCTCGTCGACCCGTCGGACATGCAGGGAGGCGGCGTCGTCCTCGGAATGGATACCGACCGTGGCGATGCCGAGTTCGGCGGCGGCCTGGGCGATGCGGATGGCGATTTCGCCGCGATTGGCAATCAGGAGTTTCTTGAGCATGGCACCGACTATCGAGGTAAAACCGGTTTATGTCGAAACGCCTGCTGATTGTGGCCCACGCCCCGTCGGAGAACACCCTCTCCCTGAGAGCGGCCGTCGAACGCGGCGCGCGGAGCGAAACGGGCCTCGAGGTCCGGGTCATGGCGCCGCTACAGGCGGGCCCCGACGACGTGCTGACCGCCCAGGCCATCATCCTGGGGACGACCGAGAACCTGGGCTACATGAGCGGCGCGCTAAAAGACTTCTTCGACCGCAGCTACAATCCCTGCCTGGAGAAGACCCAGGGCCTGCCCTACGCGCTCTATGTCCGCGCCGGCAGCGACGGCACCGGCACGCGCCGCGGCGTCGAGACGATCACCACCGGCCTGCGCTGGCGCGCCGTGCAGGAGCCGCTGATCTGCAAGGGCACGTGGCAACCGGCCTTCGTCGATCAGTGCGAGGAGCTGGGCGCGGCGATGGCAGCGGGCCTCGCCGCCGGCATCTTCTGATCAGTGGGCGGTCCAGCCACCATCGACGACGAGGCCTGCGCCCGTCATGAAGCCCGCGTCATCGGAGGCCAGGAAGACGATGCCCTTGGCGATGTCCAACGCGACACCCAGCCGGCCGATCGGATGGAGACCCAAGGTGGTCTTGCGCGCCTGCTCGGTATCGTTGGTGCCGGTCTGGGCCGCGCGCATGACGAAGGTCTTCTCGCCCATGTCGGTCTCGATCAGGCCGGGATGGATCGAGTTGACGCGGATGCCGTAGCCCTTGCGGCCGAACTCCAGCGCCGTCGATTTGGTGAACAGCGTCACGCCGCCCTTGGTCAACGAATAGAGGGGATCGAGCTGGCTGCCGACCAGGCCCGCGATCGAAGCCAGGTTGACGATGTTGCCCTTGGACTTCTTGAGGTGCGGCAGGGCCGCACGCGTGCCCAGCACCACGCCGGTCAGGTTGACGGCCACGAGCCTGTGCCAGTCGTCGAGGCTCGCCTCCTCGACGCCCTTGCCATTGAAGATACCGGCATTGTTCACCAGCACGTCGAGCTTGCCGAACTTCGCGATCGTGGCGTCCATCGCCTCGGCCCAGCTCGCCTCGCTGGTGACGTCGAGGTGCGCGTAGATCGCCGCATCCCCAAGCTCCTTGACGGTCTGCCGGCCGCGCTCGTCGAGCACATCGCCGATCGCCACCTTGGCGCCGGCCTCGACCATGAGCTTCGCCGCCGCCGCGCCGATGCCGCGCGCCGCGCCTGACAGAAAGGCGACCTTGCCGTCCAGCCTGTTCATGCTTTCCTCCCGATTTCTCTCGATTTGCGCCTGTCCTGTTTGCAGCTATGCTGCCGCCAGAACAAGAAAAGAAGATAGGGAGGGCCGCCAGGCATGCGCCAGGGTCGGCTGATCGCGACGGGTGCGATGCTGGCGTTTTGCCTGTTCGCGCTCTGGCAGTCTCTGCTGCTGTCGTTGACCGACCGCCTGGGCCCCGGCCCGGGCTTTTTTCCGTTCTGGCTGGCGCTGATCGGGGCAGTGCTGTCGGTCGCCCTGCTGATCACCACATTTCGCGAGCCCACTGATCCAGGCGACGCCGAGATCCGCACCCTGCCGCATGGCGCCGGCGGCAAGCGCTGGCTCGCCATCGTGGTGCTGCTGGCGGCGGTTACCGTGGTGATGGACTTCATCGGCTTCCGCATCGCCATGCTGATCTTCAATGTGGCGCTCGTGATTGCCCTCGGCGAGCGACGCTGGTGGATCATCGCGGTCTTCGCCGTCGTCGGCAGTTACGGCGTCTACTATGTCTTCACCACCTGGCTGGATGTTCTCCTGCCGGTCGGCCGGATCGGATTCTAGGACATGGATTCACTCGGCCATCTGCTCCAAGGCTTCGCTGCGGCGCTGTCCTGGTACTACCTCGCCTACGCGTTTGCAGGCTGCGTGCTCGGCACGCTGATCGGTGTGCTGCCGGGATTGGGACCGGCGGCGGGCACGGCGATCCTGATTCCCCTCACCTTCAACCTCGACGCCACCGGCGCCATCATCATGCTGAGCGCGATCTATTACGGCGCGATGTATGGCGGCACGATCACCTCGGTGCTGATCAACGTGCCGGGCGAAGCCGCGTCGGTGGTGACCTGCATCGACGGCCACGCGATGGCGCGCCAGGGGCGCGCCGGATCGGCACTCGGCATCGCGGCCATCGGATCGTTCGTCGGCGGCGTGCTGGCCACGGTGGCGTTGGTCGTCGTCGCCATGCCGCTCGCCACGCTCGCCCTGAAGTTCGGACCCGCCGAGTTCTTCGCCCTGATGGTCGCCGGGCTCTGCCTCGTCGTTGGCCTCGCCGGCAAGAACATCGTGGCCGCCCTGCTGATGACCGTGATCGGCCTGCTGTTCGCCATGATCGGCCTCGATCCGGTACGCGGGGCACCGCGCTTCACCTTCGGCGTCGAGGAGCTGTTCGACGGCATCGGCTTTGTGCCCGTCGTCATGGGCCTGTTCGGCGTCGCGGAACTCCTGTTGGCCGCCGAGAAGCGCCAGGCGCGCATGATCGAGGCCGAGCTCAAGACCTGGCTGCCGACCGGCCAGGAGGTGCGTACCTGCGTCGGTCCCATCGGCCGCGGCACCGTTGTCGGCTTCGTGCTTGGCCTGATCCCCGGCGTCGGCGCCATCGTGCCGACCTTCATGGCCTACGTCATGGAGAAGCGCATTTCCAAGACGCCGGAGCGCTTTGGCAAGGGCGCGATCGAGGGTGTGGCCTCGGCCGAGACAGCCAACAACGCCTATGCCAACGCCGCGATGGTCCCTCTTCTGGCGCTCGGCATTCCGAGCTCGCCGACCATCGCCGTGCTGATGGGCGCCTTCATCATCAACGGCATCACGCCGGGGCCCTTCCTCTTTCAGGAGCAGCCGGCGCTCGTCTGGACGGTGATCGCCAGCTTCTTCGTCGGCAACGTGCTGCTCCTGATCCTCAACCTGCCGCTGGTCGGCCTGTGGGCCAAGCTGCTCAAGATCCCGTTCAGCTACATGTGCGTGGGTGTGCTGATCTTCTGCGTGATCGGCGCCTATGGGCTCAAGCAGAGCCTGTTCGATGTCTGGGTTATGCTGGGCTTCGGCATCATCGGCTATCTGCTGCGCAAGCTCGACTTCCCGATCGCGCCCGCGATCCTGGCGCTGATCCTGGGACCGATGATGGAGAAGTCCCTGCGCACGACGCTCGAAATCTCGGGCGGCAGCTTCGCGATCTTTCTCGACCGGCCGGTGGCGCTGGCGCTGCTGACTGTTCCGGTGATCGTGATCGCCTTCCTCTTGTTCAAGCCTCGGTCGCTCGACAAGCTCCGGGAAACCGAGATCGACTGAACGATTGACTTTCAGAGCTTCAGGTAAAGGGAGGACTAAAATGCTCATCCGTCGTCGCACGCTGCTCGCCGCTTCCGCGGCAACCGCCATCGCAAGCCCGGCCCTCGCGCAGAACTACCCGCGCCGTGCCGTCCAGCTCATCGTCGCCTTCCCGCCTGGCGGCAGCACCGATGTCGGCGCCCGCATCCTCGCGGGTCTGGCCGAAAAGGACTTCGGGCAGCCCATCACCGTGGTCAACAAGGGCGGCGCGGGTGGCCAGATCGGCTTCACCGAAATCGCCCGCGCCCGGCCCGACGGCTATACGCTGGGTTTCCTCAACCTGCCCGGCATGAACACCATCACGCTCGACCCCGAGCGCAAGGCCGTCTTCACGATCGACAGCTTCATTCCCATCGTGAACCAGGTGCTCGATCCGGGCTTCATCTGGGTCAAGGGCGACAGTCCCTACAAGACGCTGGCCGACCTTACCGACGCCGCGAAGAAGAATCCGGGCAAGATCAGCGCCTGCACCACCGGCATCCTGAGCGACGACCATCTTGCCATCCTGATGGTGCAGGAAGCCACGGGCGCCGAATTCCGCATCGTCCACTTCGACGGCGGCGCGCAGCAGCTCACCGGCGTGCTGGGCGGCCATGTCGACGTGGCCTTCGACAATGTCGGCAGCGTCTTCAAGCGCGTGGGAACGGAGATTCGCGGCTTGGCCGTCACCGACGTCGTGCGCTCGAAGTTCCTGCCCCAGGTGCCCTGCACCAAGGAGCTGGGCCTCACCACGGTGATCTCGTCCTCGACCCGCGGCGTCGGCGCCCCCAAGGGCACGCCGGCCGATGTCTGCAAGGCCGTCGAGACCGCCTTCCTGAAGGCCATCAACTCCGCCGAGATGAAGGAGAAGATGGACGCCGTCGGCCTCGCGCTGAAGCCGATGGTCGGCGCCGAGTACGCCAAGTACTACGCCGACCTGCAGGCGCAGGCGAAGAAGTACACGGAATGGGCGCTTAAGATGCGGTAACGCGCCTTCACAGGCGCGGGCGGGCGGCAGCGCTTGTCATCAAGCGCGAGAGCCCGCTCGCTTCAGAAGGGGCAAGAACCTACTTCTTACCCAGCTGATTAAAAGCCACGTCCTTGTCGACGCGAATGTCGGCCGGGAGTCCCAGCACGCGTTCGGCCACGATGTTGCGCAGGATCTCGTCGGTGCCGCCGGCGATGCGGAAGCCGGCGCCGGCGATCCACTGCGCCTGGAAGCCCGCGGCGAAGGGCACGTCTTCCTTCATCACGCCGGCATGGCCCATCAGTTCCATGGCGAAGGCGCCCAGGTCCTGCATCTTGGGCGCCGCCACGATCTTGATGATCGAGGATTCCGGTCCCGGCGTCTGGCCCTTGGAAAGCGCCGTCAGCGTACGGTAGCGCGTGAGCTTCAGCCCCTGCTGCTGGACATACCATTCGGCGATCTTGCCGCGGACCTGCTGGTTGCGGATGGCGGGCCCGTCCTCGAGGTCGGTGTCGCGCGCCAGCTCCATCAGCTCGTCGATGTCGAGGCCACCCGACGGCAGGCCGACTGCAAGACGCTCGTTCATCAGCGTGGTGAGCGCGGCCTTCCAGCCCTCGCCGATCTTGCCCAGGCGCTGGCTGTCGGGGATGCGCACGTCGGTGAAGAACACCTCGTTGAAGTTGGCGCCGCCCGACATCTGCTTGATCGGCCGCACTTCCACGCCGGGCGTCTTCATGTCGAGGAAGAACATGGTGAGGCCGGCGTGCTTGGGGACATTGGGATCGGTGCGGGTGATGACGATGCCGAAGTCGCAATAGTGTGCGCCCGATGTCCAGACCTTCTGGCCGTTGATCACCCATCCGTCGCCGCCATCCTGCAACTTGACGGGCTCGGCCTTGGTGCGGATGCCGGCCACATCCGACCCGGCGGCCGGCTCGGAGAAGAGCTGGCACCAGACTTCCTGGCCGTGCAGCGCGGGCTTCACGTAGCGGGTGAGCTGTTCTGGCTTGGCATAGGCCATCATGGTCGGGATGCACATGCCGAGACCGATATCGAAGAAGCCGAGGGGCACGAGATAGTCGGCCTCCTCCTGCTGGTAGATCACCTGCAGGATCGGCGAAGCGCCGCGGCCGCCGAACTCCTTGGGCCACGTAAGGCGGGCGTAGCCGGCCTTGGCCTTCTTGTCCTGCCACTCCTTGGCTTTCTTGAGCAGCTCGGGATCGTCGTTGCGCGCGCGGAAGCTCTGCTTGTCGTCGCTCTTGCGCGTGGCGTTGGCGTCGAGCCAGGTGCGGACTTCCTTGCGGAAGGCGGCTTCGTCCGGGGTGTCGTTGAAATCCATGTTCCTGCCCTCCCCTACGCCGCGTTCTTCTGTTCGAGACGGCTCACCAGCTTGTCCTTCCACGCCATCGGCCCGCCGATCGAGAGCGCCATCAGGCGCGAGCGGCGGTAGTGGAACTGCGTGTCGGCCTCCCAGGTGAAGCCGATGCCGCCGTGCGTCTGGATGTTCTCCTTGGCGGCGAAATCGTAGGCGTCGGTGGCGGCAATGCGCGCCGCCGCGGCCGCGAGCGCGAGATCGGCGCCGCCCTCGGTCAGCATCATGGCGCCGTAGTAGGCGTTGGACCGCGCCAGCTCGAGCTTGACGTAGCAGTCCGCGAGCTTGTGCTTGATCGCCTGGTAGGAGCCGATGGCGCGGCCGAAGGCCTGGCGCTGGAGCGCATAGTCGCGCGCCATCCACATCGCGGCTTCGGCGCCGCCGACCTGGGCGAAGGCGAAATAGACCGCCGCCGCGTCGTAGAGCCTCTCGAGCGTCTGCCAGCCCTCGCCCTCGGCACCCAGCAGCTCGGCCGTGGCATCGCTGAAGGTAAGCTCCGCATGCTTGCGGGCAGGATCGATCGTTTCGATGCGCTTCTTCGCGACGGCAGCCTGCCTGAGGTCGACGATGACAAGCGACACCGCGCGATCGCCTGTTCCGCCGGTATTGGCGAGGACGATGGCGAAGGTCGCGGCCTCGCCGTCGGTTACCGGCACTTTCCGGCCGTTGAGGCGGCCGTTGCCGAAGGTCGTGCGGATACTGCGCGGCTTGGGCGGCTGCGGTCCCTCGGCGATGGCCAAGGTGCCGATCGCCTGGCCAGACGCCAGCTCGGTCAGCCATTTTTTCTTCTGCGCCTCTGAGCCCGCGAGCTTCAGCGCTTCGGTCGCCAGCACGACGGAGGTGTCGAACGGCACTGGTGCCGCGGCACGGCCGATCTCCTCGGCCACGACGCAGACCTCGAGCGGCGAGAGGCCCGAGCCGCCGTAGGCCTCGGGGATGCCGATACCGGGCACGCCGAGATCGACGAGGCCCTTCCAGACGTCGTCGGCATGGGTTTCGTTGCCGTCGAGCACGCGCCGGACGACCTTGGTCGGGCACTTGTCGGCGAGGAATTTGCGAACCTGCTCCTTGAGCAGCTTCTGATCGTCGGAAAAATCGAAGTTCATGATGGCGAAGCCTAGCAAGGCTGGCCGGTTCGGGGAACGGTTCTAGGTTTCGTCAGGCGGGTTGGCGGATATGGTAGGCTGCGGCCATGAACACACCTCAAATCACGGACTGGCACGCCCACGTCTACTTCGATCCGGCCTCGCGCGACGCCGCCTGGGCGCTGCGCGAACGCATCGAAAAGGCCTTTCCGGTCGAGATGGGCCGCTTCCATGAGAAGCCGGTCGGCCCGCATCCGCGCTTCAGCTATCAGGTCGCGCTCAAGAACGACCAACTGGCGCCACTGCTGTCGTGGCTCGCGCTCAACCGCGGCGATCTCACGGTTTTCATCCATCCCAACACCGGGCACGATCTCGAGGATCATCGCGACCGCGCGATCTGGATGGGCCAGCAGGTGCCGCTGGTCCTCGACATCTTCAAGAAGAAGGATTGATGCCATGGACTCGCTGTTGCCGCTCGCGAAGAAAGTCGGCGAAAAACTGAAGGCCCGCAAGGAAACGATCGGCGTGTCGGAATCCTCGGCCGGCGGTCTCGTTTCAGCCCTGCTGCTCTCGGTGCCCGGCGCCTCGGCCTACTTCATGGGTGGCGCCGTGGTCTATACGCGCCCGGCCGGCGATGCCTTCCTGGCGGTGCCGCGCGAAAAGCGCGCCGGCGTGCGCTCTTCGTCGGAGCCGTGGGCGCTGCTGGCGGCCGAGCACGTGCGCGAGCGGCTGAAGACGACCTGGGGTCTGGCCGAGACCGGCGCGTCGGGACCGACCGGCAATTCCTACGGCGATCCGGCGGGCCACACGTGCGTGGCCGTGGTCGGCCCCAAGGGCAGCATCGCGCGCACCTTGCGCACCGGCTCGGACGATCGCGTCGCCAACATGCGCGCCTTCGCCGCCGAAGCGTTGAAACTAATGGACGAACAGCTCAGCTAGCCGCGCGCGCCGGCTTTCCACCGGCGGTCATGCCGCCGTCGATCACCAGCTCCTGGCCGGTCATGTAGTTGGCGGCCTCGGTACAGAGGAACAGCACGCCGTTGGCGATGTCCTGCGCCTCGCCGACGCGCGGCAGCGGCACGGACTGCGCGGCGCGTTCGAGCGGATCGATCGGTGCGTTGCGGCGGTTGCCCTCGGCGCCGGTCGGGATCTTGCCCCAGATCGGCGTGGCGATGATGCCGGGATGCACCGAGTTGCAGCGGATGTTGTCGTGGGCATGCTCGAGCGCCACCGACTTGGCGAGCAAACGCACGCCGCCCTTGGTCGCCGAATAGGCAGCCAGCCCCGGCGCGCCGCGCATGCCCGCGATCGACGACATCAGCACCAGCGAGCCGCCGCCGGCACGCTTCATCGCCGGGATGGCATGCTTGATCGAGAGAAAGACGCCATCGAGGTTGATCGCCTGCTGGCGCTGCCAGTCGGCCAGGGTCATCTCGGCGATCGGCGCCATGATGCCGATGCCGGCATTGGCCACCATGATGTCGAGGCGGCCAAACCGCTTCTCGGCCTCGGCGACGACACCGGGCCAGCCGGCCTCGTCGCGCACGTCGTGCTTCAGATAGGCGGCCTTGCCGCCCGCCTTCGTGATGCGCTGGGCGACATCCTTGCCAAGCGCATCGTCGATGTCGGTGATCAGGACCGCCGCACCCTCGCGGGCCAGCGTCTCGGAGCAGGCCTCGCCGATTCCGGAGGCGCCGCCGGTGACGATGGCGACCTTGCCTGAAACCTGGCCCATCGAGTTTAGCGACCCTTCCAGTTGCCAGGCCGCTTCTCGGCGTAGGACTTGATGCCTTCCTTGAAGTCCTCGGTCTTGCGCGTCCAGTCCTGCTCGGTGAGCTCGCGTTCGGTGGCGATCTCGGCGCCATCGGCGAAGCCGCGGCGCATGGTCTCGCGCGTCGACATGACCGCGAGCGGCGCGCTCTCGGCGATCTCCTTGGCGAGATCGATCGCGGCCTTGCGCACGTCGGCCTGCGGCACCAGCACGTCGGCCATGCCCCAGGCGACGGCCTCCTCGCCGCCGATGCGACGGCCCGTATAGAACATCAGGTTCGCCTTCTGCTGGCCGATCAGGCGCGGCAGGGTGAAGGTGAGCGAGAAGCCGGGATGGAAGCCCAGCCGCGTGAAGTTGGCGGCGAAGCGGCCCTCGGCGCAGGTGACGCGGAAGTCGGGCATCAGGGCGAGGCCGAGGCCGCCGCCGATCGCCGGTCCCTGGATCGCGCCGACGCTCGGCTTCTTGGAGCGGAACAGGCGGGTCGCCTCCTTGTAGAGATGCTTGCCGCTCTCGGCCGCGCCGGTCTGCGGGCGATTGGCGAAGTCGGCACCGGCGCAGAACGACTTGCCCTGCGCGCAGAGCACGTAGGCGCGGATGTTGTTGTCGCGGTCGAAGGCCTCGAAGGCATCGGCGATCTGGTTGATCAGCGAATTGTCGAAGAAATTGTGCGGCGGACGCTGGATCTCGACGATGCCAACGGCGCCGTCGGTGCTGATGCCGATGTCCTTGGTGGCGCTCATGCGTTTTCTCCC
>JBQTJT010000045.1:0-17783 GCA_052386855.1 Reyranella sp.
TGACCGCTGCGCTCTAGCGCGCCTCGAGAAATTCGCGCTCCACCACCGGCTCGCTGGCCCGGGTCGACGGAGGAATCGCCTAGGTCTTCCGTACCGCGCGCCTCCCGCGCGACACCTGAGCGCGCGCCCCGCGCGCGGTCCGGAAGACCTAGGCTATTCCTCCGTCGACCCGGACCAGCGATCCGGTGGTGAAGCTCGATTTGCTCGAGGCGAGATAGAGCGCAGCGGTCACAATCTCCTCCGGCTGGCCGCTGCGCTGGAGCGCGGCCGTCGGATTGGCCTTGTGCGCCTCTGGCCACGCCTTGGAGACGTCGGTGAGGAAGCGGCCGGGCGAGATAGTGTTCACCCGCACCTTGGGCCCGTACTCGAAGGCGAAGGCTTCGGTGAGGGCATTGAGCGCTGCCTTGGCGCCGGCATAGGGCGCGATCTGCGGCCGGGGGCGCAGCGCGCCGGCGCTGGAAATGTTGATGATCGTGCCACCATCGCCCTGGGCCATGCGGCTGCCGACCAGCGACATCAGGCGGAACGGCGCCTTGAAATTGAGCGACACGATGCGGTCGAAGAGCTGCTCGGAGGTTTCCAGCGACGAAGGCGCGAGCGGCGAGGAGCCGGCGTTGTTCACCAGGATGTCGACCTTGCCGAAGGCCGCGTAGGCCGCGTCGACCAGGCCATCCAGTTCCTGCCAGTTGGCCACGTTGCAGGCATGGGTCGCGGCCTTGCGCCCCATCGCCCGCACCTCGACTGCGGCCTTGTCGCAGGCGTCCAGCTTGCGGCTGGTGATGAAGAGGTCGGCGCCGTGGGCGGCAAAGGCCTTCACCATCTGGTAGCCCAGCCCGCGGCTGCCGCCGGTGACGAGGGCGACTTTGCCGGTGAGGTCGAAGTAGTTGCTATTCATGGCGCGAAGGATATCGAACCTCGGCCTGCCTTGGCCATGCCGGCCACCTTTTTGGTCGCCCAGCCGGCATCGCGCGGCGAAACCGCACGACGGCCGCACTGTCGCGCGCTTGTCACACGCCCATCCCATTTTCGGGCGCCAGCACCCGCATGAAGGAGAAAAAGATGGCCACCGGACCAGACCGCCAGAGCCTCCAGGACCTGCTCCACGACGAAATGATCGACGGCATCGACGAGGAGCTGGAACTCGAGATCGACGACGATCTGCTCCCCCGCCTGCCGGAAGACGTGGCCAATGAGATGTTCCCGGCCGACGCCGGCCCGCGCATGGACCGCCGGCGCTATTTCTCGGAGCTGCTGCGCCTGCAGCGCGAGTTGGTGAAGCTGCAGGACTGGGTGGTCCACAAGGGACTGAAGGTCGTGATCCTGTTCGAGGGCCGCGATGCCGCCGGCAAGGGCGGCGTCATCAAGCGGATGGCGCAGCGGCTCAACCCGCGCATCTGCCGCACCGTGGCACTGTCGGCGCCGACCGAGCGCGAACGCAGCCAATGGTACTTCCAGCGTTACGTGCCCTACCTGCCGGGCGCCGGCGAGATCGTCCTGTTCGACCGCAGCTGGTACAACCGCGCCGGCGTCGAGCGCGTGATGGGCTTCTGCAGCGAGGCCGACGTGCAGGAGTTCTTCCGTTCCGCCCCCGAATTCGAGCGCATGCTGGCGCGATCGGGAATCATCCTCATCAAATACTGGTTCTCGATCACCGACGCGCAGCAGAACCTCCGGTTCCTGATGCGCATCCACGATCCCCTGAAGCAATGGAAGCTGTCCCCGATGGATCTCGAATCGCGGCGCCGCTGGGAGGAATACACCAGGGCCAAGGAAGAGATGCTGGAGCGGACGCATATTCCCGAGGCGCCCTGGTGGGTGGTGGAAGGCAACGACAAGAAGCGGGCGCGCCTCAATTGCATCCATCATCTCCTGCAGCAAATTCCCTATCGCGACGTCGAGCATGCGCCCATCCTGCTCCCCGCCCGGCAGCACATGCCAGACTATGCGCGAAAGCCGGTTCCGGCCGAGCTGCATGTTCCCAGCGTCTTTTGAGACAGGCCACACAATGGATTTCTTCAGACGCTTCACCATCCTGATCTGCGCGCCGGCCTTCGACGCCGACGATCTCGAAGGCCATCGCCTCAGCGAGATAACGACGTCCATCGAGAAGCTTGGCTTCCAGGTCGTGCGGGCCAGGCGCGTCGAGGATGCGGAGATGGTGGTGCAGACCGACGCGGCCATCGGCTGCATGGTGGTCGACTGGGGCAAGAAGGGCCTCGACGGCAAGTCGGCGGAGCTGATCAACCTGATGCGCCGACGCGGGCTGGAGATGCCGATTGTCATCCTGGTCCGCCGCAAGCGGCTGGAGGACATTCCGGTCGAGGTGATGGATTACATCGACGGCTACATCTTCCTCTCCGAGGAGACGCCGGATTTCATCGCCCGGAACCTGGTGAGCCGCCTTAAGCAATATGCCGAAACGCTGAAGACGCCCTTCTTCGGCGCCCTGGTCGACTATGCCGAGGAAGGCAATCAGCTCTGGACCTGCCCGGGCCACAATGGCGGCATCTTCTACAACAGGAGTCCGATCGGCCGGATCTTCGTGGAACACCTCGGCGAGGCGGTGTTCCGCGACGACCTCGACAATTCGGTCCTCGACCTCGGCGACCTGCTGGTCCACGAGGGCCCGGCGCTGAAAGCCCAGCAGGAGGCGGCGCAGATCTTCGGCGCGGAGAAGACCTATTTCGTGCTGAACGGCACGTCTTCATCCAACAAGATCGTCCTGCAGGCGCTGGTGGCGGAAGGCGACCTCGTGCTGTTCGACCGCAACAACCACAAGGCCGCCCATCATGGCGCGCTGTTCCTGGGCCGCGGCACGCCGGTGTACCTCGAAACCGATCGCAACGCGCATGGGCTGATCGGGCCCATCTTCCACGAGGCGTTCGACGAGGCGCGTATCCGCGAGAAGATCCGCACCCACCCGCTGATCGAGGACAAGGAGGCGTGGAAGCGCGAGCGACCCTTCCGCGTCGCAGTGATCGAACAGTGCACCTACGACGGCACCATCCACAATGCGCGCACCATCATCGAGAAGATCGGCCATCTCTGCGACTACATCCTGTTCGACGAGGCATGGGCGGGCTTCATGAAATTCCACCCGCTCTACGCCGGCCGTTTCGCCATGGGTCTCGAAGGGCTGGGGCCCGACAGTCCGGGCATCTTCGCCACGCAGTCGGCGCATAAGCAGCTCGCGAGTTTTAGCCAGGCCTCGCAGATCCATGTCCGGGACAGCCACATCGCGGGCCAGCGCCGGCGCATCGAACACCGGCGCTTCAACGAGTTCTTCATGCTGCACGCCTCGACGTCGCCCTTCTATCCGCTGTTCGCCTCGCTCGATGTCGGCGCGCAGATGATGAAGGGCAAATCGGGCGAAGTGCTATGGGACGACACGATCCGCCTCGGCATCGAGATCCGCAAGAAGATGCGCGCCATCCGCCGCGAGTTCGAGGACAAGGAGAGCGATTCCGCCCGCCGCTGGTTCTTCGAGCCGTTCGTGGCCGACCGTGCGACCTCGGGCGGGCGCGACATGGCCTGGGAAGATGTGCCGACCGATGAGCTGGCGCGAGATGTCCGGCACTGGGAGCTGGAGCCCGACGCGCGCTGGCACGGGTTCCGCCACTTGGCGCCGGGCTACGCCATCACCGATCCCAACAAGCTGATCGTGCTGACGCCCGGCTTCGACCGCGAGACGGGAGCATACGCCGACCACGGCATCCCCGCGCCGGTGGTGGCGCAGTATCTGCGCGAAAACCAGGTCGTGCCGGAGAAGAACGACCTCAATTCACTCCTGTTCCTGCTGACACCGGGCGTGGAGTCGAGCAAGGCCGGCACGCTGCTGAGCGCGCTGGTCGCCTTCAAGAAGCTGCACGACGACAATGCGCGCCTCGACGATGTGATCGGCGAATTCGTGCGAAGGCGGCCGGCCCGCTACGCCGGCCTGCGGCTGCGCGATCTCTGCGCGGAGATGCATGCCTTCTTTCGGGAGAGCGCGGTGAGCACGCTGCAGCGCGCGCAGTTCGCTCCCGAGCACCTGCCGGAACCTGCGATGGCGCCACACGAGGCGGTGCATCGGCTCGTCCGCAACGATGTGGACTATGTGCCGATCGACGAGGCGCAGGGCCGGATCGCCACCACCATGTTCGTCGTCTACCCGCCCGGCATCGCCAGCATCGTCCCTGGCGAACGGCTCGACGAGCGGGCGCGGCCGATGCTCGACTATCTGAAAATGTTTGAGCGCAGTGCCAACCTGTTTCCCGGTTTCGACGTCGAAATCCAGGGCATCTACCGCGAGACGGACAAGAACGGCGCCGTTCGGTTCCACACCTACGTGGTGCGCGAATAGGTCGGCGGCTCGCCGGCGCCCGGCCCGAGCGCGCGCTGCATAAGCAGGCTGTCGGTCCAGCGTCCAAACTTGAGCCCGACGCCTTCGAGGACGCCGACCAGCCTGAAGCCGAAGGCCTCGTGGAGGTTCCGCGATGCGACGTTGGTCGCATCGATGTAGGCGAACATCTGGCGAAAGCCCTCCTGTGTGCAGGCCTCGACGAGCATCGGCAGCAGGGCGCGGCCTATGCCCGAATGCAGATGGTCGGGATGGACGTAGATCGAATGCTTCACGGCATATCGGTAGGCTGGCCGCTTCCGGAAGGGCACGGCGTAGGCATAGCCCACGACGGCACCGCCGCGTTCGGCGACGAGATGGGGCAGGCGGCGGCGCAGCATGTTCTTGCGGCGGCGCTTGATGTCGTCGTCGCGCAGGGGATCGGGCGCCATGAACTCGGCGTCGAGATCCGACTGGCCGTCGCGGATATGATGCTCGTAGATGGCCAGCATGGCCGGCACGTCGCTTTCGACCGACGGCCGCACGATCAGGGGCAACGCCGTCTCGCCCGACAACTCTTTCGTGGCCGTCACCAAGAGATCCTCCGTGGCCGCTTCCCCGATTCTGGCATCAATCATGGCACCATGACCGTTTCATGTCGGGAGGGGCCCGACCGGGACACACTGGCGGCTGGCACGTGCCTTGCTTAAAGTGCTGTAGGGCGAAACAAGACGGTCGTTATGAGCATCCAAGTCGCGCTGCATCATCGAACGACCTACCGCTACGACCGGCCCGTCATGCTGGGGCCGCAGGTCGTCCGGCTGCGCCCGGCGCCGCATTCGCGCACGCCGGTGTTGTCCTATTCGCTGAAAGT
The DNA here is from genome assembly GCA_052386855.1 of Reyranella sp. Lineage (GTDB taxonomy): Bacteria > Pseudomonadota > Alphaproteobacteria > Reyranellales > Reyranellaceae > Reyranella. Next base: position 5,193 of record JBQTJT010000045.1, read on the forward strand.
CACGCCGGCCGATCATTTCATCAACTGGCAGCAGGACCCGCAGGGCAACCACCTGGCGCGGCTGGTCTTTGCCGAGAAGACCGAAACCTTCGAGATTGTGGTCGATCTCGTGGCCGACATGTCGGTGATCAACCCCTTCGGCTTCTTCCTCGAGCCGGAGGCCGAGACCTGGCCCTTCGCCTACGATCCCGCGCTGGCCGAGGAAATTGCGCCGTTTCGCAAACTGGAACCGCCGGGGCCACTGCTCAAGGCGTGGCTCGCCAAGGTCGAGCGCAAAAAAATGCGCACCGTGGATTTCATCGTCGCCCTCAATGCGCGGCTGCAAAAGGAGATCGGCTACATCGTCCGGATGGAGCCCGGCGTGCAGACCTGCGAGCAGACCCTGTCGCTGGCCAAGGGCTCATGCCGCGACACCGGCTGGCTGCTGGTCACCATCATGCGCCACCTGGGCTTCGCCGCGCGCTTCGCCTCGGGCTACCTGATCCAGCTGAAACCCGATGAGAAGCCGCTCGACGGGCCGGAAGGCCCGACCGACGATTTCACCGACCTCCACGCCTGGTGCGAGATCTATCTCCCCGGCGCGGGCTGGATCGGGCTCGATCCGACCTCGGGCCTGTTGACGGGCGAGGGCCACATCCCGCTCGCCTGCACGCCCGAACCTTCCAGCGCGGCGCCGATCGAGGGCGCAGTGGAGAAGTCCGAGGTCACGTTCGCCCACGAGATGACGGTGCGGCGCGTGCGCGAGACGCCACGCACGACCAAGCCCTACACCGACGAGCAATGGGCGACGCTGCTGAAGGTCGGTGAGGCGATCGAAGGCGACATTGCCAAGGGCGACGTGCGGCTCACCATGGGCGGCGAGCCGACCTTCGTGTCGATCGACGACATGGACGGCGCGGAGTGGAACACGCTGGCGCTGGGGCCGGAGAAGCGCCGGCTGGCGGGCGTACTGTTCCGCAAGCTCGCGGATCGCTTCGCCAAAAAGCCGCTGCTGCATTTCGGCCAGGGCAAATGGTATCCCGGAGAACAATTACCGCGCTGGGCGCTGGGCTGCTTCTGGCGCAAGGACGGCCAACCGATCTGGCGCGATTCCCATCTCACCGCCGTCGAATCGAAGCCTGTCGGCGCCACGCCTGAATCGGCGCAGCGCTTCGCGCTCGCCATCGCCGAACGGCTGCAACTCAATCCCGGCTATCTTTTCGGCGCTTACGAGGACACCTGGTACTACCTGTGGCGCGAACGGCGCCTGCCCAGCAACGTTGCGGTCAACGCCACCAAGGTGAAGGACCCGCTGGAGCGGGAACGGCTGGCACGGGTCTTCGAGAAGGGCCTGGAGAGTGCCGCAGGCTACGTGCTGCCGATCACCCGCGAACACAACGGGCGGAGCAACGGCAACGGTCATGGTGGGCGCTGGCGCAGCGGGCCGTGGTTCCTGCGCTCGGAGAAGTGCTACCTGATCCCTGGCGATTCGGCACTCGGCTACCGGTTGCCGCTCGATTCGCTGCCGTGGGCGGCACCGGCCGATACCGGCTTCCTCGCCGATCCCGATCCGATGGCGCCCTACCCCGACCTGCCGCCGCTCGACACCTTCCGTCGCGCGCCGGTGCTGCGCCGTCAGGAGCGCGGCATCGCGCCCGACACCAACGGCGACGGTGAGGCCCGCCGCGAAGCCTGGCGCCGCGCGCTGGCACCCGATCTCGCAGCCCGGCCCGGTGTCGGCGCGTCGGCCGGCGCCATCGTGCGCACGGCGATGTCGTTCGAGACGCGCGACGGCCACCTCTACGTCTTCATGCCGCCGGTCGAGCGCACCGAGGATTATCTCGACCTGGTGGCGGCGGTGGAGGACACCGCCGAGGAGCTGGGCCAGCCGGTTTTCATCGAAGGCTATCCGCCGCCCGGCAGCGATTCGCGGCTCTTGAACTTCAGCGTCACGCCCGACCCCGGCGTGATCGAGGTCAACATCCACCCCTCGGCGAGCTGGCCCGAGCTCGTGGAGCGCACCGAGATCGTCTACGAGGAAGCGCGCACGACACGACTGGGCGCGCAGAAATTCATGATCGATGGCCGGCACACCGGCACCGGCGGCGGCAATCACTTCGTGCTGGGCGGTCCGTCGGCACCCGACTCGCCGATGCTGCGCCGGCCCGATCTGCTGAAGAGCCTTTTAGGCTACTGGATCAACCATCCCTCGCTCTCCTACCTGTTCTCGGGCCTGTTCATCGGCCCGACCAGCCAGCATCCGAGAGTCGACGAGGCACGCAACGATTCGCTGCACGAGCTGGAGATCGCCTTCCGCCAGATCGCGCCCGGCAAACAGACGCCGCCATGGCTGGTCGATCGCGTGTTCCGCAACCTTCTGGTCGATGCGACCGGCAACGCGCACCGCACCGAGTTCTGCATAGACAAGCTCTTCACGCCCGATTCGGCCTCCGGGCGGCGCGGGCTGCTCGAGCTGCGTGCCTTCGAGATGCCGCCGCACTGGCGCATGAGCGTGGCCCAGCAGGCGCTGCTGCGCGGCCTGGTCGCGAAGTTCTGGGACCGGCCCTACGAGCGGCCCCTCAGCCGCTGGGGTACGCGCCTGCACGACGATTTCATGCTGCCGCACTTCGTGTGGCAGGATTTCAGCGACGTGCTCGCCGATCTCGCCGAAGCCGGCTACCGCTTCGAGCCGGAATGGTTTGCACCGCATTTCGAGTTCCGCTTCCCGCGGCTGGGCGAGATCTCCCAGCGCGGCATCGAACTGGAACTGCGCCATGCGCTGGAGCCGTGGCACGTGCTGGGCGAGGAGCCGGGCGGTGGCGGCGCGGTGCGCTACGTCGATTCGTCGGTCGAGCGCCTGCAGGTCAAGGTCGAGGGGCTGAACGATGCCCGCCACGTGATCGCCTGCAACGGCTGGCGCGTGCCGCTGCGCGCCACCGGCACGGCCGGCGAATATGTCGCCGGCGTGCGCTACCGCGCCTGGCAGCCGGCCAATGCGCTGCACCCGACCATCGGCGTCCATGCGCCGCTCACCTTCGACATCCACGACAGCTGGAGCGGCCGGTCGCTGGGCGGCTGCAGCTACCATGTCTCCCATCCCGGCGGCCGCAGCTACGACCGTGTCCCGGTGAATGCCAACGAAGCCGAGGCGCGGCGCCGCGTCCGCTTCTTCCCGATCGGCCACACGCCGGGCGAGACGCCGGAGCCAAGGGCCATGGACAATCCCGAGCATCCCCTGACACTCGATCTGAGGCGAGCCTGAGGTAGACCTCGCCCCCTCCGCATGCGATTCTAACCCTTCCTATTTCCTTCCTTCAGCGGGCCCATGGAGTCGTTGCGCGGCCTCCTTTCTTCGCCGGCAAGCGCCTACGACGAGCTGGTCACCGGCCAGAAGTCGATCCGCTATCACTGGCAGGGCATCCTGAGCGTCATCCGCGCGCTGCCGGGCGGGCTGGGCGAGCGCGTGGAAAGCGCGCGGCGGCAGCTCGAAGAGTCAGGCGCCACCGTCAACCTGCTGGACGAGCGCTCGGCACCACGCTGGACCTTCGATCCCTTGCCCTTCGTTGTCGCCCCCGACGAATGGGCGGCGCTCGAGACCGGCCTGATCCAGCGCGCCCGCCTGCTCGACGCCATCCTGGCCGATGTCTACGGCCCTCAGACACTCCTGAAGGAGCGGCGGCTGCCGCCGATGCTGGTCCACGCCAACCGGCATTTCCACCGGCCCTGCCAGGTCATCGACGGCGCGGCGCCGACCCGTCACCTCGCCCACTATGCCGTCGACCTGGTGCGGCTGGGCGACGGCCGCTGGCATGTGCTGGCCGACCATACCGAGGTGCCGGCCGGCATCGGCTATGCACTCGAAATGCGCCGGGTGCTGGCGCGCAGCCTGCCCGAGGCGTTCCGCTCCATCCCGGTGCGGCATCTCCGGCCCTTCGTCGACCGCTGGCACGATTCGTTGCTGGCGCTGGCGCCGGCCGACATCGGCCAGCCCAACATGGCGGTGCTGACGCCGGGCTCGCTGTCGGCGACCTATTTCGAGCACGTCTACCTGGCACGGGCGCTCGGGGTGCCGCTGGTCGAGGGCGGCGATCTGGTAGCACGCGATGGGCAAGTGTCGCTAAAAACGCTGGCCGGGCTGCGGCCTGTGCACATGCTGCTGCGCCGCCTCGACAGCGCCTTCGTCGATCCCCTGGAACTGCGCGCCGATTCGGCACTGGGCGTTACTGGCCTGGTCGAGGCGACGCGCAGCGGCCGCATTGAGCTCGCCAATGCGCTGGGCTCCGGCGTCGTCGAGACGCCGGCCCTCATGCCCTTCCTCGAACGGCTCTGCGAGCGCCTGCTCGGCCAGCCCCTCGGCCTGCCGTCGCTCGACGTGTGGTGGCTGGGCGAGCCCTCGGCCGCCACCTTCGTGATGGCCAACCTCGATTCCATGATCGTGCGGCCCTGTCTCGGCAACGACCGCGAGCCGATCGTGGTCGGCATGCTGGAGCCCGAGGAACGCAAGGCGCTGGTGGAGCGTATCCGCGCGCAGCCCGGCCAGTTCGTCGCCCAGCACCCGTTTACGCCCTCGCTCAGCCCGCGCTGGGACGGCAAGGCGCTGGCACCCGCGAGCGTCGTGATGCGGGTCTTCGTGAGCGCCGACGGCGACGGCTATCGCGTGCTGCCGGGCGGCCTGGCGCGCGAACCGACCGGCGAGACGGCGTTACACTCGCTCAACCGGCTCAACGGCACCTTGAAGGACGTCTGGGTGCTGGCCGAGGACGCCGCCGACGTCGAGCTGCCGGCGACCCGGCGGTTCCACCAGCTCGCCGTCGAGCGCGGTGGTGCCGACCTGCAGAGCCGCGTCGCCGACAATCTGTTCTGGCTGGGCCGCTATATCGAGCGGCTGGACAACGATTCCCGCCTGCTGCGAACCACCGCCACCAGGGTGGCGCAGGGCGCCATGGGACCGCGCGATTCGATCGAGCTGCGGATGCTCGGCCGGCTGCTGAGCGAGGCCAACCTGATGGAATCGGCCTCGGCCCTGGCGGCCCCGGAGAGTGCCGCCTTCCAGCAGGGCCTCGACGCCGTGGCCGCCGACGAACGCGGGCTCGCCACCGTGCTCGACGCCATCCAGCGGCTCGCCGGCACGCTGCGCGACCGTTTCTCCGCCGACATGACGATCGCGGCCGGGCCGCTGATGGCCGAGGTGCGCCAGCGCCTGATGTCGGCCCGCGGCAACCTCGACCCGCTGCTGGCGGCGCTCGACGAGATCGTGCGCTTCGTGGCCACGCTCTCGGGCCTGGCGCAGGAAAACATGACCCGCGGCACGGGCTGGCGCTTCCTCGATCTCGGCCGCCGCCTCGAACGCGCGCAATTCATCCTGACCGGTGCGCTCAACCCCTTCACGCAGTCGCCGATCGACTGGGATGCCGCGATGCGCCTGGCGCTCGAACTCTGCGACAGCACAATCACCTACCGCACCCGCTATCTCGGCCAGCTCCAGCCAGCGCCGGTGCTCGACCTGGTCATCCTCGACGACAGCAACCCGCGTGCGCTCGCCTTCCAGCTTCGGACCATCGCCGTCCATCTCGACTATCTCGCCCAGGCCTCCGGCGTGCAGGTGCCGGCGCTGCCCGACTCGCTCGACAAGGACCTTGCTGCCGTCGTCCGTCAGTTCACGGGTGACGAACAGGCATGGCGGCACGAGGGCCTGGCGCTCGCCATGCTGCGCGACGTCGCGGCCGATGCCGACGAGCGGCTGGAAGCGCTTTCGGAGGCGATCACGCGCGCCTATTTCAGCCACGTGCCGGCCTCGCAGGCTGTCGGCACGTCGGGCAGCTGAAGGGGGCGCGAGTCATGAAATACCTGCTCTCGCACCGCACCTCGTACAGTTATGCCAGCAGCGTCGACTCGGCGCATCACATCGCCCATCTCCGGGCTCGCGCATTCCCCGGCCAGAAGGTGACCTCGATCGGCGTCGAGACCGACCCGGCACCGGCGCTGGCGGTGCAGCACATCGATCACTTCGGCAATCACATCGACATCTACCGGATCGACAAGCCGCACACGCGCTTCGACATCGAAGTCCGGGCCGCAATCGACGTCCGCTTTCCCGAGCCGCCGCCCGCCGCCTCGACACCGCGCTGGGAGGATATCCGCACCGCTTTGAGCGGCGACGGCTTCCCCGCGCCGGTCGAGGCCAGCGAATTCGTCTACGACTCGCCGCTGGTGCCGGCCGTCGAAGCGCTCAAAGCCTATGGCGCCCAGTCGCTCACGGCGGGCCGGCCGATCTTGGAAGCGGCGCGCGAACTGACCGCGCGCATAAAAGCCGATTTCGCCTATGAACCCGGCGCCACCGACATCAGCACGCCCCTGGCCGAGGTCTTCGCCGGCAAGTCGGGCGTCTGCCAGGACTTCGCCCATGTCGAGATCGCGGCGCTGCGCGCCCATGGTCTCGCCGCCGGCTATGTCTCGGGCTACATCCGCACGGTTCATTCCAAGGAAGAGATCGCGCTCCGCGGCGCCGATGCCAGCCATGCCTGGGTGGCGGTGTGGTGCGGGGAGGCCGCGGGCTGGGTCCATCTCGACCCGACCAACGACCTGGTGGCCCACGAGGACCATGTTGCCGTCGCCTGGGGCCGCGACTTCGCCGACGTGAGCCCGCTGCGCGGCGTGATCCTGGGCGGCGATTCCCACACTTACAGCGTCGGCGTCACGCTGGTGCCGACCGGCTGAGCCTCAGCCGCCGAGGAACTCCTTGGTCCAGTTGCCGTAGTCACCCTCGCGAGTGACGCGCTTCATCATCTCGGCATCGGCCACACCCTGAAGCTTCGACGGCGCCGTGCCGTCGCGCAGCGCCTTCAGCGTGTCGTGCACGGCTTTCACGCCGGCGGCAAAGGGCTGGTGGCCCTGCAAGGCGATGCGGACGCGACGCGACGCGAGATAGTCGCGGTCGGCGAGGTCGCCCGACACGCCGCCGAGGATCAATGGCAGAGTCGTTGCTGCCGAGATGGCGTCGAGTTCGGCCCGCGTTTTGATGCCGACGAAGAACAGCGCATCGACGCCGGCCGCCTCGTAGGCCTTGCCGCGGGCAATGGCATCGTCGAGGCCGGTGATGATGATCGCGCTGGTGCGGCCGGCGATGCAGAGCAGCGGGTCCTGGCGGCCGGCGAGTGCCGCCTTCATCTTGCCGACGCCTTCGGCGATGGAGATGAGCCGCGGCTTGGTCGTGCCGTGCGGCGTCGGCAGCTCGGTGTCCTCGATGCTCATGCCGCAGACGCCGGCGGTTTCCAGCTCCTCGACCGTGCGCTTCACGTTGAGCGCGTTGCCGTAACCATGGTCGGCATCGACCATCAGCGGCAGATTGCCGGCGCGATTGATGCGGTAGGCCTGGGCCGCGAATTCAGAGAGTGTGAGCACGATCAGGTCGGGGGCGCCAAGCACCGTCAGCGACGCGGTGGAGCCCGCAAACATGCCGATCTCGAAGCCGAGGTCCTCGGCGATGCGGGCGGAGATCGGATCGTAGACCGACCCGGGGTGAAAGCAGCGATCCCCGGCGAGAAGCGCTCGAAAGCGCCGGCGGCGGTCGGTCCAATGCATGGCGGTTAATCCTCCCTCGATTCGGGCCCCTGCATAGCAAAACCACGGGGCAAAACCACCGACCTCCCACCCTTGTTTTGACCGGGCCTGCGGGCGTAGCGTTGCCGTGGGAGGCTGCCTTGGACACCGTGATTCCGACACCCAGCACACTGGCGGGAGACCCTGCGGTCGTGGCGCGCGCCGAGGCCCTGCGGCCGGCCGTCGAAGCCGCCTCGAACGAGATCGAGGATAAGCGCCGCCTGCCACCCGCCCTGCTCGACAAGCTCCACGAGGCGCGGCTGTTCCGCCTGCTGCTGCCGCGTTCGTCGAATGGCATCGAGACCGATCCCATCACCTTCTTCAACGTCATCGAGACCATCGCCCGGGGCGATGCCTCGACCGCCTGGTGTTTGAGCCAGGCCGGCGGCTGCGCCATGTCCGCGGCCTATCTCGACTTGCCGGTTGCCAACTCGATCTTCGGCAACGACCCGCGCGCCGTCCTCGCCTGGGGTCCTGGCCCGCGCGTGAAGGCCGTCGAATGCCAAAACGGCGAGGGAGTCCCCGGATACAAGGTCACCGGCGTCTGGGCCTTCGCCTCAGGCTGCCGGCACGCCACCCTGCTCGGCGCACACTGCCCGCTCTACAACGCCGACGGCTCGCTCAAGCATGACGCCGACGGCCGCCAGATCGAACGCACTTTCCTGGTGCGCCCCAGCGATGTCGAGTGGACCGACATCTGGAACACGGTCGGCCTGCGCGGCACGGCCTCCGATCAATTCGCACTGAACGACTTCTTCGTCCGCGCCGACCATTCGATCACACGCGAGTTCGAAAAGGAGTGCCGGGAACCCGGCCCGCTCTATCGCATGGGCGCCGGCACCTGCTACCAGATGGGCTTCGCGGGCGTTGCCTGCGGCATCGCCCGCGGCGCGCTCGACGACTTCACGAGCTTCGCCCGGAGCAAGGTCGTGCGCGGCGGCAAGCATCCGATCGCCGACAACGCCGTGGTGCAGTCGGGCCTGGCCCAGGCCGAGGTCAACCTGCGCTCCGCCCGCGCCTTCGTTCTGCAGTCGATGGCAGCCATCTGGAAAGACCTGCAGGACGGCAAGACGATCACCGTCGAGCAGCGCATCACCATCCGCATGGCCGCGACCAACGCCATCCACAAAGGCCGCGAGGCGGTCGACTTCGCCTACAATGCCGCCGGCGCCTCGGCGATCTTCGAATCGCATCCGCTGGAGCGCCGCTTCCGCGACATCCACACCGTCACCCAGCAACTGCAGGGCCGGCTCTCGCATTTCGAGACCGTCGGCGCCTGGATGCTGGGCGTCGATACCGATCTCACCTTCGTCTGAGGAGACCTCCCATGCCGCTCGGCGCCCTGCAGCACTATACGATCGAACCTTCCAACCTGAAGAAGACCGTGAAATTCTACTGCGAGGTGCTGGGACTCGAGGACGGTGATCGTCCGCCGCTCGGCTTCCCCGGCAACTGGCTCTATTCCGGCGGCGTCGCCACCGTGCATATCCTGGGACCGCGCAAGCCGCGCGAAGGCATCGTCGTGCGCGGCACCAAGAAGAAGTTCAAGGACACCGGCCGCTTCGACCATATCGCCTTCGCCGGCACCGACATCGACGGCGTGCGCAAGAAGCTGAAGGCCAAGAAGGTGAAGTTCCGCGAGCAGACCATCCCGCGCACCGGCGGCCAGCAGATCTTCCTCTACGATCCCGACGGCGTCGGCGTGGAGATCAACTTCCCGCCGCCCCCACCCACCAAGAACATGGCCAAGTAGGCGGCGTGCTCCTTTCCGTCGATATCCAGGCCGTCGAACCGCTGGCCGACGGCGCGGCTTTCGGCGCGGCCGGGGCCTATGAACGCGTGATCGGCACCGCGCGTGGCGAGGTCGACCCCGAGGATCCCGCCAACCGGGGTATCGTCAACATCGACAAGGCGCCGCTCAACGCGCGCGGGCGGGTCGAGTATTCGACCGTGATCTTCATCCTGCGGCCGAAGGATCCGCTGAAGGGCAACAGCCGCATCCTCTATGAGGTCAACAACCGCGGCCGCAAGATGCTGTTCGGCAACATCTGCGACGGCCCGCAGGGCATGAACGATCCCAAGACGCAGGCCGACGTCGGCAACGGATTTCCGCTCAAGCTGGGCTACACCATCGTCTGGTCGGGCTGGGACCCCGATGCCCCGCGCGCCAACCTGGGTCTCGCGCTTACTGCACCCGTGGCAACCGACAACGGTAAGCCGATCGTGCAGACCGTGCGCGAAGAATGGGTCTCGGGCACGCGGTTCGGCGTGCTGGAAGCCTTCAAGCTCTCCCATGAAATGGCGAGCCCCGACGGCGCCCGTCTCACGGTTCGCGCACGGGCTTCCGACAAGGGGGAGACCATTGGCTGGGCACCGGTCGATGCGCGCTCGATCAAGCTCGCCGAGGGTAAAGCAAAGCCGGGCTTTCTCTACGAATTCCACTACGAGGCCAGAAATCCCAAGGTGCAGGGCCTGGGCTTCGCCGCCACACGCGATTTCGTGAGCTGGCTGCGGTACGACCCGGCGGGCATCACCGTGACCGGACGCCCGATCACACATGCACTGGCCATCGGCTTCTCGCAGGCCGGACGTTACCTCCGCGACCATATCGGCCAAGGCTTCAACCGCGACGAACAAGGCCGCCGCGTCTTCGATGGCATCCACAGCCATATCGCGGGCGTCGGCCGCGTCTTCTTCAACACGGCCTTCGCCCAGCCCGCGCGTACCGGCACGCAGCACGAAGACCATGACTATCCCGAGAATGCCTTCCCGTTCTCGACGGCGACCCTCGAGGACCCGCTCACCCAGAAAAAGGGGTCGCTGTTCCGCGGCGACGGTTCCGATCCCAAGCTGATCGAGACCAACACCTCGACCGAGTATTGGCAGAAGGGCGCCTCGCTCCTCACCACCGATCCGCTTGGCCTCAAGGACGTGGCCCTGCCGGAGAACAGCCGCGTCTACATGATTGCCGGCACCCAGCATGGCGGCCGTGCCGGGGCGACCACCGACCCCGGCCCCAACGTCAATCCGCGCAATCCGCACAATCCCATGCCGGCCGTACGCGCCCTTCTCGTGGCGCTCGATGAATGGGTGGTGTCGGGCAAGGCACCGCCGCCCAGCCGTGTCCCGACCCTGGGCGACGGCACGCTGGTCGAGCCGGACAAGACCGGCTTTCCTGCCCTTCCCGGCGCCGCCGTCGTGCGCGTCACCAACCGCGTGACGCCGCCCGGCGACTGGGTGAATCCCAAGCCTTCTGAGCGGGCCTATCGCACGCTGGTGAGCCGCGTCGATGGCGACGGCAACGAGGTCGCGGGCATCCGCCTGCCCGACATTGCCGTGCCGCTTGCCGCCTACACCGGCTGGAACGAATACAAGGCGCCTTACCCCACGGGCGAGATCGCCGACCGCGACGGCAGCTACCTCGCCTTCCCCGCCGCGAAGATCGCCGAGCGCTATCCCAGCCGCGCCGACTATGTCGCCAAGGTCAGGACGGCGACCGAAACGCTGGTGCGCGAGCGCTTGCTGCTGCCGGAAGACGCCGATCGTTTCCTCGAGAAGGCGCGCGCCGAAACGCGCGTGAGCCCCTGATGGCCCAGGAGAGTCGAACGCTCGATCGCAACGGCGTCAAAATCCACTACGAGATCCATGGTGCCGGCCCCACGCTTCTGCTGAGCCACGGCTATAGCTCGACCTGCCGCATGTGGGACGGCCAGATCGCCGCCCTCAAGGACCGCTACCAGGTCGTCGTCTGGGATTTCCGCGGCCATGGCGAAAGCGACTATCCGGCCGATCCTGCCCTCTACTCCGAGGCGCTGACGGTGGGCGACATGCTGGCCCTGCTCGACCTCGTGGGCGCCAGGAAGGCGATCGTGGCCGGCCTGTCGCTGGGCGGCTACATGTCGCTGGCCTTCCATGCCAGCCACCCCGACCGGGTGCGTGCCCTGATGCTGTTCGACACCGGTCCCGGCTTCAAGAAGGACGAGGCGCGGCTCAAATGGAACGAGACGGCGCAAAAGCGTGCGGCCGACTTCGACGTCCGCGGCCTCGCGGCGCTGAACACCAGCGACGAGGTCAGGCTCACGCGGCATCGCGACGCTACGGGCCTCGCCGGCGCCGCGCGCGGCATGCTGGCCCAGCAGAACGACCGGGTGATACGCTCGCTCGAGACGGTGGCCGTCCCGACCCTGGTGCTGGTCGGCGCCAACGACACGAACTTCCTCGCCGCCACCGACTACATGGCGGCCAAGATCAAGGGGGCGGCCAAGGCGGTCGTTCCCGACGCGGGACATGCGGCGAACCTGCATCAGCCCGCGCATTTCAATCGGGCAGTCGAGGCGTTCCTCGCCAAGCTGCCGGCCGTTTAGGGAGCAGGACCATGGGCAAGCGAATCGCAGTCGTCGGCGTCGGGGCACTGGGCGGCTATGTCGGTGGCTATCTCGCCAAGGCGGGCGAGGACGTGACCCTGATCGATTTCTGGCCGGAGAACATAGAAACCATCCGCAAGCGCGGCCTGGAGCTCGACGGCGTGACGCCGGAGGAGAAGTTCACTGTCACCGAAGCCAAGACCATGCATCTCACCGAAGTGGAGGCCCTGTCGCGGCAGAAGCCGATCGATATCGCCTTCGTGTCGATGAAATCCTACGACACCGAATGGGCGACGGCGCTGATCAAGCAGTACCTGGCACCGGACGGCTATGTCGTGTCGCTGCAGAATTGCCTGAACGAGGAGCGCATCGCGGGCGTCGTCGGCTGGGGCAAGACGGTAGGCATGGTGGCCTCGCTGATCTCGGTCGACATGTACGAACCCGCCCGCATCCGCCGCACCGTCGCCAAGGGCGGCGACAAGCATACCGTGTTCCGCGTCGGCGAGGTCCATGGCCGCATCACCAAGCGCGTCGAGGAGCTGCGCGAGATGGTGGGCCGCATCGACAGCGCCAAGACCACGACCAACCTGTGGGGCGAGCGCTGGTCCAAGCTCTGCCAGAACGGCATGAAGAACGGCGTCTCGGCCGC
>JBQTJT010000046.1:0-136969 GCA_052386855.1 Reyranella sp.
GGCCCATCTCCGTCACCACCAGCTCGGCGGTGTCGGCGTCGATCGCCTGGTTGATGGTGGCCATCACGCCCATGCGCATCAACGTCTTGATGACGTCGGCGCCGCGTTCGGTCATGCGCGCGGCGAGGTCCTGCACCGTGATGGTCTCGGGAATCGTGACCTCGCGATAGACCTTCTGCTGGCCGTCGTCGGCATTCTGCTGGCGGCGCTCGCGCTCCAGCCGGCGGCGCATCTGGGCGGCCGAACGGCTGCGGAAGTCGTTCTCGCCCTCGACCGCACGGCCGACGTCGATCTTGTCGGAACGGCGCTTGGGCGCCTCGCGGCGCGCACCCGGCGGCTGCGGCAGGCGCTTGTTGATGACCGGCCGCAGCGGCGGCCGGCGCAGCAGCGTCGATTCGGTGGCCTGCGTCGTTCCCGGCGCGCCGGGAGGCCGGCGAACGAGGGGAGCCGCGGGGGCAGCCGCAGTCTGGGCGCCGGACTCGATCTCCTGTGCCTGGCGCGCGATCGTGGTCTGCGGCGAGGCGGTTGCCGCCTGGTCGAGACGCTTCTGCACCAGGGCATCGGCCTTGCGCTTGATCTCGTCCTCGGTCTTCTTGCGCACTTCTTCTTCGGCCAGGCGCTTCTTGTGCTCCTCGTCCGACTTCTTGCGCGCCTCGTCCTCGATGGCGCGACGGGCGGCGTCCACGGCCGCCCGCTGGCGGGCGACTTCGGCGTCCTTGTTGGCATCGACCAGAGCGCGGGTGCGCGCTTCCTTTTCTTCCTCGGTGAGCGTGCGCAGCACGATGCCGCGGCCGCCGGTGCTGCCCGCGCCGCCGCTCGGACGTGCCGAGGGAGCGGGCGAGGCCGCGCGGGCCGGGGCGGCGGGTGCCGCGCTGCCGCCCAGCTTCAGGGTCCGGGCCGAGGGCGCCGGAGACGGCGCTTCGGGTGCAGGTGCCGGGGCGGCCGTGACCGGGGCGGGAGTCGCCGCGCCAGGGGTCCGCTTGACCGGCTTCTTGACCTCGACCGTCACCGCGCGTGTCCGCCCGTGCGAGAACTTCTGCCGCACCTGGGTCGCATCCGCCTTGGCCGCGGCGCCGCTACGCGCCGTGGTCGAGAGGGTCAGTGGCTTGGTGGCCTTGGTCTCTTCTTTTTGTTCCGTCATGTCGCGTGTTGTCCTTGGTCCGCTCCGGCCCGTCAACCGGCGCTATTCAGTCGATAGCCGCGCCACCGCGCGGCACCGACCGCAATTCGTTGAATGAACTCGCCACCCGCGTCGTCGCGGGCAACCGCCACATAGACCGCCTGCTCACGGCCAAAGAGGCCGCCCAGCGACGTTGCATCGCCCAGCCGCACCAGCGGCAGGCCGGTGGCGGTGAGCTTGCCCAGCCCGTCGCCGTCGGCCTCGTCGGCCACGACCAGCAACCCTGCGCGGCGCTGGGCAATCATCTGCTCGACCTTCACGAAGCCCGCCACAGCCCGGCCGGCGCGGCGCGCCCGGCCAAGATCGGCCAGCGTCCGCTCCAGCAGCAGCCGTTCGACCCGTTCCGCCAGGTCGGCCGGCGCCTTTACGGCGGCCCGCGCGGCCTTGGAGAACAGGTTCTTGTCCACGGCGCGCTCGAGCGTCGCCCGTTCCGCCCGGACCCACAGGCCACGACCCGGCAGCCGCCGCGCCAGATCGGGCACGACCTCGCCTTCCGGCCCGACGACGAAGCGGATCATCCGCTCCGGCGTTCCTTCCGTGCCGGTCGCGATGCAGGTGCGCATCGGTCCCGGCGCAGCAGGCACCGTAAGGTCAGATTGGGTCATGGCGATGGCAGGCATCAAGGCCGGCAGTCTCCGTTCAGGCCTTGGCCGCTTCGGCGGCCGGGGCGGCCTCGTCGGCGAACCAGTGCTCGCGCGCCTTCATGATGATGGCGTTGGCGGTGTCGTTGTCCATGGCGCTCTCGCCCACAATCTCGCGCAGCTCGTCCGAGGCGAGATCGGCCAGGTCGTCGAGCGTCTTCACGCCCGCGTCGCCCAGCGCCACGATCATTGCCAGGTTCAGGCCCTCGGCACTGCGCACTTCCTCGCTGATGCCCAGCGCTTCCAGGCGCAAGGCGAGCTCGGCGTCGCGCTTTTCGATGAACTCGCGGGCACGGCGCTGCAGCTCGGTGGCGATCTCCTCGTCGAAACCCTCGACGGTCGCGAGATCCTCGACAGCGGTGTCGGACACATCCTCGACCGAACCGTAGCCCTCGGCGACCAGCAGATGGGCGATCACGTCGTCGACGTCGAGCGCCAGCTTGAACAGCTCGGTGCGCTCACGCGTCTCCTTCTGGCGGCGCTCGCTTTCCTCGGTCTCCGTCATGATGTCGATTTCCCAGCCCGTGAGCTGGGAGGCGAGCTTGACGTTCTGGCCGCGGCGGCCGATCGCGAGGCTGAGCTGGTCATCGGGCACGACGACCTCGGTCTTGTTCTTTTCCTCGTCCATCAACACCTTGCTGACCTCGGCCGGCGCCAGCGCGTTGACGATGAAGTTCGCGGTATCCTGCGACCACGGAATGATATCGACCTTCTCGCCCTGCAGCTCCTGCACGACGGCCTGGACGCGGCTGCCGCGCATGCCGACGCAGGCGCCGATCGGATCGATCGAGCTGTCGTGGCTCAGCACCGCGATCTTGGCGCGGCTGCCGGGATCGCGGGCCACGGCCTTGATCTCGATGATGTTGTCGTAGATTTCCGGCACTTCCTGCATGAACAGCTTGGCCATGAACTGCGGATGGCTGCGCGACAGGAAGATCTGCGGACCGCGCGGCTCCTCGCGCACGTCGAAGATGTAGGCGCGGACGCGATCGTTGACGCGCAGCGACTCACGCGGGATCGTCTCGTCGCGGCGGATCACGCCCTCGGCGCGCTGCAGGTCGATGGTGATGTTGCCGTAGTCGACGCGCTTGACCACGCCCGACACGATCTCGCCGATGCGATCCTTGAACTCTTCGTACTGGCGCTTGCGCTCGCTCTCGCGCATCCGCTGCGTGATCACCTGCTTGGCGGTCTGGGCGGCGACGCGGCCGAAGTCGATCGGCGGCAGCTCGTCGGTCAGGAAGTCGCCGACCTGGGCCTCGGGATTGCGGCGCTGGGCCTCGACGAGCGGGACCTGGGTGTTCTCGTTCTCGATCGGGTCGGCGACCTGCATGTAGCGCAGCAGCTTGATCTCGCCGGTCTTGCGGTCGATCTCGGCCCGGATGTCGTGCTCCAGCCCGTACTTGGCACGGCCGGACTTCTGGATGGCCTGCTCCATCGCCTCGAGCACTTCCTCGCGCTCGATGCCCTTTTCGCGCGCGACCATGTCGGCCACTTGCAGCATCTCCAGGCGCGGAATGTCGGCAGTCGTTGCCATGTCTCTGTTCCTCTTGCTTCTATCGTGTTCGTTCGTGTTGTTCAGTGAGCCTGCCCGGCGCCCTGCTGGGCCAGGCGATGTTCCTCGATCAGCGCGTCGGTCATCTCGAGCTTGGCGCGGGAGACGGCCGACAGCGGCACGCCGGTCTCCTGGCCATCCTCGAGACGGAGCTTCACGATGCCGTCCTCGAGGCCCAGCAGCGTTCCCTTGAAGCGGCGACGACCCTCGACCGGCTCGGTGGTTTCCAGGCGGGCCATGTGGCCCGTCCAGCGCGCGTAATCCTTGGCTCGGGTGAGCGGCCGGTCGATGCCGGGCGAACTCACCTCCAGCGTATAAGCGCTGGTGATCGGGTCCTCGACGTCCAGCACCGCAGATAGGGCGCGTGAGACGCCGGCACAATCCTCGACATCCATCGGCCGTCCGTCGGCCGGCTCGATCATGACCTGCAAGGTGCCGCCACGGCTCAAGTGGACGCGAACCAGCTCGAAGCCCATGCCGACGATGGTCGGGGCGACGATGTCTTCGATTCGACGTAGTAGATCGGTCACGAGGGTGGAGTTTCTCGACGTTATGGGCCGCGGGCTTTCGGCAAATGAAAAGAGCGGGTTTTTGGCCCACTCTTTTTCTTTGGTTCGTCCCGCGAACCCGATGAGGATGGCGCGGATATAGGCGCAGTATCGCCAACTGGCAAGCTTTTCCCACATCCGGACTGGTTATTATTGATGCCCGAAAACCGCCAGCACGGGCCTCCCAACCGTGAAAAGATCGTCCTTTGGCAGGAGGGCTGGAGTGGGGGCGGAAGAGTTGAAGTCGCGCGGGCTGTACCACGGCTGGTGGGTAGTCTTTTGCACTTTCGTCATGGCCCTCTATGGGTGGGGTCTCGGCTTCTATGGGTTAAGCCTGTATCTGGTGGCGCTCAGCAAAATCCATGGCTGGTCGCCGGCCACCATCTCGGCCGGCATCACCTTCTTCTACATATCCGGCGCTTTCCTGGTGATGCAGGTCGGCGACACCATCCAGAAGAGAGGCGCGCGGATCGTCGTGCTGGGCGGGGTCAGCCTGATGGGGCTGGGCGTGCTGGGCCTCACGGTGATCGAGCAGCCCTGGCAGCTTTATGTTGCGTTCCTGGTGATGATCCCGGGTTGGGCCGCGCTGGGCGGGGCCGCGATCAACACCATCATCGCCCAATGGTTCAACCGTCGCCGCGGCCTGGCCGCCAGCCTGGCGTTGAACGGCGCCACCTGCGGCGGCCTGCTGTTCGCGCCGGCCTTCGCCTGGGCGATCGACACGCTGGGCTTTGCCACGGCCTGCGCCGCCGCCGTAATCATCGTGCTGGCCACCCTATGGCCGCTGGCGGCGTTCGCGTTGCGCCCACGCCGGCCCGAGGAACATGACGCGGGCGACGAGCATGACGCCTCGGTCGAGCCGGCCGGCACCCCGAGAAGCCGGGCCCAGTTCCTGCGCGAGCCGCGCTATCTCACGATGGTCGGCGCCTTTTCGCTGGGCCTGCTGGCGCAGATCAGCTTCATCGCCCACCAAGCGGCCTTCCTCGAACCGACGCTTGGCCTGAAGGAAACCGGCCTGGTCGTCAGCGTCACCGCCCTGTCGGCCCTGATCGGGCGCTTCTCGGTCGGCCTGGTGATCGACCATATCGACCGCCGTGGCGCCACGTGCGCCAACCTCGCCATACAGGTCGTGGGCATGATCGTATTGCTCTCGACCTCGTCGGTGTTCGGTCTCTACCTCGGCTGCATCCTGTTCGGCTTCGGCGTCGGCAACCTGATCACGCTGCCTGGCCTGATCGTGCAGCAGGAGTTCCCGCGCCGCGACTTCGCCCGCGGCGTCAGCCTGAACGTCGCCATCACCCAGCTCGTCGCCGCCACGGGGCCGTCGATCCTGGGCCTGCTGTACGGCCTGTCGGGCGACTACCGCACCTCGCTGATCGCCTGCCTGGTGCTGCAGGTCGCGGCGGCCGTCCTGGTGCTGGTCCGGCCTGGACCCCGGCCTATCGACGCCTGAAGCGCAGGAACGCCGGCTTGTGGCCGGCCAGCATCTTCTGTTCGTAGCGTGTCGGTGGCCAATTAGCCGGACGCTCGCGCCAATCGGCCGGACGCTCGGCCAGCCATTCGAACGCCGGATGGGCGCAGGCGTGCTCGATCATCCACGGCAGGTAGCTTGGATCGTCGGTCGCGAGCCGCAGCTCGGCGCCAGGCTTCATCAGGCGCGCCAGCACGTCGAGATTGGCGCGCTGAACGAAGCGCCGCTTGTGATGGCGCGACTTCGGCCACGGATCGGGGAACAGCACGAAGGCGCGTGACAACGAAGCGTCGGGCAGCGCCTTCATCACCAGCATCGCGTCGTCGGTGAACAGGCGAATGTTCTCCACGCCCTCGCGCTCGACATGAGCAAGGCATTTGGCAACGCCGTTGATGTAGGGCTCGCAGCCGATCAGGCCAACCTTCGGATGTTCCTTGGCCTGCCAGACGATATGCTCGCCCGCGCCGAAGCCGACCTCGAGCCACACGCCGTCGGCCGGCAGCGCGCCGCCGAAAAGGCCCGCCAGATCGATCTTTTCCGGCGCCGGTGGCACGACGACCGTGAGGCGCGGCAACAGCGTCGCGAGCAGCGATTTCTGCCCGTCGCGCAGTTTCTTGCCGCGGCGCCGACCGTAGAGGGTGCGCTCGCGGACGTCGCTCACATGATCACGTCGATGAGGTACGGACCCTTTTGCGACATGGCGTAGGTGAGCTGCTTGGTGAGCTCCTCGAGATTGTGCGCCTGGCCGCCCGGCACGCCCATGCTCTTGGACATCATCGAGAAGTCGAGCGTCGGCCGGTCGAGGGTCAGCATGTCGATGGCGCGCGGGCCGGGGTTGGCCGCGCCGACATCGGCGAGCTGGCTGTAGAGGATGTTGTAGGAGCGGTTCGAGAAAATCATCACGCAGACGTCGAGGTTCTCGCGCGCCATCGTCCACAGCGACTGGATCGTGTACATCGCCGAGCCGTCGCCGATCATGCAGATGACCTTGCGGTCCGGGCACGCGACCGCGGCACCGACGGCAACAGGGCCACCGAAGCCGATCGAGCCACCCATGTTGTTCAGCCAGTCGTGCGGCGGGGCGCCGGCGCTGAACGGGAAGAAGCCGCGGCCGGTGGTGACCGACTCGTCGACCACGATCGCGCCTTCCGGCATCGTGGCGCCCAGCGCCTGGCCAAGACCTTCGAGCGTGAACTTGCCGGTCGGACGATCGGGACGGCTCGGCTGGGCAATGCCCGCCGCCTTCTCGTTCAGAGCGCCCAGCTCAGCGGCCAGTGCTTCCAGCGAAGCGATCGGATCCCCTTCGACCGGGCACAGCGTGCTGATCACGCAATCGTCCGGCGACAGAACCGACGGCTTGCCGGGATAGGCGAAGAAGGCGAAGGGCGCCTTGGCGCCGCACAGCACCATCTGCTTGGTGCCCTTCAATTGCGCCTGGGCATTCTCGATCACGAAATGCAGGCGCAGCACGGGCACGCGACCGACGCCGCGCTCGATGCGCGCCGTGCCGCCGGCGCCCTGCACCTTGCAGCCGGTCTTGGCGGCGATCTTGCCGGCAAGTTCCAGGCCCCGCGCGCGCAAGGCGCGGCCGCCGATGAACAGCATCGCGCCCGGCATCTTCAGTGCCTTGGCGGCCGCCACCACGGTATCGCTGCTGGGCTTGTCCGGTGCCGGCGTCGCCGGCGTCTCGGCCATGCCCTCGGCTTCGCCCCAGGCGGTGTCGGCCGGCAGAATGAGCGTGGCGATCTGGCCCGGCGCCACGCGCGCGGCCTGGATCGCGAGCGCACCGTCGCCGGCCACGGTCTTCGATGTCGGCGAGGTCTTCACCCAGTGCGAGAACGGGCGTGCGATGCCTTCGATGTCGGCGGTGAGCGGCGTGTCGTACTTGATGTGATAGAGCGCGTGCTCGCCCACGATGTTCACGACACCCGAGCCCGCCTTCTTGGCATTGTGCAGGTTGGCCGCCGCGTTGGCGAGACCGGGACCGAGATGGAGCAGGGTCGAGGCCGGCTTGTCGGTCATGCGGTAGTAGCCGTCGGCGGCGCCGCTGCACACGCCCTCGAACAGGCCGAGCACGCAGCGCATGCCCTCGACGCGGTCCAGGGCGCCAACGAAATGCATCTCGGACGTGCCGGGATTGGCGAAGCAAACCTCGACGCCGCCCTTCACCAGGGTCCGTACCAGACTCTCCGCACCGTTCATCGATCGCCCCCGAACACTAAAATGAGGCGCGCACCGTAGGCCGTTGACCAGGGCCAAACCATTGCGATTACTCGCAAATTCCAGGATGCGGGCGCACTGGACGCATACCGGCCAATGTTCTCTCTTTATTCTCAAGAGTTTATTCAGTATACTTGAACTAATATTTCAGAACGAAAGACATTTCCCATGAGCCCTTCGGTCCCCTCCGATAGCTCGACCATCGATACGGCGTTTCTCGTCGGTCCCGAATTGGTCGAGTTCGATCGCCACGACCTTCCCATCTATGCCTCTCTCGAATCGCGCTGGGCCGATGCCGGCCTCGACGCGCCCTCCTATGGTGCGTCCCTCGACCGGCTGTTCGGCGAGCCCGGCACCATCTTCATGAACGGCCCGATCGGCGCCGAGGAACACGCCGCGGCCCTCGCGGCGACGGCCTTGCCCCAGGAAGATCCGCTGGTCGTCCTGGGCGGCCTGTCCGACGGGCTGATCCTGCCTGCCGCTGACAGCAGCGACGCGCTCGCCCTGCCGTCGGGCGCCCAGCAGGCGCCGGAGATCGTCACGATCTTCGACCTCGGCATCGATTCCTTCGCCGTGGTGCATCTGCAGGACGGCGGCACCTGGGACTCCACCCGCGACGCTTGGGCCTTCGACTACACGACCTGAACCCATCTCGGCGGGCGATCTGCCCTCGAGTTGAGTCGATGGGTCGCGGCCGGCGCGTATCGACGGCCAATCAAAAGATGTAGGGTAGGGCCCGGTCCACAGTGGGTCGCACAAGCGAGGATGTCGCATGACCTACAGACTCTGGTGGACGGTCGGCTACGTTTGCACCTCGGAAAAAGAATTCCTGGCCGCCAAGCACCGCCTGCTGCCCGCGACTTACGAAATGCTGGACGATGCGCTGCGCCGGGCCAACCAGGTCGGCCAGGCCGGCGGTGTCGCCTGGCTGATCGAAGGCGACGACAAGACCCGCCTCACCCGTGCCGCCATCGAGCGGACGATCGAGAAGCGCGGCAGCGAACTGGTGGTCCAGCCCGCGACCGGCAACGCCGGGCGCTAGTATGGGCGGCCGTTAGGCCGCGTCGCCCAGCTCGAGCTGGACGAGGTTCATCCAGTAGGCCGCGCCCGTCGTCAGGATCTTGTCGTTGAAGTCGTAGAGCGGCGAATGCACGTTGTGGCAGCCGCCTTCGATCGTGCCGCCGTTGCCGATCATGATGTAGGCGCCCGGCTTCTTCTCCAGCATGAAGGCGAAATCCTCGGCGCCGGCGATCGGCTGCGTGTTGGGCTCGACATTCTCCCGGCCGACCGTGGCCGCCGCGGCCTCGACCGCGATCGAGGTCTGCTCCACAGCATTGATCAGCGCCGGATAGCGACGGTGGTACTTGCTCACCGCCTCGCAGCCGCCGGCCTGGGCGATGCCCGCCGCGACCTCGGCCAGACGGCGCTCCAGCAACGACCGCACCGCCGGCGAGAAGCTGCGCGCGGTGCCTTTAACCAGCACTTCCGACGGAATGACGTTGGGCGAGCCTGCCGTGCCGCCCGCGATATGGCCGACGCTCAGCACGGCGGCCTGGCTCGACGGCACGTTGCGACCGACGATGCCCTGGATCGCCACGATGAATTGCGCCGCAACAAAGGTCGGGTCGGTGCCTCGATCGGGCATGGCGCCGTGGCCGCCGGTGCCCTTGAAGGTGGCTTCCCAGCTATCGGAGGAGGCTAGCATCGCACCGGGCCGGATGGCGAAGTGGCCGACCGGAAAGCCCGGCATGTTGTGCATGCCGTAGACGACGTCGCAGGGGAACTTGTCGAACAGCCCCTCCTCGATCATCACCCGTGCGCCGCCCAGCCCCTCTTCGGCCGGCTGGAAGATGAAATGCACCGTGCCGGCGAAGTCGGGCGCCGTCGCGAGCTGCTTGGCCGCGCCCAGCAGCATGGTGGTGTGGCCGTCATGGCCGCAGGCATGCATCTTGTTGGGCACTGACGAGGTGTAGTCGAAGTCGTTCTTCTCCTGCAGGTGCAGCGCGTCCATGTCGGCGCGCAGCCCGATCGTCTTCTGGCCCGGCCGGTTGCCCTTCAGGGTGCCGACGACGCCGGTGGTGGCGAGCCCACGATGGATTTTTATGCCCCAGGAGGTGAGCTTGTCGGCCACGATCTGCGCGGTCCGCTCCTCCTCGAATGCCGTCTCGGGATGGCGATGGATGTCGCGGCGAATGGCGGTGAGGTCGGCCAGGTCGGCGGCCAGGAGGTCGGGTGTGTAACGGGTCATGGCGCGAGATTAGCGGTGCCCACCCCAAAAGGAAAACGACGCAAAAAGAAAACGGCGAAGCCGGTTGCCCGACTTCGCCGCTTCATACGTCCCGGAAAGAACGCTCGTCACGTTCCTCCGCGGGGCGCGGTCCGCCATGACCCTGGAAGGACCACAACGGGCTAGTGCAATTGCGAGATCCCCGCTCGCCATCACCATCCTCGGGTGCCGGCCGTCCATGCGCATGGACTTCCCGCAACGAATCCCCGGCCGCTTTTCCTGCCAGCGCTCTCCCTCGCGAAGGGGGCGCGTCGTCCCGTCGGACGAGTTCGCAGGGCACTCCGAGAACCCTTCAGCGGCTTTCGCCACCGCGAGGAACCTTTCGGCCCCTCTCCGCGTGATGCGACCACCACGCTTCGTTGAAAGAGACTTTCTGCTTCGGCGCGCACGCTCGCAAGCGCGGTTTCAAAGGCTTTCCGGTGGATTGGCTGGAAAACGTGGATTGAATCGCGCGCACCACAAGGGAAAGTGGCGCAGGTTCGTCGATGCGCTAAGCCTTGCCGTACGGTTGTGCGCACCGTTTGCATCCTGCACAGTCCGCTGCTCCTTCGTCCGTGATGATCGGCCATGACAGAGTCCGCCAAGCTCTCCGGAGCAAAACCCCGCCTCTATCATACGCCATCATCCTACTATTCGATGATCGCGCGCCTCGCGCTCGCCGAAGGCGGCGTCGCTCACGAGCGCGTCTTCCTCGATATCCATTTCCGGCTGAGCCAGCAGCAACCGGACTATGTGCGGATCAATCCGGGCATGACCGTGCCTGCACTGGTGCTGGCCGATCGCATCCTCGAACAGAGTCGTGACATCGCCGAGTACGCGCTCGGCGCGACGCCGGGCGGTGAGACGCCCGACAGTGAGACGAAAGCCTGGCTCGACCTTCACTACGGCTATCCGATCGAGGAATTGACCTTCGGCGGGATTCTCGCCCGCAATCCCCTGGCGCGTATCCTGATCCCGAAGCGGCTCGAGGCAACGCGCCGCCAGCTCCTCGCGCATGCCGCCAGAAATCCCGATCTCGCTTCCGTTTATGAGGCGCGCGCCGCGGTCTTTGCCGAGCGCGTCAGGACCTTCGAGCCCGATGCCGTCGTTAAGCTTTCGGAGCGACGTCGCACCGAGGCCATCGGCTTCATGGACCGGCTCGAGCAGACGCTGCGCGATGGCCGGGCGGTGTTGGTGCCGCCCGCCTATGGCGTCGCCGATGTCGTCTGGACGGTGTTTCTCGGGCGCATGGAATTCGCCGGGCTCGACGCGGAGATCCCCAAACGGCCGGCGCTCGCGCGCTACTGGGCCGCCATGCAGGCGCGTCCCAGCTTTTCCGCCGCAGACATATGGACGAAGTTTCATGTCGGCCGCCTGATCGGCGGGATTTTGGGCATCGGTAGAGGGTGACGGCGAACGGGGTGGCGTGGCGCCGGATGACAGACGAAGAAGGCCGCGCTAAACCCCCGCCGCAATGATCCTGTTTCCCGCCATCGATCTGAAAGACGGCAAGTGCGTTCGCCTGCTGCGCGGCGACATGGCGCGGGCCACGGTGTTCAACGACAGCCCGGCGGCGCAGGCCAAGGCCTTCGCCCAGGCCGGCTGCGAATGGCTGCATCTGGTCGACCTCAACGGCGCCGTCGAGGGACATCCGGTCAACCGCGCCGCGGTGGTCGAGATCCTGAAGGAGATCAAGGTGCCGACGCAGCTGGGCGGCGGCATCCGCACCATCGAGAGCATTTCCCAGTGGTTCGATGCCGGCGTCAGCCGCGTCATCCTGGGCACCGTCGCGGTCAAGGAGCCGGGCCTGGTGAAGGCCGCCTGCAAGCAGTGGCCGGGCAAGATCGCGGTCGGCATCGACGCCCGCGAGGGCATGGTGGCGGTCGACGGCTGGACCAAGCAGAGCACGGTGCGGGCGCTCGACCTCGCGCTGCGCTTCGAGGACGCGGGCGTAGCCGCCATCATCTACACCGACATCGACCGCGACGGCGCCATGGGCGGCGTCAATGTCGACGCCACGGTGACGCTGGCCCAGCATCTCACGACGCCGGTGATCGCCTCGGGCGGCGTGAGCTCGCTCGACGATCTGCGCGAACTGCGGCCGGCCGAGGAGCACGGCATCGTGGGCGCCATCGTCGGCCGCGCGCTCTACGACGGCCGCGTGACCGTGCCCGACGCCATCCGCGTGCTGAAAGGCGAATGAGGAAGGGCGAGCGATGCTGAAGGTCCGCATCATCCCCTGCCTCGACGTGAAGGACGGCCGCGTCGTGAAGGGCGTGCAGTTCGAGTCCCTGCGCGATGCCGGCGATCCGGTCGAGCAGGCCCGCATCTATGACGCCGCCGGCGCCGACGAACTCACCTTCCTCGACATCACGGCCAGCCACGAGAACCGCGACACCATCCTCGATGTCGTCGCCCGCACGGCGGAACAATGCTTCATGCCGCTGACCGTGGGCGGCGGTGTGCGGACCATCGAGGACATCCGCCGTCTGCTGCTGGCCGGCGCCGACAAGGTAGGGATCAACTCCGCCGCCGTGACGCGGCCGGAATTCGTCAAGGAAGCCGCCGAGAAGTATGGCGACCAGTGCATCGTGGTGTCGATCGACTCCCGCCAGACCGCTCCCGGCAAATGGGAGGTCTTCACCCATGGCGGCCGCAAGGGCACGGGCCTCGACACGCTGGACTGGGCGCGTCGCATGGCACAGTCGGGCGCGGGCGAGCTGCTGATCACCTCGATGGACCGCGACGGCACCAAGTCGGGTTTCGATCTGGAACTCACCCGTGCGGTCTCCGATGCCGTGCCGGTGCCGGTGGTGGCCTCGGGCGGCGTCGGCACGCTCGACGACCTGCTCGACGGCGTCACCAAGGGCGGCGCCTCGGCCGTGCTGGCCGCCTCGATCTTCCATTTCGGCGACTTCACCATCGCCCAGGCGAAAGAACATCTCGCCCGCGCCGGCGTGCCGATACGACAAATCTCGCGCGCGGCGTGAAATTGGCGTAAAATAACCGCAGCGCCCGACCAAGAGGCGCCAGGATCGCGTAGGTCCGCCCCTGTGCTTTGGGGCGGCGGAGTTCTCCCCCTCGATGGCCAAAGACAAGAAAGCCAAAAAGAAGGCGTCGAAGAAAAGACGCCAGAACGATGTCGCGAGTGTCGATGAGCATGTGCTCGATCGCCTCTATCTCGTGATCGACAGCCGCAAGGGCGCCGACCCCGAATCCTCCTATACGGCCCGCCTGTTCAGCCGCGGCCGCGCCCAGATCGCCAAGAAGCTGGGCGAGGAAGCGGTCGAGGCGCTGATCGAAGGCATCAAGGGCGACCGGCCGAAGCTGGTCGCCGAAAGCGCCGACATGCTCTACCACCTGCTGACCCTGTGGGCCGCGACCAACGTGAAGCCCAAGGCGGTGTGGACCGAGCTGGCGCGCCGCGAGGGCTTGTCGGGCATCGCCGAGAAGGCAAGCCGCAAGAGGTAGCGACCTTCGGTATAGTTGTCGGGACGACAATGGCTCCGGAGTCCGTCATGCCCGCCTACGATCGCAACAATGTCTTCGCGCAAATCCTGCGCGGCGAAGCGCCGTCCAGGAATGTGTACGAGGACGAGTTCGCGCTGGCCTTTCACAACATCCATCCGCAGGCGCCGGTGCATGTGCTGGTCGTCCCCAAGGGCGACTATGTCTCCAGCGCGGATTTCTGCGCGTCAGCGCCGCCCGAGCTGATCACGGGCTTCTGGCGTGCGGTCGGCCGGGTGGCGACGCAACTTGGCCTCGACGAACCCGGCTACCGGCTCGTCGCCAACCATGGCGCCTATGCCAACCAGATCATTTTTCATTTCCACGTTCATATCCTCGGCGGTCGACACATGAGCGGCGCCAGCGGCAAACCGAGGCCTAGCGACGGAACATGATGCTTCGTCGCGCACTGCTGGCGGCGGGCTTCTCGGCGCCTTTGGCAGTTCATCCTCAAAGCGCGTGGGGGCAAAGCCCTTGGAAAGGCTACTACGCCACCGGCACGGCGCAGCGCGCGGTGCGCTTTTCCGGCAGCGACGGCGCGACGCTCGCGGGCACCTTGCTGCTGCCGCGCTGGAGCGAGTTGCAGAAGGTGCCGGGCGTGGTGCTGATTGCCGGCAGCGGGCCGACCGATCGCGACGGCAACAACCCGCTCGTGCCGGAACGTATCGATCTCCTGAAGCGGATCGCCGAGCTGCTGGCGGCGGCCGATATCGGCAGCCTGCGCTACGACAAGCGCGGCATCGGCGGCTCGACGCCACGGCCCACCAACACGTTGGAAGAGCAGGAACGGTTCTTCACCTGGGACAATTTCGTGGGCGACGTCGCGTCAGCGCATCGCGAGTTACTGCGCCACGACGAGATCAAGCCCTATGCCACTGCCCTGCTGGGACACAGCGAGGGTGGCCTGCTTGCCCTCGCAGCCGCCGGGCCGCTGTCGGCCAGGGAGATGGGATCGCGCAGGCTGCACGCGCTGGTCCTGGCGGCAACGCCGGGGCGTCCGCTGGCCGACATCGTGCGCGCCCAGATTGCCCGCAACGCATCGTCGCTGGTCGAGCCGGCCGACCGGACGATGAGCACGATCATCGCCACCGGCCGCGTGCCCGCCGGCCTGCCGCAGGAACAACAGATGCTGTTTCCACCCTATGCCGGGCCGTTCCTGCAAAGCGCGCTGACGTTCGATCCGGCCAAGGCACTGACCGGTCTCGATCTCGCCTGCCTGCTCCTGCAGGGCGGTGCCGACCGCCAGGTCGTGCCGATGGTGGATATCCAACCGCTGATCGACGCGCTCGGCCAACGCAGCGGGCCGGGCGAGGCCGTAATCGTGGCCGGGGTCAGTCACAATCTCAAAACCGTCGCAGGGCCGACCGATCCGGGATTCGCCGGACCGGTGGCGCCGGCCGTCGCCGACAAGCTCGCGAGCTGGCTGCGTCCCCTGCTGGGTGCCTGAGGTTGTAGGCTTGATCGCGCACCGGAGCGGGTCGATCATCCCTCGGCAAAGACGGAGGAAGCGGCATGGGCGTGACGGTGAAGCCGGTGACATCTGCTGTCGGCGCGGAGATTTCCGGCGCCGATCTCAGGCGCTTGAGCGATCAGGATTTCGCCGCGATCGAACGTGCCTGGTATGCCCATTCGATGATCCTGCTGCGCGGCCAGACGCTCAGCGACGACGACCTTCTGGCCTTCAGCCGCCGCTTCGGCGAACTCGATCCGCCGCCCAACCAGGAGCGCGGCCGCATCAGCCCGCCAGGCTATCCCGACATCTACGTCGTCTCCAACGTGCTCGACGCCAAGGGCGATCCGATCGGCGCGCTGGGTGACGGCGAGGCCGTCTGGCACACCGACATGAGCTACCTCGATACGCCACCCGACGCCTCGATGCTCTACTCGCTTGAGATCCCCTCGACCGGTGGCAACACCTGGTTCACCAGCATGCAGGCCGCTTGCGACGCGCTGCCGGCCGATCTCAGGCGCAAGATCGAAGGCCGCCGGGTCAAGCACGACGGCACTTACAATTCCGGCGGCTATCTCCGCAAGGGCGTGACGCCGACCGACGATCCGATGGCGGCGCCGGGCGCTTGGCATCCCGCGATCCTGCGTCACCCGGTCAACGGCCGCGCCACGCTCTATCTCGGCCGGCGGCGTAACTCCTACGTCGAAGGTTACTCGCGCGAAGAGTCCGATGCCGTGCTCGAAGCGCTGTGGGCGCATGTGACCCAGCCGCGCTTCGTCTATGAGCATGTCTGGAAACTGGGCGACCTGGTGATGTGGGACAATCGCTCGACCATGCATCGCCGCGATCCGTTCGACAGCTCGCAGCGACGCATCATGCATCGCACCCAAATCAAGGGCTCGCACAAGCCCATGGCCTTCGCGGCCTGACCAACAACAAGAACAAACCGGAGGGGACCATGAGGCGGCAGAAGAAATTCTATGCCTGGGGATATGCCGACGAAGACCTCTCGCCGGAGGAAATCAAGCCATGGGAGGCCGAGATCGCCCAGCGCTACGGGCTTTCCGGCTTCGACGTGACGCCGCCGCCCAGGGCCGACGAGATCACGCTCCGCAAGCCGCGAGTCGATGTGCCCGCGGCGCTGCAGTCGCTGGTGCGCACCGATCACCTGACGCGGCTGGAACACAGCTACGGCAAGGCGGGCTTCGATGCCACGCGCATGTTCATGCGGTCCGTGCCCAACCCGCCCGACGCCGTGGCCTTCCCTGGGACCGAACAGGAAGTGATCGAAGTCCTCGACTGGTGCGACCGGATCGGCGCCAAGGCGATCCCCTATGGCGGCGGCTCGTCGGTCGTGAAGGGCATCGAGCCCGCGGCTTCCTTCGACAAGGTGGTGACGATCTCGATGCGCCACATGGACAAGGTGCTGGAGGTCGACGCCGTCAGCCATGCCGCGCGCATCCAGGGCGGCATCTACGGCCCCGCCATCGAGGACGCGCTGCGCGACACGCAATTCACCATGCGCCACTACATGCAGGCCTATCGCTGCTCGACCCTGGGCGGCTGGATCGCCACGCGTTCGGGCGGCCATTACGCCACGCTCTACACCCACATCGACGATTTCGTGGAGAGCACGCGTGTCGTGACGCCCCAGGGCACGCTCGAATCGCGGCGCCTGCCCGGCTCTGGCGCCGGCCCCTCGCCCGACCGCATGTTCATCGGCTCCGAAGGCATCCTGGGCATCATCACCGAGGCCTGGGTGCGGCTACGCAAGAAGCCGACGTTCCGCGCCTCGGCCAGCGTGCGCTTCAAGGATTTCTTCGCCGGCGCCGATGCGGTGCGCGAGATCACCCAGGCGGGACTCTATCCCGCGAACTGCCGCCTGCTGGAAGCGCGTGAGGCGCTGCCCGGGATTCCGTGGAGCAACGAGGAGGCGGTGCTGGTGCTGGCGTTCGAATCCGCCGATCATTCGCTCGATGCCTGGATGGCGCGGGCGCTGGAAATCTGCCGCGACCATGGCGGCGTGGCCGACACCTCAGGCGGCGACGACGAAAATGCTCATCGCTCGGGCGCTGCCGGCGCCTGGCGCAACAAGTTCATCCGCGCGCCGCACTACAGCGAGCATGCCGTGGCGCGCGGCATCCTCAGCTCGACCTTCGAGACGTCGATGACCTGGGAGCGCGTCCCCGATTTCCACCAGAAGATCACGAAGGTCGCCAAAGACACGATCAAGCGCGTGACCGGCCGCGAGGGCACCGTCACCTGCCGCTTCACCCACGTCTATCCCGACGGGCCCTGCCTCTATTTCACCTTCGGCGGCATCCTCGACAAGACCAAGGCGTTGGACCAGTTCATGGAAGTGCTGAGCACCTGCACGGCCGCGACCGTCGAGCATGGCGGCACGACCACGCATCACCACGCTGTCGGCCGCTTCCACCGGCCGTTCTACGACAAGCAGCGGCCCGAGCTGTTCGCCCGGGCGCTGCGCGGGGCCAAGCGCGAACTCGACCCCAAGGGAATGATGAACCCGGGCGTGCTGATCGATCCCTGAAGATTTTCAACCTCCGGAGATCCTTCGATGACCACGAAAACCTACAAGGGAAGCTGCCACTGCGGCGCGGTTCGCTACGAGGCCGATATCGACCTCAGCGCCGGCACGGGGAAGTGCAACTGCACGATCTGCTGGAAGCGGCGATTCTGGGGTGTCTCGATCAAGCCCGGCGCCTTTCGCCTGATCCAGGGCAAGGACAATCTGTCGGACTATCAGTTCGCCACCAAGAGCGGCCATCACCGGTTCTGCAAGACCTGTGGCGTGGCGGCGTTCGGCGACGGCTATGTCGAACAGATCGGCGGCGCGTTCGTGTCGATCAACCTGGCCTGCCTCGACGATCTCGATCCGGCGGACCTCGCGAAGGTGCCCATCAAGTATATGGACGGACGCCACGACAATTGGTTCAACGAACCGGCGGAGAAGCGACACCTCTGAGTCAAGCCGCCATCGCGGCGCGCGGCTGCGGGCGGCGGTAGGAGAGCGCCTCGGCGATATGCAGGCGGCGCACCGACTGGGAGCCGTCGAGATCAGCCAGCGTGCGCGCGACCCGGAGCGTGCGATGCCAGGCGCGGGCCGACAGGCCGAGACGCTCGGCGGCGCGCGTGAGCAGCGCCCGGCCCTCGGCGTCGGGCTCGGCGATGGCGGCCAGCAGGGCGCCATCGGTGTCGGCATTGCAGCGCGCCTTGGACCAGCCGCGCGCCCGGTCCGACAACAGGCCGGCGGCGGGGTCGGCTTCGACCGCCAAAAGCCTGCCCTTGCGGTCGAGTTCAGCCAACCGCTCGCGCTGGACCGCGCGCGCCGCCGCCACGCGCGCGGCGACATCGGCCGAGCTTTCGGCGGGCGGCGGCAGCGCCAGATCGGCGGCGCCCACTGCCGGCACGTCGATGCAGAGATCGATACGGTCGAGCAGCGGCCCCGAGAGTTTGCCTTGGTAATCGACACCGCAGCGCGGTGCGCGACCGCACGAGCGCGACGGCTCCATCAGATGGCCACAACGGCAGGGGTTCATCGCCGCCACGAGCTGGAAGCGCGCCGGATAGGTGACGTGGGCATTGGCGCGCGCCACGGTCACACGGCCCGATTCCAGCGGCTGGCGCAGCGCCTCCAGGGTGGCGCGGCTGAACTCCGGCAGTTCGTCGAGAAACAGCACGCCGTGATGTGCCAAGGAAACCTCGCCCGGCCGCACGCGCTGGCCGCCACCGATCAACGCCTGCAGGGTTGCCGAATGGTGGGGGTCGCGGAAATTGCGGCGGCGACTGAGCTTGCCCTCGGTGAGGTCGCCGGCCAGCGACCGCACCATGGAGGCTTCCAGTGCCTCGTCAGGTTCGAGTGGCGGCAGGAGGCCGGGCAGCCGTGCCGCGAGCATCGACTTGCCCGAGCCCGGCGGACCGATCATCAGGAGGTTGTGGCCGCCGGCCGCGGCCACCTCGAGCACGCGCTTGGCGCTTTCCTGGCCCTTGATCTCCGCCAGGTCGGGATAGATGGCGCGATCGTCGGCGATCAGCGCTTCAGGCGCGGCCAGGGTCTGCTGGCCGCGCAGATGGTTGATCAGGCAGAGCAGCGAGGGCGCAGCAACGATGGCGGGACGATCGGAGTCGTCGGACTCGAAGCCGCCCCCAAATCCACCCCACGCCGCCTCGCCGCCGCACACCGCGGGGCAGATCAGGCCGCGCCCGGACGAGGCCGCGGCGATCGCCGCCGGCAGCACCCCCGGCACGCGGCTGAGCGTTCCATCCAGCGCCAGCTCCCCCAGCACCACGAAATCCTCCAGGCATTCACGGGTCAGCACGCCCATGGCAGCGAGCAGCGCCAGCGCGATCGGCAGGTCGTAGTGGCTGCCTTCCTTGGCGAGATCGGCCGGCGACAGGTTGACCGAGATGCGCTGGGGCGGGAGCGCCAGGCCCAACGCCCGCAGCGCTGCCCTCACCCGCTCACGGCTTTCGCCCACCGCCTTGTCGGCAAGACCCACCATCGCGAAGGCGACGGTCCCCGGCGCGATCATCACCTGCACATCGACCGGCAGGACATCGACGCCCTGGAAAGCCACGGTCCGCACCTTCGCCTGCATATCGTTCCTCCGTTCTCGGAGAACAATTATAGAACGAACTACTCATATGTAAATCACGTATAAGTTGTATCGACGAATTGCGGGCGGACTGATTGAATGCCGGCATGAAACGCCGAATCCTGCTTCCGTTGGTCGCCGCCATGGTTGCGGCGAGCCCCGCCTTCGCCTGGCCCGACCAGCCGGTAAAGATCGTGGTGCCCTTCACCCCGGGCACCGGCCCCGACATCATCGCCCGCTTCGTGGCCGAGAAGTTGTCTGCCAAGCTCGGCCAGCCGGTGGTGGTAGAGAACGTCGTTGGCGCCAGCGGCAACATCGGCAGCCAGCAGGTGGCGCGCGCCAAGCCCGACGGCCACACGCTGATGTCGTCGGTCAATACGCTGGTCATGAACCCCAGCCTCTACAAGAACCTGCCCTACGATCCGGTCGCCGATTTCGTCCCCCTCGGGCTCACCGCCTGGGGCTCGCTGGTGCTGGTGGCAAATCCCAGCCAGAAGCCGAACACGCTCGCCGAATTGATCGCAGCGGCCAAGGCCCAGCCCAAGAGCCTGACCTACGGCAGCCCCGGAGTCGGCACACCGCATCATCTGTCGATGGCGCTGGTCGAGACCTCGGCCGGCATCGAACTGCTGCACGTGCCGTACAAGGGCACGGCCGGGGCCGTGCAGGATCTGCTGGGCGGCCAGATCGCCTACATGTTCCTGCCGGTCCATGTCTCGGCCCAGCACATCCGCGCCGGCAAGCTGAAGGCAATCGCCGCCGGCAGTGCGCAGCGCCTGCCGCAGTTGCCCGACGTGCCGACCCTGGCCGAAAGCGGCCTGAAAGGCGTCGATGTCGACATGTGGTACGGCTTCTTCCTGCCCAAGGGCACGCCCACCGACATCGTCGCGCGCCTGAACCGCGAGGTCGCCGCCATCCTGAACACGCCGGAAGCCAAGGCCGCGTTCGAGGCGCAGGGGCTGATCCCCGCCACATCGACATCGGCCGCGCTGGGCGAGATCGTCGTGCGCGACCGCGCCCGCTGGGCCGATGTCGTGGCCAAGCGCGACATCAAGCCCGAATAGAACCGCCATGAGCGACAGTTGCCCCGACGTCCTGATCGTGGGCGGTGGCGTCGGCGGTCTCGCGCTGGCGCTCAGCCTGCATCAGGCCGGTGTCTCCTGCCGCGTCTTCGAGGCGGTGCCGGAAATCCTGCCCCTGGGTGTCGGCATAAACCTGCTGCCGCACGCCATGCGCGAGCTGAGCGAGCTCGGGTTGCTGGACGCCTTGGCCGCCCGCGCCATCGAAACCCGCGAGCTCGCCTTCTACAGCCGACACGGCCAGTTCATCTACAAGGAGCCGCGCGGCCGCTTCGCCGGTTACGACTGGCCGCAGCTCTCGATCCATCGCGCCGACCTGCATGAGGTCCTGCTGGCCGCCGTGAAACAGCGGCTGGGTGAGGAGGCCGTGCGGCTCGGCCATCGCTGTCTCAAGGTCGACCAGGACACGGATGGCGTCACGATTCATTTCGACAATGCGCCGCCCGAGACCGGCAAGCTCGTCGTGGGCTGCGACGGCATCCATTCGGCGCTGCGCCGTCAGCTCATTCCCAACGAGGGCCTGCCGAAATACTCCGGCGTCAACATGTGGCGCGGCGTGGTGCACTGGTCGCCCTATCTCGGCGGTGACACGATGGCGGTTACGGGCTGGATGACGGTCGGCAAGACCGTGATCTACCCGGTGCGGCCCGGCACGCCCGAAACAGGCGGACTGCCGCTGATCAACTGGGTGGCCGAGATCGACCGGCCCGAGGCGGTGCGCCAGGACTGGACCGGCCGCGGCCGGCTCGCCGACATGATGCCGGCCTTCGCCGGCCTCAGGTTCGACTGGCTCGACATCAGCGCCATGATCGAGAGCACCGAGGAGATCCTCGAATATCCCATGGTCGACCGCGATCCGCTGCCGCGCTGGACTTTCGGCCGCCTGACGCTGCTGGGCGATGCCGCCCATCCGATGTACCCGCGCGGCTCCAACGGCGCCGGACAGGCGATCATCGATGCGCGCTTTCTCACCGGCCAGATCAAGAAGCACGGCGCCGCGGAAGCAGCACTCCTCGCCTACGAGACGGTGCGCAATCCCGCGACCGCCAAGGTGGTGCTGACCAACCGCACCGATCCGCCCGATGCCATCCTGCGCGAGGTCTGGCAACGTTCCGGCGGCCGCCGCTTCGAGCGCATCGAGGACGTGATCTCGTCGGCCGAACTCGAGACGATTTCCGAGCGCTACAAGAAGGTGGCGGGCTTCGACCGCGAGACGCTGAAGACGCGCGCCAGCTTCGTCTAAAAATCAGGCGCCATGGAGATGGCAGGCGACTGCGCGGCCATCGCCCATGTCGCGCATCGGCGGATCGGCGCTCTTGCAGACCTCCATCACGCTCGGGCAGCGGGTATGGAAGCGGCAACCCGGCGGCGGACGCATGGCCGAGGGCACCTCGCCGGTGATGATCTGCTGCGGCCGTGTCGCCTCGACCTCGGGATCGGGGATCGGGATCGCCGCCAGCAGGGCCACGGTGTAGGGGTGCAACGGGCGGGCATAGAGATCGGCCCGCGAGGCGATCTCGACGATGCGACCCAGGTACATCACCGCGATGCGATGGCTGATGTGGCGGACCACGGCAAGATCGTGGGCGATGAAGATGTAGGTCAGGCCCAGCCGTTCCTGCAGTTCCTGGAACAGGTTCACGACCTGTGCCTGGATCGACACGTCGAGCGCCGACACCGGCTCGTCGCAGATGATCAGCGAAGGCTCCAGCGCCAGCGCACGGGCGATGCCGATCCTCTGGCGCTGGCCGCCGGAGAATTCGTGCGGGTAGCGGTCGGCCATGTCGGGCAGCAGCCCCACCATGTCGAGCAGGTTGGCGACTCGCTCGCGATAGACAGCGCGGTCGTTCGCCATGCCGTGCACCTCCAGCGGCTCGCCGACGATCTCGGCCACCTTCATGCGCGGGTTCAGCGAGCCGAACGGGTCCTGATAGACCATCTGCATGCGCCGGCGGATCGGCCGCATGCGGGCGCGGTCGTAGCCGGAAATATCCTCGCCTTCGAAGACGACCTGGCCCGAGGTGATGTCGAGCATCTTCAGAACGGCGAGCCCGGTGGTGCTCTTGCCGCAGCCCGATTCTCCCACCAGGCCCAGCGTCTCGCCTCTGCGGACGTTGAACGACACGCCGTCGACGGCCTTCACGCTGCCGACCTGCTTGCGCACGACGGCACCGGCCATCACCGGGAAATGGACTTTGAGGTCACTGACCTCGAGCACCAACTCGGGGAGGATGGCGTCAGGCGCTGAGCTGGTCATGGAAATGGCATGCTGACAGATGTTCGGGACCGCTCTTGACCAGCGCCGGCCGCTCGACCCGGCAACGATCGACGGCATTGCGGCAGCGCGGGGCGAAGGCGCAGCCCGGCGGCAGGTTGGCGAGATTGGGCGGCTGGCCGTCGATCGGCACCAGGCGTGAGCCCGTCGCCTGGTCGAGCCGCGGTACCGAGGCCATCAGGCCGATCGTATAGGGATGGCGTGGACGGGCGTAGATCTCGCGGGCCGGACCGGACTCGATGATGCGGCCGCCGTACATGACGCAGACCCGGTCGGCATAACGCGCCACGACACCGAGATCGTGGGTGATCAGGATCAACGCCGAGTTGGCCGCCCGCGTCACCTCCTTCAGGAGCGCGAGGATCTGCGCCTGCACGGTGACGTCGAGTGCCGTGGTCGGCTCGTCGGCGATGATGAGCTGCGGCTGGCAGGCCAGCGCCATGGCGATCATGGCGCGCTGGCGCATGCCGCCGGAGAACTGGTGCGGATAGGATTTGATGCGGCTCCTGGCGTCGGGCAGCCGGACGCGGCCGAGCAGATCGACCGCCATGTCCATCGCCGCTGCCCAAGGTGTCTTGCGGTGCAGGTTGATCGGCTCGGCGATCTGCAGGCCGACGGTGAGCGAGGGATTGAGCGAACTCATCGGCTCCTGGAAGATCATGGCGATGCGGTTGCCGCGTATGGCGCGGATCTCGTGATCCTCCAGCTTCAGGAGGTCGCGACCGTCGAACACCACCTCGCCGGCAATGATTCGGCCGGGCGGATCGGGAATCAGGCGCAGGATCGACATGGCGGTCACGCTCTTGCCCGAGCCCGACTCGCCCACGATGGCCAGCGTCTCGCCGGCCGCCAGATCGAAGGAAACATCGTCGACCGCCTTGACGGTGCCGCGCTCGGTGCGGAACTCGGTCGACAGGTTTCTGACGCTGAGCAGGGGCGCGCCCATCAGGCGCGCCCCGGTACGCAACAAGCCATGCTCAGTGGCCCATCTTCTTCTTCATCTCCTGGTCGAGCCACATGCGGGCATAGATCGGGCCCGGACGCACCGAGCCGGCGCGCAGCTCGCCGGCGTAGTTCTTCACCCATGGCCACCACGCGGTGTAGACGTAGGGCGTCGGCAGCCAGATGTATGGCGCGAGATCGAGGATCTCGACCGTCATTTCACGCAGCATTTTTATGCGCGTGGCCTCGTCCTTGGTCTTGTAGACCTCGTCCATCTTGGCGTCGTACTTCGGATCGGACCAGCCCGACGGATTCCACTGCTGGCCCGTCGTGAAGCTCTTGCGGATGGTCGTGGTCGGGTTGGTGTGACCGTTGTTCATCATGTAGCCGACCGACAGCGTGCGCGAGGTCATGGCGCTCAAGAACGCGCCATACTCCATCGGCTGGATCTCCATCTTCACACCGACCTGCTCGAGATAGGCGGAGATCAGCGGCAGCAGATCCATGTGATCCGGATTGCACGAGCAGACCTGGACCTTGAAGGTGAAGCCCTTGGCATGGCCCGCCTCGGCCAGCAGCTTCTTGGCCTTGGCCGGGTCGAACTTGAACAGCTCCTGCACCGAGTCCGGCATCTCCCTGAGCGGCTGGAAGTAGCCAACGTAGTCGGGATGCATGGGATAGGCGAAGAGCTCGGCATTGCCGTTGTAGTAGGCCTTGACGATCTCGTCCTTGTTCACCGCCATGTTCACGGCACGGCGTACACGGACGTCCTTGAACGGACTGTCGACGTCGACACGGAACGCCAGGAACGTGCCGCTCATGTTCAGCCAGCGATTCCATTTGAGCTGTGGCACGCTCTTCTTCAGGGAGTCGACATTCTGCCAGCGGATCGTCTCGAGGATGTCGAGCTTGCCAGTGCGCAGTGCCGTGATGTAGGTCGCCTCGTCCTTGATGGTGCGATAGGTGATCTTGTCGATGAACGGCAGCTTGTATTCCTGGCCGCCGATCTTGTCCTTGTCCCAGTAGTCGGGATTCTTCGTATAGATGTTGGAATTGCCCGAGACGAAATCGGTCAGCATGTAGGGGCCGGTGCCGCTCACGTTCTTCCAGTTGTTGGCGCCGGCCTCGACCACTTCCTTGGGGTAGATGCCCGAGAAGTAGCCGTAGCCGAAGCGGTAATCCCACTCGGCGAAGTAGTCCTTGAACTCGAAGACCACCGTGTGCTTGTCCGGAGCGTGGGCCTTGGCGATATGGTCGAAGTAGCCCTTGATCTTGCGCGGGCTGGCATCGAGGCGCGTATAGGCAAAGAGCACATCGTCGGCCACGAACTCGCGGCTCTTCATGACGCCGGGCTTCTCTGGCCACATGATGCCCTTGCGCAGCTTGATCTCAACCCGGAGCGGATTCTCCTTCCACTCCCAGCTCTCGGCCAGCTCGCCGCGCATGCCGTCGGTCGGAAGCCATGCGTCGGCAATGAACGGATGCTTGCCACCTGCCTTTACGCTCTTGCTGAGGTCGGCCACGAAAAGCTGTTCGTAGACCAGGCCGGTGTCGTGATTGTGCTTCCAGTTGAAATCCTGGGCATCCCACGACAGCGCCGAGAGGGTCACATAGACGGTGCCGATCTCGATACCGCCGCCATATTTCGGCTTCTCGTCATTTGCCAAAGCGCCGCCCGCGGCGAAGGCCACGGCCATCGCACCGCCCAGCAGCGCGCCCTTGAGAATCTTCATCGTCTGCTTCCTCCGATTGTTGCGCGGGCCTAGTGGCCCATCTTTTTCTTCATCTCCTGATCGACCCAGATGCGGGCATAGATCGGACCCGGCCGCACCGCGCCGACGCGCAGTTCGCCGCCGTAGTTCTTCACCCACGGCCACCACGCGGTGTAGATGTAGGGTATCGGCAGCCAGACATAGGGCGCCGCGTCGAGGATCTCGACCGTCAGCTCGCGCAGCATCTTGGTGCGCGTAGCCTCGTCCTTGGTGCGGAAGACCTCTTCCATCTTGGTGTCGTACTTCGGATCGCTATAGCCCGCCGGGTTCCACAGCTCTCCCGTGATGAAGCTCTTGTGGATGGTGCGCGTCGGATTGACGTGGCCGGAGTTCATGAAATAGCCCGGCGCATGGGTGCGCGAACTCATGGCGCTCAGGAACGCGCCATACTCCATCGGCTGGATCTCGAGCTTCACGCCGACCTGCTCATAGTAGGCGGCGATTAGCGGCAGCAGATCCATGTGGTCGGGGTTGCACGAGCAGACCTGGACCTTGGTGGTGAAGCCCTTGGGGAAGCCCGCCTCGGCCAGCAGCTTCTTGGCCTTGGCCGGATCGTACTTGAACAGCTCCTGCACCGAGGCCGGCATGTCCTTCAGCGGCTGGAAATACGGACCGTAGTCGGGGTGCTGCGGATAGGCGAACAGCTCGGCGTTGCCGTTGTAGTAGGCTTTGACGATCTCGTCCTTGTTGACCGCCATGTTGAGCGCGCGGCGGACGCGCACGTCCTTGAACGGTCCGTCGACATCCATGCGCATCGCCATGAAGGTGCCGCTCATGTTCAACCAGCGATTCCACTTGAGCTGCGGCGAGCTCTTCTTGAGCGAGTCGACGTTCTGCCAGCGAATCGTCTCCAGGATATCGAGCTTGCCGGTGCGCAGCGCGGTGATGTAAGTCGCCTCGTCTTTGATCGTGCGATAGACGATCTTGTCGACGAACGGCAGCTTGTACTCCTGCCCGCCGATCTTCTCGCTGTCCCAGTAAAGCGGGTTCTTTGTGTAGGTGTTGGAGTTGCCCGAGACGTAGTCGGTGAGCTGGAAGGGGCCCGTGCCGACCGCGTTCTTCCAGTTGGTAGCGCCGGCGTCGACCATCTCCTTGGCGTAGATCGGCGAGTAGTAGCCCCAGCCGAATCGGTAGTCCCATTCGGCGTGGAAGTACTTCATGTAGAAGACGACCGTGTGCTTGTCCGGCGTCTCGACCTTGTCGACGTGGTTGAAATAGCCCTTCTGCTGCTTGGGGCTCGAGATCAGGCGGTTGAAGCTGTAGGCCACGTCCTCCGACGTGAACTCGCGGCTCTTCATGACGCCCGCCTTCTCCGGGAACATCACGCCCTTGCGCAGCTTGATCTCGACCCGGAGCGGATTCTCCTTCCACTCCCAGCTCTCGGCCAGCTCGCCCTTGATCGCGTCCTGCGGCAGGTAACCGTCGGCCACGAAGGCATGCGGGCCGCCGCGGCTCTTGGCCTTCGACAGGTCACCCTGGAAGAGCTGCTCGAGATACTGGCCGGTGTCGTGGTTCAGCTTCCAGTTCCAGTCGTTGGGATCGAACGACAGCGCCGACAGCGTCACATAGACGGTGCCGATCTCGAGCGTGCCGCCGTATTGCGGCTTGTCACCCGACTGGGCCGTGGCGGCCCCCGCGCCGAGGACGAGAGACAACGCGGTACCGAGCAGAACGCCACGCATACTTTGCTTCATCGGGCGCTTCATCGAACCCTCCCTGGTCAGCGGCTGCCGCGCATGCGCGGATCGAGCAGATCGCGCAGCGCATCGCCAAACACGTTGATGGCGTAGACGACGATGGTGATGCAGAGCCCCGGCGCCAGCGCCAGCCAGGGCGCCAGGTACATGAAGGAGCGGCCCGAGCCCGACAGCATGCCGCCCCAGGTCGGCGCCGGCGGCGGCACGCCGAGCCCCAGGAAGGCGAGGCCCGATTCGGCCAGGATCACCGCGCCGACACGGGTGGTGAACAGCACGATCACCGGCGCCATGACATTGGGAAGGATGTGCCGCCACAGGATGCGCGGCAGCGACGCACCGGTCGATTGCGCGGCATGGACATAGGCGTTCTCGCGCACCGACAGCACGGCGCCGCGGATGATGCGGCTGCCGCCGATGCCGTAGAGAAGCCCCAGGATGACGATCACCGGCCCCATGCCCGGCCCGACCACCGAGACGACCACGATCAGGATGATCAGGTCGGGGAAGCACATCCAGGCATCGACGAAGCGTTGCATCACCATGTCGAACTTGCCGCCGAGATAACCCGACACGATGCCGATGAAGACCGAGACCACGGTGGCGAGGCCTGCCGCCGACAGGCCGATGATGACCGAGAGCTGCGCGCCGTAGAGGCAGCGCGAGAGCATGTCGCGGCCGAGATTGTCGGTGCCCAGCCAGAACTTCTCGCTGGGCGGCTTCAGCCGGTTGATCGGGCTGATCTGATTGTAGCCGTAGGGCGCCAGCACGTCGGCGAAGAGGCCGCAGAACAGGAAGATGACGCAGATCACGAAGCCGAAGGCACCCAGCGGCTTGTCCTGGAACAACCGAACCAGGAAACGCCAGGTCCCGGATGGCGGGGCCGGCCGCGGCGCGACGGCGGTGTCGATGATCGCGACCATCAGCGGTACCTCACCTTGGGATCGAGCAGCCCGTAGCTGAGATCGACCAGAAGGTTGATGAACACGACGGCGACGCCCACGATCAGGAACACGCCGGTGATGATCGGGTAGTCGCGCTGGCTGACCGCTTCGAGCAGCAGCAGGCCCATGCCGGGAATGACGAAGATCTGCTCCAGGATGACCGCGCCGCCGACCAGCACCGGCGCCTGCAGGCCGACCAGCGTGACCACCGGGATCAGGGCGTTACGCAAGGCGTGGCGCAGGATGGTGGTGCGGGTGGCCAGGCCCTTGGCCAGCGCGGTGCGGATATAGTCCTGGCGCATCACCTCCAGCATCATGGTGCGCGTGAGACGCATGACGACGGCGGAGAAGGCCTTGCCCAGGATCAGCGCCGGGATGGCCATCTGGCTCATGTGGCGGAGCGGATCCTCGGTGAAGGGCGTCAGCTTCACATCAGGCGACCAGCCCCACCAGATTGCCGGAAAGACCATCACCAGCGTGCCGACCCAGAAGCCGGGCAGAGCCAGCGCCAGGATGGCGAAGGAGCGCGTGACGTAGTCGCCGATCGTGTCCTGGGAGACGGCCGAATAGACGCCGATCGGGATGCCGACGATCAACGCCACGATCAGCGCCATCAGGCCGAGCTCGAAGGTGAGCGGCAGGCGGTGGAGGATGTCCTCCATGACCGAGGTGTTCTGCCACAGCGACTTGCCCAGGCTGCCGTCCAGCAGAATGGCGCCCAGCCAGCGGAAATATTGGATATAGACCGGCTGGTTGAGGCCGAGCGCCTCCTCGAGCTGCTCACGGCTCTTCTTGTCGGCGCCGATGTCGTTGGTCGACAGCATCAGGTCGATCACGTCGCCCGGGATCATCCGCACGGTGATGAACACGATCAGGCTGGCGAAGATCAGGGTCGGCACCAGCGCGAGCACACGACGAATGACATAGGCCTGCATCAGCCGCTTCCTCCTGCGACCAGATTGCCGTGGGTACTCGGCACCCCGGTCGAGTCCGAGAACCGGATCTCGGCCGGCGTGTCGGCCGTGATGTGCAGGCGCCGCTCGGCGACGGCGGCGTCGATCGAGCATGAGGTGAGTGCTGCCAAGGCCAGCCCGCGCTTGCCGTCGATGGTGACGATCCGCGCGCCGCGGGCCTGGGCGCGATCGAGCGCGGCGCCATAGGCCTTTGAATCCTGTGCGAAGACCAGTGCCGGCACCTCAGACCTGAACACACGATCGAGACCCGACGGGGAAATGTCAGACGACGGCGACACCACCCGCACGCCGGCACGCAAGGCGCCGAAAAGGAAGAGCGCACGTTCTGGACTGTCGCCGGACAGGATGGCGACCGGCGCGCTTTGCGGCCCGAACCCTTGGGCGATCAGCCACGAGGCAACGGCTCCCGTCCGCGCCCGCGCCTCGGCGGGCTGCACGCGGTTGATCGCCAACGGCCGCTCGACGGAAACCGCCGGCTGGGGCCGATTGGGTGCGCACGTCGGGGCCACATGGCTCACGCAGTCCATCCCTGTCGAAAAACGTTCCCTCGTCGCCCGCTTTGCGCGGACACTCTTGTTGGCGACAAGCTGCCGGGATTGCAGGCGTACTGTCAATCAGCGGCGATGGGGCTCTCTAGTCTTCGAGCGTGCCCGCCAGGCGCTCGGCGGCTTCGGCATAGTCCTTCATGAAGTCGTAGACGACCGAACGGGCCGACTGTTCGGTGTTCATGAGGCCGACCGCC
Source organism: Reyranella sp. (assembly GCA_052386855.1). Taxonomy (GTDB): domain Bacteria; phylum Pseudomonadota; class Alphaproteobacteria; order Reyranellales; family Reyranellaceae; genus Reyranella. The sequence goes on from JBQTJT010000046.1 coordinate 29,877, forward strand.
TGGCCGACATAATAGGTGGCGAGCCGCTGGGCGCCCTCGTGGCCGTTGGCGGCAAGCCTGTCGATCTTGGCCAGCGCCGGCCGGCTGAGCAGACCCTGCAAGGGCATCGGCAGTGGATCGGGCGCACTTTCGCCGTGCCAACCATCGGTCCAGGCCGACTTGAGCTGCCGCGTCGGCTTGCCTGTCCGGCTGCGCGACCGCACTGTGTCGCGCGAGGTCGCCGCCAGCATCTTCTTCTTTACCGTCGGCGTGGTCTCGGCCTCCGCCGTCGTCAGCCACACCGAGGCGGTCCAGGCGCCGGCGGCGCCCATGGCCATGCAGGCCGCCATCTGCCGCCCGGTCGCGATGCCGCCGGCCGCCAGCACGTCGATGTCCTTGTAGTCCGCGACCGCCTGCAGCACCTCGGGCACCAGCACCATGGTCGAGACTTCGCCGCAGTGCCCGCCCGCTTCGGTGCCGGCGACTACGAGAATGTCGACCCCGGCCTTGGCGTGCTTGACCGCATGTTCCTTGGCGCCGGTGAGGGCGCCCACCAGGATGCCCTTGTCGCGCGCCCGGGCCATGATCGAAGGTGGCGGCACGCCCAAGGCATTCACGAACAGCTTGATCGGGTGGCTGAAGGCGACATCGAGAAGCCGCGCCGCGCCACCTTCCCGCATGTTGTCCGTATAGTCGTAGACGCCCTGCCCGGCAGACCAGAGATCGCCGGTATCGATGCCGTGCTGGGCGAGCAGGCCGGCGACATGCCGACGATGCTCGGGCGGCACGCGCGCCTCGAGGTCGGCCGCAGTCAGCCCGCCCTCCTTGTCTTCCATCTTGTTGGGGATCAGCAGGTCGATGCCGTAGGGCTTGCCGTTCACATGCTCGTCGATCCATTTGAGATCGATTTCCAGGCTCTCCGCGGTGTGGGCGACAGCGCCCAGCACGCCGAAGCCGCCGGCGTTCGACACGGCGGCCACGACGTCGCGGCAATGGCTGAAGGCGAACAGGGGAAACTCGATCCCGAGCTTCCGACACAACGCAGACTTCATCGATCTATTCCGCTGCCTTGCCCAGTCCCTTCGGCACCTGAGCCGCCGCGGCGCTGACACGCGGATTGGTCGTGACCTTGAGGGCTTCGGCGGCGTCCTTGTTCTCCATGATCTTGGCCATGATGGCCTGGCCAGCGCGGTCGAAGACGGCGCGGTTGGTCTGGAGGTACTTCTCCGACTCGCGGAGCTTGGTCACGTAGCCGTTGATCTCGGGGATGACGTAGCGGGCGACCATGTCCCAGCTGCGGAAGGTGTTTTCCGGATTGGCCCAGTCGTGCACGAAGCCGACGCAGGTGCCGAAGCCACCGCTCTGGTCGACCACGGCCTTGATCATCTTCACCAGGTCGTCCGGCGTGCCGATGACGGCCGCCGATCCCGGTCCCGACATCTCCTCGGCGGCGGCTTCCGGGCTCGTATAGGGCTGCGAGCCGGGGCGCTGCAGGGTGCCGTAGATGTATTCGTTGTGCCAGCGCATCAGCCCGTGCTTGGCCTCCTCGCGCGCCTTTTCGCGGGTCTCGGCGATGTGCCAGTTCAGCAGCACGCGCCAGTTCTTACGATCGACGGTGGTGCCGTGTTTCTTGGCGGCACTCTCGGCGAAGCCCCACTGCGTCGGCAGGGCGGTCAGGCCCTCGGTCGACATCGAGCCCAGCGAGATGATGCCGATGCCGTACTTGCCGGCCAGGGTCATTCCCGACGGGCTGATCTGCGAGGCAACGGCGAAGGGCATCTCCTCCTGCAGCGGCAGGAGCTGCAGGCCGGCATCGTGCAGGTCGTACCACTCGCCCTTCTGCGTCACGCGCTCGCCACGGAACAGGCGGCGGATGATGTCGATGCCCTCGTCCTGGCGGTCGCGCTGGGTCATCGGATCGATGCCGAGCGCGTAGGCGTCGGACGGCAGCGCACCGGGGCCCGAGCCGAAGATGGCGCGGCCGCCGGTCATGTGGTCGAGCTGCACCATGCGCTGCGCCACGTTGAAGGGGTTATGGTAGGGCAGCGAGATCACGCCGGTCGCGAGCTTGATGCGCTTGGTGTGTTCGCCGGCCGCGGCCAGGAACATCTCGGGCGAGGCGATCATCTCCCAGCCCGACGAGTGATGCTCGCCACACCAGAACTCGTCGTAGCCCAGCTCGTCGAGATGCTTCACGAAGGCGATATCGCGCCGGAATTGCAGCATCGGATTTTCGCCGATGGGATGGTGCGGGGCGAGAAAGGCGCCAAATCCTAGCCGTGCCATTCGGGAGACTCCTCGGTGGAAACAGTGATCAGGCGCCAGACTTGAGCCTGCCCCGTCGCCTGTCCAGAGCTATCGACCGCACCGCGAATTCAGGGGGCCTTCAAGCGGCGCTTCAGCTCCCCCGCGATCAGCTCGTAGGTATAGGCGGTCGGATGCCCGTCGTGGGGAATGAGAAGCAGCGACACATTGATACTGCTCGTCAGCCTGTCGACCGAGACCAGCGGGATCCCGAGCTTGCGTAACCTGTTCAACACGGTGATCAGGAATTCCGACGAGGCGCCGTAGCCGACCTGGGTGTCTTCGTCCGGCCACGAATAGACGACGACCAGCGGCGCGCCGAACTTCTCGCGCACCAGCACCTGCAGGCGCGCCATCAGGGCCACGAACAGCTCGGCCTGCTCTTCCTGGCGCTGGCGCATGCCGATGGCATCGACGAAGAGGAACTGCTCGCCCAGCAGGTATTTCAGGCCGGCGAGCGGATGGGTCCAGCGGTACTCGTTGAACGAGCCGGTGTGGTGGGGCACGCCGTTCTTGAGCTCGTAGCGCGGCGAGGAACCCAGCCACGAGCCGTCCCCGGTGACGCGGGCAAGATGCGCCGGGATGATCCAGCTCACCACCGCCTTGACCGACTGGCCGATGTAGCGATCGAGGAGACCCGCTTCGATGGCGCGCACGAGGTGGTTGGGCCCGTAGCCCGGCACGCCGAGATTGACCGCGCGTACTTTGTGATCGTTCACCTTGGCGAACTGCGCGGCGAGGCTCTCGTCGTCGCGCAGGCCCTGGCCGAAGACGAAGGAGTCGCCCAGGAACAGATAGGTGTCGGATCCGGCCGGACCCGGCGGTGTGACGCGGGCGGCGCTGTCGTCGAAATGATAGGTGCGGCGGTAGATCGTCTCCGGCCCGAACGTCACCGTCGCGATGGCCTGGCTGTTCGGTAGCGGGCGGAAGCCCAGGATCGGATCGGGCGGCGGCCACCATTTCGGATCGGTCGTCTTGACGAGCCCCTGCCCGATCGGCGTCGACGTCAGGAAACCGGCCGCGGCATCGAGCAGGGCAAGGCTGACGGCGAGAGCCGTGGCCAGCAGCGCACCCGTCCGCCAGCGGTTGCCGCGCAACAGCACGACGCCGGCCAGGCCCAGCAGCGCTGCCAGGCCGCTCGCCCACAGGGCCGACGGCAGCACCGACGCACCGATCGCCAGCAGAACCAGCAGTCCCGCCACGATCCCGTAGTTCCGACGACTGCCGGCCATTGACCTCAACGTGTCTCCCCGGAGTAGGGTGCGATGTACGTGTTCGAAAGGGAAACATCAATGAGCGGGCAATTGCCGCTGAAGGGCCTGCGGGTGCTCGATCTCGCGAGCTTCATCGCGGGGCCGGTGGCGACCACGGTGCTGGGCGACTACGGCGCCGAGGTCATCAAGATCGAGCCGCCCGGCGACGGCGACCCGCAGCGCAAGCTGGGACAAGCCCACTCGATCCCGCAGCATCCGGTCAACTTCTGCTGGCACCTGACTAACCGCAACAAGCGGGCGATCGTGCTCGACCTCAAGACCACGGGCGGCCGCGCCGCCTTCGACCGGCTGGCAGCGACTGCCGACGTGATGGTGGTGAACTTCCCCTTGAAAGTCCGCGAGCGTCTCAAGATGCGCTACGCCGACGTGGCCCCGCTCAATCCGAAACTGATCTACGCCTCGATGACCGGCTACGGCGAGCTGGGCCCCGACGCCGACCAGCCAGGCTTCGATTCGACCGCCTTCTTCGCCCGCTCCGGCCTGCTCGACGCGCTCACCTACGAGGGCGGGCCGCCCGCCTTCTCATTGCCGGCGCAGGGCGACCAGATGGCCGGCATGAACCTGTTCGCCGCCATCGTCCTGGCGCTGCTGCATCGCGAACGCACCGGCGAAGGCAGCGAAGTCGGTACCTCGCTGCATGCGAGCGGCCTGTGGTCGAACGCCATGCTGGCCCAAGGTGCCCTGCTCGGCGCCTTCGTGGCCCCCAGGCCGCCGCGCACCCAGCCCCGGAGCGCGCTCGCCAACCAGTACCGGACCGCCGACCATCGCTGGATCCAGCTCACCATTGTGCGCGAGGACAAGCTCTGGCCAGAACTGTGCCAGGCGATCGAGCGGCCCGAGCTGCTGGATGACCCGCGCTTCCGGACGACCGACGAACGCCGTGCCCACGCGCCTGAGCTGGCGGCAATCCTCGACCCGGTGTTTGCGTCCCATCCCTGGCTGCACTGGCGGCTAAGACTCCGCCATCACGGCATCACCTTCGGCCTTTTAGGCGTCATGCGCGACGTGCCGCACGACGAACAGGCCGTCGCCAATGGCGCCGTGGTGTCGAGCACGCTCGAGGAGATGCCGCGCACGATCTCGGCCCCGATCCGCCTCTCGTTCGCGCCCGAACCGGTGACGCCCGGCGCCGGTCCCGGGCACGGCCAGCACACCGACGAGGTGCTGGGCGAGCTGGGTTTCAGCGCCGCCGAAATCGGCGACCTGCGCACGGCGGGCGCGCTGGGCTGAAGGCGGCTTTTCAGACAGCAAGTGTCTGGAATCTGTCTGTCTGGAAATTCGGAAAGAGCCGGCCCGCTTGAACCGAACGATTCTTTTCAATGCAGGTCAGATCGTCGGACCTGTCTGACAATTGACATGGGAAAGGCCACCGCGGTCCCAACCCTCAACCCACGCTGTGCCGTCGTGCCGCCGGTGACGACAGCCACACGCCCAGGAAACAGAAGATCGCGAAGACCCAGCCCGAGACGGCGCCGGCGAAAATGCCCGAGAGCAGTACGCCCACGGTGCAGCCGAGCGAGACCATGGCGCCCCAGCCGAGCAGCACGCCGCCCGCGAGGCCGCGCGTGGCCTCGCGGAACGTCGGGACCCGCGGCTTGAACTGGCCGGCCACGAGCGCGGCGGCCAGGGCGCCCAGGATCAGGCCGCCGACGAAGACGCCGTTGCGCGACAGCAGGGCCTCCTTCAGCGCGGTGGCGCAGCCGGCAAAGGTGTCGAGGCCTTCGACGCGCTTCGGCAACAGCCCCAGCGCGTCGGCCGCCGTGCGCGACCACGAGCCCAGTTCGGCGGTGACGCCGAGCGGCCCGACGCGCAGGTAGGCGACGGTGGCCAGCGCGCCGACCAGCGCGCCGCCGAGGTAGGCCGGCCAGCGGCGACGGAACACGGCATCGAACAGCGATGTGGCCGCGGTTTCGACGGGTGCGCGGTGGCGCATGAGGAGCAACGCCACCAGCGCAAGGACGCCAAGCTGGAGCGCGAGCGAGCCGCCATAGCCCAGGAACCGCGGCAGCCAGATCACCGGCGCCTCCTGCACCGCGTGAAGATAGAGATCGTTCCACGACAGGAAGCCCAGGGCGAAACCGGCGCTGGCGCCGACGAGAGCAAAAGGGGCGGTCGGCGAGCCTTCCCCGAGACGATAAAGATGCGCGCTGATGCAGGAGCCCGACACGGTCATGCCGATGCCGAACACCAGCGCGCCGAGCGCCAGCACCCACGACACCGGCCCGATATGCGCCTCGGCCGGGAGGCGCGTGGCCGAGGGGACCGGCATCCAGGCGCCGAAAATCGCATAGGTGCCGAGCAGGCCGACAGCCAGCGCCACGACGATGCCCAGCAGGCCGCGCGGATCGCGCCGCTCGATGAAGTCGCGGGCGATGCAGTAGAAGCAGAAACGCGAACGCTGCAGCAACACCCCGAAGGCGCCGCCCAGCAGCATGGAGAGCGGCAGCGAGCGGCCGAGCGCGTCGCGCTCCGGCAGCTGCAGGACCAGCCAGAAGAAGAGCGCTGCCGAGACGAGTCCGGCGACGACGGAGGCGCGAGATACCGTGGAGGTGTCAGCTGTCATCAAAATGAAGGAGGGGCGCACAGTCGCCCGCGCGCCCCTCTTCTCACAGCTTTCGTCAGAAGGCTACTTGTCCGCCCTACTTGCCGGTCCAGACCGTGCCGGCAACGTTCACGATCGGCACGCCGACCGAATTGCCGTACTCGGTCCAGGAGCCGTCGTAGTTCTTCACGTCGTAGCCCAGGATCTTGACCAGCGCGAACCAGGTGTGGCTCGACCGCTCGCCGATGCGGCAGTAGGTGATGACCGGCGTCGAGCCGTCGATGCCCTTGGCGGCATAGAGCGCCTTGAGGTCGGCCGCCGACTTGAAGGTGCCGTCTTCGGCGACGGCCGCGCCCCACGGCACGTTGACGGCGCCCGGCACGTGGCCGGCGCGGATGGCGAGCTCCTGGATGCCGGCCGGCGCGATGATCTTGCCGTTGAACTCGTCGGGCGAGCGGATGTCGACCAGCTTGGCGTTCGACTTCTTCTCCGCCGATGCGAGCACGTCGGCGAGGCGCGCGCGCAGCTTCGGGTTGGCGTCGGCCAGCGTCACGTTGCCAGGCTTGGCCGTGGCGACCTGCGAGGAGAGGTCACGCTTCTCGGCCTCCCACTTCTTGCGGCCGCCGTCGAGCAGCTTGACGTTCTTCACGCCGTAGATGTCGAACACCCAGGCGCCCCAGGCGGCGAACCAGTTGTTGGTGTCGCCGTAGAGCACGACGGTGCTGTCCTGGTTGACGCCGGCGTCGCGCAGCAGCTTCTGAAGATTGTCCTTCGAGACGATGTCGCGGCGCACCGGATCGGCGAGATCGGTGTGCCACACGAAGTTGGTGGCGCCCGGCACGTGGCCGCGCTCGAAGACGCCGGGATTGACGCTGACCTCGATGATCCGGACCTTCGGATCGTTGAGGTTCTTCGCCAGCCACTCGGTGGTGACCAGGGCGTCGGACGCCTGGGCGCCGAATCCAACGAACGCGGTGGCGACGGCCGCCGCAGCTGCCAGAATGCGTGAAAATTTCATCTCTTTTCTCCTTCCCCTATCGGGAGCCGCAGACGCTAAGTCCGCGCCGTTGCGCAAGCAATGAAACGGGCAACCAATTGCGGTTGCCCGCGTGGAAAATTTTGCTCCGGTCAGGCCTCCAGACGGCGGAAGCCCGTCGCTCCCGACCGGCGGGAAGAATCATGTGGCGCGCAGCGGACTGAGTCGCGCCGCCGCCAGCCGGGCGTGGCCAGGCGCGGTGAACTGCGTGCCGTCCAATTTGGAAAACGCGCGGGCGATGGCATGAAAACGGAAGGCATTGCCTTCCCTCAGGACAATGCCCGCGGGCTCGCCCCAGATTTCGACGACGAAGGGTTCGGACATGGCTCTGCTCCTGCCGACGTTGAGCGTCGGCCTGTTCCACTCGAAGAATTGAACTGTCTCGGAAGGTGTCGGTTCAGAACCGACAGGACATGCGGCACATGCCGCATCGACAGGTCTGCGGGAACGGATGGGGCTGGCTCTGGGTCATCGCTTCCACTCTCTCTTTAGCGGAGCCCACGAAACGCTTCGTGACGCTTTAGCACTTGGTGACGCGGCGCAAGCTGCTCCTCAAATCCCGCGTTCTTTCGACCCTGTTGAAATGACTCCGATCGCGCCGGGGGACAACGATTGCCGTTGCCGAAATTCGGATGGTTCGGAGAACAGACCGCGCGTCTGGCCGGCCGGGAAGAAAGGAACTCTTCGCGCAAAGAAAAACGCCCGATCCTGAGGGGCCGGGCGCTGCGTTCGAGTTCTATTCGCGGACGCCTGGACGAGGGGCTTTTCTCCGCCGCGCGGCGTCGCCATCGATCAGGGCGACCAGATTATCGGGCAGCGGCTCGCTTGCGATCGAATCGTAGAGTTCGTGCAATTGCTTGTGCAGCCACCGGTCGAAAGGCGCGTCGCCCGAGGGCTGCTCGCGCGGCCGGTTCTCAGCCGTCAGGACAAGGCCGCCGCGGCGAAGCCGGAGTCGCCGACCTCCCGTACATGGGCCTCGCTCCAGGCCGCGCCGTCCACGACGGACTCCTCGCCGGTGAGCATCAGCTTCAACGCCGTCCGGGCACGCGAAATGCGGCTCTTGACGGTACCGACCGACACGTCCGACTGCACGGCGATCCGTTGGTAGGACCAGCCTTCGAGCACCGCGAGCAGCAGCGCCTCGCGCTGGCAGGCGGCCAGGAGGGCGAAGGCCTTGGTGAATTCGCGCATGATCAGGCCGCTTTCCTGGGTGGGCGCGTGCGACAGCGCGTTGGCGATCACGTCGTCGAGCGGCACGATCGGCCGCTGGCGGCGCAGGCCCGAGATGAATTCGTTGCGCTGAATGCGAAACAGCCAGGCCGGAAAGTTCGTGCCCGGCTGGAAGGACCGCTGGCCGGCCAGCGCTTTGACCACGGCGTCCTGGACCAGGTCGTCGGCGCGGTCGCGATCACGGGTCAGCGACAGGGCATAGATGCGCAGGCGCGGCAGAGCGGCTTTGAGGTCGATGTGGAAGTCGCCGGTCATCGTCTGGGGAATGGACATGTCGTATTCCGATCTCGCGCAAGTGAATGCAGCGTTGGGTGCAGGCTGGGCTGGTCGATCGGGTGCCAGCGGCGCAGGAACTGCGCCAAGTCGCGGCCTCGATCGACATCAACGCTTCCAATCGAGGAGCTGGGCGCTGCAGATGCTTGAAGAGATCGATCGGGTCCGCCGCCCTATGGCGCGGTCGATACCCTGATGTGAACGACGGGGACCTTCAAGCCGAAGGTCGCGGGGTCGTTCCGTGTCCCCCCTGTCCAACAAGTGGGGCGCCTGTGGCCGATTACAATGGCCTGGAAAAGAAAGACTGTTGCAGCGCTTTTGCCATCCGCTATCGTTGCTGCCGCTGGCCGGTTCCCTCCAGCCAGCGATTGGTACGGCCCGAGAGACGCCCCGCTAGCCTTCCCGCCAGCGGGGTTTTTGTTTGGGGGCGCTGCTTTCTCAGGCAGGCCGGAGGGATTTGCTCATATAGACCGTGACGCCGAGCGGACCGTCCTCCTCACGGTCGATCGAATAGCCGAGCCGCAGGTAGAGCTGCACGTTCGCCTCGAAGCGCTGGTTGGTATAGAGCCGCACCTCGCGATAGCCCGCGGCGCGCGCCACGGTCTCGGCATGGGACATCAGAGCCCGGCCGACCCCTTGGCCGTGCCGCTGCGGCGCAACGGCCACGTTCTCGATCAGGAGATGATCCGACCGGTCGATGGTCTCGATCAGGCCGGCGAGCTCGCCCTCGACATGCGCGAGGTCGACACGGTTCAGCCGTACCGCGGTGTCGTAATTCGCCGTCATGGGCTTGGGTTCGCGGCCGATCAGCGGCACCCACTTGGCGTAGGCGTCGCGCACGAGCGTGCGGACGGCGGCCGCATCGGCGGCCACCGCCCGTCTCAGGGTGAACATGGCAGCTAGGCGACGGCGAGGCCCGTCGCCTCGTCGACTCCGGTTTTCAGGTTGATGCACTGCACGGCGGCGCCCGACGCGCCCTTGCCGAGATTGTCGAGCGAGGCCACGGCCAGCACGTTGCCCTCGGCATCGTTGCCGTAGACCGCGAGCTCCATCGTGTTGGTGTCGATCAGCCGGTCGGCCCGCAGGAAGCGGTCGCGCTCCAGCCACGACCGATCAGCGAGCGGCCGCACCGGCACGAACTGCTCGCCGGCGTAGTAATCGGCCAGGATGCCGTGCACGTCCTTGGCCGACACCTGCTTGGTGGTGATGTCGCGCGTGATCGGCACGGTGATCAGCATGCCCTGGGCATAGTGGCCGACCGACGGCACGAACAGCGGTGCGTGCTTCAGGCCGGAATACTTCTTCATCTCCGGCACGTGCTTGTGCGTGAGTTCCAGCCCGTAGAGGCCGAACGGCTCGACACCCTCCTGCTCGTGGACGGCGATCAGCTCCTTGCCGCCGCCGGAGTAGCCCGAGACGCCGAACACGGCGGGCGTCGAATCGGCGCGCACGACGCCGGCCTCGACCAGCGGCCGAAGCAGCGCAATGGCGCCGGTCGGGTAGCAGCCGGGGTTGCTGATGCGGTTGGAGTCCTTGAGCTTCTGGCGATGCTGCTTGGTCATCTCCGGAAAGCCATAGGTCCAGCCGTCGGCGACGCGATGCGCCGTCGAGGCGTCGATCACCACGGTGTCGGAGTTACCGAGAGCGGCGACCAGCTCCTTGGCCGCCGCGTCGGGCAGGCAGAGCACGGCGATGTCGGCCGCCTTGGCGATCTCGGCGCGCTTGCCCAGATCCTTGCGGTCGGCCATCGGCAGCTCGAGCAACTCGATGTCGGGCCGGTTTTTCAGCCGGTCATGGATCTGCAGACCGGTGGTACCGTGCTGGCCGTCGATGAAAACTTTGGTCTTGTTCGTGGTCATGGTCTTCTTTCTCTCGGATTCAGGGCCTTCAGGAGTTGGCCAACTGGAGAAGAAGGTGAAATGGGAAGCCGCCTGATCCTCTCCAGCGGCTTCGATTGAACAGCGCGTTTGTTAAACGCGCGTGTCCTCACGCCACTTTTCAAAGCGGCGACGTCGCGACCGGAGGAGGGCGAACGGCTTCATGGTGGGGCGGATATTTCATCGCGAAGCCCCGATGTCAAGATGCCGGGGACGCGCTAGGCTCGGAAATCCAACCCGGAGGCAGCCTGTGAGCCAATCTCCCGTCAACATGGCCCCCCAGCCCGCTCCTCATCCAGACGGCCTGTCGATGCTCGACAAACGCCGGATCGAAGCCGAGATCCTGAAGGAGGTCTACGAGACCCTGAAGGCGAGCCACGGCGAGGCCGTCGCCCGCCAGACCGTCTCCGAGTCGGTGCGCCGCTCGGCCATCGAGCAGGCTCGTACCTTCGCGGCCTCGGTCCCGGGAGGCACGTCGCTCAAGTCGTTCCAGGATATCCAGCACCTCTGGACCAAAGGCGGATCGCTGGAGATCGAGGTCAAGGAGCAGACCGACACGAGCTTCAGCTTCAACGTCACGCGCTGCCGCTACGCCGAGACCTACAAGGCAATGGGCCTGGGCGAGATCGGTGCCCTGCTGTCGTGCAACCGCGACGGCGCCTTCTGCGAGGGCTACGACCCCAAGCTCAAGCTCGAGCGGACACAGACGATCATGGGTGGCGCCAGCCACTGCGATTTCAAATATCGATATGAGGAGTAGCGAGCGGAAATTGTCATCTCGGGCGGAGTAGTCTCCGCCCGAGATGACAAGACTCAATTCAAAAACTCGGCCAACACAATGTGATTGTCCTTGGCCGGCCAGGTCCGGGTCGGGATGGTCTCGTTGTTGAGCACCGCCATCGCCGTGCGCGGCTGGGTGTCGAAGGTGAGCTTGCCGGTCGAAGCGCCGGGCACGCCGTCGTTGATGCCCGAGGGTACCTTGCCATCGAGCGAGAACTTGTCGCGGCCGACGCCGAAATAACCGCGCGGCCGGCTCATGGTCACGATCGCGCCGGCGCCTTCATCGCCCTTGGCGAACTGCGCCGGACGGAGATGAACGACGTCGCTCGAGCGCAGGAAAGGCGAACGATAAGTATGGGTCACCGGCTGTGCCGACATGCGCAGCACGAACTCGTAGTTCATGTCGGAGCGCGCGATGTAGGGGCCCCAGATGCCGTCCTCGCCGGTCGTCTTGCGATGGACCGGCGCTGCGCTCTTGCGTTCGCCGGTCTTGGCGTCGACCTCGTAGATTTCGACCTCGGCGCCGGAGACCGCGATGTTGGTGTAGAGGCCGTCGGCGATGCCGGTGACCTTGCCGTTCAGGACCGGCAGCGGTTCCTGGGCGATGAACATGCTCGCCGGCGGCTTGCCCGCGATATGCTCGTACATGGCGGCGAAAGCGAGCTTGTGGAACGCCACCTCGCGATGGTCGAGACCGTCGAGGGTCACGTTCCTGGCGCCGCGCAGCTCGGCCGCGTCATAGCCGACGCCGGTCGGCTTGCCCGGCGCACCGACAAAGCGGCCGTCGGGCTGGGCGTATTTGTCGTTCTTGTCGGAGCGGATCGCCATCATCTCGACGCCGGGGATGAGATCGTCCACTCCGGAGTTGAGACCTTTGAGGAAGGGGAAGGCACCGTTGAATTCGCTGCCGGGCAGCAGCGTCTCGGAGATCACGATGCCCTTGTTGGGCGTGCCGCACAGCACGGCGTGACTGACGAACTCGGCGCCGCCGTTCTTCAGGTAGTTGCGCACCGTGTTGCCGCCGCGCGACGAGGCGACCAGCGCCACCCGCCGGCGGCGCGTGGCGGCGCGGACTTGGGTCACGAAGGCCGCGAGCTCCTTCATCTGGTCGTCGGTCGACGAACGGAAAGGTTCGGGCTTGGCATCGTCACGGCGCGCGCTGGGATAGGCGAAGTCGATGGCGAAGAGCTGGTTGCGGCGGTAGCCGTTGGCCTCGAAGCGCCAGATATTGTTGATCCAGAGCGCGCTGGAATCGCCGTTGCCGTGCACGAACACCACGGGCGGCAGCCCGGGTTCGGCCGGCTGTGACCGGCGCGGACCTGTTGGCGCCGGCTGCTGACCAAAGGCGAGCGCCGGCCAAAGCGCCGCGGCGGCGCCGAGAAGCGCGCGTCGTCCAGGCCCAAAGCCTCTGATTTTGTCTCCCCCTGACATCGGCGCATGTTGGCAAATACCTGAGGCCGACGCTACGCTTGCCGCATGTCCTTTTGTTACATCGAGAGCCCGGTCGGCCGGTTGGCGCTGGAAGCCGATGACGATTGCGTGACCTCGGTGCGCTGGGCGAGCCCTGAGGAACGGGCCGCCGAGGAAGCACCCGATGCGGTGCTGAAGGAAGCGACGCGCCAGCTCGACCGCTATTTCCAGCGCAAGCTCCGCCGCTTCGACCTGCCGCTCGCTGCCCGCGGCACCGACCACCAGAAGCGGGTGTGGGCGATGATGCGCGACATCCCGTTCGGCGAGACTGCGACCTATGGCGGCATGGCCATCGCGCTGGGCTCGGGGCCGCGCGCCGTCGGCATGGCGTGCGGGCGCAATCCCATTCCCATCATCGTGCCGTGCCACCGCGTGCTGGCCGCCGGCGGCAAGGAAGGCGGCTTTTCCGGCGGCCGCGGCCTGCCCACCAAGCGTCAACTCCTGGCGATCGAGGGCGTGGTCCTTCTCTAGCCTGTCTGCCGTTGCGTCGGCGATGAGCCCCGGCTACGGAGAGCGCATGCGCGTGCTGATCACCCGGCCCGAACGCGAGGCGACAGCGCTGGCGACGGCGTTGATCGAACGCGGTCACGCGCCTGTCATCGCGCCGCTGTTCCGGCTGGAATTCCTGCGGCCGCCGCCCGACTTCGCCGAGGCCCTGGCCGCCTGCCAGACCGTGCTGCTGACCAGCGCCAACGGCGCGCGCGCGCTGGCCGAAGCGAGCGATCAGCGCGCCAAGCCGATCCTCGCGGTCGGCGACACCACGGCCTCGACCGCCGAAGGCCTGGGCTTCGCCGCCGTCGTCTCGGCGGCGGGCGATGGCGCGGCCCTGGCCGAGCTGGTGCGCCGCGGCCTCGATCCAAAGAAAGGCCCGTTGCTCCATGTCTCGGGCGCCGACGTCGCCCTCGATCTCGCCGACACGCTCGCGCCCGACGGATTCGAGGTCCATCGCTTTGTCCTCTACGATGCCCGCGAAGAAGGCACGCTGCCCGAGTCGGCGCGGGCAGCACTTGAAGCCCGCGCGCTCGATGCCGCGACGTTCCTGTCGCCGCGCGCGGCTTCGGTGTTCGCCAAGCTGGTCGGCGACGCCGGCCTGGCCGATTCGCTGCGGGGCGTGACCGCGATTGCCATCAGCCCCGCAGCCCTCGAACCCCTGGCGGCGTTGCCCTTCAAGGCCGCCGTCGCCGCGGCACGACCGACCCGCCAGGCCGTGCTGGATGAGATCGACCGGCTGGCCGAAGCCGGCGTACAAGGAGCGCAGACCATGAGCGACACACCCTCCCCTGCGCCTTCCTCCTCCGAGAGCGCCGCGCCACCGCCACCCGTCACGGTTCGGCGCGGCCTCGGCGTGTTCGGTGCCTTCATCACCGGCGTCGTCGCGGCCCTGCTGGTGCTGGCGGGCGCGATGATCTCGCTGCCGTTCTGGCCAGAAGAAATCCGCGCGATGTGGCGCGGCCAGGGCGTCGCCACCACTCCGACACCGGCCATCGACCTGCAGGCCGTGCGCGCCGATGCCGCCGCCGTGGCCAATGCCGCGGTCGAGACCTCCCGACGCGAGCTTACGACGCGCATCGACGATCTCGAGAAGCGCGTGCGCGCGCTGTCGGCCACTGCCGCGGCCGAGCGTCCGGCCGCCGCACCCGATCCCGCCATTGCCGACCTGCGCACTAAAATCGCGGCCCTGGAGAACCGGCCCGCCGTTTCCCCTGCGCCCGCAGCCGCCGCGCCAGCGCCCGCGGCGCCAGCCGTCGGCGACACCGACATCGCCGCCTTGCGGCTCGAGATCGCGACCCTGCGCTCGGCCCTGCAGACGCTCGACCAGGCGATGGCCGGACAGAAGGACGAGACGGTCCGCCAGCGCGAGCAGGCCAGGACGCTGGCCGAAACCGTCGATAAGGCGCGCGCCGAGGCGAGCGCGGTCGGCGCCGGCGAGAAGAAGGCGCTGGGCGCTGCGCGCGCCTCGGCCGTGGTGGGCGTGGCCGCGCGAATGAGTTCGGCGCTGGAGTCGGGCCTGCCGTTCAACTCGGAACTCGCCCTGCTGGCGCCACTGGCACAAGGCGATGCCAAACTGGGGGAGATCGTCGCGGCGCTGCAGCCCTACGCGCAGACCGGCGTCGCCTCGCGCGCGTCGCTCGCCGCCAGTTTCCCCGCCGTCGCCAAGGCGGCCCTGGCCGACGATCTCGCCGACGATTCCTTCGGCGAGCGCCTGCTGGGCAAGATCAAGGGGCTGGTGTCGCTGCGCCGCGTCGGCGCCGACGTTCCGGGCGACGCGGTCGAGGCCAAGCTCGCACGCGCCGAAGCCGCGCTCGAAGCCGGCGACATCGCCAAGGCCGCCGATCTGGTGAAGTCACTGCCGCCGCAGACCGCCAAGGCGACCTCGGCCTGGCTGGCCCGCGCCGAGGCGCATCTGGCGGCCAAGCGCGCCGTCGACCAGCTCTCGTCGCATGCCGTCACCCTGCTCGGCGCGGCGCGGTAAGCATCGATGACAACGCTGCGCATCCTGATCTGGTTCGCGATCGCCGCTGCCGCGATGCTGGGCGCGGTGTGGCTGGCCGAGCGGCCGGGCACGCTCACCGCCGAATGGCAGGGCTGGCGGCTCGACACCAATGTCGGCGTGGTGCTGATCGCCATCGTGCTGCTGATCCTCGTCGGCATCGCGGCATGGCTCCTTTATCGCTGGATCGTGGGCGCCCCGGGCGCACTGCTCGAAGGCTGGGGCGAGAGCCGCCGTCAGCGCGGCTATCGCGAACTGACGCAGGGACTGGCCGCGGTCGCGGCCGGCGACGGCGTCGAGGCGCAGAAACATGCGCGCAAGGCCGAGCAGCTTCTGGCCGAACCGGCGCTCACGCTGCTGCTGTCGGCCCAGGCCGCGCAGCTCACCGGCGATCGTGACGGCGCCAAGCGGGCGTTCGACGCCATGCTCAAGGACGACCAGATGGCCTTCCTCGGCCTGCGCGGCCTGATCGGCCAATCGCTGCGCGACGGCGAGCAGACCAAGGCGCTGGCCTATGCCGAGCGTGCCTTTGCGCTCCGCCCACAGACGCCCTGGGTCGTGCATTCGCTCTTCGACATGCAGGCCCAGACCGGCCAGTGGAAGGCCGCACAAGAGACGCTGGACTCGGGCATACGCCGCAAGGTCGTGAATGCCGACAAGGGCCGTGTGCTGAAAGCGCTGCTGCTGGTCGAGCGCAGCCGCGAGGCCGAACGGAACGGAAGCGAGAGCGATGCCCAGGCGCTGGCGCGCGAGGCCTTTGCGCTCGCACCGGAACGGATCGCGGCGACCGCGCGGCTGGCCGAGCTGCAGATCAAGGCCGGCGACGGCAAGCGCGCGGCCAAGACGCTGGAGCGCGGCTGGGCGGTGGCACCGCATCCCGACCTGGCCGAGCTCTATCTCAAGGCCTCGGACGAGTCCGAGCCGCTGAAGCGCATCGGCGTCATCCGCCGGCTGGTGACGCGCAATGCCGACGACATCGAAAGCCACCTGGCCCTGGCCAAGGCCTCGCTCGACGCCGGCCTCTGGGGCGAGGCGCGGCGCCAGCTCGAGACCGCGGGCGGCACCTCGCCGCCGGTTCGTGTCTGCCGCCTGATGGCCGAGGTCGAGGAGCGCGCCAACGCCGACCAGGCCAAGGTGCACGACTGGCTCGCCCGTGCAGCCGAAGCGCCGGCCGATCGTTCATGGTCCTGCACCGCCTGCGGTGCCCATCACGAGACCTGGCGCTCGGTCTGCGAGAGCTGCGGCGCTTTCGGGACGCTGCAGTGGCGTGCGCCCGGCACCTATGGCCAGATCCTGCCACCCGAGCTGCAATCCGAGCTTCGGGGCACCACCACGCTGCCGTCGACCACAGGAGCCTGAGGATGTTCGAGACCACTCTTGCCGGCAGCCTGCCCAAGCCCTCTTGGCTGGCCACGCCCAATGTTCTCTGGGCGCCATGGACGCTGTCAGGCGAGCCGCTGTTCCAGGCCAAGGACGACGCGACGTTTCTCGCCATCCGCCGCCAGGAAGAGGCCGGCCTCGACATCGTCACCGACGGCGAGCAGGCGCGGCAGCATTTCGTGCACGGCTTCCTGGCCGAGGTCGACGGCGTCGACTTCGACAAGAAGATCCGCATGGGCATCCGCAACAACCGCTATGACGCGGACTGTCCCACGGTCACCGGCCCGCTCAAGCGCCGCAAGTTCGTGCACGAGCGCGAGGCGCGCATCGCTCGCGCCGCCACGTCGCGCAAGCTCAAGTTCACCCTGCCCGGGCCGATGACGCTGATCGACACGCTGGCCGACGGCTACTACGGCGATCGCGTGAAGATGGCTTTCGCCTTCGCCGAGCTCCTGAACCAGGAAGCGAAGGATCTCGAGAAGCTTGGCGTCGATGTGATCCAGTTCGACGAGCCGGCCTTCAACGTCTACCTCAACGAGACGGTCGACTGGGGCGTGCCGGCGCTGGAGAAGGCGGCCGAGGGGCTGAAGTGCACGACCGCCGTGCACATCTGCTACGGCTACGGCATCGAGGCCAACAACAAGTGGAAGGAGACGCTGGGCGAGAGCTGGCGTCAGTACGAGCAGACCTTCCCGGCGCTCGACCGCAGCAGGATCCAGCAGGTGTCGCTCGAAGTCCGCGACAGCCACGTGCCGCCCGAGCTGATGAAGTTGCTCAAGACCAAGACCGTGCTGGTCGGCGCCATCAATGTCGCGTCCGACAAGATCGAGACGCCGGAAGATGTGGCCGCGACCCTGAAGCTCGCGACCAGGTTCGTCGATCCCGAACGCATCCATGCCTGCACCAACTGCGGCATGGCGCCGATGACGTTCGGTGTCGCCTACGGCAAGCTGCGCGCCCTGGCCGAAGGCGCGGCGCTGGCGCGGAAGGCAATCTGACCCGTGTCGTCCTGAGCGTAGCCGAGGGACCCACTCTCCACGTTTAGCTGCCTGCGGTTGAGAGGAGGTCCCTCGGCTACGCTCGGGCCGATGGGGGCTATTTCAGGTTTCGCCGCAGCTCGTAGAGTAGCTCAAGCGCCTGCTTGGGCGAGAGCTCGTCGGGATTGACCGACTCCAGTGCTTTCTCGATTTCCGATTCGGCAGGCTTGGACGTGCCGCTCGCCGGACGCGACGGCGCGGCGGCAAACAGCGGCAGATCGTCGGCAAGCTTGGTCACCGCGCCCGACTGCTCGCCCTTCTCCAGCACCGCCAGCACCTGCTCGGCGCGCGCCACGACGGCGGCCGGGAGGCCCGCGAGCTGCGCCACGTGGATGCCATAGGAGCGATCGGCAGCGCCCGGCGCCACCTCATGCAGGAACACGACCTCGTTCTGCCATTCCTTGACGCGCATCGTGTGCGGCGCCAGCGCCGACAGACGCTCCTTCAGCGCACCCAGCTCATGGAAATGGGTGGCGAACAGCGCGCGGCATTTGTTGACGTCGTGCAGATGCTCGAGCGTTGCCCAGGCGATGGAAAGACCATCGAAGGTGGCTGTGCCGCGGCCAATCTCGTCCAGGATCACCAGGCTTCTAGCCGTCGCCTGGTTGAGGATGGCGGCGGTCTCGACCATCTCGACCATGAAGGTCGAGCGGCCGCGCGCCAGATCGTCGGCGGCGCCGACGCGGCTGAACAGGCGATCGACGATGCCGATGGTGGCGGCCTCGGCCGGCACGAAGGAACCGGCCTGGGCCATCACCGAGATCAACGCGTTCTGGCGCAGGAAGGTCGACTTGCCGGCCATGTTGGGGCCGGTCAGCAACCACAGCCGGCGCTCGGAACCGAGGTCGCAGTCGTTGGGCACGAAGCCGCTGCCACCCTGGCGCAACAGCGCCGCCTCGACCACGGGATGGCGACCGCCTTTCAGGACGAAGGCCGGATCGTCGCTCAACACCGGGCGCGTGTAATGGCCGCTGGTCGCGAGTTCGGCCAGCGCCGCCGCCACGTCGAGATTGGCGAGCGCGCGGCCGGCGGCGGCGACGGCGGTCGACACGGCCAGAACGCCCGCGGCCAATTGCTCGAACATCGCCAGTTCCAGCGCCAGCGCCTGGTCGGCGGCGCGGCCGATGCGGGTTTCGAGATCGGCCAGTTCGGGCGTGTTGAAGCGCGTGGCGTTCGACATCGATTGCCGTCGCGCGAAGCCCAATGCCACGAGGTCGAGCTTGTCGGCATGCGTTGCCGACACCTCGATATGGTAGCCGATCATGTTGTTGTGCCGGATCTTCAGCGTCGCGACGCCGGTCGAGGCGCGGTACTTCGCCTCCAGCGCCGCCACGGTCTTGCGGCTGTCGTCGCGGAGCGTACGCTGCTCGTCGAGTTCAGCACGGTAGCCGGTGCGGATGAAGCCGCCGTCGCGCGCAAACAGCGGCGGCTCGTCGGCGAGTGCTGCCACCAGTGCATCGATCAAGGGCCGGTGATTCGAACAGGCCGCCAGGATCTCGCCCAGCGGCGCCGGCGGTGGCGCCAGCGCTTCGGGCTCGGCACCGAGCATGGCCGCCAGCGCCTCGCCCGAATCGAGGCCGTCGCGCAACGCCGCCAGATCGCGTGGGCCGCCGCGGCCGACACTGAGACGCGTGAGAGCACGCTCGATGTCGGGCGTGCGCTTCAGCGCCTCGCGCACACGCTCGCGCACGGCGGGGCGCTCGACGAAGAGCTGCACCAGGTCGAGCCGCCGCTCGATCGCGGCGCGGTCCGTCAGAGGTGCGGCGATGCGCTCAGCCAGCAGGCGCGCGCCGGGACCGGTCAGCGTGCGGTCGATGGTGGCCAGCAACGTGCCGTCGCGCCTGCCGTCGAGGCTCCGCACCAGTTCGAGATTGCGCCGCGTCGCCGGGTCGATCTCCATCGTGCCGTCGGCGCGCTCGCGGCGCGGCGGCGCCAGCGCCGGCCGCTTGCCGGCCTGCGTCAGCTCGACATAGTCGAGCAGCGCGCCGCAGGCCGCGACCTCGGCCCGCGAGAACGAGCCGAAGCTTTCGAGGGCGGCGACATTGAACGCGGACTGCAGCCGCTTGCGCGCATTGTCGCTGTCGAAGCGCGCCGAGGGCAGCGGCGTCAGAACCGAGGACCAGTCTTCGAGCACCGCCTTCAGCGGCTCGCGGGCCAGCAGCCGGTCAGGCAACAGCAACTCGCCCGGCGCCAGTCGCGCAAGTGCGGCGGCCAATTGGGACGGCAACACCGGCTGGGTGGCGAAATCGGCGGTCGAGAGGTCGAGCCAGGCCAGCGCCAGCTCGCCCTGGGCCTCGGCGATCGCGGCGAGATAATTGTGGCTGCGCGCATCGAGCAGCGAATCCTCGGTGAGTGTCCCCGGCGTGATGACCCGCACCACGGCCCGCTCGACGACCGATTTTGCACCGCGCTTCTTGGCCTCGGCCGGATCCTCGATCTGCTCGCAAACCGCGACCTTGAAGCCCTGCCGGATCAGCCGCGACAGATAGGCCTCATGACTGTGCACCGGCACGCCGCACATCTTGATGTCTTCGCCCATGTGCTGGCCGCGCTTGGTGAGCGCGATGTCGAGCGCCGCCGACGCCTTCACGGCATCGTCGAAGAACAATTCGTAGAAGTCGCCCATCCGGTAGAACACCAGATGGTCGGGATGCTGTGCCTTGATCGCCAGGTACTGGCGCATCATGGGTGTCGCATCGGCGGGGATGTTGGAGCTGTCCGGCACGGGCTTCCTCGGGTGGCACCCCGTCTAGCACAGGCCGCTGTGCGAGCCATGTGGACGACAGGTGGACGGGAATTGGGCAAAGCGTGCGCTGCAGCACGGGATGGCCGGCTGGTACGTGCTTTGGATTACCGCCAATATGCGCGCTCAATCGGGAGAGAAATGCAGATGGCGGGCAAAAGCTCGGAAGAAATGGTCAGCAACCAGATGGGCGATCTCGACGGCGATTCGCTGATCATGCATCGCTCCGGCCGGCCGGGAAAAATCGAGATTATCGCCAGCAAGCCGCTGGTTACACAACGTGACCTGGCGCTGGCCTATTCGCCGGGCGTTGCGGCGCCTTGCCTCGAAATCGAGAAGGACCCCTCGACCGCCTACGACTATACGATCAAGGGCAACCTGGTGGCCGTGATCTCCAACGGCACCGCGGTCCTGGGGCTGGGCGATATCGGCGCCCTCGCCGGCAAGCCGGTGATGGAGGGCAAGGCCGTGCTCTTCAAGCGCTTTGCCGACGTCGATTGCATCGACCTCGAAGTCGACACCAAGGACGTCGACCAGTTCGTGAATTGCGTAAGGTATCTCGGGCCGACCTTCGGAGGCATCAACCTCGAGGACATCAAGGCGCCGGAGTGCTTCATCATCGAGCAGCGCCTGCGCGAGCTGATGGACATCCCGATCTTCCATGACGATCAGCATGGCACCGCCATCGTCTCGGCCGCCGGACTGATCAACGCGCTGCATCTCACCGGCCGCAACATCAAGGACGTCAAGATGGTGGTGAATGGTGCGGGCGCCGCGTCGATCGCCTGCATCGAGCTGGTGAAGGCGATGGGCATGCCGCACGAGAACGCCATCCTGTGCGACACCAAGGGCGTGATCTACCAGGGCCGCACCGAAGGCATGAACCAGTGGAAGAGCGCCCACGCCGTGCGCACCAAGGCGCGCACGCTGGAAGAGGCCATGAAGGGCGCCGACGTGTTCTTCGGCCTGTCGGTCAAGGGCGCCGTCACCAAGGAGATGGTGAAGTCGATGGCGGCCAGGCCGATCATCTTCGCCATGGCCAATCCCGACCCGGAGATCACGCCGGAAGACGTGCGCGCCGCGCGCGGCGACGCGATCATCGCAACGGGGCGCAGCGACTATGCCAACCAGATCAACAACGTTCTGGGCTTCCCCTACATCTTCCGCGGCGCGCTCGACGTGCGCGCCAGCACGATCAACGAGGAAATGAAGGTGGCCGCCGCCGAGGCGCTGGCCAAGCTCGCCCGCGAGGACGTGCCCGACGAAGTGGACCGCGCCTATTCCGGCCGGCGCCTGCGCTATGGGCCCGAATACATCGTGCCGGTGCCGTTCGATCCACGCCTGATCGTCGAGGTGTCCGCGGCCGTGGCGAAGGCGGCGATGGATTCCGGCGTCGCCAAGAAGAAGATCCCCGACATGGCGGAGTACAAGCGCGGCCTCTCGGGCCGCCTCGACCCGACCAGCCACTGGCTGCAGAGCCTGTTCGAGCAGGTGAAGGCCAACCCGCAGCGAATCGTTTTCGCCGAGGGCGAGGAGGAGCGCACCATCCGCGCCGCCGTCATGTTCCGCGACAACGGCTACGGCACCCCGATCCTGATCGGCCGCGAGGAACAGGTGCGCGAAACCATGAAGACGCTGGGCATCAAGGATGCGTCGGGCATGGAAATCCACAACGCGCGGCTGTCGACCAAGAACGCGCCCTACACCGATCTCGTCTACAAGCGCCTGCAGCGCGACGGCTATCTGCATCGCGACGTGCAGCGCATGGTCAACCAGGGCCGCAACGTGTTCGGCGCCTGCATGGTGGCGGCAGGCGATGCCGACGGCCTGGTGACCGGCATCACGCGGCGCTTTCCCGAGTGCTACGCCGACGTGAAGCGCGTGATCAACGTCGACCCGGGCAAGGTGCCGATGGGCTACTCCATCGTCGTGTCGCGCCAGGGCACGGTCTTCCTTGCCGACACCTCGATCAACGAGACGCCGTCACCCGACCAGCTCGCGACGATTGCGAAGCAAATGGCCAAGAACGCCCGCACCATGGGCCATGCCCCGCGCGTCGCGTTCCTCTCTTTCTCGAACTTCGGCAGCCGCGAGATCGAGCGGATCGACCGCATCCGCAAGGCGATCCGCCTGCTCGACGCCGAGGAAGTCGATTTCGAGTACGACGGTGAAATGCAGGCCGATATGTCGCTCGACTTCGACTTGCTGAAGTCGACCTATCCGTTCACGCGCCTCACCGGTCCGGCCAATGTCCTGGTGATGCCGGGTCTGCACTCGGCGCACATCTCCTCGCGGCTGATGCAGTCGCTGGGCGGCGTCACGGTGATCGGGCCGGTGATCGACGGTCTCTCCAAGCCCGTGCAGATCGTGCAGATGGGCGCCACGGTCAGCGATCTCGTCAACCACGCAGCGCTGGCGGCATACGGTGCGCTGAGCGCAGGGAGGTAGTCATGGTCGATCTCGTCATTCGCGGCGCCACCATCGTCGATGGCCTTGGCCACGAGCCCCGGCGTGCCGACCTCGCGGTCACGGACGGCCGCATCACGGCCATCGGCGAGATCAAGGACAAGGGAGCCGAGACAATCGACGCCGGCGGCCTCACGCTGTCGCCCGGCATCGTCGACGTCCACACCCACTACGATGCCCAGGTCACCTGGGACACCACGCTCTCGCCCTCGCCCTCGCTCGGCGTGACCACGGCGGTGATCGGCAATTGCGGCTTCGGCATCGTGCCGGCGCCGCCCGCCGTGCGCGACCTGGTGATCCGCAACCTTTCGGTCGTCGAGGGCATGGACCTCGATGCGCTGCGCCAGGGCATCGCCTGGGATTTCGAAAGCTTTGGCGACTACATGGCGATGCTGCGACGACGCGGCGCCTACGCCAACCTCGCGGTGCTGTCAGGCCACTCGACCATCCGCACTGCCGTGATGGGCGAGGATGCCTCGCGGCGCATCGATGCGACGCCGGAAGAACTCGCGAAGATGAAGGCGATGGTGGCCGATGCCATGGCCCATGGCGCGATCGGCCTCGGCGCCTCCTACTCGCTCAATCATTCGGGCTTCGGCGGCGTGCCGATGCCGTCGACCATCGCGCCGATGTCGGAACTCGACGCGCTCGTGGGCGCGATGGGCCCGCGCGGCAAGGGCGTCGTGGCCATCGCCTCAGGCGTCAAGACGCCGGCCGAGCTGGAACCGATGGCCGCCAAGTACGGCCGGCCGTTTTTCCAGGGCACCGGCATGGCGATGTACAACGAGCAGGAGCCGGCGCGCGCGCTCGGCATCTTCGATGCCTGCGCCGCAGCCCTTCGCCGTGGCAACGGCCTCTACATCCAGATCCCCTGCCAGCCGCTGTCCTTCGACTTCACAATGGCCAACGCCTACCCGTTCTACAGCCATTCGGCCTTCGACCCGATCAAGGCGTTTACGCCGGAGCAGCTCACGTCGGTCTATCGCGATCCGTCGTGGCGCGCCAAATTCCGCGAGAACGCCAGGAACCCGCGGCCGGGCATGATCTTCCAGGGCAATTGGGACCGCGTGATGGTGGCGGTGGTGCAGAAGCCCGCCAACGCCAAGTACGTGAACCGCTACCTGCACGACATCGCCAAGGAAGAGGGCCGCGATCCCCTCGACGTCATGCTCGACCTCAGCCTCGACGAAAATCTGGAGACCGCCTTCCTCGGCCGCTTCCTCAATGTCGGCGACGAGGGCGTGGCCAGGCTCCTGAAGCACGAGGCGGGTGTGGTGGCGCTCTCCGATGCCGGCGCCCATCTCATCTACATGTGCGACGCGGGCTTCGGCCTGCATTTCCTCAGCCACTGGGTGCGCGAGCGCGGCGACTTCGACATCGTCGAAGGTATCCGCCGCCTGACCAGCCATCCGGCCGATCTCTACGGCATCCAGAACCGCGGCCGCATCGCCGTCGGTGCCCAGGCCGACCTGTTGCTGTTCGACCAGGCCACGGTGGGTGTCAGCCCGGCGGAGCGGGTTGCCGACCTCCCCGGTGGCGGCCGCCGCACTATCCGCCGGCCGACCGGCGTGCACGGCGTCTTCTGCAACGGCATCAGGACCTTCGACGGCAAGGACTATGCGAAGCACGCCAAGGGCCCCGGCCACGTGCTCGACACGTTCAACAACTCGCTGGGTAGCCACAGCGCGATAGCTGCGCAGTAGTGATGGCACTGTGAATCTCGAAACCTGGTGGCTCTATCTCGGGGCCGTCGTGCTGATCGCCTGCACGCCGGGGCCGAACGTGCTCTACGTCACGACACGCAGCATCCGCTTTGGCCTGGGTCAGGCCTTCGTCGGCATGGTCGGCTGTCTGTCGGCGCTGGTCCTGATGCTGATCGGTTCCGTCGCGGGGCTGAGTGCGCTGCTGCTGGCGCTGCCGGATGCCTTCAATGTGCTGAAGATCGCGGGCGCGGCGTATCTCGTCTACCTCGGCATTCAGCTCTGGCGCGAGCCCGTCGAGCCGGTCTCCATGCCCCAGCCGAGCGGCACTTCCAACATCGCCCTGCTGCGGGACGGCTTCCTGGTCGGCATCAGCAATCCCAAGCTGCTGATTTTCGCTGCGGCCTTCTTCCCGCAGTTCATCGACCCCGCGCGCGCCTGGGGGCCGCAATTCGCGCTGATGGTCGCGACCTTCGTGGGCGTCGAACTGTTCTTCTATTCGATCTATGCGTTGAGCGGTCGCAAGCTCGCGGACCGGCTGATGCACGGCATCTGGCGGCGCCGACTGAACCGGGCCAGCGGCCTGGTCTTCATCGGTTTCGGCGCCGCCCTGCTGCGCTACAAGCCCTAAAGGCTACTGCCTTACCTTCACGACCGTGAGCTCATGCTTGCGGCCATCGCGCGCCATCCACGAGATCGACTGACCCTCGGCCAGGCCGATCAGCGCCGCGCCCACCGGCGTCATCACCGAGATCCTGTGCGCGTCGCTGTCCTCGTCGACCGGATAGACCAGCGTCTCGGTCAGCTCGCGGCCGTCGTCCGACCGGAAGGTCACGGTCGATCCCATGCGCACGACATTGGCCGGCACGCTGTCGTCACTGACGATCCTGGCGCGGTCCATTTCGTCGAGCAGCTCGGTGGCCACTTCCGGCAGGCGCTCGAGGGAGGCAGTAGCGAGATCGGTCAGGCGCTCGTAGTCGGCGTTGCTGACGACGATGTTGGGAACCGAACGGTTACGCACGAGAGCAGGCATCTTGGATGCTCCTGATCCTAGAGACTTGAAGAGGGGAGACTTCAAAAATGAAAATCGGTTGGTCGCACACGCGACCTGGTGCCCCGATGCCGGGACACCGGCTCGGGGACTACGCTTCCGCGATCGGATGGTTCCGTCGCGGCACGAGCAAAAGGATAGCCTCGATAGTCATACCAAGGAGGTAGGGCCGCCATGTGGGCATTTCAAGTCTAGGCCTGCCGCCCTTTCGCCAACCTCATGGTCGGCCAGCGCTGGCGATCCTAAGTCGTATGTCACGACACTCCTGATCAGGCTGATGTTGATCATCCGGTTCCTGCAGCTCTCGCTACTCCGACAAAAAGAAAAGATAAGCAGGACATCTAAGATGTCCTGCTCAAGTCGAAACGAACCAAACTTAAAGTAGCGTAGCTACTATAAGAATCAGCACGATTAGTACTTTTGGATGAATATGAATATTCATGTTTTCTTATTCCTTATCAAAATTTGTCTCTCGGAATCTCCTAGTGACAAAGCCACGGCCCAAGTTGTGGCCTGTTTGACGCATCAAAATGGATGCGCTGCTTAGATGCCAAGCAGAGGTTGGCGCGCGCGAAAAGCGCGTTTGATCGTGCCGATTTGGATGATCAATGAGTGAAAGAACTCTTGGAAGCTCATGTCTCACTGTTTGTTTACTGTATCACAATCGCGCAGAAATTTCAATGCGATTAGTCAATAAATTGCCAATTTATAAGGACTTTTCGATGCTCCGACTTGTGACTAGAGCGTCGGCTTGCGGATACTGCCCCGGAGCGCATAGCGCCAAGTAGACCTGCAGATGGACATAGGCCATGCGCAGGTTAAGGGCGGAGACGACCTCTATTAGTTTCATTTCTTATCGTCTGGGGATTCCGAATTTCGCGAATCAGCGAACCAGTGCGCGACGGATCTCGATTGCGTCAAATCTGCATCTTTTTGATGATCCACCAGATATCCAACAAGGCCGTTCAGTACTTCGCGCCCTTTAGAGAACCTCTGATGCAAGATGTTGCTCTTCGTGAAGCGCACCAGCGGTTTTCCACGACCTGCCCCGGAAAATAGAAGATGCTTGCTTAGAGGTAGAATCTCCACAATCGCAATGATTGCGTAAGTAAGAGTGCGGACTGAAGCTTCCGTCTTAGCCCCCCAAGAGCCTCTGTAATCATCATCTTTCGCACCAGGAGCCGTTATCGCAGCAAAGCACGCTTTCGAAGAAGGGTGCGCAGCCATCGAGAGCATTTTTTCTTCACTCGCTCTCCATTCGGCTAAGCTTCTCGCCTCGCTTGAATCATGAATTTGTCGCAAGGCGTTTAGAAACTTCTTGGTTTTACCCTTCGAAAGATGCCGATACCAAAAAGCATTACTCGCTTCTTCGTCTTCGGTTTTGACGAATTCCTTTGCGACCGCAGGCCTAAAGGCAACTAGCTGCCACACGTCAGAATACTCCGCCAAGGACCGGAGGACTTGTCGTGCAGACACGTCAAATCCTGAGAGGACCAAGCATCGTATCGCAAGTAGTTGAGATAGGATCGCACCTGTCAAAAGAAAATAGGCGGCCGCCTCTTCTCGTCTGTTGTTTCGAGACCGGTTAAGTGTGGCTAAGAGAATTGCATCAAGGCAGACAAACCAAGATACGAACTCGTCATAGATTAGGAGCCACGCGTCGAGCGCGGCGATTCTGTCTGCGTGGTTTCGCCGACTACTGTTCGCTACTATTGCAGGGACTGAGATGCCGGCACGATGTCGCTTCGTCCATGGAATATCCTGCTCCTTCCATAGGTCTCGGATCGCCTTCTCTACCTTTGACATCTAGACCTCTCACACTGCTGGTAGATTGAGAGTCCGACACTAGAGATACCGCATGCGCCGCTGGGTTGCTTGCGCGATCCTGTTGCATTCCTACAGCACCTACGGCGCGACACCGCGGGCCCGCTGCGCCAGGTAGACCTGCAGATGGGCATAGGCCAGGCGCAGGTTGGGCGTGGCAATTCCCGCTTTCTTCGCCCGCGCGATCATGTCGCCCACCACATGGTCGGCTTCGACCATCGCGCCCTTCTCGAGGTCGTGCAGCATGGAGGCCGTGAACTTCGAGCCCTTCACCGTCAGGAACGAACGGATGGTGGCGATGCCCTTCTCGCCGGGATCATGACCTGCCGCGGCTGCGACCTTGCGGCCCTCGTCGACCGTCTCCAGCACGATCGCCTGGCCTTCGTCGGCTTCGAGGATATCGCCCGAGGCGCCGCGCATCAGGCAGCACATCGCCGCCAGCGAGCACAGCATGATCCATTTGTCCCAGAGGTCCTGGACGATGTGCGGGTTAAGCCCGCCGTCGATGCCCGACTTCTTGATCGCAGCATCGAGTTCGGCCAGCGCCGCGCGCGCAGGCTTGCCATCGCGCTCGCCGAAGGAGATCGCGGCGAAGGGGCTGGTGTGCAGGATTTCGCCCTTGCCGTTCATGGCGACGCCGACGCGGGCGAGGCCACCCACCACCTTGCCCGCGCCAAAACGGGCGTCGAGCGTATCGAGATGGCGCATGCCGTTCAGCAGCGGCACGATCGTGGTGCCGGCGCCGATCGCCGGCGCGATGGCGTCGATCGCCGAGTCGAGATCGTAGGCCTTGCAGGTCAGCAGCACGAGATCATAGGGCCCGCCGTCGCTCGCCTTGGTGACGGTCTTCACCTTCTGGGTGATGTCGCCCTTGGTGCTCTTGATGACCAAGCCGTCGCGCTTCAGCGCTTCGTTCCGCTGGTCGCGCACGAGGAACGTCACGTCGGCGCCGCTCTGGTGCAGCCGGCCACCGACATAGCCGCCGATCGCGCCGGCGCCGAGGATCAGGATTTTCACTTGAGACCGCCCCGCGCGCGGCGCGCCTCGTAGGTCTGGAGATGCGCATAGGCGAAGCGCAGGTTGGGCGCGGCGATGCCATGCTTGCGGGCCCGCCCCAGCATGTCGCCCACGATCTGCTTGCCCTCGGCCGCACCGCTCTTTTCCATGTCGCCCAGGATCGACGCCACGGCCTTCGAGCCCTTGGTCGTCAGCATGGTTTTCAGGCCGGCCAGGACCTTGTCGCTGGGCGCATGGCCTTCGGCCGTGGCGACCTTAGAACTCTCGTCCAGCGTTTCCAGAACGATGGCCGCACCGTCCTCGGTCTCCATGATGTCACCGACGGTGCCGCGCATCGAGGCGCACATTCCGGCGATGGTGGCCAGCATGATCCACTTGTCCCAGAGATCCTGGTTGATGTTGGCATTGATGCCGCCCTCGATGCCGGCCTTCTTGCAGGCCGCCTCGAGCGCCACGAGCGAGGCCCGCGCAGGCTTGCCGTCGCGCTCGCCGAAGGACACGCCCGACGCACCCGAGTGCAGGATTTCGCCGTTGGGCCCCAGCATGCCCGAGATGCGGGCGAGGCCGCCGGCCACCCTGGCCGCGCCGAACTTCGCGTCGAGCGTGGCGAAATGGGCGTGGCCGTTCAGCATCGGCACGATGGTGGTGCTGTTGCCGACGGCCGGCGCGAGCGACTCCATCGCCGAGTCGAGGTCGTAGGCCTTACAGGCCAGCACGACGATGTCGTAGGGCCCACCCTCGCTGCCCTCGGTCACGACTTTTGCCGGGACGACCGCGTCACCCTTGGGGCTTTTGACGACCAGGCCTTCCTTCCGCACCTTCTCGGCGCGCTTCTCGCGCAGCAGGAAGGTGACGTCGGCGCCGCACTGATGCAGCCGCGCACCCCAATAGCCGCCGACCGCGCCGGCGCCGAGAATGAGAATCTTCACGCTTTTTTCTCCGTCGTGTTCCGTTCCGCCACCCAGTCGGCGAGCCATGTCGCGAGGTCGTCGGTCTGGTGGTGGATATGGTCGAGATCGAGGCCGGCCGCGCGCGACACGCTCTCATCGGTGCGAATCCAGATGGTGCGCATGCCCATGTCGGCGGCGGGCTTCAGGTTGACGGCGATATCGTCGGCGAAAGCCGCGCGCGTCGGATCGACATCGTGCCGCCGCACCAGCTCGTCATAGATCTGGCGGTGCGGCTTGGGCCAGTAGTCGCCCGCGACGATGTCGAAGATCGCCTCGAAGTGGTGGGCGATGCCGAGCTTCTCCATGACGCGCTCGGCATGCGGCACGTCACCGGCCGTGAAGATCAGCTTGCGGCCCGGCAGCCTGGCCAGGGACGCTTCGAGCTCGGGCGCGTGCGGCACCGGCGAGTAGTCGATGTCGTGGACATAGTCGAGGTAGTGCTTGGGGTCGACGCCGTGCAGGGTCATCATCCCGCGCATCGAAGTGCCGTGGTCTTTCCAGTACTGCTTCTGCACGATCCGCGCCTCTTCCGGCGTGACTTTCAGCCAGTCGGAAATATAGCGGCCGATGCGGACGTCGATCTGGGCGAACAGGTTGCAGCGCGCCGGATAGAGCGTGTTGTCGAGGTCGAACAGCCAGACGTCTGGATCGTGAAGAGGGGGCATTTGCGCTGACTTAACCGGCGCCAACCGACTTGTCGAGGCGGCCAATTTTCTGCGGTTTCTCCCCAGTATTGGAAAGATGTTGCTAAGCGATGCCGGGGCCGTGGCGCTAATCTGTGGCCTTCAAATCACTCTGGGGAAGTTCTTGTCTGAAACAATCCTTTGGATAGGCGCCGGCCTAGTGGCAACGGTCGCCATCATAGCGGCAATTGTCATATCGCTTGTTTTAGGGCGAAGACCATCGACGTCTACTCCTTCAGAGGAACGATATGCCGATCTACTCAGAGCGGAGGGCGATCGTATCCGCCAAGTAATCGAGAACGAAACTCGCGGGCAACGCCAAGAGCTCGGGACGAGTCTGCGTGATTTCCGGTTAGAAACGTTGGACGAACTGAAAAAATTTCGCGAGGAGATCAACGCGAAGTTAGATATTGAACTGACCCGTATGGCGAACGAAGCCGACGCCAATCGAGAGAAACTTCGAGAAACAATATCTAAGCGCCTGGATGACCAAGCGGAGGCACAAGCAAAAGCTGGACGAGAACTTCGCGAAGAAGTCGCCACTAGCGTTCAGAAGTTGCAAGAAGGTGTTCTGGGTGTCGCTGCTGAGCAACGGGCCGCGCAGGAACTTCAGTTTGAAGGTTTTAGCCAGCGTCTAGCCGCCGCAAGCGAAGGGCTAAACAATGGGATGACCAACCTAACCAAGACCTTGGAAGAAAAACACACGGCCCTCGGTTTGGCGATCGATACGAAGCTCGGGCAAACAGCAGAGGCATCCGCCAAATCGAGCGTCGACCTACGTGAGGAAATCGGTGGCATCTTTAAGCGTCTAGGAGAAGCGCTCACCATCACCATCAATCAAATGAGCGAGCATCAGAAAGAAAGACTGGGTGCCGTTGACCAGACGATGCTGCAACTTACACAGAAGCACCAAGAGGCAGCTGACGCGTTAAAGTTGGCGGTGGAAGAACGCCTTAACGGCCTACAACAGAGCAACATCGATAAACTTGAAGAGATTCGAAAAACAGTGGACGAGCAACTGCAGAAAACATTGCAGGAGCGGCTCACTTCGTCCTTCAAGCTCGTTAGCGATCAGCTTGAACAGGTCCATCGCGGTCTTGGCGAAATGCAAAAGCTGGCGGATGGCGTTGGCGACTTGAAGCGCGTCCTGGCCAACGTGAAGACGCGAGGTGTCTATGGCGAAGTGCAACTTGGCGCACTAATGGAGCAGATTTTTTCGCCAAGCCAATACATCACAAATGCCCAAGTCAAAAAGAATAGCCAAGAGAGAGTGGAATTCGCACTCCGATTGCCCGGTACTGAAGCCGACGATGACGTACTCCTGCCAATTGATTCAAAATTCCCCATCGAAGATTATGAGAGACTTCGGGACGCTGCCGATAGGACCGATCTTGAGGCTATTGCGGTAGCCGAAGCCAATCTTGAATCGCGCGTGCGGCTTTTTGCCAAAGACATCGGCGACAAGTATGTGAACCCACCGCAAACAACCGATATCGCTATACTCTTTCTGCCTACGGAAGGACTGTATGCCGAAGCAATCCGGAGGCCGGGTCTGGCGGAAAGTCTGTTGGAGAAGCATCGCGTCGCAATTGCCGGTCCTACAACACTCCTGGCGATGCTATCTGCCTTCCGGATGGCGCTTCGTGCAGTTGCGGTTCAAAAGCGCTCTGCAGAGGTGTGGAACGTACTTAGCGCCGTTAAGACGGAATTTGGAAAGTACGGAGGCGTTGTTACAAAGCTACAAAACCAACTTGAGACTTCTTTAAGGACTGTGGATGAGTTGGGTACTCGTACGCGAATGATGAACAGACGCCTTGGCGACGTCGAAGGCGTCACGATGGATCCCACCGAAGCGCAGAAGCTGCTTGGTGTGGGAACAGTGGACGTACCTGAGCCGACATCAAATGTGATGCCGCCTGACAACGGCTAACAGCTCAGCCCCACGGCCCGCGGCGCGGCGCCTTCGGGACCGGCGCGGTCCACGGGTTGGTGTTCGCCGCCGGCGCGGCGCGATAGCTGCTGCCCATCTGACCCGCCATCGCCTCCAGCCGCGCGATGCGTTCCTCCATCGGCGGATGGGTCGAGAACAGGCTGCGCAGGCCGCCGGCGGAAAGCGGGTTGGCGATATACATGTGCGCCGTCGCCGGATTGGCTTCGGCCGCCCGGTTGGGGATCTGCTGGGTGCCGGCGTGCAGCTTGGCCAGCGCCGAGGCGAGCCACAGCGGCTGGCCGGAGATCTCCGCGCCCATGCGATCGGCCTCGTATTCGCGGCCGCGGCTGATCGCCATCTGGACCAGCGCGGCGGCAAGCGGCGCCAGGATCATGGCGGCGATGGCCACGATCGGATTGACCAGCGGCCGGCCCTCGGAATCGCGACCGCCACCCATCATGCCGCCGAAGCTCGCCAGCATGCCGATGGCGCCGGAGAGCGTGGCGGCGATGGTCATGATCAGTGTGTCGCGGTGGCGGACGTGGCTCAGCTCATGCGCCATGACGCCCGCGACCTCCTCGCGGCTGAGATGGCGCAAGAGACCCGTGGTGGCCGCGACCGCGGCGTTCTCGGGATTGCGGCCGGTGGCGAAGGCGTTGGGCTGTTCCTCGTCGATCACGTAGACGCGCGGCATCGGCAGGCCGGCGCGCTGCGCCAGCTCCTGGACGATGCCGTAGAGCTCGGGCGCCTCGTTGGGGCCGACCTCCTGCGCGTTGCTCATGCGCAACACCATCTTGTCGCTGTTCCAGTAGGCGAACAGGTTCATGCCCATGGCCGCGACCAGGGCAATGACGAGGCCGGATTGGCCGCCCAGCAGATAGCCCGCCACCAAGACGAAGCCGGTGAGGGCCGCGAGAAGGAGAGCCGTCTTGAAGTAGTTCATGCCGGAAAGATGGTTGCCAACTGTGGCGAATCAAGGCGTCCGGGGGCATCATGCCGGCATGACCGAACCCAAGAAGCCCACCCCACTCCAGCTTTCCGAGGCCGAGCCCGCCAAGGCGGAGCCAACCGCACCCATCCCGTCCGAGAAGCCGAAGAAGGTCGAGGAGATCGGCGGCCCGCCGGGCCCCGAGCCGACGCGTTACGGCGACTGGCAATTCAACGGCAAAGTGACGGACTTCTGATGCGTACCGACATCTTCCACCCCGCGTTCAAGGCCCAACCGTGGTGGTGGGAGGCGTGGACGCCCAACAATGCGCTGAGCGTCGATCCGCCGGCGAGGACCGACGTGGTGATCGTGGGCGCAGGCTATGGCGGCCTGTCGATGGCGCTGGAGCTCCGGCGCAACGGCATCGATTGCGTGGTGCTGGAGCGCGGCGTGTTCGGCATCGGCGCCTCGACGCGCAACGGCGGCATGCTCTCGGGCGGCACCAATGTCGCCAAGGGGCTTGGCGGCAAGAACCCCAAGGTCGAGGCGGAGTTCGAAGCGAACAAGGCGGCGTTCCTGGGCAGCGGGGCCGATTCGCTGCAGACCCTGATCGATATCATCGCGCGCGAAGGGATCGATTGCGGGCTGATCACCACCGGCCGCTTCACCGGTGCCTGGACGCCCAAGCACTATGACGACCAGGCGCGCAAGGTCGATATGTTCAACAAATACGCCAATGTCGGCGCGGAAATGATCCCGCGCGAGCGCGTGCGCGAGATGATGGCGTCCGACTACTACTACGGCGGCATGTATGTGAAGAGCGGCGGCAATCTCCATCCCGCGCGCTACTACAAGGGCCTGCTCGAAGCCGCGCACAAGCAGGGTGCGATCCTGTGCGGCAATGTCGAGGCCGAACGCATCGAGAAGACCGGTAGCGGGAAAACGGGCAGCGGCTGGCGCGTCCTCACGGCCAAGGGGCCGATCGCCTGCCGAGAGGTCGTGATCGCGACCAACGGCTACACCGGCGACCTGACGCCGAAGCTGAAGATGCGTGTCGTGCCGGTGGCGAGCCACATCATCGCCACCGAAGAGCTGCCGATGCCGGCGACGGAACTGATCCCGCTGCAGCGCTCGATCGGCGACACCAAGCGCGTGCTGACCTATTACCGGCCCTCGCCCGACGGCAAGCACATGATCTTCGGCGGCCGCGCCCGCTTCACGGCGGCGCCGCCGGAAGTGAGCGCGCCGATCCTGTACCAGTACATGATCGACCGCTTCCCGCAGCTCGAGGGCGTGCGCATCACTCACGCCTGGACAGGCAACGTCGCCTTCGCGCTCGATTCGATGTCGCACATGGGCCAGGACGACGGCATGCACTATCTGCTCGCCTGCAACGGCAGCGGGGTCGCGATGATGACCTATCTCGGGACGCAGACCGCAAAGAAGATCGCCGGCGGCTCCAACGCGCCGGTCAATGCCTTCGACGGCCGCGAGTTCCCCGAGCATCCGCTCTACAACGGCGATCCTTCGATGTACCTGCCGTTGATCGGCGCCTGGTATCGCACCCGCGACTGGCTCGACCGCCGTCTGGCGTAGAGGATCTAGAGAATGAAAGTTGGCATCGTCGGCGCGGGCTCGATCGCGTTCGGAATGGCGGCGTTTCTCGAACGCGAGGGGCACAAGGCTACTCTGTGGTCGCCGTCAGGCGAACGGACCAAGGCCCTGTCGGCAGGTGAGCCGCTTGTCGCGGCCGGCGCCATCGAAGGAACGTTCAGGCCGGCGATAGCCAAGAGCGCAGAAGAACTCGTCGCCAGCGCCGCGGTGATCCTGATCGCCTTGCCGGCCTACGGTCACAAGCACGTGTTCGACCGGATCGCGCCGTACATCGCGCCGGCGCAAACTGTGATCGTGAGCTCGCACGCCTCGTTCGGCGCGCTCTACCTGTCGCGACTGCTGGCCGCCAGGCGCGTCGCGGTCCCGATCGTGGCCTGGGGCACCACCCTGGTGAGCGGCCGAAAGACCGGCGCCGCCAGGGTCCAGGTGAACACGGTGCGCCAGCGGGTCGATCTCGCCACGCTACCGGCGGCGCAGAGCGCTAGCGGCCTCGCCACTTGCCAATCGCTGTTCGGCGGCCGCCTCGTCGATCGGCAAAGCCTGCTGGCGATCGCACTCAGCAATCTCAATCCGCAGACTCACATGGGCATTGCGCTCGGCAACATGACGCGTATGGAACGCGGCGAGACGTGGGGACAGGCCGAGAACGTGACGCCGAATATCGGCCGCCTGCTCGAGGACCTCGACCGTGAGCGCCTCGCCATTGCGACAGCCCTTGGTCTGGAAGTCCGCACGATCTTTCAGCACCTCCACCTGTCGTTTCATGTGTCCGTCGGCTCCGCTTCACAGATGCACCAGGCGATGCATGCCGCCGGCAAGGGCGGCGCCGGCCCGGCAACCGCCGACAGTCGCTATGTCACCGAGGACGTGCCCTTTGGCCTGGTCGCGACTACAAGGCTCGGTCGCCTCGCAGGCCGCCCCGCCATGCTGCACGAAGCCGGCATCCAGCTTTTCTCGGCGATGTACGGGCGGGACTTCACGGCCGAGAACGACCTTCTCACCGCCCTCGACATCGACTCGATTTCCTTGGCGCAGCTCCAGACGCTGTGCCGCGACGGTTACTGACCAACCATGACCAGCCCCGCAGCCGTTACCCTTCCCGTCTCCCTGGCCGACGTGCGCGCCGCCGCTGCGCGGATCAAGGGCGCGGTCGTCCATACGCCCTGCCTGCGCAGCGAGACCCTGTCGCGCATCGCCCACGCCGATGTCTGGATAAAATTCGAGAATCTGCAGTTCACCGCCTCGTTCAAGGAGCGCGGCGCGCTCAACACGCTGTTGCAACTCACCGACGAGGAGCGCAAGCGTGGCGTCATCGCCATGTCGGCCGGCAACCACGCCCAGGGCGTGGCCTATCACGCCGGGCGCCTCGGCATTCCGGCCACGATCGTCATGCCCTCCTTCACGCCCAACACCAAGGTGAAGCACACGCGCGACCATGGTGCGCGGGTCGTGCTGCTGGGTGACACGCTGGCCGAGGCCGCCACCGAAGCGCACCGGATCGCCGACGCCGAAAAGCTGGTGTTCGTTCATCCCTATGACGATGCCCGTGTGATCGCGGGCCAGGGCACGATCGCGCTGGAAATGCTGCAGGATGTGCCCGAGCTCGACACGCTGGTGGTCCCGGTGGGCGGCGGCGGCATGATCGCCGGCTGCGCCATCGCGGCGCGCGGCCTGAAACCCGATCTAAAAGTGATCGGCGTCGAATCGGCCGGCTATTCGGCGATGCGCCAGCTTCTGGCTGGCGAGCAGGTGACGGTGGGTGGCGACACCATCGCCGAAGGCATCGCCGTGCGCGACATCGGCCAGGCGCCGCTCGCCATCGCGCGCGCCCTGCTCGATCGCGTGTTGGCGGTCGACGAGGTGGCGATCGAACGCGCCATCGCGCTGTTCCTCGAGGTCGAGAAGACGGTGGCCGAGGGCGCGGGTGCCGCTGGCCTCGCCGCCCTACTCGCCTATCCGCAGCATTTCACCGGCCGCAAGGTTGGCCTCGTGCTGTGCGGCGGCAACATCGACACCCGCCTGCTGGCCTCGGTCCTGTTGCGCGGGCTGGTGCGCGATGGAAGGATCGTGCGGCTCCGGCTCATGATCGGCGATGCCCCCGGCCAGCTCGCCCGGGTCGCCGGCCTGATCGGTGGCGCCGGCGGCAACATCGTGGAAGTGCTGCACCAGCGGCTTTTCGGCGTGGTCGCCAAGGCCACCGAGCTCGAC
Source organism: Reyranella sp. (assembly GCA_052386855.1). Lineage (GTDB taxonomy): Bacteria > Pseudomonadota > Alphaproteobacteria > Reyranellales > Reyranellaceae > Reyranella. The sequence continues at coordinate 66,664 of JBQTJT010000046.1, forward strand.
GTCACCGTCGAAACCCGCGACCGCGCCCATGTCGGCGAGCTTTTGGCCGCCCTGCAGTCCGACGGTTTTAAGGTCCGCGTCCTGGAAGGCGTGGACGCGTAAAAGCGCCGCCTTACAACCCACCGGCCTGCAAGCTAAAAGGGCGCCCATGTCCGCAAGCCCCTCCTACGTGCCCTCGCCCACCCCCGATCTCGCCCGCATCCAGCGCGCCCTGATCTCCGTCTCCGACAAGGAGGGCCTGGTCGAACTCGGTAAGGCGCTGGCGGCTCACGGGGTCGAAATCCTCTCGACCGGCGGCTCGGCCAAGTCGCTGCGCGACGCTGGCCTGAAGGTCGTCGAGGTGAGCGATCACACCGGCTTTCCCGAGATCATGGACGGGCGGGTAAAGACCCTGCAGCCCGCGATCCATGGCGGCATCCTGGCGCGGCGCACCGATGCCGGACACAAGAAGGCGATGGACGATCACAAGATCGCCGGTATCGATCTCGTGGTGGTGAACCTTTATCCGTTCGAGGCCACGGTGGCGCGCGGCGCCGACTTCCCGACCTGCGTCGAAAACATCGACATCGGAGGCCCGGCGCTGATCCGCGCTTCCGCCAAGAACCACGACTTCGTCACCATCGTCGTCGATCCGAAGGACTACGCGGCGGTGCTCGACGAACTCAAGGCCAACAAGGGCGCCACGACGCTGGCACTGCGCCGCAAGCTCGCCGCCAAGGCTTTTAATCGCACGGCGTCTTACGATTCGGCCATCGCTTCCTGGTTCGCCAAGCAGGAGAACGACACTTTCCCCGAGCGGCTGACGATCGCGGCCGAGCGCGTGCAGACGCTGCGCTACGGCGAGAACCCGCATCAGCAGGCCGCCTTCTACTCGGACGGCAGCAAGCGGCCGGGCGTTGCCACCGCGCGCATGGTCCAGGGCAAGGAGCTTTCCTACAACAACATCGGCGACACCGAAGCGGCCTACGAATGCGTCGCCGAATTTTCCGAATCGGCCATCGTCGTGGTGAAGCACGCCAATCCCTGTGGTGTCGCCGTCGACAAGGACCAGTACGCCGCCTACCTGAAAGCCTATGCCTGCGATCCCGTGTCGATCTTCGGCGGCATCGTCGCGGTCAACCGCACACTCGAAGCCAAGACGGCCGCCGACCTGGCCAAGCTTTTCCTCGAAGTCGTGATCGCGCCCGACGCGACGCCTGAGGCGCTGGCCATCCTCGCCACCAAGAAGAACGTGCGCGTGCTGCTGGCCGGCACGCTCCCCGATCCGATGTCACCCGGCATGACGATCAAGAGCGTGGCCGGCGGCTACCTGTTCCAGAGTCGCGACAACGGCCATCTGAAGAAGGCCGATCTCAAGGTCGTGACCAAGCGCGCGCCGACCGCGCAGGAACTCGATGATCTGCTGTTCGCCTTCACCGTCTGCAAACACGTAAAATCGAACGCCATCGTCTATGCCAAGGATGGCGCCACGGTGGGTGTCGGCGCGGGGCAGATGAATCGCCGCGATTCCTCGCGCATCGCCGCCATCCGCGCCGCCGAGGCGGGCGAAACGGCGGGGCTGAAGGTGAGCCCGGCCGTCGGCAGCGTGGTCGCGTCCGATGCCTTCTTCCCCTTCGCCGACGGCCTGCTGGCCGCCGCCGAAGCGGGCGCCACCGCCATCATCCAGCCCGGCGGTTCGATGCGCGACAAGGAAGTGATCGAGGCCGCGGACAATGCCGGCCTCGCCATGGTCTTCACCGGGGTGCGCCACTTCCGCCATTAGGCGGAAGTGGGCCATCCGGTCCCGGCCTCAGTTCATCAACTGGGCGAGATTGCTGATGATCTCGGTCACCAGCCGCGTGTCACGATTCATCAGCACCACGTCGTCGTCGATCCGGACGTAGTCGTACCCGGGCGGCGGCGGGGCGAGCTGAACCATCAACGGCTGCGGCAACGGATAGTAGACGACGGTCGGCGGCAAGGGCTGGCCGACACCCCAGAGCTTCTTGGCCTGGCCCGGCGGCAGGCAGCCGTTGTTCTTTTTGGCGAGGCCCGGCGGGCAATTGCCGCTCGTGAACTCGGTCCGGTAGTAGGTGTATACGGTGGTCCGGTCGCGGTCGGTCACGACGACCCGCGTCGGCGTGCCGGCCGGTCCGGTGTCGATGCGGTTGCCCTGGTTCTGATTCTGGCCCTGGCCCTGGCCACGGTTGTTGTCGTTTTGGCTTTGGCCGCGGTTGTTGTCGTTTCCTTTGCCCTTGTTCTTGTCGTTGTCGGCCCAGGCTGGCGACGCGAGGCCGGCACAGAGCGCCGACACGAGAAGCAAACGAATAGCGTGCATGATGAAATTCCTCCTTCCCCGTGAACGCTGTCCGAGGCCGGGGGTTCCCCTCAGGGCGCGCCGACCAAAAAGGCGCGCGGCAGGACCGAGACGTCCAGCGGCAGGCGGCCGACCGTTTCGCCGTCGAGATCGACCAGGGTTTCTACTTCGGATTCGAAACGAAACGACGTGCCCTGGCTCACCCGCACCTTGGGATGGCCAACGTGCGCACCGCTATAAAGCTTGGGCATGACGTCCAGCAGCACGCCCAGCCGCGAGATGTCGCCCATCTCGATCAGGTCGAGGATGCCGTCGTCAAATTTGGCGCCCGGCATCAGTCTCATGCCGCCGCCGCCATTCTCGGTATTGGCAACCATCGCCGTGAACAGCCGCCGGGTTTGCGGCGCGCCACCGTCGATCGCGATGGCGATATCGCGGTGGCGGTAGCCCAGGGTCACGACCGGCGTCATCAGGAGATAGGCTATCTCGCCCAGTCTCTTCAGCCAGGCCGACCGCGAGGTGCGATAGCTGATGGTGGCCGCCGCGCCCAGCGACACGATGAGATAGCCGAAGCGCTCGACCCGATGACCGGCAAGATCGACGCAGCGGACGCGCAGCAGATCGACCGACCGGCTGCCGCGGCCGGCGGCGGCCGCGTAGGCGCGCAGGGGATCCTCAAGATGGCCGAGCGCCCGGCAAAGTTCATTGGCGGTGCCAGCCGGCACCGGGCAGAGGACCGCGTCGGGCGCTATCAGGCGGCCCGAGGAATCGAGCAGGCCGTTCAGCACCTCGTTCGCGGTGCCGTCGCCACCCACCACCACCACGCGACGGGCGCCGCGCGACAGCGCATCGCGCGCGAGCGCGGCGGCATGACCGGGCGCTTCGGTGAACAGCGGCTGAAATAATCCGAGATGTGTCTTTAACTGAGCGTTGATCGCTGGCCAGCGTCGCCCGGCTCCACCTTTGTTGGCGGCGCGATTGACGATCACCGCAAGACTGGATTGTTCAACCATGCTGGCATTTTGCTAGCATCGTGGCGCCGCGGCCATGGCTGATGGCACGATGATTGCGCGCCAGTCACTGCCAGGTGACTCCCTAAAACATACGTTTACCGCATCGGCAATTGACAGAGCCTGCAGGCGGAACCACATCTCCACCCAGCGACGCAGAATGAGTCGCGGGGGAGTTCCGTTGTCCATTTTCCGCCAACTCTTCTTCGCCACCGCCCTTGCCCTTGCCGCCACGCCGGCCTTGGCTCAGGGCGGCCCGCCCGCGATGCCGGTCGGCGTCGCCGAGCCGCTCGCCAAGCGCGTCACGCAGTGGGACGAATACTCCGGCCGCTTCGAGCCCGTCGCCTCGGTCGAGGTGAGGGCACGCGTTTCCGGCTTCATCGACAAGCTGAATTTCCGCGATGGCCAGCTCGTCAATGTCGGCGACCTGCTGTTCACCATCGACAAGCGGCCCTTCGAGATCGCCGTCGAGAGCGCGGCGGCGGAAGTCGCGCGCACCAAGGCGCAGGTCGAGCTGGCCGAAAACCAGGTCGAGCGCAGCGCCACGCTGATCAAGTCGCGCACCATCACCGACCAGGAGCACGACCAGCGCAAGGCCAACCTCAACGTCGCGCGCGCCCAGCAGAAAGCGGCCGAGGCCGGTGAGAAAACGGCCGAGCTCAATCTCGAGTGGGCCGACGTGCGCGCACCGCTGGCCGGCCGCATCTCCGACCGCAAGGTCGACGCCGGCAACCTGGTCTCCGGCGGCCAGACCGGCGCCACCCTGCTCGCCACCATCGTCACCCTCGACCCGATCCGCTTCGTGTTCGATATCTCCGAATCGGACTACATTCGCTACCAGCGCCTGTTCCTGTCCGGCTCGAGGCCGTCGGAGCGCGGCGATACCGTCATTCCGGTCCGCATCCGCCTCTCCGACGAGACCGAGTGGAAACGCACCGGCCGGATCGACTTCGTCGACAACACGCTGGGCACCCGCTCCGGCACCATCCGCGCCCGCGCCATTGTCGAGAACAAGGACCAGCTGCTGACCCCCGGCATCTTCGGCCGCCTGCAACTGTTCGGTGGCGAGTACGACGCCCTGCTGATCCCCGATTCGTCGGTGATCTCCGACCAGGCGCGCAAGATCGTGTTCACGGTCGGGCCCGAAAACGTCGTGCAGGGCAAGCCCGTGGTGCTCGGGCCGCTGGTCGACGGGCTGCGCGTCGTGCGCAGCGGGATCACCGCAACCGACAAGGTGGTGCTCGACGGGCTGGCCAACCCGATGGTGAGGCCGGGCGTCAAGGTGGTGCCGCAGAAGGGCGAGATCGTCGCCAAGGCAAACTAGCCGATGATCCGGCTCTCGCACTTCTTCATCGACCGGCCGATCTTCGCATCGGTCCTGTCCGTCATCATCGTGATCGTGGGCTTCATCGCCCAGCGCGGCCTGGCGGTCGCCGAATATCCCGAAATCGCCCCGCCCACGGTCAACGTCACCGCGACCTACCCTGGCGCCTCGGCCGAGGTCATCGCCGAGACCGTCGCCACGCCGCTCGAGCAGGAGATCAACGGCGTCGACGACATGCTCTACATCAGCTCGCAGTCGACCGGCGACGGGCGGCTGTCGATCAACGTCGTGTTCAAGCCCGGCGTCAATATCGACCAGGCCCAGGTGCTGGTGCAGAACCGGGTCGCCGTCGCCCAGCCGCGCCTGCCCGAGGACGTGCAGCGCCTCGGCATCGTGGTGCGCAAGGCCTCGCCCGACCTGATGATGGTCGTGCACATGATCTCGCCCGACGGCTCGCGCGACCAGCAGTACATCTCCAATTACGCGACGCTCTATGTGAAGGACGTGCTCAGTCGCGTCGATGGCGTCGGCAACGTGCTGATCTTCGGCGCGCGCGACTATTCTATGCGTGTCTGGCTCGACCCGGCGCGCGTCGCCTCGCGCAACCTGACCGCCGGCGAGGTCGTCCTGGCGTTGCGCGCCGCCAACCTGCAGGTCGCCGCCGGCGCCATCAACCAGGCGCCTGCCGTGTCGCCCGGCGCTTTCACGCTGTCGGTGCAGACGCTGGGGCGCCTGAGCGCGCCGGAGCAGTTCGAGAACATCGTCATCCGCGCCGAGCCCGACGGCTCGGTGACCCGGCTGCGCGACGTCGCCCGTGTCGAACTGGGCGCGCAGGACTACACGCTGAACGCCTATCTCAACAACAAGAACGCCACCGCGATCGGCATCTTCCAGCGTCCCGGCTCGAACGCGCTCGCGACATCCGACGCCATCATCGCCGAGATGGAGCGGCTGAAGAAGAACTTCCCGGCCGGCATCGGCTATTCCGTCGTCTACAACCCGACGGAGTTCATCCAGGCCTCGGTCGACGCGGTCATCACGACGCTGTTCGAGGCGCTGATCCTGGTCGTGATCGTGGTGATCCTGTTCCTGCAGACCTGGCGGGCCGCGATCATCCCCATCCTCGCCATCCCCGTGTCGCTGATCGGCGCCTTCGCCGTGATGTCGGCGGTCGGCGTCTCGTTCAATACCCTGTCGCTGTTCGGCCTGGTGCTGGCGATCGGCATCGTGGTCGACGACGCCATCGTCGTGGTCGAGAACGTCGAGCGCTACCTGACCCAGGGCATGTCGCCCAAGGAGGCGGCGCACAAGACCATGGACGAGGTCGGCGGCGCGCTGATCGCCATCTCGCTGGTCCTGATCGCGGTGTTCCTGCCGACCGCCTTCATCACCGGCCTGCAGGGCACCTTCTACAAGCAGTTCGCCATCACCATCGCCGCCTCGACGGCGATCTCGGCCTTCGTGTCGCTGACGCTGTCGCCCGCGATGGCCGCCCTGCTGCTCAAGACCCATGCGCTGTCGCACGTCGAGAAGGGCAAGCCCGGCCTGCTCGACCGGGCGATGTGGCCGGTCAACTGGTTCTTCGGCCACTTCAATCGCGGCTTCGAAGGGCTGGCGAATTTCTACGGCCGTGCGACGGCACGCCTGATCCGCATGAGCTTCATCATGCTGGTGATCTATGCCGGCCTGCTGGCGCTGACGCAGAATCGCCTGGCCTCGACGCCGACCGGCCTGGTGCCGCAGCTGGACCGCTCCTACCTGATCGCCGCCATGCAGCTCCCGGCCGGCGCCACGCTCGAGCGCACCGATGCGCTGATCCGCCAGGCCACCGACATCATCGTGTCGCAGCCGGGCGTCAAGGATGCGGTGGCCTTCGTCGGCCTCGATGGCGCCACCTTCACCAACGCGCCCAATACCGGCGTGGTTTTCGTGACCCTGAAGCCCTTCGCCGAGCGGCCGGGCATCACCAAGGACATGATCCTGGCCGAACTGCGCGGGCGCATGTTCGGGCTGCGCGAGGCCTTCGTGTTCGTGCTCGAGCCGCCCTCGGTGCCCGGCATCGGCACCGGCGGCGGCCTGAAAGGCTACGTCCAGGATCGCGCCGCGCGTGGCCTGCCGGCCCTCGAAGGCGCCACCTGGGCACTGGCCGGCGCCGCCGGACAGGCGCCCGGCCTCACCCAGGCCTTCACCCTGTTCAGCACGCGCACGCCGCAGATCTGGGCCGACATCGACCGCACCAAGGCCGAGCAGCTGGGCGTGCCGATCAGCTTCGTCTTCCAGACCCTGTCGATCTACATGGGCTCTGCCTTCGTCAACGACTTCAACATCCTCGGCCGCACCTATCGCGTCACCGCCCAGGCCGACAATCCCTACCGCCTGACCTTGCGCGACGTCGCCAATCTCAAGACCCGCAGCGTCAGCGGCGAGATGGTGCCGATCGGTTCGGTCGCGACCTTCAACGACACCACCGGCCCCTACCGCGTGGCGCGCTACAACCTCTATCCGGCGGCGGAGGTCCAGGTGGCCCTGCAGCGCGGTTATTCCTCGGGCCAGGGCATCGCCACCATGGAGGCACTGGCCGCCAAGGTGCTGCCCTCGGGCTTCGACTTCGAATGGACGGAGATCGCGCTGCAGGAGAAGCTCGCCGGCAATACCGCCATCCTGGCCTTTGGCCTGGCCGTGCTGTTCGTGTTCCTGCTGCTGGCGGCGCTCTACGAGAGCTGGCTGCTGCCGCTCGCCGTCATCCTGATCGTGCCGATGTGCATCCTGGCGGCCATGATCGGCGTCAACATCCGCGGGCTCGACCGCAACGTCCTGGTCGAGATCGGCCTCGTGGTGCTGGTGGGCCTCGCGGCCAAGAACGCCATTCTGATCGTGGAGTTCGCCAAGCAGGCGCACGAGCAGGGCATGAACCGCTACGACGCCGCCGTGACCGCCGCCAAGACCCGGCTCCGGCCCATCCTCATGACCTCGCTCGCCTTCATCCTGGGCGTGGTGCCGTTGGTGATCAGCGAGGGCGCCGGTGCCGAGATGCGCCAGTCGCTGGGCACCGCGGTGTTCGCCGGCATGCTGGGTGTCACCCTCTTCGGCCTGATCTTCACGCCGGTCTTCTATGTGCTGAGCGTCGGCCTGGCCGAGTTGCGCTTCAAGTGGCGCAAGCAGGAGATCAAGCCCGACTTCAAACCGGATTCGGTCTGAGCACGCGGTGCAGGTCGAGCACCGGCGGATCGCGCCCGAGCTGCGACAGCAGCGTGTGGACCTGGGCGCGATGATGGGTCTGGTGATTGAAGAAGTGCGGCAGCAGAACGTCGAGCGGATCCTCCGACACGATGCCCGCATTGTTGAGGTAGCGGATCGTGCCGGCCGCGAAATCGCGCGGCAGGTCTGAGACGAACCGCTCGATGCGGGCATCCATCGCGACCCGCGCGGCACGCAGTCCGGCGAAGTCGTCGTGGAGGATGGCACCGAGATCGGTCGAGGGATGGTTGCCGCCCTCGAAGCGGGTCATCCAGATCCGATCACCGAGCAGCAGATGATTGAGCGTGCCATGGACGCTGCCGAAGAATGCCCCGAGGTCGCGCCGGCGCTCCCCATCTTGGAGCGCCGCGCAGGCCTCGTAGAGCGTCTCGTTGGCCAGTCGGTTGTAGCGGGCGTAGTGGCCCCAGGGAGCGATCGAGGGTGCGGTCATGCGCCCTGTTTAGCGCGCCGCGGCGACAACCCAACGCGCCAGGTCACGGAACGCACCGGCGACGGCCGCCGCCCGCAGGCGGTGAGCCTTCGCCATGTAGGCTTGGTATTCGGGGGCCGAGGGATACGGGGTCGAGAACATTGGAAATCTCCTTTGGATTGAAAGGAACATAATTCCTCCCAATAGAAGCGTTAATCAGGAGATATTGACGAACACTGATGAATATTGTTCACTAATTGCGTAATGATCGATCATGCCAGCGAAATGGCCGCCTTTGTCCGGGTGGTCGACTCCCAGGGTTTCTCAGCCGCCGCCCCGGCGTTGGGGCTCACGCCCTCGGCGGTCAGCAAGCTGGTCACCCGGCTGGAGACGCGTCTGGGTGTGCGGCTGCTGCAGCGCACGACGCGGGCGCTGCACCTGACCGCCGACGGCGAGGCCTTCTATGCCGCTGCCCGCCGCATCGTGGCGGAGATCGAGACACTGGAGAACGAGATCACGGGGCAAAGCGGCACGCCGCACGGGCCGCTCAAGGTCACGACCTCGCTCGCCTTCTCGACCCACCAGCTCGCGCCGATCATTGGCGAATTTCTGGAGCGCTACCCGGCCGTGCAGCTCGAGTTGCTGCCGACCGATCGCGTGGTCGACGTGATCGACGAGCGGGTCGACGTCGCCATCCGGATCGGCAAGCTCGCCGACACCAGCTTCATGGCGCGCAAGATCGGCGAGGACGTCCGCCTGATCTGCGCCGCGCCGAGCTACCTCGCGCGCCGCCGCACACCGGGGCAGCCCGAGGATCTCACGCACCACGACTGCATCGTCAATCGCGACCGGCCCGAACTCAACAGATGGCCGTTCCGCATCGACGGCAACATCCGCCTGATCGAGGTCAACGGCCGCCTGGCCGTCAACGAGGGAGAAGCGCAGATGCGGCTCGCCCTGCAGGGACTTGGCATCGTCTGCCTGACGCGGCTGACGCTGGCCGGTGCCATTCGGCGCGGCGACCTGGTGCCCCTGCTCGGAGACTTTTATGCCGAGGAGCCGGTGCCGATCCACGCGGTCTACCCCCACCGCCGCCATCTCGCGCCCAAGGTCACGGCCTTCGTGAATTTCCTGATCGAGAAGTTCACGCCGCCGCCGTGGGAGATATAGTGGACTCCTGAAACGAGGAGGACACCATGGCCGACGCCATCGACGATCTGTTCCGCCGCTTCGGCAAGGCCTTCAACAAGGCCGACGTCGAGGAGATCGCGGCCTGCATCACCGACGATTTCGAATGGCGCCTCAACGCCGGCGGCGGGCCGACGGGTCGCGTGCTCAAGGGCAAGGACGATTTGCGCGCCTACTTCGCCGACAAGTCCAAGGCGCCCCTGGAGGCGCGCTTTTCCGAAGCGCGCATCCATCGTGCCGGCGACAAACTGTTCGGCACCTTCCGCGCCACCGGCATCGACCATGCCGGCAAGCCCTTCGATCGATACGGCATCGACCTCTACGAGGTGAGGGACGGCAAGATCTCGCTCAAGGACAGCTACTCGAAGGCCGACTGACGTGGCCAACGACACCGTTCTTTGGACGATCGACAGGCGCGGCGTGGCCACGGTCACGCTCAACCGGCCGCAGGTGAACAACGCCTACAACGGCGACCTGATCCAGGGCCTGCATGGTGCGATGGATGCGCTGGGCCGCGCAGCCGGATTGCGCCTCATTGTGCTGCGTGGCAACGGAAAGCATTTCCAAGCCGGCGCCGATCTCGCCTGGATCAGCAGCATCTCCGCGCAATCGCCGGCCGAGAACGAACGCGCGAGCCGGCTCACCGCCGAGGCGGTCCGTCGGCTCGACACCTGTCCGGTGCCGACGCTGGCCTTGGTTCAGGGCGGCTGCTTCGGCGGCGGCACCGGCATCGCCGCGGCCTGCGACGCGGTGGTGGCGAGCGAAGACGCGATCTTCTCCATCGCCGAGACCCGCTGGGGCCTGATGGCGGGCATCATCCTGCCGCAGCTCTGCCACGCGATGGGCGTGCGCCAGGTCAGACGCTATGCGCTGACCGGCGAGCGCTTCGGTGCCCACGAGGCACGCCGGCTGGGGCTGGTGCACGAGGTCTGCCCGACCGGCGGCCTGGAAGAGGCGGGGAACAAGATCGTGGAGGCGGTTCTGATGAACGCGCCGGCCGCCACCACGTCGACCAAGCTACGCACGATGGCCGTGGCGCGTTCCTTCATAGACGACGGCGAGTTCCGCGACCTGATCGACGAACACGCCCGCGCCCGCCAGCAGGCCGAGGGGGCGGAAGGCCTCGCCAGCTTCCGCGAGAAGCGCAAGCCGGCGTGGTATCCGGGATAGCCGGCCGGTCCCCTACGAAGCGGCAGCTGGTCCGGCCAGCCGCAAGAATTCGTCGTAATCCCTGATGTAGTCGGCCGGATCGTAGTGCTGGCTGGCGAAGGTCAGCACCATCGCGTCGGCCGTATGGCGGTAGAGCACTGTCCAGATCATGGCGCCGACATGGACACCGAGGCCGGGCTGGTCGAGCACCACTTCCGCCCGCTGTCGACCGTCGTCCACCACCAGGGCCACCGACCCACGGGGGCAGATCAGGAACTGCTCGCAGGTACGATGCGCCCTCTCCCCCCGCACTTCCTTGCTCGGGACATCGTATATCGCGAGGAAGCGTTTGACCTCGAAGGGGATGTCCGGCCCGACTTCGGCGACCGACAGCATGCCGCGCATATCGTCGGCACCCCGCAGCCGGCGCAGGGTGACGCCAGGCACCACAACGGCCGATTCGCCGGGTGGCGGCGCCTCCATCGGCCGCGGCGGCGGCATCGCGCGGCCGACGCTGTCCACATATCCGGTAATCCGAGCGGGATTGCCCATCACGATCGCGAAAGGTGGCACGTCGCTGGTGACGACGCTGCCCGCGCCGATCATGGCGTGGCGTCCGATCTTCAGGCCCGGCAGGATGGTGCAGTTGGCACCGAGCGACGCGCCAATTTCGACAACGGTTTCGGGACCAGAGGTCTGATAGGCGCGGCTGCGCGGGAACTTGTCGTTGGCGAAGGTCGCGTTCGGTCCGACGAACACTCCGTCGCCGAGCCGCACGCCGTCCCACAGCTGCACGCCCGACTTGATGGTGACCTTGTCGCCAAGGATCACGTCGTTTTCAATGAAAACGCCGTCGCAGATATTGCAGTCTGAGCCGATCCTGGCGCCAGGCAGGACATGCGCGAAGGCCCAAATCCGCGTGCGCGCGCCGACATGAAGCGTTTCGCACATCCCATTCTGGTGGACGAAGTAGTCGGTCATTCCGGCCTCCGGTCCTGGCCGTACATTTCATGCATCATCGGCACATAGAGCGGTCGCCCCTTGGTGTTCTCGAAGGTGCGCCAGACGTAGCTTCCCATGATCCCGAGCGCGAGCATTGTGGCCATGAAGGAGTTGAGTATCACCAGAATGACTGGCGTATAGCCCGGTACCTGGATCAAACCCGCCAGCCAGGCGACGAACACCACCATGCTGATCAGGATCGACGCCGCCGATCCGATCAACCCGATGGCCATGATCAGTGTCACCGGCAGGTCGGTCAAAGAGAAGCAACTGTCCAGCAGGTAGCGCAGCTTGCGCCGGAAGGTCCAGGCGCTGCGGCCTGCGGCGCGAGGGCGCCGGGCGTAAGGGATGCTCTTGCGCCGGAAGCCCAGCCAGAACAGCAGGCCGATCAGCGTGCTGTTGGACTCGCGCAGCCGCATCAAGGCGTCACGCACCGCCAGATTGCAGCCGAATACGTCGACACCGCCGACGGGAACCTCCGGCTGCACAAAGCGCCGGTACATCTTCCAGAAAAGATTGGCCATCGCCGTTTGTGTCCAGGGATCGCCGCGCGTCTCACGGGTGCCGATCGCTATGTCGAAAGGTTCCGACTCGAGGGTGCGGAAGAACGACACGATCAGTTCCGGCGGCTCCTGAAGGTCGGCGGCCAACACCGCATAGTAGGGGCCGTGTCCCGCCTCCAATCCCATGCGGATGGCCGCGAAGGATCCGAAATTACGCGACAGGCAGACCAGTTGCGACGGGAACCCGGCCGTCGGCAGCCGGTCGCGCAGGATCGGATAGCTGCGATCCGGCGAGCCATCGACGACGAACACCACTTCCAGCCGGCCGTCGAGTTCGGCGGCGATTCCCTGCAGCGCGGCCAGCAGGGCGTCCAGGGTCTCCTCGTTGCGGTAGACGGGAATGATCAGGGAATAGCGGGAGGAGGTCACCGCAGTGACACCGTCGACCTCGTTTCCGCCCGTCATGCTTCGACCTCGCCTCTACGTCCGCAACCACGCGCTATTGTAACAGCTTGCCGGCCGCAGAGCTGTGGATTGGATAAGGGCGACAGCTGACCGTCGCCTCAGTTAGAAGCAGATCCGATGAGATCACCCCTCGAGCGGACCGATTGGGCACTGCTAGCGGCCTTCCTGCTCGCCGCGGTGCTCGGCACCTGGACCAACGCCCTGCTGGTGAACGACGCCGCCATCTTCCTGACCGCGGGGTGGCTGGGCGACAGCTGGAATCTCTATTTCAGCCAGAACGCCGATCGCTTTGTCGCGACAATGCTGACCTACGGTCCTGCCTGGGCCGCGCGCCGGATGTTCGATCTCTCTTCGGGCGCCTACATGGCGCTTGCTCACCTTTTCTATTTCGCGGTGCCACTCGTGCTGTGGCTGATGCTGCGTGCGGTCGAGACCCAGCGCCTGTTCTCGCGGCTCTACCTCGCGATCGTTCTGGCGCTGATCTACTTTCCCACCGAACAGATCACCGGCATCGGCATCTGGTTGATCTGGCTGGCGCTGGTGATCGACCCGGCCCGCACCGCGCGGCAGGTCGCGATCGCCACAGTGCTGCTCGGCGCCTTGCTGGGTCTCACCCATCCGTCGATCGCCATGATGAGCCTGCTCTACCTGGCGGTCGGCATCGTGCTCACGATATTTGGCCGGCCGGTGCCGCGCCGCAGTCTGGTTGCCGCCGCGGCGATGTCCGCACTGCTGATCGTGGCCTACTTCGTGACCAGCCGGTGGCTGTCGGCGACCAATCCGACCGTCCTCGCCGCCCTCGCCGTCAACCGCTACGACTATCTCGATCCGAGATGGATGGCGGCGACCATGGTGCTGTTCCCCTTGCTCCCCGCTCTATGGTTGCTTCTGATCGCCCCCGGCCTTCAGTCGGCCCGTTTGCGCTGGCGCATTGCACCGCTCGCCGTGTTGATCATCGCCGCCTTCGGCCTGTGGTTTGCCGCCGCCAGCACTGGCCCGTTGACCTGGATCTACGCCCGCCATACTGCGCCGCATATCCTGGCGCTGGCGTTGGCTCTCGCGGTCGCATCGCCATCGATATGGCTCGCCCACGCGCAACGCCCGTTGATGCTATATGCCGCCGTCGCCGCAGTTGCGGCCATTTCCTACAATGCGGACCTCTTCGCCTTTGGCCGCTTTGTCGATCGCCACATGCGCCCCGGGATGGTGGATGTCGACAGGCTGCAACCCGTGCCTTGGCCGCCGCGCTACACCGTGCCCACTGCCGAGCGCATCCTTTTCAAGTGGGCTGCTGAGCCGGACTACGTCCGCGATGTCGTCGTGCCGACCTACGACTGGCACCGGGTGACGCTTGCCTTTTACAGTTTCTTCCGCTCAGACCGGCAAAGCATTTTGTACCATCAACTGGGTCGTCCAGGCGATTGGTTACCGTATGAATGTGCAACGGTTGAGCGCGTAAAGCCTCGCGACGAACAGGACAGCGCGTTCCTGACATTCCTTTCCAGAAATTACTGCGTGCGCCGATCCCCCGCGGGCTGATCAGAGCCCGCCGACTTCAGAGTCCCTCGAAGAGGGGCGTGCTGACGTAGCGCTCGGCGAACGAGGGGATGATCACCACGATGCGCTTGCCGGCGCTGTCCGGCCGGGCGCCGATCCTGAGCGCCGCCGCCACCGCCGCGCCCGAGGAAATGCCGACGGGAATGCCTTCAAGCGCCGCCATGTCGCGCGCCGTCTTGAACGCCGCATCGTTGTCGATGGCGATGATCTCGTCGATCACCGAGCGGTCGAGGATGTCGGGAATGATGCCGGCGCCGATGCCCTGGATGGGATGCGGTGAATGCGTGCCGCCGGCCAGGACCTGGCTGGCCGCAGGCTCGACGGCCACCACTTTCAGACCGGGCAGGCGCGGCTTCAACACCTGGCCGACGCCGGTGATGGTGCCGCCGGTGCCGACGCCGGCCACGAAGAAATCGAGCTTGCCGCCGGTGTCCTTGAATATCTCCTCGGCCGTGGTCCGCCTGTGCACAGCGGGATTGGCCGGATTCTGGAACTGCTGCGGCATGAAGCTGTTGGGAATGGTCTTCAGGAGTTCCTCGGCGCGGGCGATGGCGCCGTTGATGCCTTTTTCACGCGGCGTCAGTTCGAGCCTGGCGCCCAGGATGGCCAGCATCTTGCGCCGTTCGATCGACATCGAATCGGGCATGGTGAGGATGATGCTGTAGCCGCGGGCAGCCGCCACGAAGGCAAGCCCGATGCCGGTGTTGCCCGACGTCGGCTCGATCAGCGTGCTGACGCCCGGCACGATCTTGCCGGTCTTCTCGGCCGCGTCGATCATGGCGAGGCCGATGCGATCCTTCACCGAGGCGAGCGGGTTGAAGAATTCGAGCTTGGCCAGGATCTCGGCTTTGATCCCGTCGCGCTTGGGGAGCCGGTTGAGCCGGACCAGCGGCGTCGCGCCGACGGTCTCGGTGATGTCGTTGTAGATGCGGCCGCGGAATTCAGGTGTGGGGGCTTGCTGGGTCATGGCCGCCTTATACGCCACTCCGCGACCGTCCACACCAGCAGCAGGATAAGTGACAGGCTGGAGAGAGCCCAGCCCCACTGCTCCTCGGGCAAGGCCGTGCGCCGAAGATGGAAGGTGTGACGGCCTGCGGGGGCCACAAATGACACCAACTTCAGCGGATCGGTCGGCGCGACAGCAGCGATGCCGTCGATCTGCCAAGCCGGAAAGAAGAAGCGGCGCAGCACCACTGTCGTCGGCCCGTCGCTCTCGACCGTAAGGCGCATCGCGCCGAAGCGGCCCTCCTCGACCCGGCATACGCTGGCCGGTGGCGCGCAGGTGATTGCCGGCACACTACGCAGTGGCTCCAGTGCAAGTTCGTCGTAGGCGGCATCGGGACGTTGAGGGAAGCCCGCGGGCAGGTATTCCCGGGCGTCCTGCACCGGAGGACTCACGCGATTGAGGGCGAGCACGCTGCGCACGACGACGCCTTCGAGCAACGGCACGCTCCCCAGGACTAAGCAGACGGCCGCACTCGCGAACACCACCGAGTCGCGCCGCGCCCACGCGACAGGCAGCGCGAGACAGAGGGACGTGATCACCGCGAACTCCACGACGACCATCAGGCGCCAAGGGAACTGTACCCGGGCAACAAACGGCACGATCTGCCAGAACCACGGCACCAGGCCGGACATGAGCAGGAGGCAGACAAGCGCCAGGAAAGCCCAGAAGGTAGCTTCGGTACGACGCACCGTTCCCGGTGCCCCACCGCGAAGGAGCAGGAGGATACCAAGGGCCGCTATCGCGTAGGCCGCTGCGAACCAGGCGATCATCTCCATCATGTCCGCAGGCTTGCGCCATCGCTCAGGCGTCAGCAGAAACCAGTTCTCGACCGAGTAGCCCGCGGTCCAAAGCTTCTCGGCCGATATCCAGGACTGCAGATCGAGTGCCGGCCACAGGTGAGCCGCGGCAAGCCCCGCCCCGAGGACCCCGCCCGCCGCACAACGGAGCAGAATTGAAAGCGCTGCCGGATTGCCGGCGCGCCATGCCCGGAACAGGACATAGGCCGGCAGCAACGTCGCCGACGCCAGCAGCGCCGTCGGCAAATGCGTCATCAGCAACGCTCCATACGAGACCGCCAGCAACGGAGGGCCATCGCGGCGTTGTCCGGCAATGCGCCGGATGGCCAGTATGGCGAGGGGTAGGAACGCATAGGCTGCGAACTCGGCGTAGGCGCCACGAAAATAGTGGTCGAGCAGATGATAGGGCGCGGCCATGTAGCCAAGGCTGCCGTACAGCGCGACGGCGCGCTCCTCTACCTCCTCGGCAAGCCAGGCATACATCGCCAGGCCAGAGCCCCAGAGTAGCAGCGCCGCACTAAGCGAGAGGCGGTACGAGATCGGCAGAGCGTCGAACGTCACGACACTCACCAGCGCGTCGACCAGGAAAGCGAGCGGCGGATAGAAGTAGAAGGCCGGCCCGCCCAAGCCACCGAAAGATTCGGGCATCCATCTCGGATACGCCACCCCGGCGCGGAATTGATCGGCGAATTGCGCCGCCCATGTGAGGTTTTGCGGCGAGCTGTGAGTGACAAGTGTGCCAAAGACCAGAGACGGCGCCAGCAGCAGCGCCGCCACGGCCAGAAGGACGAGGGCGGTTCGCAGGCGGCCCAAGCCTATTCCGCCGCCCGCCGCTGCGCGAGCCGGTCCGGCGTCAGCGTGTAGGTCGTGAATTGCCGGTTGAGCGCCGGCATCGGGCACGCCTCGAGATGGCCCTCGCCCGGACGCATAAGGATCATCGCCGTCGTCGCCGTCATGACGCCGCGCGTGTTCATGCGTGGCGGGCGGCACACCGACCAGGGCGTGCCCCAGTCGTCGAAGAAGGCGGCGCGGAAGTCCTCGAGAGTGAGTTTGCCGCGCCTGGGCGCAAGCTGGTCGCGCACGCGCTTGTCGCGATAGATCGAGCATGGCGTCTCGGCGAGACCGGTGTCCTTGACCTTGGCGCGCGCCGACTCGGCGATCCAGTGGTTGGCATGGACATAGAGGCCACGATCGGGCGCCAACCAGAACGTATCGTCGGGCGCGCATTCGAAGCCGAAGGCCTCGCCGCCGCCCCCGTTGCTCGTCGCGTGACTGACGGCCATGTGGTTCGACCCGGGCTTGGGCGTCGACACGATGGTCTGAACAGCCTGAGCGAGATGCTGCGCCTCCAGCACCTTGCGCCGGATGAAGGGCAGCGGCACGCCGGCGCCGCGCCGATAGTCGCGGTCGCATTCCAGCGCATTGGCGGTGAGGCCGATACCGGCCGAGTTGAGGCCGGAGCGGGCGAGGCCGCCGGCCTCGGTGAAAGTCAGGATGTCGGGCCCGTCGTCGCGGCGGATGCGCAGCACCACGCCCGTCTCGGCACATTCGGCGCGCCAGTCCCAGTTCTGGCCGTGCAGCAGCACGCCGTCGGCGCTCGCCTCGGGCAGCGCCAACGCCGCCGTGCAGCCGTCGGGGAACTGCTGGGCGGCCTTCTGGCGCCGCGCGGCCGCCACCATCTCGGTGCGGGCGTTCATCAGCATCACGGCGGCGAACGGCTCGCCCGCGCCCTCGGCGATGCCGCGCATCTCCTCGACATAGACCGGGTCGAAATGTTCGATCGCCGGCACCATCGCCTCGGCGCGACGCTCCAGTTCCTGCCAGTCGACGCCGCTCTTCAGGAGCGACGCGGCGTACATCCTGGCGCCGCGCCGCAGCCGGTCGGCGGCGGCCTTGCCGTGCGTGCGGCCGCGCTCGCGCGGGCTGCCGGAGAGATCGATCACGGGGAAGGGCACGTAGTCGGTCATGTTCCCCTCTCAGGTCGGCGCGATGCCCAGCGCTTGGCGGAAACGATCCTTGAGATGCGCGCCGTCCTGCGGCGGCATGACGAATTCGAGCTTCTCGACCATCACCTTGACGAGCCGGAACACAGGGCCCTTGGTGATGCGGGCGTCCTTCACGAGCTGCGCGACCTCGCTCACCTCGCGCACGGTGCCGCTGTCGGCGATGCCGCAGCCCTTGGCGATCATCGCGAGGTCGGTACCGGCGCCCGAATCGGTCGGACCGTTGTTGCGCGGCGCGGTAGCCGTCGCCTGATTGCCGGTCTCGCCGAATTTCTCGTTGTCGAGCACGACGATCGCGAGATTGTCGGGGTGCTGGGCGGCGACGGTGGCAAGCGAGCTGAGACTCATCAGCATGTCGCCGTCGCCCGTGATCACCAGCACGCGCTTCTTGGGCTGCGCGAGCGCCAGGCCCAGGCCCATCGGCACCGGCGCCCCCATCGAGCCCCACAGCGGCATGTTGAGCGGCCGATCGCCCGCTTCGGTCACGTCCCAGTTGGCGGAGCCCAGTCCCGCGATCACCAGGAGATTGTCGTCGGCGCCAGCCAGCATCTGCTTCACCAGCGGACGGCGTTGAAGGGTGGCTTTGCTCATCTCACTTCTTCCCGAAATTCTTGATGCCGAGCAGCTTCTGCCGCAGCAGGACAGCGACCGACTGGCCGCCGTTGAAGGCCGAGCGCGCGGCGGCATCGACGGTCGCCTTCACCTCTTCAGGCCTGTCGACGGAATAGACCAGCACGCCCATCGCCTCGAGGACCTTGGGTGTCGCCTGGCCCATCGGGTATTGCCACGAATTGAACTCGCCGTAGTCGCCGCGCATCGTGATCAGGGTCAGGAACGGAAAGCGCAGCGTCTTGGGCATGCCCATCAGATTGATGGTGTTGCCGACGCCCGAACTCTGCATCAACAGTACCGACCGCTGCCCGCCCAGCCACGCACCGGCGGCGAGCGGGATGCCTTCCTCCTCGGTGGTGAGAGCCAGCGTGCGGATCGAGTTCGACTTCTGGCAGAGCTCGATCAGCCGGCTGTGGCCGGCATCGGGCACGTGAAAGACCTGCTTGATGTCGTGGTCCTGGAAGACATCGAAGATCTGGTCCTTCCACTCGGCGCTCTTCAACTCGACGTTCATCTGATTTCCTAAAACGGTTTCAGCACTACGAGGAATACGATAGCGATCATCAGCAGCGTCGGCACCTCGTTCCACCAGCGATAATAGCTGGCAGGCCTCGTGTTTCGGTCTGCCTCGAAGTCCTTGCGCCAGCGCCCGTAGACGTGGTGCACGCCGGTCAGCAGCAGGACCAGCACGATCTTCGCCTGGAACCAGCCCGAGGCCCACCAGTCGCCCTGCCAGGCCAGCAGCAGCCCCAGGATCCAGACCGCGCCCTGGGCCGGCTCCATGATCGCATAGACGAGGCGCCGCTCCATGATCTTGAAGGTCTCGCTCTGCTTCGAACCCTTCTCGGCATCGGCGTGATAGACGAACAGCCGGGGCAGGTAGAGCAGGCCTGCCATCCAGGCGATCACCGCCACGATGTGGAGTGCCTTCAGGACTTCGTAAAACATCACACGGCTCCGGCGACGAGCGGACAGCCGCGATGCTGCTGCCCGCAGGGCATCGACGTGGCGCCATGGCAGACGGCAACCGGCGGCCCCGACAGCACCGCGCGCACACGGTTGGCGAGGCCTGCGATGAAGCGGGGATGCGTGCCCACCGTCGGCACGCGCTTGTAGACCGGCACGCCGCTCTCTTCCGCGAGGCGCCGGTAGTCGATGTCGAGTTCGACCAGCGTTTCGGAATGTTCCGACACGAAGGCCAGCGGATAGAGCACGACGGCGCGCTTGTCGGCGCCGGCGCGGCGGATCTCGGCATCGGTCGACGGCCCGATCCATTTCAGCGGACCGACCCGGCTCTGGTAGCAGACCGACCAGTCGAGGCCGCCGACCTGATCGGCAATCGCCTGCGCCGTGCGTTCCACCTGCACCTGGTAGGGATCGCCGCGCCTGATGACCTTTTCCGGCAGCCCGTGGGCGGAAAACAGCACGCGGACCGGGCCGGCGCCTGCTTCGGCAAGACCCTGCTTCACGAGATCGACAGAGGCCGCGATGAAGCCTGGATCGTCGGGATAGCAGCACACGGTTTGCGTCGGGACGTTGAGCCTGGCTGCCTCGGCGACGGCCTTCCATGCCTTCACCGAGGAGTCGGTCGTGGCGGTCGAGAACTGCGGATAGAGCGGCAGCAGCACGATGCGGTCGGGGGCGAAGCGCTTGACCGAACGGACCACCGCCTCGGTCATCGGATGCCAGTAGCGCATGCAAACGTAGCCACGCCATTCGTGCCCATCGCCAGTCCCGCTTCCAAGCGCCTCCTCCAGCGCACGCGCCTGCGCTTCTGTCTGTCCGAGGATCGGCGAGCTGCCCCCGATCTGGTCGTAGATCTTCTTCGCCTTGGGGGCACGACGACTGGAAATAAAGCTCGCCAGCGGCAGTCGCAGCAACGATGGCAGCGAGATGATCGCCGGATCGCTAAAAAGGTTTTTCAGGAACGGCTGCACCGCCTCGGGCGAGTCAGGCCCGCCGAGATTGAACAGGACGATGGCGATCTTCACGGCGAGCCTGGCTTCCAGTTGCGCACGATCTCGACCAGCCGCGCCACGTTGTCGGGTGGCGTCTGCGGCACCACGCCATGACCGAGATTGAACACGAAGGAACCGTGTCCCAGCTTGTCGAGGATGCGCGTCGCCTCGCGCTCCATCGCCTGGCCGCCGGCCACCACCATGATCGGATCGAGATTGCCTTGCAGGCAGATATGCGGCTGCAATTCCTTGGCAGCCCAATGCGCGCCGATGCCGGTATCGATCGACAGCGCGGAGAAAGTGTCCGGCCGCCGGTACATCAGCATGGCCGGCCCCACCGCGCGTGGAAACGCGATGATCGGAACGTCGGGATGACGTTCGCGCAGCCCCTTGGCGATGCGCATCATGGGATCGAGCGACCAGTGGAAGAGCTGCTCCTCCGGCAGCACGCCTGCCCAGGAATCGAAAAGCTGCACGGCATCGACGCCGGAATCGACCTGGTAGGCGAGATGATCGACCACCGCCTCGACCAGCAGATCGATCAGCAGCCCGAAGGATTCGGGATGGGCATAGGCCCATTTCTTCACCTTGGCGAAATCCTTGCTGCCGCTGCCTTCGATCATGTAGCAGGCGAGCGTGAACGGCGCGCCGGCGAACCCCAGGAGCGCCGTCTCGGATGGCAGCGCCGCCCGCGTCTGGCGGATCGCCTCGTAGACCGGCGCCAGATGATCGGCGATGCGGGCCCGCGACAGCCGGCCGAACTGCGAGGGATCCGTCAGCGCCTCGAGCTTCGGGCCCTCGCCCTCCTCGAACCAGACTTTTTGGCCCAGCGCATCGGGCACGACCAGGATATCGGAAAAGATGATCGCGGCATCGAAGCCGAACCGGCGGATGGGCTGCAGCGTCACTTCGATCGCCTTGTCCGGCGTGTAGCAGAATTCGAGGAAGGATTTGGTCGTGGCGCGGATGGCGCGATACTCCGGCAGGTAGCGGCCGGCCTGACGCATCAGCCAGATCGGTGGCGTCGGAAATCGCGTCCCGGCCAACGTCTGGAGAAACTTGCCCGCTGCTTTCTGCCTGCTCAACTCTTGTCCCTCATGCTTCCTCTTACTCTAATCTTAATAGGTAGTAGCAGTAGTAGGGCCTGTGGCATGTGGGGATGCGCCCTATTGGACTCTTCTCCCCAGGGCGTTGTGGACCGGCTGACGCTGATTCCACGCGGTTGCTTGGGCTGATTCCCGACTCGCAGGCCTTTCCTCCCGGACTGTCCGCAAGGGATGGGAGTCTGGAGGGCAAAGGCGAGTCGGGTCCCGAATCGGCCGGATCGGGCCGTATTGCCGGACTGTCCCCGCGACCTCGCCACCAATCCCGCGTTTCTCCCGGCCCTTGTCCCAGCCCTTGTTCCAGTCCTCGTGTGGGGTAAAACACGGCGTGGCCAATCGCAATTTTCACGTTCATCTCGTGTCCGACTCCACCGGCGAAACGGTGTCCAGCGTGGCACGTGCCTGCCTGGTCCAATACGAGGGTATCTTCGTGCAGGAGCACGTCTGGTCCCTGGTGCGAACGCGCGGTCAGATGGAAAAGGTCGTGCAGGCGGTCGAACGCGATCGCGGCCCCGTCCTTTATACGCTGGTCGACCAGGAACTGCGCGACCTCGTACGCGACCATTGCCGTCGGCTGCAACTGCCCTGCGTCGGCGTGCTCGACCAGGCCATGAGTGTGCTTGCCGTTCATTTCCATTCCAAGAGCGAGCAGTGGCCCGGCCGTCAGCATCAGCTCGACGAAGGCTACTTCGACCGCATCGACGCCATGCATTACACGCTGGCACACGACGATGGGCAATCGACGCACGACCTGGAAGATGCCGATGTCATCTTGGTCGGCCCGTCGCGAACCTCCAAGACGCCGACCTGCGTCTATCTCGCCAATCGCGGCGTGCGCGCGGCCAACGTGCCGCTGGTGCCCGCCGTGCCGCCGCCGCAGGAGCTCGAGGATTCCAAGCGCCCGCTGATCGTCGGCCTGATCACCGACCCCGAGCGGTTGGTGCAGATCCGGGTCAATCGCCTGCGCCTGCTGCAGCAGGACGTCGAGACCGAGTATACCGACATGGAACAGGTGCAGCGCGAGATCCAGGACGCCCGCCGCCTCTACGCACGCCGCAAGTGGGTGACCATCGACGTCACGCGGCGGTCGATCGAGGAGACGGCGGCGGCCATTCTGCAGATGCTGGCCACGCGGCGCGAACAACGGCTGCAGGCGCAATAGGTTTAACTGGGCAACCAAGGAGGTCGATCATGCGTGCTCATCTCATTGCAGTTGGTCTGATTTTTGCTGGTTCGATGGCACACGCGGCGAATGGCATCGATGTCATGCGCGGCGCGGACTCCACGGTCTTCGGCAATTGCGTGCCGAGCCTGGTGGTCGAGAACAAGTCGGCGGAGACCATCGACTATCTGCAGGTCGATGTCGTGGTGGCGCTGGGCAGCGGCCAGGAGCGCACCGTCGAACTGAAATCGGCCTACCGTGAGGGTGTGCTCTATCCGATCGGCCCGGGAGGGAAGGCGATCCTGAAGCAGCATCTCGATACTTCGACAGCTCTCGGCGCGCCGTGCGCCGATGTCACGGCGCGCCGCGTCGTGCGTACGATCTGCGAGGCCCCCGGCGGCAAGGCCTGCGCTTCCTCCATCTCGGTGAAACCATGATCAATAGAAGAACAGTTTTAGGTACTGCCGGCGCATCGCTGCTCGCTGCTCCGGCCCTTGGACAGGGGGCATTCCCCAACAAGCCGCTGAAGATGATCGTGCCCTACCCGCCGGGCGGCGGCACCGATGGGCTCGGCCGCATCACCGCCCAGTTCCTGTCCGAGAAGCTCGGCCAGCAGATCGTCGTCCAGAACATCGGCGGCGCCTCCGGCACCATCGGCTCGGACACCGTCCGCCGCGCCGATCCCGACGGCTACACGTTGCTGTTCAATGCGAGCCTCTTCGTGCTCGGCAAGACCGTGGTGCCGACCTGCCCTTACGATCCGGTGACGGATTTCCGGGCGATCGCACAGGCGGGCGAAGCACCCCTCGTGCTGCTGGCCAACAACGCCGTGCCGGGCAACGACTATGCGGCGACAATGGCTGCGGTTGCCAAGGAGCCGAAGAAGTTCTTTGTCGCGATCTCCTCCGGCGGCTCGGCGGGCCACATCGCCACGCTCGCCTGGATCAAGCGCACCGGCCTGCCGATCGACACCATCCTCTACAAGGGCACGGCGCCGGCCAACACCGACTTGATGGCGGGCACCGTCCAGTTCTTCATGGATCCCTGGACGGCGCTGCTGCCGCTCGCGACGTCGGGCCGCGCCAAGGGCCTGTTCGTCACCTCCAAGGAGCGCACGCCGCTCGCACCCAACGTGCCGACCAGCGCCGAAGTCGGCCTGAAGGATTTCAACCTCAGCTCCTGGTATGGCGCCTGGGCCCCCAAGGACACGCCCGACGATGTCGTGAGCAAGCTTGCCGCGGGGATGGCCGAGGTCTCGAAGGACAAGGGCTTCCTCGAGAGAACCACGTCGCTCGGCATCGTGCCGACCGCGCGCGGCCCGAAGGAGTTCGCGGCCTTCATCAAGGAAGAGGTCGCAACCAACACCGCGCTGCTGAAGGAAGCCGGCTTCAAGCCGGAATAGCCCGGCGATCTATTCCGCGGCTTTGGCCAACGGCTCGAAGCGGGCGTCGAAGTCGCGGATGGATTTCTCGACGGTCTCGGCCACCTGGTTGAGCTTGTCCTGGTTCACGACTTTTAGGCCAAACAGGTCCTTGACGTAGAACACGTCGACGGCGCGTTCGCCGTAGGTCGTGATGTGGGCCGAGGCGATCTGCAGGTTGAGGCGCGTCAGCGCCCGCGTCACGACATGCAGGAAGCCCGGTCGGTCGCGGCCGTTGACCTCGATCACGGTGAAAGTATCCGAGGCGTTGTTGTTGATCAGCACGCGCGGCTGGACGGTGAAGACCTGGTCGCGCTTGGGCCACGAGCCGCGCTGGGTGTCGAGCTCGCGCTGGATATTCAGGCGATTGGACAGCGCCAGCTCGACGCGGGCGGCGAGCCGCGCCAGGCGCTGCGGATCGTCGAACGGTTTGCCCTCGAGATCCTGGATCCAGAACGTGTCGAGCGCCATGCCGTTGGCGAGCGTGAAAATCTTGGCATCGACGATGTTGGCGCCGCTCACCGCCATGGCGCCGGCCAGGCGCGCGAACAGCCCGTGGGTGTCGAGCGTGTAGATCGTCACTTCGGTGACAGAGCGCGCGGCATCGACGCGGTGCTCTATCGCCAGCGGCTGGCGGGCGCGTTCGGCGCCGCGCACCAGCTCGGCCTGGCGCGCCAGCGTGTCGGGATCGAACGACAGCCAGTAGGGCGCATAGCCGCGCGCGAAATGCTCGTCCTTCTCCTGGTCGGTCCAGCTCGCCAGGCGCGCAGCAACCTCGGCCTGGATCTGGCGGATGCGGTCGGCGCGGCCGCCGGCCAGGGTGCCGCCCGACAGGACCTGCTCGGCGGCGTTGTAGAGCTGGCGCAGCAACGCGGCCTTCCAGCCGTTCCAGACATTGGGGCCGACGGCGCGGATGTCGCAGACCGTCAGCACCAGCAGCAGCCGGAGCCGCTCCGGCGATTGAACGAGGGCGGCGAAATTCTCGATGGTCTTGGGATCCATCAGGTCGCGCTGGAAGGCGGTGCCCGACATGGCGAGGTGATGGCGCACCAGCCAGGCCACGGTTTCGGTCTCGGCGGCGCTGAGACCGAGCCGCGGTCCGACCTGCATCGCGACATCGGCGCCCAGCACCGAATGATCGCCGCCGCGGCCTTTGGCAATATCGTGCAGCAGCACCGAGAGATAGAGCACCGGGCGCGACAGCACCTTGTGCACCACCTCGGCCGACAGCGGATGGTCTTCCTTGAGGGTGCCGTTCTCGATGCTGGCCAGGATGCCGATCGCCCGGATCGTGTGCTCGTCGACAGTGTAGGTGTGATACATGTCGTGCTGCGTTTGGGCCACGACGCGGCCGAAGTCGGGAACGAACCGGCCGAACACGCCGGCCTCGTTGAGACGGCGCAGCGTCGTCTCCGGATCGTGCCGCGACGTCATCATCTCCATGAACAGGCGATTGGCCTCGGGATCGGTCCGAAGCTTGTCGACCAGCCGGATGTTCTGGGTGATGAGCCGCAGCGTCGCCGGATGGATGTCGAGGTCGTTCTCCTGCGCCACATGGAACAGCCGCAGGATCGCCACCGGATCCTTGGTGAACGCATCCGGCGTCGCCACCGCCAGCCGCTCGCCGTCGAGCTTGAAGCCGTCGAGCTGGCGCGGCCGCAGCGTCTGCCAAAGGGCCGCGAGCTTGGGCTTGCGCTTGTGGCTGTCCTCCAGCGCGGCGATGAAAATGCGCGTGAGATCGCCCACCGTCTTGGCGTGGAGATAGTAGTGCTTGGTGAAGCGCTCCACGCCGCGGCTGCCCGGCCTGTCGTGGTAGCCCAAGCGCTCGGCGATCTCGCGCTGCAGGTCGAACGACAGGCGATCGTCGATGCGGCCCGTCAGGTAATGGATGTGGCAGCGCACCGTGGTGAGGAAGCGTTCGGCGCGCTCGAACAGGCGCGCTTCTTCCTTGGTGAGCACGCCCTTGGCCACGAGGTCGGCGGGCTCGCTGACGCGGTAGAGATACTTGGCGATCCAGAACAGCAGGTGCAGGTCGCGCAACCCGCCCTTGCCTTCCTTGACGTTGGGTTCGACGACGTAGCGCGAGTCGCCCATGCGCTGGTGGCGCTGGTCGCGCTCGGCAAGCTTGGCCTCCACGAAGTCGCGGCCGTCGCCGGTATGGAACTTCTGCGCGAAGCCCTTGTGCAGCTCGTCGTAGAGGTCGCGGTCGCCCCACAGGTAGCGCATCTCGAGGAGCGCCGTGCGGATCGTGTGGTCGTTCTCGGCGTAGCGCAGGCTCTCGGCCACCGTGCGGGTGGCGTGGCCGACCTTCAGGCCGAGGTCCCACAGCAGATAGAGCATGAACTCGACGATCTGCTCGCCCCTGGGCGTCTGCTTGTAGGGACGCAGGAACAGGAGATCGAGATCGGAAAGCGGCGCCAGCTCGCCGCGGCCGTAGCCGCCGGTCGCCACCAAGCCCAGCCGCTCGGCGGCGCTGGGGTTGGCCGCGGGATAGGCGTAGCGGTCGGCGAAATCGAACAGGACGCGGACGATCTGGTCCATCAGGTACGAGGTGGCGGCCAGCACGGCCGGCCCGTCGTTGCGCAGCGGGCCGGGCTCCTCGAAGCGGCGGCGGATCTCGGCGCGGCCCTTGGCGAGCGCATCGCGCAGCAGCGCCAGCACCGGCGGCCGGGAGGGCTCGCCGCCCGAGGGCAGGTCCTCGACCAGGGCGGCCAACGCCTCTTCGAGCGCGCGGCGGCGCACGATTTTTCGGCGGTCGGGGATCTGGTCATAGGGCTTGGCCATGGGCGCCCGATACTACAGGCTGGCGGCGGTTTCCACGACTCCCGGAAAGTCCATGCCGCGTCCCCTCACGCTCGCCGTTTTCACCAAGAACCGGATCAATCCGGCCTATGACGCGGCCCGGTTGGTCGCCGACCGGCTGGCGACGGAGGCCGGCGCGCGGACGATCCACTACGTGCCGCAGACGCCCGACCATGTCGGCGAGCAAAAGGCCCTGGTGAGCGAGGCCCTGGCCACGCCGCCCGATGGCGTGCTCTTCAACCCGACCGACGATGTGGCCATGGCGGAAGACGTGGCGCGGTTCGCGGCATCAGGCATTCCCGTCGCGGTCTTCATCAACCGCATGCCCGGCAAGACCCTGACCTTCGTCGGGTCCGACGATATCGCGGTCGGCTACAAGGCGGCGAAAGCCCTGATCGACGGTCTCGGTGGCAAGGGCGGTATTGTCGCCCTCGACGGCACGCCGTCGGCGCGCACCGCCCGCGACCGCACGATCGGGCTGCAGCGCGCCGTGGCGGAAGCCCCCGGCATCACCTTGCTGGGGTCGCGCGTTGGCTATCTCCAGCAGGCGCCGGCGCGCACGGCGATGGCCGAGCTGCTGAAGGACCATCCTGGGATCGACGGTGTCTGGACCGCCAACGATGTCATGGCCTTCGGCGCCCTCGACGCCCTGGCCGATTCAGGGCGGGCGGCCAAGGTGGTGGGCGTCAACGGCCTGCCCGCCGCCATCGACCACATCGAGCACGGCCGCATGCTGGCCAGCGTCGATTTCAGCGCCTTCAACATCGCCGCCATCGCCACCCGCGCGATGCTGAGGCACCTCGGGGGCCAGCCGGTGCCGGTGGAGATCATGGTGCCGGCCGAGCTGATCGACCGCTCGAACTGCCATCGCTGGAAGGTGCCGTTCGCCGAGCGCGCCTGTGCCACCTGGGACGAGATCGTGCGATAGCGGTTGATGGCCGTCGCCGGCCGTCTATTCGGCGGCGGGCACCAAACCCCGGGTCAATGCTCGCGCGCCCTTGCCCGTTCCTGGATGGGCATCGTGCTCGCCGCGCAACGCCAAAAAATGTGCTGGCACGTCGGCTACTTGCGACGGCGGGGGCGCGACCATCGACGCGGGTCGAATCGCAAGAGTAAATGGCGTGGCAGGCACGGGCTGTTCGAGAAGGTGCGAAGAAATGGATCTCGCCAACACTTCGGCAAGCAACGATGGAACAGCGTTGCCGAGCTGTCGCTGAACATCCGCGATACTGCCGGTGATGTTCACACTATCGGGGAAAGTCTGCAGGCGCGCCATTTCACGCATGGTCAATCGACGATTGTTCCAGTGAAACGGACCAGTCGCCGGGCCAGGCTGCGCCTGGATTGTCCAAGCGGGCTGGTTTTTTGCGAGCTTCAGGAGAAATGACCAGTAACGTCGTCTCCATCCAAATAGCGGTTCCCCGCCGCCACGATCCGTGTGCCAAAGGTAATTTTGACCTTCTGGAATCGTGGACAATAGGCCCGCCCACTTCCCCTTCATGACTACGGCCGGATCATTTGGTTCTGGAAGGTCATGGAGAGCGTCCCAAACCGTCAGATGGGCCGCACGACCCCCGGCATCTTCGTTTGTCGTGACATCAACATGTGTCGGCTTGGGAAAAGAGAACGAAGAGCCATCACGAAAGCCGACGACGAACACTCTGCGCCGCAACTGGGGTACGCCGAAATCTGCCGCGTTAAGTGTTGCAATGGACGCTTGATAGTTTGTTCCGTGGGCCACGTTGATTGCGGCAAGGCGTGAATGAATAAGCTGCAGCCCTTCATCTTTACCGCGGAATCCTAAGCCTTCGACATTCTCGAGCAGGAAGGCACGCGGCCGAGCCTCTGCGAGCACACGCAAATAGCACTCGATCGTGGTGGCGCGCGGATCGCTCAGGCGTTTTGCCTCGCCTGTTGCCCAAAATCCGGACTTTGAAAATGGCTGGCAAGGAGGACCACCGATAAGTACATCGGCCTCACCGCTCCCGAGCTTCGCTAGATTGAGAAGGTCTTCTGTTGAAACAGTCGAGATGTCGCTCTCAACAACGGGCCAACGGCGGTTTTGACGCAAGGTCTCACAGCACCGCTCGTCGAGTTCGAGAGCAACGGCGGTTTGAAAGCCGGCAGCCTCAAATCCGTAGTCGAGGCCGCCTGCTCCTGTGAACAGGCTAATGGCCGTCAGCGTCCTCATGGAACTGCACCCTTAGCAGCATAGGCTACGCGGAACATCTCTTCGGCATCTACTAACCAACGATTGTCCACACGAACATTGCTGGCGATTCTCCCTTCGCAAGTCTTGTGAGGGGCAAGCGCGGAAGGGAGAACATAGCGAAAGTCCCAGGAACTGGTCACGGCATGTAGACAACCGGCAACGACATCGAAATCGGTCTGCCGATAGTAGCGCGAACAAGGATTCCCTTTCGCCGCTCTTGTGCGCTGAAAGTCGATCTTTGCGTTGCCATGTTTGTCCAGGTCTCGCGCCACGTTCTTGCACTCGATGGTCAACAGCGGACCGCCTCTATAGGAAACCCTGAGATCGGGGCCGCCTTCTGCGTCGAGGCGTTCGCAATAGGTAACGCCAGGGACGTCAGCAAGTGTCGCGCGCAAGTGCTCTTCGGCCACCCACCCTTTCACGGCCATCCGAAGGCGGCTTGCGCCAGCAATGAGATCGAGGATCTCATCGGCCGAAAGGCCAAACTGTTTTGCCAGCGGATGGGTCTGGGCCAGCTCGATCATTTGGTCGTCTGGCTTGTTGCTTGTGACCCGGCCGGTCGGCAGCGAATGAATATGCCCTTCGGCAAGGATGAGCCTGTTGCCGGGATCAAGACCGCGTGCGGCACGTTCAAATCGGACAAGATCAAGGAAACGCTCCCGCGTTGCGCCGACAAGCGTCTCGACTCGCGGTGCGTTTAGCGGCGTGGAGCGCTTCACCCTTTCCCAGGCAAACCAGCCTCGAGTGGCAATTTCGTGGGCGTGTTCGTCCTTGAACTCTAGTCGGATGAAGAACTTGGTTGGGCTGTGCACGATGGGATCTGCCGACACACAGAAACCGCTTTCCGGGTCGATGCCGATGAGCAGCGTCGTGAACATGCCAATCGGGTCCTGCCACAGCTCGTGTGCATTGTCGTGCTGGTAGCCCGCCTTGCCTCCGTACTTGATTTGAAAACTACGCTCGTCGGTGGGTCGGTTCCTCGTCGGAGTACGCGTGGCCAAGAAAGCGTAGGCGACGACGCCCATGCGCTCCCCGGCCGATGTTTCGAATGCTATGACGAACGGAGCGCGTTCGGGCGATGAAGTATGGATGATCTTGCATCCAGAATTCATCAATGCGCCCGTCATGAAATCGATAAGCGGCTGCCTCGCTTTCGACATCACCGAATAGGTCCGCAATCCTGGGATCATCCTATTTCGTCACTATGTTCATTGTCGGCCAGCGCAGAAGGGGAGCCGGAATCCAGCCGATGAGTCGCTTGTTTCGGGGTCGGACGCTGCCAGCTATTATACTTCATGGTCCGTGGCTTCCCAATTGCCCATCGTGGTTATCACCGGCATCTAAGACGACGCGCGCTCCTTTCCGTCGCCATGCTATTTGTCGGTGTCATTGGCGTTGCCGCTCAGACGCGCCCCACCCCCCCCGCGCCGCCGGCCAGCAACCTGATCGACCTCAACAATGCCAGTCGCGACGACCTGATGACGCTCGACGGCATCGGCGAGGTCCGGGCCGACGCCATCATCCGGGCGCGGCCGTTCCGCGCCAAGACCGAGCTGGTCGAGCGGCGGCTGATCCCCGAGCATCTCTATGAAAAGATCGCCGACAAGGTGATGGCCCGCCCGCCGCCCGGCACCCCGGCGCCGACACCGGCCCGGCCGCCGGCGCAAAAGCGAAGCTAAATGGACGCCACCACCATCTATGCGCTGGGCACCTCGGTGCCCTCCCGCGCGCACCCGGGCGCCCTGTCGGTCATTCGCCTGAGCGGGCCCAGGGCGCCCGATGCCCTGGTCTTCCTCACCGAGCCGCGCGCCTTCGAGCGTGGCCATTCGGCGCGCGATCCCGCGTTGCCGGAGCCGCGCCGCATGGTCGTGCGCACGATCTACGATCCGCTGAGCGGCGAGGCCATCGACCGCGGCCTCGCGGTATGGTTCGAGGCGCCCAACAGCGAGACCGGCGAGATGATGGCCGAGCTGCACCTGCACGGCGGCCGCGCCGTCGTCAGCGCCGCGCTGGAGGCGATCGGACGGCTCGGCCTCTGCCGTTTGGCCGAGCCCGGCGAGTTCACGCGCCGCGCCTTCGAGCACGGCAAGCTCGACCTCACCGAGGCCGAGGGCATCGCCGACCTGGTCGCGGCCGAAACCGAGCAGCAGCGGCGCCTGGCGCTACGGCAGATGGACGGCGCGCTGCACCGGCTCTACGAGGACTGGCGCACCCTGGGCCTCGCCACGCTCGCCCA
The DNA here is from genome assembly GCA_052386855.1 of Reyranella sp. Classification (GTDB taxonomy): domain Bacteria; phylum Pseudomonadota; class Alphaproteobacteria; order Reyranellales; family Reyranellaceae; genus Reyranella. The sequence goes on from JBQTJT010000046.1 coordinate 98,136, forward strand.
TCTGGAAGCGGCGATCGATTTTCCCGACGAGGATCTGCCCCCGGGCATCGCGGCCCGCGTGCGCGACGGCGTCGTGCAGCTTCAGACCGAGATCGGCGCCCATCTTGGCGACCGCCGCGGCGAGCGGCTGCGCGAGGGCGTGCATATTGCCATCATCGGCCCGCCCAACGCCGGCAAATCCTCGCTGCTCAATCTCTTGGCACGCCGCGACGCCGCCATCGTGTCGGAGACCGCCGGCACGACGCGCGATGTGATCGAGGTCCATCTCGATCTCGGCGGCTGGCCGGTGGTACTGGCCGATACGGCGGGCTTGCGCGACTCGGGCGATGCCATCGAACAGGAGGGCGTGCGCCGCGCCCGTGCCCGCGCCGCCGGGGCCGATCTCCGTGTGCTGGTGCTCGACGCCTCGGGCGACTGGCAAGGCGCACGCCGCGACCTCATCGCTGCGACCGAGAACTGGAACGAGGCGCGCGACATCGTCGTCGTGAACAAGGTCGATCTCGCGGCACCTGAAGCGGCGGCAGATATCGTGCCGCTGTCGGCCAGGAGCGGCACCGGCCTGCCGGAGTTGCTGGCCCGCCTGGAGCGCTCGACCGGCCTGCTGATGGAAGACGGCGCTTCAGCGCCGCCGCTCACGCGGGCGCGCCATCGCGAAGCGCTGACCGAAGCGCACGCAGCACTCGGCCGCGCGCTGCTGGCGCCGGAGGTGGCGCTCGCCGCCGAGGATCTGCGGTTGGCATTGCGCGCCATCGGCCGCATCACCGGCACGGTGCGGGTCGAGGAACTGCTCGACGTCATCTTCCGCGATTTCTGCATCGGCAAATGAAAACGGGCGGCGTGAGTACGCCGCCCGCCTCATTCAACTCAGTTCGGCTTTACTGAATAACGATCTCGACGCGGCGGTTCTGCGGCTCACGGACGTTGTCGCCGGTCTGGACCAGCAGGCCCGCCTCGCCACGGCCGACGACCGAGATCACGTTGGCCGGCACGCCTTCACGCACCAGCGCATCCTTGACCGTGTTCGCACGGCGCAGCGACAGCGCCATGTTGTAGGCCTCCGTGCCCGACGTATCGGTGTGGCCGGTCGCGGTCACGCGGGCGGTGCCCTTGGTCTTGTAGGCGTTGGCCGCCTGCTTGATCGTACCCAGCGCCTGCTCCGAGAGGTTCGCGCGGTCCCAGTCGAAGAAGACCATGAACGACGGCGGCGCGACGGCGGCGGGAGCCGGCGCCGGCGCCGCGGCGGCCTCGGGCTGGCCGAACTTCACGGTCATGCCCAGCATCGCGGTGATGTTGTTGTTCTGGTAGGCGCCTGGGCTGGTCGTGCCGTAGTAGCGGCCGTCCAGGTTGATGCGGAAGTTCCGATCGACGTTCCAGCCGAGGCCGACGATGCCCTGATAGGCGAACTGGGTGCTGCAGAGCGAGCAACCGTTGATCGACTGATCGGCGAAGGCGATGCCGGCGCCGGCGCCGACATAAGGCGTGATCGTGGCGCCGGGCGCGAAGTCGTAAAGCAGATTGGCCATGACGGAGAGCTGCTCGATGCGGCCGCTCACGTTGCTGAACACGTTGCCGAAGTTGGCGGTGCCGCGTCCGTTGTTGCTGCGGAACACGCCTTCGAGTTCGAGACGGGGGCCGACGAAGTCGTAGCCGACGACACCACCGGCGGCGTAGCCGATGTCCATATTGTAGTTGTTGCTGTTCAGCAGCCAGTTACCGCCACCCTCGATGCCGACGTAGACGCCCGGCGTCGCGACGCCCGGTGTGAACATGGATTGGGCCTGAACGGCTGCGGGCAGGACGAGGACCGCCGCGGCCGCCAATAGTGCTTTCTTCATTTTGTATTCCCCTGAGGATTTGATGCCGGGATTGAGACGCGCCCGGGTCAACGGCAGGTCCGAAAGCGAGTTGCCGGCATCGATACGGTGAGTTCCCGCGTGTGGCGGATGGGCAACAGTGGCCAGAAGTGGATTAGACTGGGACATGACCAGGATCCTGCTCACGCGTCACGGCCACGTCGAAGGCATCCATCCGGCCCGCTTTCGCGGCCGGGCGGAGCTTCCCCTCACCGATCTTGGCCTGGCCCAGGCCGACGCGCTCGCCCGCCGCATCGCCGCGCACTGGAAGCCGGTGGCCGTCTACACCAGCCCGCGGCAGCGCTGCGTGGTGACGGGCGCCAAGATCGCGGCGGCGTGCGGGATCTCCGCCTCGGTGCACGAGGGGCTGGGCGACATCGACTACGGCGCCTGGCAGATGCGCACCCATGAGGAGGTCAAGGCCGAGACACCGGTGGCCTATCAGCTCTGGCGCGAGGCGCCGCACCTCGTGCGCTTTCCCGGCGGCGAATCCCTGCAGGACGTGGTGGCACGGACGTCCGATGCGCTGCGGGCGATGCTGGCGCAGCATGCCAACGACACCGTCGTCCTGGTCGGCCATGACAGCGTCAATCGGGCGCTGCTCCTGCAGCTCCTCGACCAGCCGCTGTCGGCCTATTGGAAGCTGTCCCAGGACCCGTGCACACTGAACGAGATCGAGGTCTTTGCCGCGGGCGACGTCCGGGTGGGCTTCATCAACGACACCAGCCATCTGGACTGAAGCCCAATACAGGAATGTAGAAGGCTCACCTCGGGGTCGGAGCTTATGACGTGGTTGGCGGTGGGCCAGCAGGCACTATCTCCGCCTGACTGAAATTCGAGACCAGTCCTTTTAGCGTTGTGTTGCCGGCAATCGCATCGTCGGGCACCAGCAGATAACGCCAGGGTTTACCGCCATTCGTCCGGGCATGCGCATTGGCATGGCCAACCCAAGTTCTTGCCGCCTCAGCTTTTGCCTTGACGGTGGAGTCGTCCAGTTCGTTACGCGCCTTGATCTCGACGATCAGTTTTTCCGTTCGGGTTTCGACGACAAAATCGGGCTCGTAGCGTTCGGTGCGGCGGTATTCGATATCGAACTGCTTGCGACCCGGTTTGACCCATTTCATCACTGTCGGATCGTCGTTGGCATCGACGATCACGGCGAAGCGCCTCTCGGGGTCGGATTGAAAGGACTGATACGGGTAGATGCATTTGCGGAAGCCGACGAAGACCCGTCGCGGCGTGTCGGACAACGGTTTGACCGCCGCCCGGAAATCGCACAATGCATCCTCGCCGGCGATCCTGAACGATAGCGGCTCAAGCACGTGAAATCCGCGCGCCACCGTCGCTCGGTAGGTCGTCGGTGTCTCCTCGTAGTGCGCCATCATCTGCGTGAAAATTGTGCCGGCCAGCGCCTTGCCGTGATTGAGCAGGACGTTCTCGATGTCGTCGTTCGAGCCCAGATAGGAACGCAGATGCGCCACCATTTGCCCGGAGAGCTTGTAGAGTAGGTCGGCGCAGGAATCGTAATCGACCTCGTCGTGATCCATCAGGTGGCCGACAAGATAATCCTCGGGCCGGTCCTCGCGCGTCGACCGCATCGATCGCGCGATGCTGGTGCGATGATCTGTGCGCAATTGCTGGACCAGGATCTCGTTGGACATCGGCTGTGGCGATGTATTGGCCGGGACGGCGAGATCGAAGTCGCGAAAAGAGAACGACACCCGGCCCTCGGGCAGCACAACGATCTCGGGAATTTCGATCAAGCCGTCGGCGAGGCGAGTGGTTACCGCGTCGACGATCGCCTTGATGTCCGGCTTCGCGATCACTCCTTCCAGAGTGCTCTGGACGGGCTTGGTCAGTTCCTCGACCCGGCCGACGATCTTCGCCCGCACCTCCTCCGATTTGAGCCGCTCGCTACCGCTCAACTCCCGCTCCATGCGGCGGATCACCTGGACCGTCACTTCCGCGACCGTCCGGGATGCCGGCTCGGCGAAGATCGGATCGGGCGCCGGGGGGTCGGCAAGTCCAGGCCCAATTCCCGGCAGATTCCGCCCAGTCATCGCGGCTTCGACCGAGGTAGTGGCGGTGACTTCGTAGCTGCCGGCGGTCCAGACCTTGCCGTCCGGTCCGATCTCCATCGCCTTCTGGACCAACGACCCCGGCTCCTTCGCCTTCTGGATCACGTCGTCGAAGCGGTCGTGGGCGATGACCGTTAGCGTGTCGATCGCCTCCTCACCCGTCCGCATGCCGTAAGGCAGGCGCAGGCCACGGCCGAGCGTCTGTTCCGTGAGAATGTCCGACGCCGACGCCCGCAGGGGGACGATGGTGTAGAGGTTGGTGACGTCCCAGCCTTCCTTCAGCTTGTTGACGTGGATCACGATCTCCGTCTGGTCGTCGTGTTCCACTGCCACCAGCCGGGCCTGCGCCTCGTCGCTTTCCTCGCCGGTTTTGTTGGAATGAACCGTGATGGTGCGGCCGTTGTATCGGCCTCCGAAGAAACCCACGCCTTCGACCTGTGCCTTGAGCGCTTCGGCGTGCTGGATGTCCTGTGCCACCACCAGCATGAAGGGATGGACCAGCGGCTCGCCGGTGCGCTCGGCATATTCCCGGAGCCTAAGTTTGACGTTCTCGTGGGCGTGAACGCCATCCTCCAGCTTGATCCGTTCCAGTTCGGTTTCATCGACCGATTTCGAATCGAAATCCTTGCGGGTAGCGACGGCGGGCTCCTTCACGAACCCGTCCGCCATCGCCTGGGCGAGATCGTAGTGGTAGATGACGTTGCGGAAAGTCACAGACTTTGCGCCGACCGTCTTGGGCGTCGCGGTAAGTTCCAGCCCCAGCATGGGCTTGAGGTCGGCCAGCGCCTTGAACGCTGCCTTGCCGCGATAGCGATGGGCCTCGTCCATCAGCAGCACGAGGTCGGGCAGCCCGGCGAGGTAATCGAAGAAGCTCTCGCCGATATATTCGTGCAGCCGCCGGATGCGGCCCGCTTCTTTGTTGATCTTGTCGACGTTGAAGATGGTGACGCGGACCGAGGCGGCCTCGCCGAGCAGATCGCGTCCCTGCATCCAGTTCTCACCGGTAACGAGGTTGGGCGGGTTCTGTGCGAATTCGGCGATGCCTTTGAAGACGTACTTCGGGGTGCCGGGTGTGAAATCCGCGATCAGCTTATCGTAGATGGTAGTGTTGGGTGCCAGGACAAAGAAGTTACGCGACCGCCCGGCTTGATACAGCCAGGTGACGAAAGCTCCCATTAGCCGCGTCTTGCCGACGCCGGTTGCTAACGCGAAGCACAGCGACGGGAAATCGCGCTCGAAATCCTCGACCGACGGATAGCCCGCCTTGATCGTATCGAGAACAGCCACGGGATCGGGCTTTTTTGTGAACTCGATGTGCTCGAATAGGTCGGCAAGGATGTCGAGAGACTCGATTTGCGGCTTGCGCAACGACATGCGCGCCGCGATCTGCCGCAGGAGACGTGGATCGCTCACGTCTTAGTTCTTCATTTCAATGGGGAATAGAGAAGGCTCTTCGCTTTCCGGTTTGCCGCGGCGCGTACGTCTAGTAGGTATCGGCTCGGCCCCATCTTCGCTGGCCGCTTCAATCTCTTCCCGATTGGGGAGGCTGGCTATTCGCAAGCTGTAATCGTCCCGGCCCCACTCACAGCGGGCCAACATTGTGTGAGGGATCTTTCTCACTGTGAGGTTTTCAAGGGCATCGAGACGAGCGTTAAAAGCCTTGCAGCAGATCAACAAGGTACGGTCCGACCCCACGTCAAGAGAGATTGCCTTCAGTTGCGCCTGTGTCAGGCTGCTTGTTGTAACGTAGATAAAGTCGCTTTCCGACGAATAACCGTGGCGCCAATACTCAGCCGCGTCCTGCGATGGCGCATAGGTAAAGCCCATATGTTTGCACATAGCTTCTGCCAACATGGCAGCATTGTACTTCTTGGAAATGATCCAGCGGCCCCACCGATCCGCTTCAAGTAACGATGGCGCGACTTGATAGTAACGAAATCCGCCGCCACCTTTCCAACCGGTACTGTCTGTCACACCGCCAAGATCAGCACCGTCAATTACTTTATGCAGGCGAGGGACGATATGGGTATCACATTGATTTCCCATCTCGATCATGATCCATCGCCGTTTCATCTTGTGGGCAACGGCACCTGTAGTGCCAGAACCAGCAAACGAATCGAGGACCAAGTCTCCCGGCTTTGTAGCGAGATGGATAATTCGTTGAAGCAGCCTTTCGGGCTTGGGGGTGTCGAACACGTCTTCAGAATTGAACGCCTTGGCCTCCGTCTTCGCTTCGTGATTATGGCCAACTTCCTCGTGAAGCCAGACGGTGAGAGGTGGCGTTCCGTCATTCGTCAGTTCTGAAAGAAACGTCTTGCGCGACGGTTGCGATCGTCCATCGCGACCAAACCAGATTTCGTTGCCGCTATCTAATCGGCGCAGTGTTTCCTCGGAGAAGCGGGGAAAGGTTCCCGGCGGTGGACTCCACATATAGCCGTTGCTGAATTTGAACTGAAATCCCTTCCCTTTTTCGCTACCGCTCTTGGCGTGAAGAGGCGTGGCTTTCCAGGGCCCCTTTGGATGATCGTCGGGGTTGGAATATCGAGCGTTCATTTCGTCGGAGCGAGGGACCTTGTTCGGCCGCCAAGTCGGCTTGTTCTTCGCGTATACGAGAATATGATCATGATTATCGCTGAACCACTTTGCATCGTTGGCAACTGTATATTTTTTTTGCCACACGACATTTGCGACAAAGTTTGTCCTGCCAAATATCTCGTCTGCAACGACCTTGAGGTAATGGGCTTCCGAATCATCGACGGTAATCCACATCGATCCTGTTCCAGCCAAGAGCATATGAAGTAATCGAACCCGCTCTGCGATCATGGAAAGCCATAGTGAATGCTCTAAGCCATCGTCGTACTGCTGGAATGCCGCGCCGGTGTTGTAGGGAGGATCGATAAAGATGCAGTCGACAGGGCCGATCTGACGCGGATCTAGTGCTTTGAGAGCAAGTAGATTGTCGCCGTGAATAAGCATGTTACCGAACAGATCGCCGTCTGATCGGCGAGATGGTGCGGTGTATGATTTCTCGCTCTCTTCAAGCAGAAGACGAGGCTCGACTTTGGGGCGATCACCCTTTCCGACCCACTGAAGTTCCAGTCGTTGATTCGATCGTTTCATCGAGTAATCCGCAATCTGTCAGTACCAGCCGTACTGCCTAGCTGTTGTTCTGCCATACGACCCGCTGCGCTTCGAGCGGGCAACCAGTTTTCGGAATTCAGATCCCTTTAGTCGCACAAATCGTAGTGAATAGTGGTTCACTTCGTGCTTGCGTGCGAACACCGCCACAAAGGGCGATCGCCCCAGTTTTCCAGTTGGCAACTTGGGCCGAAGCCCTCTCTCTACCTCAGGAACTTCTCTATTCAACTGAAGGCGCCACATATGATTGCCCTGATACTTCATCAAGAGGGGAACGACTTTTCCCGCCGACGTTACGAAATTGAAGGTCTTTGATTTTCCTCCTGAGCGAGGTAGCCCGAAAAAAAGCGCCTGCTCTGCCTTGAATTCCAGTTCTCGCCCCAAAGCGGTTATGTTTCCGCCTTCGATCCAACAGACCCGCGCTACCGTCGGATCAATTTCAACATCGTCAGAGGAAAGAATCTGTTTTCTCTTCTTTGGCTTTTTTGTTGAGGCTTTAGGGGGAAGTGGCGGTGGCGGCTGGCCCTTTGGCCTTGACTCATATCGCTTTCGATAAGATTCCAGTTGGGCTTTGGTAAGTCGCCTTCCCTGCTGCCAAAGAGTCTTCCAGAATGTTTCAAAGCTGGCTCGCGCGGACGCGCTGGAGAGGTCGACAATCGCAGCCGCCTCTGCATTTCCAGCGAAAGCGGCAGAACTTAGATTGGCAGAGCCGATGATCGCAATATCGCGCTGAGGATCCGAGGTGTTGCTGAACGAAAATACCTTCGGATGAAATCTGCGACCTCGGGATCTGTACGTGGCGAATTTGACCGTCGCGTGATCCAGCTTCTCCAGCGCATCAAATACGCCGGGTTGGGTAATCAGATCGTCGAGTCCGATGAGCCATTCGCTTTGTGTCAGCGAATTTCTTGGGAAAGCATCCACCAAGTCCCGCAGTCCGGAGACGGTGGCATAAGCCACCGCGACGCGCGACCTGTTATAGCGGCCGCTTGTCAGATGCTTGTCGAGGACCGCCTTCAGTGTTTTCGTCAATTTGGTGAGAGGCGATTGCTGGTGAAACTTTATCTGCACAGTGAGCCTCGGAGAAAGTGATGCGATGTTCTTTTTTTCATGGTCGGACTTCCCAGCGGATCGTGAAAAGAGGAATAAGTTGTGGTGAAATTTTCAGACTAGCCTGCACCCGATCGAGAATGTCCTCGACCTCTTTGCGGATAGTTTTGCGGCGCTCGAACTTGGCGAGCATCGACTCGTCACGTCTAGCTTCGAAGCGTTTGATTGCGCGCTGCTCATCGACTTTGTCGGAGAGCGTCAGAGTGGAATTGGCACGCATCGCCCGCTTGCGTGCCTTGATCTCGTCGTCGAGCTGCTTGATCTCCGAGTCGGCGGCCTTTTCGAGATCGTCCGCGTAGGCGTCAAGCTTGTCAGTCTCGGCGACGAGGAACGCGGTATTAGCCGCTTCCGCTTCCGCGATCTTCTCCACCTTCAGGTCGTCCTCCCGACGGTCGAGCGTCTCACCGAGTAGCAACGGAGAAGGATCGGCTACGCAGTCGGCTGGAATGAGAAAGAGCCTGTCGGCGGTCGCGGCGTCCAGTGGAGCGCCGTCATCGGTCAAAGCCGATATCAGCAGATGCTCGACGGGCCGCTCTGCCGTGCCGATGGCGAGCTTGGCTATCCTGAGCCAGCCGCTCTGGCCAACCAGTAATCGGACATCGGAAAGCTGGCCCTGCGCCTGGGTGCCGTAGCTGAAGCGCAGGATCGAAGATGCAAGAGACCGGGCTTTCGCCTGATCGACGAGCTGGCGCGCGAGATTGCCGTCGGCGAGCCGGAAGAACTGCCAGCCCTGCTGATCGGCGAGAGGCCAGCCCGTCGTCCAGGTTTCTCCTTCGTGTTCGAAACAGGGACTGCCGTCGGTGTGATCGAAGAAGCGATGGTCGGGCAGTTCAGCCCGGGCGATGGTCATCAGGCGTTGCTCGAAGTCGCCCAAGACCCGTCTGATCTCGCCGGCGCGATTCTTGAGGCGCCGCACCACGTCCTGGTCGACGCTTTCCAACAGCCTGCTGCGGGCGTCGGCCATGTCGGCACGAATGGTCGCTTCGAGTTCTTTCTGCAAGAGGTCGAACGCCGCGTCGATTTCGGCGTCGGTGCGCGTCGACTGCTGAATTTCGAAGACTCGCTTCTCGAAGTCGATTCCGCTCTCGATGGCGCCCAGGACCTCATCGCTGGCGCCGAACACGCCTTCGAACAATTGGAATTTGGAATTCAGCAGTTCGTAAACCCGCTCCTCGGCCCGGTTCTTGAGGTTGAGCAGGTTGACCACCATCACGTCGATCTTCTGGCCGTAGCGATGGCAGCGGCCGATCCGCTGTTCGACGCGCTGGGGGTTCCACGGCAGATCGAAGTTCACCAGTAGGGAGCAGAATTGCAAGTTGATGCCTTCGGCGCCCGACTCCGTGGCGATCAGGATGGTTCTGTCGTTGCGGAAGGCTTCGACGATGGAAGCCTTCATGTCGGCAGTACGGGAACCCGAGATGGCATCGGTGCCGCGATGGCGGGCGAGCCAGTCGGCGTAGATCGACTTGCTTTCCGGGTCGGCGTTCGAGCCGTTCATCAGGGCGATCTGGCCAGCGTGGCCTGATTCGGACAGGAGCGCGGCGAGGTAGTTCTGGGTACGTACCGATTCGGTGAAGATAACGACTTTGCGAGCGCCGCCCTTGGCTTCGATCTGATCGAGCAGGCCCGGCAGGGCGGCAATCAATTGCTCGCCCTTGGCGTTGACGCGGATGCGCTGGGCAAGATCGCGCCAGCCGGTCAGTTCCTCGATTTCAGCCTTGAGCTTTACCGGATCGACTTGCTCCTCCGCATCGAGTTGCGGGTCGCCATCAGGGGCGTCCGCCGGTTTCCATTCCTCGACGTCCTGTCCGGTCTCGATGTCCGCCAAATCATCGAGCGTCGGAGGCTGTAGCTTGTTCAGCCGTCCGACGATCGATTCGAGAGTTTGGGCGATGGCGAAGCTGGAGGAGCCCAGGATTTTGCGCACCGACATGGTGACGAGCTGGTTCGGCTTGGCGCCGAAGGCGATGGTGTCCTTGCGCTTGAGATAGGCGGAGAGGCCTTCGTAGAGGCGGACTTCATCGTCGTGCGGCTCGAAGGAGAAGGTGGCGGGAACTCGGTTGGTGTACTTGATGTGGCCGGCCGCCTGAACGTCGCGGCGCAGGCTGCGCCGGCTGACGGGCTTCAGCCGGTCACGCAGCATCAGCAAGCTCGCGGCATCGGGCCGCTTGCCGCCGTAGTTGATGCGGAAACTGGCCTCGTCGCCGAAGACCAGCGGGTCGATGACGGATACCAGGCCGAAGAGTTCCATCAGTGAGTTTTGCAGCGGTGTCGCCGTCAGCAAAATTTTGAAGCGCTCCTTCAGGGCACCTCGCAGTGCCTTTGCCCGGGCCGAACCGCCATCGCGGTAGACGTTGCGCAGGCGGTGCGCTTCGTCGAAGACCACGAGATCCCAGGTGGTCATCGCGAGCTCATCGGCCTTGCGGGCGGCGAATTCGTAGGAGGTGACGACGATGTTGTTTTCGACCTCGAACGGGCGATGTTGACCTTGCTTCAGGCGGTCGCGGTGAGACTTGGCTTCGAGGATCGTCGCGGGCAACGAGAATTTGTCGAAGAGTTCCTGCGTCCATTGCTTCCGCAACGAAGCGGGCACGATGAGGAGAATGCGGCGTTTCCGTTCGGCCCATTTCTGGGCGATGACGAGCCCGGCTTCGATGGTTTTCCCGAGCCCGACCTCGTCGGCCAGGATGGCACCGCGCGGGATGGGGGGCTGAAGCGCGAACAGGGCGGCGTCGACCTGATGCGGGTTCATATCGACCCGCGCAGTCGACAGGGACTGGGCGAAAGCGTCGTCGCCGACGCCGACGAGCGTGATGCGATGTGCCAGATACTGGGAATGGTAGTGCGTGAAACCGGACATTCGCCCCAAAGTGCCATCCGAAGGCCAGTCGTCAAGCAATGCTTGACCACTCACCGGGAGTAGCTTGGGCAACGTGTAAGGACTTCTTACAGGTTGGCATGGTGTTGGCCCAAGGCATGTTCTCCGCCTCTTGACCTGAGGCGGCTCTTCCCCGACTTAGGGCCCGTGATGCAGCGGGCCTATCCATATGACGTAATCGTGGTCGGCGGCGGCCATGCCGGCTGCGAGGCCGCGGCCGCGTCGGCGCGGCTTGGCGCGCGCACGCTGCTGCTCACCCACCGGCTCGACACGATCGGCGAGATGTCCTGCAATCCGGCGATCGGCGGGCTGGGCAAGGGGCATCTGGTGCGCGAGATCGATGCCCTCGATGGCATCATGGGCCGGGCGATCGACCGGGCCGGCATCCAGTTCCGTACGCTCAATCTTTCCAAGGGGCCCGCGGTGCGCGGACCGCGTGCGCAAGCCGATCGCAAGCTCTACCGGCAGGCCGTGCAGGCGCTGCTGGCGGAGCAGGCCAATCTGGAAATTCGCGCCGATGCGGTTGCCGATATTGTTCTGGATGCAAGCGGGACGTGTGCGGGCGTGGTCACGGAATCCGGGGCCGAAATCGGCGCGGGGCGCGTGATCCTGACGACGGGGACGTTCCTGCGAGGCCTGATTCACCTGGGTGAAGCCAAGACGCCCGCGGGACGGGCGCGCGGCGACGGGGTTGAAGAACCTTCTACACTGCTCGCGCAGACGTTGCAGCGATTTGGCTTTGCCTTGGGGCGCCTTAAAACGGGGACGCCGGCCAGGCTCGACGGCCGCACGATCGATTACAGTTCGCTCGAGCGCCAGGACGGCGACGATCCGCCGGTGCCGTTTTCGTATCTCACCGACCGTATCACCACGCCGCAGATCGCCTGCCACATCACGACGACGACGGCCGCGACCCACGCCATCATCCGCGCCAATCTCCACCGCGCGCCGATGTATTCGGGGCAGATCGAGGGGGTGGGTCCGCGCTACTGTCCCTCGATCGAGGACAAGGTGGTGCGCTTCGCGGCCCGCGCCCGGCACCAGATTTTTCTCGAGCCCGAGGGGCTGGACGACTTCACGGTCTATCCCAACGGGATCTCGACCTCCCTGCCGCGCGATGTGCAGCTCTCGCTTTTGCAGACCATCCCGGGTCTGGAGCATGCAGCCATGCTCCGGCCAGGGTATGCCATCGAATACGATCATATCGACCCGCGCGAGCTGCACGCCACTCTGGAGACAAGGCGGATTCCCGGTCTCTACATGGCCGGCCAGATCAACGGCACCACCGGCTACGAGGAAGCCGCCGCCCAGGGCCTGATCGCCGGGTTGAATGCAGTGCTGGCAAAACCCTTCATCGTCGACCGCGCCGACGGCTATCTCGGTGTTTTGATTGACGATTTGGTCTCCTTGGGAGTCACCGAACCCTACCGGATGTTCACGTCTCGCGCCGAATACCGCCTTTGGCTTCGGGCGGATAACGCTGACCAGCGTTTGACTCCTCGCGGCCTCGAAATCGGCTGCATCGGTTTCGAGCGCGCAAGAATGTTTCACGTGAAACAGGAAGCCCTTGTTGCTGCCCGTGAGATGGCATCCGGCTTGAAACTGAGCCCTTCCGCCCTGGGCAAACTCGGGGTCGCGATCAATCAGGACGGCGTGCTTCGTTCGGCCTCGGATCTTCTGGCCTATCCGGAAATCACCTGGAGCAGGCTCGTCGAGCTTTGGCCGGAACTGGCGACCGTTCACGCCGACGTTGCCGAGCAGCTCACGATCGATGCGCGCTACGCTGGCTACCTCGACCGCCAGCGCCAGGACATCGGCGCCTACCGACGCGATGAAGCTTTGGAGCTTCCGAACGATCTCGATTACAGCGCGGTCGGCAGTCTTTCCAACGAAGTCCGCCAGAAGCTCGAAACCCACAGGCCGGCGACTTTGGGCCAGGCGGCGCGGATCTCGGGTGTGACTCCTGCGGCCCTGGTGGCCTTGCTGAAATACGTTCGCCGCCGGGCGGCTTAATGAGCCGCGATCTGTTTATCCGCGAAATGCGACACATCGGGGTCGATGTTTCACGTGAAACACGGGATCAGCTCGAAGGGTTGGTCCATACGCTGGTGCGCTGGCAAAAGGCTATCAACCTAGTCGGCAATGCCACCATGGACAGCATCTGGGTCCGTCATGTCCTGGACTCGGCCCAGCTCAAGCTCCTGATCCCGCAAGGCGCCAAAACCCTGACCGATCTCGGCAGCGGCGCCGGATTTCCCGGCCTGGTCGCGGCGGCGATGCGGCCGGATCTGGAAGTCACGCTGATCGAATCGGATGCCCGAAAGGCGGCCTTTCTGGGCGAAGCGGGCCGCCGCATGGGGCTGGAAAAACAGCCCAAAATCGTGGTCGGCCGCATCGAAGCCGTGCCCCCGGCCCAGGCCGATGTCGTCACGGCCCGCGCGCTCGCGCCGCTGGGGCAGTTGCTGAAATGGGCTCAACCGCACCGGACGGATACCGCTATTTGCCTTTTCCACAAGGGGAAAGACTGGCAGGCCGAACTGGCTGAGGCCATGAAGGACTGGGATATTCCCGGCAAGCCCTTCACCAGCGTGACCGACCTTGACGCCGTTATCCTCCGAATCGGCCCCTACAGTCTTCGCGATCGCCAACCAAAAGGGCGGCGTCGGAAAGACGACGACGGCGATTAACCTCGCCACCGCCCTGGCCGCAGTGGGCGAAAAGGTACTGCTGATCGATCTCGACCCCCAGGGCAACGCCTCGACCAGCCTGGGCATCGCCAGAAGTGAGCGCTCACCCGGAGCCTACGAATTCCTGCTGGGCCTGTCGCCCCTCGACGACTGCGTCCGCCCCTCCCAGATCCCCAACCTGTCGGTGATCCCGGCCTCGACCTCGCTCGCCGGCGCCGAGATCGAGCTGATCGACATGGAGCGTCGCGAACATCGCCTGGTCGAAGCGCTCGCCACCGGCGACGCCCGCGGCCGCTGGACGACGGTGCTGATCGATTGCCCGCCCTCGCTCGGCCTGGTGACGCTGAACGCGCTGGTCGCCGTCGACGCCGTGCTGGTGCCGCTGCAGGCCGAGTTTTTGGCGCTGGAAGGCATCGGCGCCTTGGGCACCACCATCGACCGCATCAGGAAAAGACTCAACCCAAGGTTGCACATCGCCGGCGTGGTCCTGACCATGGTCGACCGCCGCATGACCCTCAGCCAGCAGGTCGAGGCCGACGTCCGCGCCCACTATGGCGAGCTGGTGTTCGGCACGACGATTCCGCGCAACGTGCGCATCGCCGAGGCGCCCTCGCATGGCCTGCCCGTACTGATTTATGACAATGCCTGCGCCGGGTCGCAGGCCTATATTTTGCTGGCGAGCGAATTCATCCGACGCCGGCGCACCGCAGCAGAGCAGGCGACATCCCATGAGCCAACCTCCTAAATCGCGCGGTCTCGGCCGCGGACTCTCAGCGCTCCTCGGCGACGACGAAGTTGCCGCCACGGTTGCACCTGCCGCGCCCGTCCCGCCGCCCCTGCCCGACTACCCCAGCAAGGAAGTCGCCAACACCTACGCGCCCAACCGGCCGCCGCTCACGCTGCCGATCGGCCAGCTGAAACCCGGCAAGATGCAGCCGCGCACCAGCTTCGAGGGCATCGACCTGCTGGTCGAATCGGTCAAGGAATTCGGCCTGCTCCAGCCCATCCTGGTGCGGCCGTTGCGCGACGCCGCCGACACCTACGAGATCATCGCCGGCGAGCGCCGCTGGCGGGCGGCGCAGAAAGCGCAGCTCCACGACGTGCCGGTGGTGATCCGCAGCATCGGCGACATGGATGCGCTGCAGCTCGGCCTGATCGAGAACCTGCAGCGCGCCGACCTGACGCCGGTCGACGAGGCACTGGGCTATCGCCGCCTGATGGATGATTTCTCCCAGACCCAGGACGATCTCGCCAAGACCATGGGCAAGAGCCGCCCGCACATCGCCAATACGCTGCGTCTGCTCGACCTGCCCGCTTCCGTCCAGGAGATGATCCGCATCGGCCAGCTCTCGGCGGGCCAAGGCCGCGCCATGCTGGGCTTGGCCGACCCCGCCGCGATGGCCGCGCGCGCCGTCGAGGAAAAACTTTCCGTGCGCGACGTCGAGCGCCTGGCCGGCGCCGAGAAGCGAACAGGCAAGGGTGGCAAGGCGGGCGGCAAAGCGGGCATCAAGACGACGAAGAGCGGCGACACGCAGGCGCTGGAGAAGCGCATCGAGGAAGCGCTCGGCCTCAAAGCCGATCTCAAGCTGCGCGGCGTGGGCGAGCAGAGCCTGCTCACCCTGGAGATCGGCGACTACGATCAGCTCGATACGGTGGTCGAGCGTTTGACGCGGCGCTGACCGAACACGGAACCAACATTCGACGCCAACGTTAACGGCCACGCAGCCGGAGTCTTGTCTCCGCGCATTTGCCGGAGGCGTTTGAATGTCCAGTGACTCGCTGCACGAAAACCCCGGCAAGCTGGGACCCGAAGTCATCGACCAGCATCGCGCCATCGTTTCGCTGATGGAGGAGCTGGAGGCCGTCGACTGGTACAACCAGCGCGCCAAGGCGACCGAGAATCCCGAGTTGCGCGCCATCCTCGAGCACAATCGCGACGAGGAAAAGGAACATGCCGCGATGGTGCTGGAATGGCTGCGCCGTGGCGACGCCAAGCTGAACGAGCATCTGCGCACCTTCCTGTTCACCGAGGGACCGCTCACCGCGGTCGAGACCGCCATGAAGGAAGGCGGCGCTGGTGGCGGCGAGGAGGCGACGTCCGCGGCCAGCGCGGATGGCAGCCTCGGCATCGGCAGCCTGCGGCCGGCGAATATGCAGGTGACGAAATGAAGAACCATCTGTTCCGCGATCGCGCGCCGATCACCGAAGCCGGCTGGGAAGAAATCGAGAAGGAAGCCAAGCGCACCTTGCGCGCGCTGCTGGCGGCCCGCCGCGTCGTCGACTTCAAAGGACCGTTGGGTTGGGGCGCCTCGGATGTCGAGCTGGGCCGTGCCGATCCGATCGCCTCGCCGCCGAATGCCAAGTCGGTGCAGGCGCGTCTGCGCCGCATCCAGCCGCTGGTCGAATTGCGCATCCCCTTCGATGTCAGCCGCGCCGAACTCGACGCCATCGACCGCGGCGCGCGCGATCCCGATCTCGACGCGGTGACGGCGGCGGCGCGCGCGATCGCCCTCGCCGAGGACCGTGCGATCTTCCACGGTTATGCGGCGGCCAAGATCGCCGGCATCTGTCCGGCGCAGGCCTCGGCCGCGGTGCCGCTGGGCACGAGCCACGCCGACTATCCCGGCGCGGTTTCCGCGGCGCTGACCAAGCTGCGCGACGAGGGCATCGAAGGTCCCTTCGCCGTGGTGCTGAGCGAACAACTCTACAAGGATCTCGCTTCGCGCACCGACGAGGGCTATCCGATCATCAGCCACGTCCAGCGCCTAGTCGACGGCGACATCATCTGGGCGCCGGGCCTCGATGGCGGCGTCGTGATCTCGCTGCGCGGCGGCGACTTCGAGCTGACCGTGGGCCAGGATTTTTCGATCGGCTATCTCGACCACACCGCCGAGCGTGTCAGGCTCTACATCGAGGAGAGTTTTACTTTCCTGATTCTGTCGCAGCAGGCCGCCATCCCGCTCACGTCAGGCGGCAAGAAGCGCTAGCGCCCCCAGCTTTAGCGCCCCAGCTTTATCGTCGGGCCTTCGTTGAACGTGCCGCCTGCGCGAGCCGCAGGCAGAGCCGGCGGGCGATCGCCTCGTCGGGCAATCCCGTGCGCTTGCAGTCCATCTCGGCTTCCAGGATCACCGTCAGGGACGCGCTGAGGCGCGGCAGCGGCCAGGCGCGCAGGTGACGCTCGAAGCGCTGGCGCACCGGGCCGCCACGCGGCAGGCCGCGCGCCTTGAACATCGCCGATTCCATGTTACCGCCCTTGCTGGCATGGGCTGACACAACGTGGAGCTGGTCGGCATGGCGCTGCAGCGAGCGCACGAGCTGCACCGGATGGCCACCCTCGGAGAAGACGCGGTCGAGCGCGCGATCGAGCGCCACCAGTTCGCCGTCGAAAGTGGCGGCGATCACATCGTCGATGCCGATCGCTGCGGTGTCGCCCAGGATATCGACGGCGTCGGCGAGCGTGATCGTCTTGTTGTCGTCGCCCGCCCCTCCGCCCGCCTTGTAGAGCAGCAGCTTCTCGATCTCGCTGCGGGTCTGGCCGCGGTCGCCGCCCAGCCGCTCGACGATCCACGGCAGGGCGTCGGCATCGACGGTGAGGCTTTGCGCGCGGGCGGCACTCTCGACCAGCCCTTCCAGCGCCGCCTCGTTGTCCATGTAGCAGGGCATCGCGGCCAGGCTGGCCTCGGTCTCGGCCAGCGTGCGCAGGCCGGAGCGTGGCGTGAGGTTGCCGCCCTCGACGATGATCAGCGCGTCGCCGGCGGCGGCGGCCACGAGATTCTCCAGCGCCGCGACCGATTCCTCGCCGGCCGGCCGCACGCGGACGACGCGGCGGCCGCCCATCATCGACAGGGCACCGAATTCGTCGGCCAGCCGCGCCGGATCGTGCTTCAGCACCTCGCCCGCGATGTCGACGACGCGGAACGGATCGTTGAGGTCCGGGCAGATGGATTTGGCCAGGGCGACGGCGCGCTCTGCGACCAGGCCGTCGTCGTTGCCGTAGATGACCACGCCGCGAATCCGGGGATCCGGCTTCTTGAGGAAAGCTTCGGCCTGGCGCGGCTCGATCTTCATCTGGATCTCACCCGGCGCGGGCGCGATCAGACCTTGTCGGGAGTGGGCTCGACGTCGGCCGGCGGTGCTTCGCCTGCGCTTTCGGCCCCTGAACTCTCCGCACGGGCCTTCTCGCGGGCCTGGCGCTTGGCTTCGGCCTTCTCGGCGACCTTGATGGACTTCAGTCGTTCGCGTTCGCGGCGTTCGAAGTCGTAGTTCGGCTTGCGTGCCATGGCGATGGCCTCCTGGCTTGGTAGTTAGAGAGCGGGTGTGTCTACACCACGACGTTTACGATCCGGTTCGGCACCACGATCACCCGTTTGGGCGTCCGGCCTTCCAGCCCGCGCACGAGGTCGGGCTGGGCGAGGGCGGCGGTCTCTGCCGCTTCCTTCGGCGCGTCCTTGGGCAGCGCGATGGTGCCGCGCAGTTTGCCGTTCAGCTGTACCGCGACGGTCACGGTGTCGTCGACCAGCAAGGCATCCTCAGGCAGCGGCCAGGCCGAGTCGGCCAGCAGCGAGGTATGGCCCAGCGCCTGCCACATCTCCTCGGCGAGATGCGGCGTCATCGGGCCGATCAGGCGCACGAAGATCTCCAGCGCCTCGCGCAGCGCCCATTTGGCGGTGTCGTCGCCGGCAGCCTTGGCGGCGTCGATGCTGTTGGCGAGCTCGTAGAGGCGCGCCACGGCCTTGTTGAAGTGGAAGGC
The DNA here is from genome assembly GCA_052386855.1 of Reyranella sp. Lineage (GTDB taxonomy): Bacteria > Pseudomonadota > Alphaproteobacteria > Reyranellales > Reyranellaceae > Reyranella. Next base: position 116,630 of record JBQTJT010000046.1, read on the forward strand.
CTCGATGTCGGCCGAGAGGCCGGCGATGGTCTTGTGCGCCGCGCGGCGGAGTTGGGTCGCGGCCTCCGAGAACTTCGCCGGCTTGGGCGTGCCGGCCGGCGGCACCTCGGCGAGCGCCGTCATGGCGATGCGGTGCAGGCGCTGCTGGAAGCGCCAGGCGCCGGTGACGCCCGCTTCGGTCCATTCGAGGTCGCGCTCCGGCGGACTGTCCGACAGCATGAACCAGCGCGCGGTGTCGGCGCCGTAGTCGCGGATGATCTGGTCCGGGTCGACGACGTTCTTCTTCGACTTGGACATCTTCTCGGAGCGGCCGACCTCGACCGGGGTCTTGTCGGAGGCGCGCACGACCTTGCCGCCGTCGCGGATGATCTCTTCGGGCAGCAGCCACTGGCCGTCGCTCGACTTATAAGTCTCGTGGCAGACCATGCCCTGGGTGAACAGGCCGTCGAACGGCTCGTCGCGGCTGGTCATCTGGACTTCGCGCATGGCGCGCGTCCAGAAGCGCGAATAGAGCAGGTGCAGGATCGCGTGCTCGACGCCGCCGATATACTGGTCGACCGGCATCCAGTACTCGTTCTCCTGGCGGTCGAACGGCGCGGTCTCCAGGCCGGGCGAGGTGAACCGGTCGAAGTACCAGCTCGAATCGATGAAGGTGTCGAACGTGTCGGTCTCGCGCCGTCCCTCGCCCCCGCACTTCGGGCAATCGACATGCTTCCAGGTCGGATGGCGATCGAGCGGATTGCCCGGACGGTCGAAGGTGACATCGTCCGGCAGCTTTACCGGCAGGTCCTTCTCCGGCACCGGCACGACGCCGCACTTGTCGCAATGGATCGCCGGAATCGGGCAGCCCCAGTAGCGCTGGCGCGAGACCAGCCAGTCGCGCAGGCGGTACTGCGTCGTGCCCTTGCCGACGCCCATCTCCTCGAGGCGGGCGATCACTTTTGCCTTGGCCTCCTCGACACCGAGTCCGTTCAGGAAATCGGAGTTGATGAGGACGCCGTCCTCGATGAACGGCGCATCGGCGACGCTGAAACTCTTGAGATCGGCATCGGCTGGCGCCACCACGGGCAGGATCGGCAGGCCGTACTTGGTGGCGAACTCGTGGTCGCGCTCGTCGTGGCCGGGGCAGCCGAAGATGGCGCCGGTGCCGTATTCCATCAGCACGAAGTTGGCGGCGTAGACCTGGACCGTCTTGCCGGGGATCAACGGATGTTTCGCCAGCAGCGGCAGCTTGTAGCCGACCTTTTCGGCGGTCTCGACTTCAGCCGCGGCAGTACCGGTCTTGCGGCACTCGGCCACGAAGCGCTGCAGCCCGGGATCGTTCGCGGCGAATTCCGCGGTCAGCGGATGCTCGGGCGACAGCGCCATGAACGAGGCGCCGTAGAGCGTGTCGGGCCGCGTCGTGAAGATTTCCAGTTTTCCCCAATCCTTTTTAGATGGGGCAGCGCCGGAGGCGTCGGTGAGATCCCAGAACACGCGCGCGCCGCGGCTCTTGCCGATCCAGTTCGCCTGCATCAGGCGCACCTTCTCCGGCCAGCGCTCGAGCGTGTCGAGGCGGCTCAGAAGCTCGTCGGCAAAATGCGTGATCTTGAGGTTCCACTGCGTGAGCTTGCGCCGCTCCACCGGTGCGCCGGTGCGCCAGCCCTTGCCCTCGATCACCTGCTCGTTGGCCAGCACGGTGTTGTCGACGGGATCCCAGTTGACCCAGGCTTCCTTGCGGTAGGCGAGGCCGGCGTTCCAGAAATCGAGGAACATCTTCTGCTGGTGGCGGTAGTAGCTGGGATCGCAGGTCGCGAGCTCGCGGCTCCAGTCGAGCGACAGGCCCATCGACTTGAGCTGGGTCTTCATGGTGGCGATGTTCTCGTAGGTCCACTTCTTGGGGTGGACCTTCTTTTCCATGGCGGCGTTCTCGGCCGGCAAGCCGAAGGCGTCCCAGCCCATGGGGTGCAGCACGTTGAAGCCCCTGGCGCGCTTGTAGCGGGCGATCACGTCGCCCTGCGTGTAGTTGCGCACGTGGCCCATGTGGATGCGCCCCGACGGATAGGGAAACATTTCGAGGACGTAGTACTTGGGCCGGGCGCGATCCATGACGGCGCGGAAGGTCTGGCGGTCGTCCCAGACCTTCTGCCACCGGGCTTCGGTTTCGTGGAAATTGTAGCGCGCCGGAGCGGCGGGTGCGGGGGGCGTCGACGACACGGCCTACTTCCTACAGAGAACGGGATTCCGGAAAAGACTGAGGCCGCAGCGGATGCCCGCTACGGCCTCACACGTCAAGTTTTGGCGATGTGAGGAGGCCGTCAGGAGCCGCCTGCAATACGAAGCTGGCGCGCGCGCGTCAGAATGGCGTTCTCGATGTCGATCTGGGTGCGCGGGTCGACCTGGGCGTCGACCCAGGTGCCGCCCTTGGGCGCGGTCTGCTGCTTGAACACCGACACCCTGATGCCGTCCGCCCTGAGTTCGCGGTCGAGGATCGTGACCTGGACCTTCATGCGCTCGTTGGGTGTCTCGGCCGGCGTGTACCAGTCGGTGATGATGACTCCGCCGAACGGATCGGCCGAGACCAGCGGAATGAAGTTGATGGTGTCGAGCGAGGCCCGCCACAAATAGGCGTTCACGGCCACGCCGGTGCCACTGTCTTCTTTCTTGGTGGCCTTGGAGCCGAACAGGCCGCCCGGCCCGAACAACGACCCCTGCTCCTGGGTGCTGCCGCCCGTGCCGGTCCGGATGTCACGGGTGGTACGGTCGCCGGTCTGGCCGCTTCGCGTTTCATTCACGTTATTGCCGCCGCAAGCGGCGAGACCGAGCGACAGGACGCCCGTCACAACGGCCAGAAAGCGAAAGGAAGAAAGCGAGCACGACATGTTGGCGCCTTTATCCGAATTGGCCTAAATATTGTACCAGATACTGCCTGCGCGCGACGCAACGCGCGCCCGGAATGATCGGCGAGATGGCCCGCGACCATAAACGGGGGCCTTCCCGACTTCAAGCGGATGGGCAATATTGGAGATAGTATCGATATGCAACTATCTAGACAAAGTCAGTTCTTTTAAGAAACTAAAAAATGATCTTCAGACAACGACTAGATGCGGTAGCCCAACCGGGCTCGGCCCCGAGAGAAGGCCTAAATTGTGACAAAGACGCCACAGGTCGGGGGAAGAATCAGGCAGCACCGCGACCATTTCTTGACCCTTCTTTTAGGCCTGTGTTCTATTACCCGTGCCGTATTGGCGGGGACCGTGAGCAGCTGCGCGTTTGGCTTTCACATTCCGCCGGTCGGACAGGCCTTTTGGTACGTACCAGTCTCTGATCAATGAGAGAGGGAGAAAGATGAAGAAGCTTCTATTGGGCTCGACCGCCTTGGTCGTCGGTGGGCTAATGGCCGCTCCGGCCATGGCAGCCGATCCGATCAAGGTCGGCGTGGGCGGCTACTATACCTTCTACGCCGTCGCCGGTGGCATCGATTCGACTTATGCGACGAACGGCACCTCGACTGCTTACAAGGGTCTGTTCTTCCAGCAGGAAGGCGAAATCCACTTCGTTGGCCAGACGAAACTGGACAACGGCACTTCGGTCGGCGTGAACGTCGAACTCGAAGCCTGGAACCCGAGCGCTGCGGGCATCGCCCAGATCGACGAAGCCTTCCTGTTCGCCTTCGGCGACTGGGGCCGCGTCGAGTTCGGCTCTCGCGACGCCGCCTCGTATCGTATGTACTACGGCGCTCCGTCGGCCCTGATCGGCTACGGCGTGATCCAGCACAACCATGCGATCGTCAATCCGATCGTCGCGGCGAACAACAAGGCCTACTTCCACAGCACGACGGCCACCAACACGGCCGCTTGGCAGGACGTTAACCGCATCAACGTCTTCACGCCCCGCTTCCAGGGCCTGCAGATCGGTGTCGGCTACGCTCCGAAGGTCAACTCGGGTTCGGGCAACAGCCTGGGCAGCACCGGCCTCGCTTCGGGTCCGGGCGGCTCTGCTGCGACCGCCTGCGGTTTCGCCGGCGCCGCCAACATCAGCAACTGCGCCGTGAACGACTACGCGTGGCAGGATGCGTTCGACATCGCCGCCAACTACCTGAACAAGTTCGGTGACGTGACTGTCGCGGCTTACGGCTCGTTCGCCTATGCCTCGTTCAATCCCGGCTACCGTGCTCTCCCGGCGTCGGCCAGCCAGATCACCGGTGGCAATCTCGCCGCCTGGACGATGTGGACTGCCGGTCTGCAGTTCGGCTACAAGGGCATCACCCTCGGTGGCTCGATCGGCTACGACAACAACGGTCTCGGCTCGAACTACTACACCGGTGTCGACAACGCGACGCGCTTCGCGGCTGCCGGCGTGATGTACGAAACCGGCCCGTGGCAGATGTCGTTCCTGTGGATGGGTTCGGTGAACTCGAACGGTAACGGTTCGGCGACGGTCCAGTCGATCGCGCAGGGCACCAACGCGACCACCCTGAGCTCGGCTGGCTTCACCGGTACTCCCGGCGTGAACAGCACGGCGTTCAGCGGTCCGAACGCCCTGGCGTTCGGCGCGGAAACCAGCAACAAGTTCGAAATCGGTGCCAACTACGCGCTCGGACCGGGCGTGAAGATCACCGGTGGCGGTATCTACCTGAACAACAGCGGCCCCTCGAACGCAGTCACGGGTAACACCTGGGCTCTGCTCCTGGGCATGGACCTGCGCTTCTAGAGCCAGGCCAGCTGACGAGACGGAAAGAGCGGGCGAAAGCCCGCTCTTTTCATTTGTGGGCTTTGCTTGTTCACGGCCTGCCGGTGGCCAGACCGTTCAGGCCAGCCCCTTCAAGCCCCGCGCTGGCCCACGATGTTCACGAACAGGGTCGGCAGGTAGGTCCGCGACACCGGCAGACGCTCGGTGGCCTGCCGCGCCAGCACGGCGCGATTGTCCTCATGGTCGAGCACGAGCTGGAACAGGCCCTGCTCGACGGCGCCCGCCCGCGGGTCGAGTTCGGGCCGGCCGTCGCGCATGACGCGATAGGCGACATCGAGCCCGACATCGCCGCCGCTATAGAACGACGACACGATTTCCAGCCGCTCGAACATCAGCATCAGGCCGCGTACCGAGAAGCGCCAGTAATCGTCCGGTGTGGCATGAAAAGCCTGCGACCAAGGCGTCGCCACATAGGCGAGGCCCCCGGGGCGCAGAACGCGCTCGATGTTGCCGGCAGCCCGCGCCGGATGGCGGGCGTGCTCGAGCACATGGCAGCAGATCACCAGGTCGAATGGATCCTCGCCCAGCTTCGCCTTGAGCGTCCGCGGACTGCTGCAGATGTCGCCCACGACATCGACGTTGGCGCCTTCCAGCAGGTCGAGGCCCGTGAAGCGCGCACGCGCGCCGAAGCGCCTGGCGATCAGGTTGCGCCAGTTGCGTTCATTGCGATCCGACAGAAGCGTGCGCGAGCCCACCTGCAGGACCCGCGGCGCGCGCCGTCCCATCTCGCCGGCGAGGCGGTCGAGCAGCAACTCGACCTCGCGGCCGACGCTGGTGCCGACGACACGCAGTTCCCCCCGAGGCTCGGGAGGGGCGGCGCCGGCGCCCGGCTTCATTGGGCGGCCTTCATGTCTGTCCGCTTGATGATCGCACGACCACGATGTGCATGCGGCGCGGCCCGTGGGCGCCGAGTTCCATGGCCTGCTCGATGTCGCCGGTGCGCGATGGCCCGGTGAGCGTGTTGACGGTGCGCGGCATGCGGTCCTTGCCGTAGCGGATGCGCAGCCGCGCCCAGACCTCCTCGTAGCCGCTCACGATGTCTTCCTCGCGTATCACCACGATGTGGGTGTCGGGCAGCAGGTTGAGCGTGACCGGATGTTCCGGTCCCGAGGCGGTGACCAGTGTCCCGGTCTCGGCGATGCCGGCGAAAGCGCCGGTGATCGACACCTGGTCGCTGGCTTCGCCGCGGCCGCGGCGCAGCGACAGCATCTTCTGGCTGGCCCAATCGTAGTCCGCGAGCTGCGGCGAGGGCGCCATTGCGGCGCGCGCGGGCAGGTTGCTGCGCGCCAGGAACGACACGATCTCGGCCGGCACCTCGGGGGCGGCCACGCGCGCGACGGTGGCGTTGTTGGTCTCGGCCCACTGGCAGAACAGCGCCACCTTCTCGGGTTGGGCCAGCTGCGCGCGCGCCACGACCGGTCCGCGCGGCGGCGCCGCCAGCCGCGCCTCGACGTCGCGGCGTTGATCGCCCGAGATCTCGCCGCGGCGGAGCGAACGCCTGATGCCGTTCAGGATCTGCGATCTCGCTTCGGTCATGCCGCGCGCCTCTTCTTCCATTGCGCATGGAATGTTCCGCCCGCCGGCGGTGCAGGCAGGTCGCGGAAGCGGGTCCAGCCGCCGGCGAGCGGCATCGCGCGATAGCGGCCCTCCGCGCGGCCGAACAGCGCCAGCACGCGATTGGCGAGCGCCGTAAGACGACGATAAAGTGCCGGCCGGCGGGCAACAAAGCCCCATAGCGCCAGGCCCTGGCGCACCGCCACAGGCGTCAGGTGCCGCTCGAACTCGCGCTCGCGCCAATGACGCATCAGCCTGGGCAGCGGGATGCGCACCGGACAGACGCTCTCGCAGCGGCCGCAGAAGGTGGAGGCGTTGGGCAGGTTGCCGGCTTCCTCGACGCCGATCAGCTGCGGCGTCAGCACCGCGCCCAGCGGCCCGGGATAGACCCAGCCGTAGGCGTGGCCGCCGATCGCGCCGTAGACCGGGCAATGGTTCATGCAGGCGCCGCAGCGGATGCAGCGCAGGATGTCCTGCATCTCGGTGCCGAGCACGGAGGAGCGGCCATTGTCGAGGATGACGACGTGATAGTGCTCCGGCCCGTCGAGATCGCCGGCACGCCGGGGGCCGGTGTTGAGCGTGGTATAGGCCGAGGATTCCTGGCCCGTCGCCGAGCGCGCCAGCACGCGCAGCAGGACGGCGGCGTCCTCGAGCGTCGGGATCACCTTCTCGATGCTGGCCAGCACGATGTGCATGCGGGGCAACGTGTTGGAAAGATCGGCATTGCCCTCGTTGGTGATGAGCATCGAGGAGCCGGTCTCGGCCACCAGGAAGTTGGCGCCGGTGAGGCCAACGTCGGCATCGAGGAACTTCTGGCGCAACACGTAGCGCGCTTCCGCCACGAGATCGTTGCGCTCGGTCAGGCGCTTGGTGAAGCCGAGCTTGGCGTGATGCTCGAGGAAAGTATCGGCCACCTGGTCCTTGGTGAGGTGGACCGCCGGCGCGATGATGTGGCTGGGCGGCTCATGGCGAAGCTGGATGATGTATTCACCGAGATCGGTCTCGATCGGCGCGATGCCGATCGCATCGAGGTGCTCGTTGAGCGCGATCTCCTCGGCCACCATCGACTTCGACTTGGCCACCGTCCGGGCGCCCATGCTCTGGCACAGCTCGCCGATGATGCGCCGCGCATCGGCGGCGGTCGGCGCCCAATGGACATGGCCGCCCAGCGCCAGCACCTTGCGTTCGAATTCTTCCAGGTAGAAATCGAGGTTGGCCAGGGCGTGGTTCTTGATGTCGCGGGCGCGGTCGCGCAGCGCCTCGAACTCGGGCAGGCGCTCGGCGGCCTGGCGGCGCCGTTCCGAGAAACCGACCTTGAGCTTGGCCAGCGAGTCCTGCAGGTTGGGGTCGGCCAGCGCATGGTCGACATTGTCGTTGAAGTCGCGGGCGGTGGATTCCATCAGCCGGGCTCGCCCCGTTCTGGTTCACCGATGGCGGGGAGGTCGCCCATGCCGGCCAGCACCTCGGCGACATGGCGGACGCGCACCGGGCTTCCTTCGCGCTGCAGCTTGCCCGCCATGTTCATCAGGCAGCCGAGGTCGCCGGCCAGCAGCGTGCCGGCGCCGGTCTCCGCGATATCGGCCGATTTTTCGCCAACCATGGCATTCGATATTTCAGGATATTTCACGCAGAAAGTGCCGCCGAAACCGCAGCACACCTCGGGGGTTTTCATCTCGCGGACCGAGAGGCCTTTTACGGCGGCGAGTAGCCGGCGGGGCTGCTGCTTGACGCCCAGCTCCCGCAGTCCGGAACAGGAATCATGATAAGTGACGGCGCCGTCATAGCGCGCCGCGACCGTCTTGACCCCCAGCACGTCGACCAGGAACGCCATCAACTCGTAACTGCGTCCGGCGAGACTTTCCGCCCGGGTTTTCATCGCCGGATCGTCGTCGAACAGGCCGGGATAGTGATGGCTCAACATGCCGCCGCAGGAACCGGAGGGCGCCACGACGGCGTCGTAGCCTTCGAAGGCATCTATGACCTGGGCAGCGATGGCTCGCGTCGTGGCGCGGTCGCCGCTGTTGTAGGCTGGCTGGCCGCAGCAGACCTGCAGCGGCGGCACCTCGACCGTGCAGCCCGCGTCCTCGAGCAATTTGACCGCGGCGAAGCCAATCGAGGGGCGGAACAGATCGACGAGGCAGGTGACGAAAAGCGCGACGCGGCGCGGGGGGGCAGTGGGGCTGGACGGCGACTGTGACACGGCGGCCAAGATGGCAGTCGCGAAATTGGGGTGCAACGCCCCCTTGTTTAGAACAATTCTAATCTGATATAGAAACGGAACAACCACGATCGGAGAAGACAGATGGATGACCAGAAAGCAGGAGCCGCCGGCACGTGCCCCGTCGCGCACGGCGTTCGCCCCAAGGAGACTTTCACGGGCAGATCGAACCGTGACTGGTGGCCGAACCAGCTCAATCTGGATGTCCTGCACCGGAACTCGGCGCTGTCCGATCCGTTGGGCAAGGATTTCAACTACGCCGCAGAATTCAGGAAGCTCGACCTGCAGGCGCTGAAGAAGGATCTTCATGCGCTGATGACCGATTCGCAGGATTGGTGGCCGGCCGACTTCGGTCACTACGGTCCGTTCTTCATCCGCATGGCGTGGCACAGCGCCGGCACCTACCGGATCGGCGACGGCCGCGGCGGCGCGGGCTCGGGCACGCAGCGCTTCGCGCCGCTCAACAGCTGGCCGGACAACGTCAACCTCGACAAGGCGCGCCGGCTGCTGTGGCCGATCAAGCGCAAGTACGGCAACAAGATCTCGTGGGCCGACCTGATGATCCTCACGGGCAACGTCGCGCTGGAGTCGATGGGCTTCAAGACGTTCGGCTTCGGCGGCGGGCGTGCCGACGTGTGGGAGCCCGAGGAGGACATCTATTGGGGCAAGGAAGACACCTGGCTCGCTGACAAGCGCTACACAGGCGACCGCGAACTCGAGAACCCCCTCGGCGCCGTCCAGATGGGCCTGATCTACGTCAATCCGGAAGGCCCGAACGGCAAGCCGGATCCGCTCGCCGCGGCCCGGGACATCCGCGAGACCTTCTCGCGCATGGCCATGAACGACGAGGAGACCGTGGCGCTGATCGCCGGCGGCCACACGTTCGGCAAGACCCATGGTGCGGGCGATGCGGCCCTGGTGGGGCCGCCGCCGGAAGCCGCCGGCATCGAGCTGCAGGGGCTCGGCTGGCAGAGCACATTCGGCACGGGCAAGGGTGCCGACCAGATCGGCAGCGGCCTGGAAGTGACCTGGACCACGACGCCGACCAAGTGGAGCAACGGCTTCTTCTCGAACCTGTTCGGCTACGAATGGGAACTGACCAAGAGTCCGGCCGGCGCACATCAATGGCAGGCGAAAGGCGGCGCCACCACAATTCCGGACGCCTACAACCCTTCCACGCGGCATGTGCCCACCATGCTGACCACGGACCTCGCGCTGCGTTTCGACCCGGCCTACGAAAAGATTTCGCGGCGCTTCCACGAGAACCCTGATCTGCTCGCCGAAGCGTTCGCCCGCGCCTGGTACAAGCTCACCCATCGCGACATGGGCCCGCGCGTACGCTATCTCGGCCCCGAGGTCCCCGCAGAAGTGCTGCTGTGGCAGGATCCCGTCCCGGAGGTCGATCACGTGCTGATCGACGCGCAGGATATCAGCGCGCTCAAGGCCAAGATCCTGGCCTCGGGCCTGTCCGTGCCCGTCCTGGTCTCGACCGCCTGGGCGTCGGCCGCCACCTTCCGTGGCTCCGACAAGCGCGGCGGGGCCAACGGCGCCCGCATCCGCCTCGCGCCGCAGAAGGATTGGGAGGCGAACCAGCCGGCCCAACTGAAGACCGCGCTCGTAGCCCTCGAGGGCGTCCAGAAGGCGTTCAACGACGCCCAGACCGGCGGCAAGAAAGTATCGCTCGCGGACCTGATCGTCCTCGGCGGCGGCACGGCCATCGAGCGGGCGGCGAAGAATGCCGGCCATGTCGTGGAGGTTCCCTTCACGCCGGGCCGTACGGATGCGTCGCAGGAGCAGACCGATGTCGAGGCCTTCGCGGCGCTCGAACCGATCGCCGACGGGTTCCGCAACTATCTCAAGGCCGGGCACAACGTCTCGGCCGAGGAGAGGCTGGTGGACCGCGCGCAACTCCTGACCTTGACCGCGCCGGAAATGACGGTCCTCGTCGGCGGCCTGCGCGCACTGAATGCCAACTGCGGACAATCGCAGACCGGCGTCTTCACGAAGAACCCCGGCACGCTCACCAACGACTTCTTCGTGAATCTGCTCGACATGGGCACAATGTGGAAGGCGGCTTCGGAAGCCGAAGACATTTTCGACGGACGCGACCGTGCGACGGGGGCGCAAAAGTGGACCGGCACGCGTGTCGACCTCGTCTTCGGCTCGAATTCGCAGCTCAGGGCGCTCGCGGAAGTCTATGCCAGTGACGACGCGCAGAAGAAGTTCGTGAGCGACTTCGTGGCGGCCTGGAGCAAGGTGATGGATCTCGATCGCTTCGACCTGGCCTGATGTGACACCGCGCGATGACGAACGGCCGGGGCAACAAAGCCCCGGCCGTGGCGTTACGGGAGGATGCTCAGGCGCGCCCTTATCCTTGCCCCGGTGCTGATTCCCGCGATCGCGCAGGCAGCCCCCAAACCGCTCGCGCCGCCCTGCGGACAGGCACCGGCGCCGCCCTATCCTTCAGCCGGACAGGCTCCCAATGCCGCTGTCTGGGACGAGCCGGATCTCAAGCGTCTGTCCTGGCGGCCGCCCGGGTGCCTGCGCTGGGACAATGTCCGGACGCGACTGGTGGCGGCCCTGGCCGGCCAGTTCCAATCGCCGCGCACGCTCGACGAGCATGCCGCACGGCTGGGCCAGGTCTCCGCGCTGCCGGCCGTTCGCTACTGGTCGGTCACCAAGGCGCAGTGGATGCCGCTCGTTTCCGGCGCCGGCCTGCTCGATGGTCCTGAAGGCGAAGCGATACCCGATCCGGCGCCAGCCGAACTCAAGACCGGCAGTGCCTTCCACTACTTCGAGACCGGGCGGGCCGGCCGAACGGTCCATCGGCTGTCGGTATACGAGCGCAGCGCCGACAGGATTGTCGTGGCGACCGAGAACGTGACGCCGATCCGTCTCGCCATCCTCACGGCTTTCGAGCCCGAGGCGCTGCAGTCCGTCACCTTCATCGAAAGGCGCGGTGCCGGCCTGTGGGGCTACTACCAGACGATCCGGGCAACCGAAGGGGCGAACACGCTCGCGCTCGGCAAGGATGCGTCCTACCTCAACCGCCTCGCAGCCCTGTACAGGCACACCGCGGGCATCCCGACCGATCAGGAGCCGCCGCTCGCTCGCTGATGCGGAACGGGGGCGGTCAGCTCTTGTTGGGTACCAGCACGATGGCCCGGCCGGGGCTGTTCATGCGGCCGGCCCAGTCGGCGGCTTGGGTGCCGCTGCCGAAGAACACGTCGCCGCGCGCCGGCCCCTTGATGGCGGCACCGGCATCCTGGGCGATCATCAGGCGGCGATAGGGCTCGGTGGCGCCCGGCTTGCGCGCCACGGGCCGCACGGTGTCGATCCAGATCGGCGTGCCGAAGGGTGTGAGAGCGGTATCGACGGCCAGGCTGCGCTGCGCGGTGAGGGGCACGCCCTCGGCGCCGGCGGCCGTCTGGCTCTTGGTGTCTCTGAAGAAGATGTAGCGTTCGTTCTTGCGCATTACGTCGCGCGCCTGCTGCGGATTGCGCTTCAGCCAGTCGCGAATCGCCGGCCAGGTGACGTCGTCCTTCTTCATCACGCCCATCTCGACCAGCACGTTGCCGATCGCCGTGTAGGGACGGTTGTTGGAGCCGTCGAAGCCGAGGGTCATCGTGCCGCCTTCGGCGAGCTGGATCTTGCCGCTGCCCTGGACCTGGACCTCGAACAGGCCGACGGGATCCTGGACGTAGGCGATCTCCAGGCCCTTGCCCTTCAGCACGCCCTGCTCGATTTCAGCGCGCGTGTAGTAGGGCTTGTCGGTGAGATCGGGCGGGCGGCGGTAGACCGGCACGGTGAACAGGCGGGACGGCGCCTTGCTGCCGCGCATGTCGGGCTCGAAGTAGCCGGTGAACTTGCCCGGCGCCTGGACCACCAGCGGCCTGAAATTCCCCTCGAAGAAAGTCCGGGCGGCGCGGTTGTCGCCGGCCTTGATCGCGGCCCCGGCGTCGCAGATGCGCTTCCATTCGGCCGGGGTGATCGTCCTCTCGCCGCCATCGGTGGCGATCCTGGTTTCCGGTCCGGTCGTCAGCTTGGGGCAGGAGCGGCGGAAGGTGGCGAGCGCTTCGCTGTGCTTTTCATCGGCCCAGCCTGCCATCTCGTTGAACGAGATCGGCGCCAGGGCCACCCGCTTCTCGGGCGTCGCCGTCCCGTCGCCGGCGCATGCAGAGAGGAAACCGGCGACGGCGAGCCATACCGCGCCACCGGACAGGATAGCCCAGCGCATTCGGAAAGCCTCCCTCAGCCTTCGCTTTCAGTCTTGGTCAGCAGCCAGTTGGGATCGCTGGACTTGGTGTCGCGGCGAAATGTCCAGAGATCGACAACCTTCTGCACTTCATTCGGGTTGCCGTCAGCGATCTGGCCATCGGCGTTGCGGACCACGTTGATCTGTTCGCTGACGAAACGCACGGTGACCGATGCCTGCGTGCCCTGGAGCTCGGCGGCGGCGATGTCGGAGGCCTCGAAACCGATCAGCGTGGTCTCGGCTTTTTCGCGGCGCTCGCCGCGGGCGCGGATCGCCGCCTCGAAGCTGGCGAAGGTCGGGCCGTCGAGCAGCGGCCGAAGCGTTGCGACATCGTCCTTGGCGAAAGCCTCGACGATGGCGGTGAAGGCAGCGCGGGCGCCGCCGCAGAATCCCATGGGATCGAAGCTGGGATCGGCGGCGCGGATCGCGGCGATGGCGGCGGCGGCGGTCGGCATCACCGTGGCGCGAATGCCGCCCGGGCCGGTAGCGGCCAACGACGGGCGCGGCGGCGCGGCGGCGGTCGGCAATGGAACGACATTGTCCGAGCGGCCGGAGGCACCGGCGGGCGCGTCTCCGGCGCGCGGCGCCTGAGGCGGCGGCGACAAGGGATCGCGCGCCGGCGGGCGCTCGTTGCCTGTGCGTTTGCCGAGGACGGATCGCAGTCGCAGGATCAGGAAGACCGCGACCAGCCCGATGAGAATGATGTCGTAGTTGTTGCCCACGATGGCGCTCCGCCAACTCGTCTCTAGCTCGCTTCAAATTACATAGGCTGCGAATGCGGAAAGGGCAAGGCAACCGGGAGTGGCCCGATTTTACGCCGTCAGGACCACAATATCGACCAAATCCGAGACTCCGCCCACCCGCCGGCCGTTCCGCCGTTCGCGCACCGCAGGCGGACGATACCCCTGCCGCTCGGCCAGGGCGTAGGTCGCTCCGTCGGTGATGGCCCGGGTCTTTTCGTCCTTGTTGTGCTTCTCCAGTTTCGCCGCGAAATTGACCGCATCCCCGATCACGGTGAATTCCAGCCGCTCGCCGTCGCCGACGGCGCCGAAGACCACGCGGCCGGACGATACCGCCAGGCCGAGCGCGAGCGGCGGCAGGCCGGCGGCCTGGCGCTCGACGATCCAGCGGTCCGCCGCCTCGATCACCGCATCGGCGGCGCGCAAGGCGTCGGCGGCAGCCGTCGGCGAGGCGGCTATCGCGCCGAACGAGGCCAGGATGCCGTCACCCAGGAACTTGTCGATTCCACCGCCATTGCTCGTGATCAAGGGGCAGACCCGGCTCTGGTAGTCCTGCAGGACCTTCATCACCTCACCCGGCGCCATCTCGGTCGAAAGCCGGGTGAAGCCGCGCAGGTCGACGCTCAGGATGGCGACGTCGCGCAACTCGCCTTCGCCGGCCTTGATCGACATGGCCGCGGTGCGGATGCGGGCGGCGACGCCGGGGTCGAAGAAGCGCGACAGGTCGCGCGCCGCGGCGCCTTCGCTGACCGAGCGCACCAGCAGGTGGCGGGCCCGCGAGATGGCCAGCGCCAGCACGGCAGTGGTGAGCAGGATGGCGATGATCTTGTCGATCTCGGCGCCGACCAGCAGGGCATTCGAGGTCATGTACTCGATGAAATTGTGCGTCCGGTTGGGGGGGCCGCCACGTCCCGAGGCGGCGTAGTAGGTGAGCCAGGCCCAGCCCGCGGCGGCGCAGACGCCGCTGAAAACCACGAGTCGCGCCTCGAAGCGCAGCGCCCGTAGCGAGATGAACAGGAACGCGTACAGAAGCGTCGGGACCTTCAGATAGAAGGCGGCAGGTTGGGCATATTTGAAATGGAAGGAGTAGATAAGCGCCATGAGCAGGGCGATGTCGATGACCACCGACAGATAGAGCATCCAGGGCTGGAGAAGACGCAGGTGCGCCAGCACCAGTCGCAGGACGCAGATCGCACCATAGATCAAGAGGACTTCCAGCTCGAGCGAGTAGTCGTCCTGCACCAGCCCTTCGGCCATGCTGGTGCTTTGGTAGACGCCGGCGACCAGGGCCACGATGGCGAGCTGGATCCAGCCGATCAGGATCTCGCTGCGCTCTTGCTGCTGGCGAATGGCATCGCGCACGCGCTCGGGAAGGTTTTCCGGCCCGCCGCGGTCGAACAACCAGGCTGCGAGACGGGCGAGCATCAGACCTTCTCCATCCAAAGACTCGTCGCGATCGCATCGGCCGGCTGCGGCAGCCGCGCCACCACCGAGGCCGCCAGCCGCTCGGCCATCCGGCGCGTCGCCCAGACGCTGGAGAACAGCGGCCGGTAGGCGCCGGTCGCCAGCAGCGGGACCACGCCCTGCTGCTCGTTGTAGTTCCGCCAGCCCCAGATCGCCGGGTAGTCGAACGGCAGGAAGATGTCGTGGATATGCACGAGGACGCCCATCGGCAGGCTCGGCAGGACGCGATTGAACAGAATATCGACGTCGCTGCCCGGCATCAGGATGTGGCTCGAATCGATGAACAGCACGTCGCCGGCCTTGAGCCCGTCGAACAGGTCGGCTGGTGCGGCCTGCAGGGTCGAGGGCACGATTCGTACGCCGGGCAGTCCCACGATATCGGTGCGCGGCATCGGATCGATGGCCATGATCTCGCCGACGCCGCATTCCGCCCGCGCCAGGATGCGGGTCGAGTGGCCCGACCCGACCTCGACAATGCGCCGTGGCTTGCGCTCGCGTACCAGCGCATAGGCCACGGCGGCATCGAGCGAGGGGAACCAGGACTGCCCGAGCAGGCTCTTCAGACCTTCGATTCCGCCGGCCGCGTCGTCGCCGGCATGGGCATCGACGGCGTCGAGCATGGCAGCGAACGTCGCGGCGTGCCGTTCGAACAGTTGTTCGATCGCAGGGTAGGGCGGCTGCGCACCCGGCGGCGGCAGCAGCGGCGCGTAGCGGTGCGGGATGAACCAGCCGCGCGGGGCGAGGCCCAGCACGGTCGGCAGCCCCAGCGCCAATCGCCGCCAGCGTCCGCGCAAGCTGAGTGGCCTGGTCACGGTGCGAGCGTCAGCCCTTCGTGGGCGACGATCGCGCGTGGCAGGCCGCCCGGCACGGTGCCGGGTCGGGCGATGGCCGCCTCGCGCGCCACGCCGTCCATGAAGGCGTCGTCATGGCTGGGATCGTGATGGAAGATGACAAGGGTGCCGACGCCGGCGGCGTCCGCGATCCGCGCGCCTTCCTGCCAGGTCGAATGACCCCAGCCGCGATAGCGCGGATACTCGGCATCGGTGTAGCTCGAATCGTAGATCATCACGTCGGCATCGCGGCAGAGCTCGACGATCGTCTGGTCGCGCTTGCCCTCGCGGTGCTCGGTGTCGGTGATGTAGCAGATCGACTTGCCGCCATGCTCGATGCGGTAGCCGGTGGCGCCATTGGGATGGTTGAGCGGCGCTGTGCGCATGCTCACGGCCTCGCCGCAGGACAGTGTCTGTCCGCTCTTGAATTCCTGGAACGCGACCGATGCCTGGAAGACTTCCAGCGACACCGGATAGAGCGGCGCTTGCATCAGGTGACCAACTACCTTCTTCAGTGTGTAGGGCTCCTCCAGATGACCGGCCCACATGCGCACCGAATTGCGCCTTTCGAACAGCGGCTCGAAGAAGGTGAGGCCCGAAATGTGATCGAGGTGCGTGTGCGTGAAGTAGATGTCGATATCGAGCGGGGCCAGGCGGGCGAGTTCGCGGCCGAGCGTCCGGATACCCGTGCCGGCATCGAAGATCAGGCGGCGGCCGCCGGCGGTGACTTCCAGGCACGAGGTATTGCCGCCATAGCGCGTGTATTCGGCGCCGGAACAGGAAATCGAGCCGCGCACACCCCAGAATCGGACTTTCAGACCATCGGCCAAGGACTCGATACCCTCCTTTCCTCGCCGGTCGCAGAGTCCACGGGCGGGTGGCTCGCGTCAACCAAGGCCGCCCCCGCGGGAAGGCCGGCCCTGTTCTTGCAAAGCGATCCAAAAGCCCGTGTCTCACGTATTGTTGCACGGCGCCGGTGAAATCGCTGGCCGGACTGCGTTGCCTGCGGCCTTGTTCGAGGTAATACTTACGTCATGGAAATCGACAATCACGCTTCCGTTCCGGCGATCGTCGAGCCGGCGCCGCGCATCGCGAAGTTCGCCATCGGACAGGTGGTGAAGCACCGGATCTATCCGTTCCGCGGCGTCATCTTCGATGTCGATCCGGTGTTCGCCAATACCGAGGAGTGGTTGGCGTCGATTCCCGCCGAAGTCCGGCCGCGCCGCGACCAGCCGTTCTACCACCTGCTGGCCGAGAACGCGCAGACGACCTATGTCGCCTACGTCTCGGAACAGAACCTGCTGCCCGACGAGACCGGCAAGCCGGTGTCGCATCCGCAGGTTCCGCATTTCTTCAAGGAACTGAAGCGCGGTCAGTACGTCTCGCGCGACCGCGCGCTGCACTGACGGGACTCAGTTCATCGGGAACGGGAAGTACTTCTCGCTGATCTTCTTGTAGGTCCCGTCGCTCACCATCTCGCCCAGCGCCTTGTTGAAGGCGTCGCGCAGCTTCATGTCCTCGCGGCGCACGCCGGCGGCGACGCCGATGCCCAGCGTCTGGTTGTCCTTGATGTCCTGGCCGATCAGCTCGCAGCACTTGCCCTCGGCCTTCTGACTCCACAGCCAGAGTTGCACCTTGTCACCGAATACCGCGTCGATTTCGTCGCTGGCGAGTGCGCGCAACGCCTCGGCCAGCGTGTTGTAGCGCTTGAGCTGGGCCGAGCGGCGGAAGCTCTTGTCGGCCCAGTCGGCGTGCGTCGAATCCTTCTGGATGCCGATCTTCTTGTTGCGCAGCAGCGACGGCGGCCCATCGAACGGCGCGCCCTTCTGCGCGATGAAGGCGCCCGGCGAGAGGTAATAGCGACGCGACAGGGACATCCGCTTGCGTCGCTCGCTGGTCACTTCCATCGACGACATGATCATGTCGAACTTCTTGTCGAGCAGGCCGGGGATCAGCTCGTCCCACTTGAAGGCGGCGAACTCGCATTCGGCCTTCATGCGCTGGCAGGCCTCTTGCGCCACCTCCATCTCGAAGCCGGCGGGCATGCCCTTGCGGTCGAGATAGTTGAAGGGCGGGAAGGCGCCCTCGGTGGCGACCGTGATCTTGAAGGCCGGCGGCGAGAAGGGCGACTTGGGCGCAGGCTTGGCCGGCGCCGCGGCAGGCTTGGAGGGCGGGCGTGGCTGTTGCTGCGCCGACGCCACGCCGGTGGCGGCAAGCAGCACGACGAGAAGCATCAGCAGCCGCCTCATGCGATCAGCCGCTCCAGAAGCGCGTTGAGGCGCTGACGGCCCGCCGCGGTGGCGCGGAAGCGATAGGGCTCGATCTCGAGAAAACCCGCCTTCACCAGCGGCGCGAGGCGGGCCTCGTCCAGCGCCGCGACAGGATCGGCGCCGGTGACGGACGCGAACAGGGCGCGGTCGATGCCGTCGGCCAGTCGCAGTCCCATCATCAACGCCTCCTCCACCATATCCTGCCCGGCTACGACCGAGCTTTCCGCCGTGCCGTGGCCCGTCCGCTCGACCGCTTCCAGCCAAGCCTCCGGCCCGCTTGCCCGCCGCGTCGCCCGCTTGGTCTCGCCTTCGGCAAAGCGGCCGTGGGCCCCGGGGCCGATGCCGACGTAATCCTGATACCGCCAATAGATCAAATTATGGCGGCAGGCAGCCCCCGGGCGGGCATGGTTGGATATTTCGTAGGCGGGCAGGCCCGAGGCCTCCAGGCGCGCCTGGGTGGCCTCGAACATCGCAGCCGATGCCTCCTCGTCAGGCAGGACGAAGGCGCCGCGGGCATGGTCGGTAAAGAACCGCGTGCCGCGCTCGATGGTCAGTTGATAGAGCGAGAGGTGCTCGCCCGCGAGGGCGAGCGCCCGCTCCAGCTCCTCGGCCCAGGCCTCGGGCGTCTGCCCCGGCCGGGCATAGATCAGGTCGAACGAAAAACGTGCGAAGTGGCGGCGCGCGGTTTGGAGGGCTTCAAGCGCCTCGTCGGCCGAATGCTCGCGGCCGAGGAATTTGAGCGCCGCGGCGTCCAGCGCCTGCACGCCCAGCGACACGCGGTTGACGCCGGCTTCGGCCAGGGCCGCGAACCGGCCCGCCTCGACCGAGGTCGGGTTGGCTTCCAGCGTGATCTCCACCTGGGACGCGCAATCCCAGAGCGCCCGGGTCCGCTCGATTACGGCGGCGACAGTCTCGGGCGCCATCAGCGACGGCGTGCCGCCGCCGAAGAAGATCGTCTCGACCTGCCGGCCCGGCGCTTCCCGCGCGGCGTGCTCTAGCTCCTTCAGCAGCGCGTCGCGCCAACGCACCTGCTCGACACCCTCGCGGACGTGGCTGTTGAAGTCGCAGTAGGGGCACTTCGATTTGCAGAAGGGCCAATGGACGTAGACGCCCAGCGGCGGCGCACTCATCTGAAGCAGGCCTCGACCATCATCCGGAAGGCGCGGCCGCGATGACTGATGGCGTTCTTCTCGGCGTCGGACATTTGCGCCGTGGTGCGCCGGTCGCCGGCAGGCTGGAAACACGGGTCATAGCCGTGTCCGCCGCTGCCGCGCGGCGGCCAGACGATGCTGCCAATGAGCGTGCCGTGAAAGAGTTCGAGATGCTCGTCGGGCCAGGCCAGTGCCAGCACGCAATGGAAGGTGGCCTTACGGGCGCTGTCCGTCTCCGGCACATGGCGCGCGCGAAGTTCGTCCTGGATGCGGCGCATGCCGACCATGGCATCGCGGATCGGGCCTTCCCAGTCGGCGGTGTAGAGCCCGGGCTGATGGTCGAGTGCATGGACGCTGAGGCCGGAATCGTCGGCCAGCGCCGGCAGGCCGCTGGCCCGCGTCGCGGCCAGGGCCTTCAGCGTGGCGTTGTCCTCGAAGGTCGTGCCGGTCTCGTCGGGCGCCGGCAGGCCGAGTTCGCCGGCCGAGACGATTTCCACGCCGAAGGGAGAAAGCATTGTGGCGATCTCGCCCGCCTTGCCGCGGTTGTGGGTGGCCACGACCAGCTTGGGCAAGGCGAAGCGGCGCGGCATCAGTTTTTGCCAATCGCCAGTCGTTGCAGGCGCGCGAGTTCGCCGACGCCCTTCTTGGCGAGGGTCATCAGTTCGAGGAATTGCGCCTCGCTGAAAGGCTTGTCCTCCGCCGTGCCCTGGACCTCGACGATGCCGCCGTCGCCCGTCAGCACGAAGTTGGCGTCGGCCTGGGCCTTGGAATCCTCGGGATAGTCGAGATCGAGCACGGCCGTGCCCTCGAACAGGCCGCACGACACCGCGGCCACCTGGCCGGTCATCGGATTGGCCGTGAGCTTGCCGTCCTTGATCAGGCGCTCGAAAGCGAAATGCAGCGCCACCCAGGCGCCGGTGATGCTGGCGGTGCGGGTGCCGCCATCGGCCTGCAGCACGTCGCAGTCGATATTTATTTGCCGCTCGCCCAAGGCGGGCAAATCGACCACGGCGCGCAGCGCCCGGCCGATCAGGCGCTGGATCTCCTGGGTGCGGCCCGACTGCTTGCCGCGGGCGGCCTCACGGTCCGTGCGGGTATGGGTCGAGCGCGGCAGCATGCCGTATTCG
>JBQTJT010000047.1:0-13928 GCA_052386855.1 Reyranella sp.
CTGCACGCCGTTGGCAAAACCGAGTCGCACTCCCGCGCCCGTGGGTTCGACACCGACGAGCCGGTGGTCGAGCCGGATCGCCTCGGTCGGCACGATGCTCGCCAGCGCTTCATGCAGATCGCCGCGATGGGCCAGGAGATACGGTGCCCCGTATTTTTCCTCGGCCGAGGGACCGAAGATCATGTCGAACATGACTTCGCCGGTGCGCCAGTCGCGGTTGTTCCAGGAGCGCGGATAGAAGGTCTGGGACCGCAGTCGCGCCTCGAGGCCAAGGCCGCGCAGCACATGCATGGCGTTGCAACCGATCTGGATGCCGGCGCCGACGCGCGCGAATTGCTTGGCCTGCTCGTAGACGGTGACGTCGATGCCCTTGAGGCGGAGCGCGGCGGCGGCTGCCAGGCCGCCCATGCCGGCACCGACGACAGCGACGTTCAGCTTGCGTTGGGTCATGCGACGGACGATGCACCGATCTGCCGCGGCGGTTCAACCCGGGGAGGGCGGCCCTTGGGACCGCGGCGACGAGGTGGTGCTAAAGTTGGAGAGGCGAGAGCAGGGGAGGCGTCGGTGTCGAAGGGGGTCAAGACCGTCACAGTGGTAGGCGCCGGCCTGGTCGGCGTCTGTTGCGCGCTTCATTTGCAACGCGAAGGCTTCAAGGTCCGGCTCGTCGAGAAGGGCGAGCCGGGCCGTGGCGCCTCCTTCGGCAACGCCGGCAGCTTCGGCACCGCCTCGTGCGTGCCGTTCTCGATGCCGGGCATCCTGAAGAAGGTCCCGAAGATGCTGCTCGACCCCGAGTCGCCGCTGAAACTGCACTGGAGTCATGTGCCGAGGGCTCTGCCCTGGTTCCTGAGGTCCATTGTCAATTCTCGCCGCTCCCGCGTCGAGGAGATCGCCGCAGCGCGCAACTCGCTCCTCGTGCATGTCCATGAGGGCTATGCCCCGTTGATCGAGGATGCCGGCGTCGAGCAGTGGGTAAAGGACGACGGTCTCCTGCTGACGTTCGAGAGCCAGCAGGCCTTCGAAGGCGCCGCCTACGCGTTGGACCTGCGCCGCCGTCATGGCGTTCATATGGATATCCTCGATGGCAACGAGGCACGCCAGATCGAGCCCGCGCTGGCGAAAAGCGTGGTCAAGGCCGTGTCGCTGCCCGACGTCCATCGCACGATCGATCCTTTCCGCCTGTGCACCGCGCTCAGCCAGGATTTCGTGCGGCGCGGCGGCGAGATCGTGAACGCGGAGGTCAAGGGCTTCGAGATCGGCAGCGCCAATGGGGGAGGGGGACCGACCCATATCGTGACCGACACCGGCCGGCTCGATGTCGAGACCGTGGTGATCGCGGCCGGAGTCTGGTCACGGCCGCTGGCGGCCCAGCTCGGGACCTCGGTGCCGCTCGAGGCCGAGCGCGGCTATCACGTGATGTTCGCCAACCCGGGGTTCGAGCTCCGGCGCGCCATCACCTCGGTCGACCGCAGCATCTCGCTGGCCGACATGCACGAGGGCATTCGCGCCAGCGGCGTGGCCGAATTCGCCGCGCCCGACGCTCCGCCTGACATGCGCAATGCCGACATGGTGATGCGCCATGCCCGGCAGCTCCTGCCGGGCCTGACAGGCGAGCCTGCCTCGCGATGGATGGGCCCAAGGCCCTCGCATCCGGATTCCAAGCCGGTGATCGGCCGGTCGCCGCGCCACAGGAACGTGTTCTTCGCCTTCGGCCATGATCATCTCGGACTCACCATGGCGGGCATCACCGGCAAGCTGGTGGCCGAGCTGGCGACGGGAAAACCCACCACCGTCGACCTGGCACCGTTCAGGCCGGACCGGTTCTGATCGGCGGTAGCAGACGCTTGGCCTGCATTTCGGCGAAGCACTTCCGGAACATCGCCTCGGTGTCCATGACCTCGGTGAAGCCGGCCTGCATCAGCTTGATGGTCGACACGAGCGCCGCCGGGCCCGGCTTGTCGCGGCCGAAGCCCATCGTGTAGTCGGCATATTCGAACGACAGCCCGACGAAGTCCTTCAGCGTCCCCGACGTGAGACCGTGGGCGGCGCGGATTTCCGCCCATTCCGATTCGCGCGGCCGGATATCCTTGTCGAGCGGCAGCGGCGCATGCTCGCCGGGCTCAAAGCCCAGCGCGTCGGCGATGGCGGGCCAGATATTGGGCCACACGAACACGTCGCCGTTGGTGACGTTGAATATCTCGTTCCGCGCCGTCTCGGCCTGCCCGGACCAGGCGATGGCGCGCGCCAGCAGGTCGGCATCGACCGCCTGGGCGACACGGCCGACTCCGCCGGGATAATCCAGCCTGGTCTTGCCGGCGCGCCGCATCATGGCGGCGTAGACACCGAGCGCCGGGATCACGTTCATGGCGCTGCCGACCGAATCGCCCACGATCAGCACCGGCCGCAGGATCGACCAGGCCCAGGCCTTGCCCTTCTGCGTCTCGCGCAGGTAGCGCTCCTGGTTCCAGTAGAAGTTCGGCTGCTCGTGCATCTCCGAGCGGTTCTCGCGCGCCGGCACCAGCAGCGGCCGGACATGCACGCCATAGGCCTTGGTGCCCTGCAGCAGCGTCACATGGCGAAGGCTCGACGCCGCGCGCTCCAGCGGTCCGAACAGATTTTTAAGCATCAGCTCGTTGATGCGGATCTGCTCGTCTTCCTGCCAGCCGGCGACCAGGCCTGGCCGTTCATGGAGGGCGGCGTAGACGAGGTGCGTGACGCCTTCGAAGGTGGGCGCTATCTGCGCACAGGCGGCGGCATCGGTGAGATCGAGCGATAACCAGCGTGCGCGGAAAGTCTCGTCCGGCCTTCGGCGCGAAACGGCGAGCACCTCGCAGTCCTTTTCGGAGGCGAAGTGCTTCATCGCGGCGTAGCCGACGAGGCCGGTGGCGCCGGCGATCAGGATTTTCCGAGGCATTTGGGTGGAGCGGCTCATGACCGCTCCACCCTAGCACTCAGGCGCGCATCACGCGCCTGTCCGAGATCGTGGGCTAGTAGCGGCTCTCACGCATCGGGATAATCTGGCCGCTCGCATTGATCCGGTTGCCCTGCGAGTCGTAGCGGTTTCCGAATTCGTCGCGCGTCACCACCTGCGCCTGGACTTCCGCCGGCGGGTAGTAAGCCGGCTGGTAGGCCGGCGCCGGCTGATAGTACGGCGCGGGCTGGCCGGCCAAACGGTAGCCATTGGCATCGACGCGGTAGCCTTCGGCGTCGATCCGGTAGCCAGCCGCATCGCGATAGGCCGGGAGCGGGGCCGCCGAGGTCTGCAGGCGGTAGCCGTTGGCATCGACGCGATAGCCTTGGGCGTCGACACGATAGCCCTGGGCATCGACCCGATAGGCCGGGACGGCGGCGGCGTCACGATAGGTACGGGCGTCGACTTCGCGCGCGACGCAGCGGTCGTAGGGCGCCGAGCCGACCGTCAGGCCGTAGGAGTAGCAGGCGCTCCGGGCATCGTTGGCGATGAGGGTCGGGGCGTAACCCGGGGTGGCGCGGTAGCTGGCGCGGGCCTGTTGCTCGCTGCTCACGCAGCGGCTGTAGGCCGCCGTGTTGGGCACGAAGCCATAGTCGACGCAGGCCTGGTTGGAGGAGGCATAGAGACCGCTGCCGGTGGCGGCACTTATGCCGCTGGTGTTGGTGGTGTTCTGGCAGGCAGCGGCGAGGAGGCCTACAGACACGGTCGTCAGGATGCGGAGGCGCATGGGGTGGGATTTCCTTCTGGAATACGATCCACCTTGAACGCGACATATTCCAAAGGGTTGCTGCGCTCCTCCGAATGAATGGGCGCTGCAGGTCGGGAACTTCGAGGCCAGGGCCTTCGTCAGGCGGCCGCCTTCTTGCGATTGGCGTCCAGGCGTGCATCGACCAGGGCGACGCCGGCGTCGATCGCCGGATGGCTGAGGCCCTTCTGCCGCGCGATGAGCTGCACCAGCTTGTCGGCACGCTCGATGTTGGGCACGCCGTTGCCGAGTGCGCGCGCGGCCGAGGCGGGACGCACCAGGCTCTGGGCGGCGGCGGCGTATTTCTCGAACGGCACGAGGTCAGCCGGATTGGCCCCGATCTTCACGCAAAGATCGTTGACGAAATTGTAGACCGAGCGCGAGGTCTCGATGTCGCTGTGCACCGCTTCCTGCGCGGTCCGCATGCCATCCTTGGTCACGCAGCGATAGTTGCCGGAGAGCAGCATCGCCCATTTGGCCAGCGGCACGAAGATCGAGTCGTAGACGCGGAGCTTCACCGGCAGTTCGATCCTGCCTTCGGGTGTCTCGAAGCGCACCGCTTCGATGTCCTTCTCGAGCTGGCGCAGGATGGCGGTGGCTTTCTCGTCCTTGAAGCGTGCGACCTTGAAGTTGGTCGGCAAGGTCACCTGCAGGACATTGACCTTTTCTTCCGGCGGGCGGATCGCCTGCGGGTCGGGGCTGTTCAGTGTCAGGCGCTCGGGATCGAAGCTGTCCCACACGGTGGCGTCGGTATAGGCGGGCTTCAGCAGGTCATGATCGAGGCCCGCGATGCGCCGCACGTAGGGCAGCGGCGGCATGTTCATGATCGACATGCAGGGCACCTTGGATTTGCCCACGGCATCCAGCAGTTCGCGCACCCCCGGCGAGCGGTATTGCGGCTCCTGCATGGCGAGCCCGATGAGGTCGTAGTCGGCCGGGTTCACACCCGCTGTCCCGCCGGCGGTCACCTTGCCCGGCAGCTTGCGCGAATCGATCTCGATCGGGTCCTTACGTCCCCGGATCGGGATGCGGACACGAAAGCCTTCGGCATTGATCAGGTCGGCCTCGGGCGGCAGGCAGATGAGATGCACGGAATGGCCGCCGAAAAGGATCTTCGAGGCGAGCAGCGATCCGTACGACGCGCCCATGATCATGATCTTGTAAGCCATGGTCCTGCCTCCCCACTTTTTTTGCATCGTCGTGTTGAGGCGATTGTAGCGGCCCCAGGACTGGTCGGCATTCGCTTTCCGGGCGGCTCGCCAGGAGAAACGAAGAACCGGGAACGAAGGACCAGGAACGCCGAACCAAGAACGAGGGGCTAGCTCGGCAGGATGATCTCGAAGCGGGCGCCACCCTCGACGCGGTTGGCCGCGGAGATGCGGCCGCCCATCTCTTCCAGGATACGGCGGCAAATGCGGAGCCCCAGGCCGGTGCCCTTGCCGCTCGGCTTGGTGGTGACGAACGACGTGAAAAGCCTGGGCAGGATGTCGTTCGGAATGCCATGTCCCGAATCCTCGACGGCGATCCGCACGAAGGTGCGGCCGTTCTCCTGCATCGTGCCGGTGGCGATCGAAATGGCGCCGCCGCCGGCATCGCGGGCATTGTTGATCAGATTGACCAGCACCTGCGCCAGATGCCCGGCGTCGCCCAGCACCGTGGGCAAATGCGGGTCGAGCACATCCCGAAGCGTCATGCCGGCCTCGCGTACCCCGTGGCCGGTGAGATCGATGGCACGGCGCACGGCCTCGTTCGCATCGAACGGTTCGGGCGTGTCGGACGAGGTTCCGCGTACGAAGGCACGCAGGTCGCCGATGATGCGGCTGGCCTGCTCGACCTGCTGGGAGATGCGGTCGAGCTTGCCCTGCACGAAAGCAGGGTCGGGCTGGTCGCCGCGCTCAAGCGCTTCGGCGAACTCGTCGAGCGCCGAGGCGCAAGCGATGTTGATCACCTGTAACGGCTGGCTGATCTCGTGCGCCATGGTGCCGGCCATCTCGCCCACGGTGGCGAAGCGCTCGGCGTTGTAAAGTGCCTGCTCGGCTTCGCGGCGCTCGGTATCGTCGACACCCAGCAGCATGATGTTGGTCACGGCACCATCGGCATCGGTGGCTGGCGTCGCCGTGATCGCGATCAGGCGCTCACGGCCCGACGGATCGCGCCGCCTGACGGCAAACCTTGAGCGCTTGGTGCGCTCGGGGTTGAGCGGGCAGGGCAGGATCTCCTGCAGCGGACGGCCGACGGCATCGGCGGCGGCAATGCCGGTGAGGGCGGTGAAGCCGCTGTTGACCATGGCCACGTTCAGCGCGCGGTCGACCAGCACGATCAGTGCACCGCCCGATTCGACGATCGAGCGCAGGCGGGTCATTTCCGAATCGAGTCGCTGCTCGAGCTGTACCCGCTCCTCGACGTCGCGGATCACGCCGGTGCTGACCAGGCGTCCGTGTTCGTCGCGCCAGCGCTTCGCGCGCACCTCGACGTGGCGCGCCTTGCCGCCAGCCGTGATCATCGAGAAGCGGGCGAAGGTGCCGGGGTCGTTCGGATCGTATTCGCGGGTGGTCTGGCGCCGCACCCGGTCCACCGAGTCGGGCGCGATAAGCTCGAGGAAGTGGGTGCCGACGAATTTCTCCGGCGGCATGCCGAACAGGTCGGCGACGGCGGCGTTGACGAAGGTGAACTGTCCGGTCTCGACGTCGAGCGTATAGGCCACGTCGACCATCGAATCGACCAGGGACTGGTAGCGGGCGCGGGCGTTGGCCTGCTCGACGCGTGCCTTTTCCAGGGCGAATTCGTGCTGCTTGATGTCGGTGACATCGACCCGGAGCCCGACCGTGAGGCCGCTCGGCGTGCCCTTTTCCGACCAGTCGAACCACCGCCCGTCGTCGGCCTGGCGCATGCGCTCGGTCGTTTTGGTGCGGAAACGCTCGATCCACTCCTGGACCGGCTGCGGCCCCATGCCGGCCGCCTCGAGTCCACGCGCCGAATCGTGCGCCAGCGCCGAGTAGGTCCGGCCGATCGCGTCGGGCCGCCGCAGCGCCGGTGTCAGGGTCCGGGCCACCGAGTTGCACATGATGAGGTGCTCGGTGGAATCATAGACGACGACGCCGGCCGGCAGCGCCTCGACGACCTCGGTGAGCATGTCGCGCGAGGCGCCGGCCTGTTGCGCCGCGTCCGCGGCGCGGCGCCATTGCGCGTGGTAGTCCATCGACGTACGGCCAACCAGCAGGATCAGGACCAGCCCGGCACAGACGAAGCCGGTAGTGCTGAGCGTCAGCACCAGCAGCGCCACGATGAACTCGTCGATCAGATGGCCGATCAGCTCGTCGGCGGCGCGGGTCGTCGCGAGGCTGAGTTCGGCGATCTCGTCCCGGAGCTGGAGCAGCTCGCGCAGCGCGGCGGCGTCGATCGGCCTGCGGTCGGTGTCCAGGGCGCGGATCTCGCGGCCCAGCCGATCGATGAAATCCTCCTGCGTCGCGCAGGTGGCGGCCAGCGCCGTCTGCGGCGGCGCCTCGAAATTGCGGCAAAGCGTCTGCAGCGACTCGGTGAAATTGCGCAACGGCGCGCCGGCGACCGGCGTCGTGCCGGTCGTCTGGCCGGCGGAGGAACTCGCCAGGATGCTGCGCATCAGCAGGCGGTTTGCGTTGTCGAGCGTCAGCACGTCGCGCGCCTTGCGCCGCTCCGGGTCGATGTCGGAACCGTGGAGCGACAGCCCGATCGCGGCGAAGGCCACGATGCAGCAGACCACGCCGACGATGCCAGCGAAGGTAGCCCACAGGACGCCGCGCGTTCCGAGGGCAAGGCGCGCCTGGCCGGGAAAGGATCGCAGCAGGTCGACGAAGTTCGGCACCTCCGGCCGTGCGAGTTCGCTCGATGCCATGATCAGACTCCGCTGTCTTGCTGCAGTGCTTGCCGGCGGATTCCCGCGCGGCGCCCGCTCCCCGTCAAGCCCCGTCCGGCAAGCGCCGGACGGCGGAGCGGCTAGTGGCGGGTGCCGCCCGTGCCGGTCGAGAGCCAGCCCTTGGCTTTGGGAGCGTTCTCGCCCTTCGTGCTGGCCTCGACCAGTCTCACCACCGCCTGACGCAGCGGCCCCAAGGGCACCGGCTTGTTCACGAACACGGTGATGCCAAGCGCCTGCAGGGTTTCCTCGGAGAGCCCGTCGATGCGTCCCGACATGATGATGATGGCGGCCGACGGCAGCAGCGCGCGTAGCGCTTCCGAGAGCTGCACGCCCGTCATGTCCGGAAGATTGTAGTCGACCACCACCACCCGGGGTTCGTATTTGGTCGCGCTGCCAATCGCCGTCGCGGCGTCGAAAGCCGTTTCGACGCTGAGCTTGGCGCGGCGGAGATAGTCCGCCATTTCGAGGCATTGGGCAGTGCTGTCCTCGACGATGAGGACATCGCACCGGGCGGTTTCAGGGATGATCGGACTCCTGCGGTGACTGGCCTTCAAGGAACAGTATAGACCAAATCGCGACGACTTTGCGGCATATCCGGCACGCGTGATTGTGACCGCGAACGAGACAAATTCGCAGTCAGACGGCAATGAGCCAATCGAGGTCGCCTGTTACCGGGCCAGCAACTCGGTCGCCAGAGTGTTCCACTCGTCTTCCAGTGACACGGCAGGGACGGGGCAGCCGACGCGCCGGTACCACCAGCCGGCGTTGCTCATGTCACCTTCCTGGCGGTGCAGGTGCGCGTGCACCCGGTCGCAGTCGGGCTCGCCTTCGTGGCTCTGCACGCACTCGTGCGCCCGGGCCCAATCGCCGCGCCGCGCCCACCAGAGTGCTTGCAGGGCTGGCGCGACGTCGGGCGGTGGCGTCGATGCTGACACGCTACTTCGAAAAGCTTCGATCGTCGCCATGGTGTGCTGCCCTTTTTTGAATGATGTCGATGCGCCCGTCATTCAAGCTTTGCCAATCCTACTCTCGCGCGCCTTTGGAACGAAGATAGTTTGCTATGTCATCCTTCCGAGCGTTGAGCGCATATCGTAGTGGTGTGTTGCCGTTATCCTTGGCGTTGATGTCTGCGCCTTGCTCGACAAGGAACCGAACCATATCAAGTACACCTCTAACTGCAGCGTTATGCAGCGGTGTTATGCCGAGAAAGTCTTTTGCATTGACGTCGGCGCCGTTCGCCAAGAGCAAGGCGGCGATCTCCGTGTTTGGACCCCAGCTTCTCTCCGCCACTGAATGAAGGGGAGTCAACTGAGTCTGGGTGGTTCTTGATTTGGCGCTGGCTCCTTTTTCAAGGAGTAGCGCCACGGTCTCGATCGGGCTTTTCGCGACCGCGAGATGGAGAGGTGTCAGACCGGTTTGATCAGTCTTGGCTTCAATGTCTGCTCCATTGAAAAGAAGAAGCTCGATCGTCGGTCTCGTCGTCGCTGGTCGCGTGTGCGGTAGGACTGCACTATGGAGTGGAGTTTGACCGCTGCTGTCTTTGGCCTTTGGATCAGCCCCACTTTTGATCAGGACCTGTAACACGTCAACGAAGCCGACTAGGGCGGCTATCCTGATCGGGCTTCCCGATCCGCTGTTGCTGCGAAAGTCCGCGCCTCTGGAGATCAGAAATTCCACCATGCCAGCGTGGCCGCCGACGGCTGCCGCTTCGTACAGTGGGGTCGCTGATGCTTTGTCGTGAGCGTCAATATTGGCACCTTTGCCGAGGAGATACTCGGCAACCGCTCGACGGTCGCGTAGTGCCGCGAAATGCAAAGGCGTCTTGCGATAGCTGTCTTCTGCTCTCGATAGCGCCGCATCCTGCCCGATCAACACTTGAACTCGTGCAAGATCGCCCTTCTCTGCCGCTTCGAAAACAGTTTGGGCCAACGACGGGATGCAATTGCCGACAATCGCCGCGATGACGAATAGCGTTTTCAGCACGAGTGTTTTCATCGTTCTTGCCCCGCTCGCCACGGTCATCTAATTCGACGTGATCTGGGATGCCGTCGGAACTTCGGTTGAAAGTCTTGGCCGCTTTTCTTCTGCGACCAGCTCGACGCTACCCAACGCCTGCAACGAGGGGAAGATCTATGGTCCTCTCGCTCTCCTCACTCCACCCGCGCACCCGACGCCTTGATGATCGGCGCCAGCCGGGCCTCGTTGTCGGCGCGGTACTTGGCGGCGTCGGCCGGGCCCAGCCACAGCGGCGTGCCGCCCTGGGCAAGGAAGGTCGCCTTCAATTTCTCGCTCTCCAGCGCCTTCCTGGTCAGTGCCGCCGCCTTCTCGACCATGGCGGGCGGCAGACCCGCCGGCCCGCAAAGGCCGCCCCATGAGGTGATCTCGAAGCCGGGCAGGAACTTCGACATGGTCGGGATCTCGGGCAACAGGGGGTTGGGCTCGGCCGAGGTCACGGCCAGCGGCCGCACCTTGCCGGCGCGCACCTGGGCGATCACGCCGGGCAGGTTGTCGTAGACCATGTCGATCTGGCCGGCGAGCAGGTCCTGCAGCGCCGGGGCGCCGCCGCGGTAGGGCACATGCACCATATTGAGCCCGGCCTTCTGCTTCAGCATCTCGCCGCAGAGATGGGGGCTGGTGCCCTGGCCTCCCGAACCGAACGTGTATTTGCCGGGTGAGGCTTTCACGAACTCGATCAGCTCGGGCACCGTCGTCGGCGGCAAGCCGAGCCTCACCACCAGGAGATTGGGTACCTGCCACAGCATCGAGATCGCGGTGAAGTCCTTGGCGGCGTCGAACGGCAGCTTGGCGTAGAGCGTGGGCGCGATGGCGTGCGCGGCGATGGTGTAGAGGCCGAGCGTGTAGCCATCGGGGGCCGACTTGGCGAGCAGGTCGGCGCCGACATTGCCGCCCATGCCGCCTTTGTTCTCGACCACGAACTGCTGGCCGGTGAGCTCGGAGAGTTCCTGGCAGACGACGCGGCTCAGCACGTCGGTCGCGCCGCCGGGCGGGAAGTGGTTGATGTAGCGCACCGACCTGTTCGGCCAGTCGGCCTGCGCCCGGGCGACACCCGACGCGATCATGGGTGCCAGGGAAAGAGCGAACGCCCTCCTACGCGAAAGCCGAAGCCTGGTCATTTGAAAGCCTCCCAATGGTTTCTTTATTGGGGGCATCCTACGCTGGTTTAGTCGCTATGCGGAATCAGATTCCGCATGGAGGATCCAGGTAAAGCCTCCGTCGTCCCGACCGAAGTGCCGAAGGCGCGAAGTGGAGGGACCTTGCTTCGACACTTTGCCGGCTCTTCGTCGAGAGAAGGTCTCTCGACTTCGCTTCGCTCCGCTCGAGACGACGGGAAGGATAGTTACTCCACCTTCGCGCCCGACGCCTTGATCACCGGCGCCAGCTTCGCCTCGTTGTCGGCGCGGTACTTGGCGGTGTCGGCGACGGAGAGCCAGCGCTGCGTGGCGCCCGCCTTTTCGAACGCTTCCTTCACCCTTGCACTTTCGAGCGCCTTCTTGAGCAGGTCGTTGGCCTTCTCGACCATCGCCGGGGGCATGCCGGCCGGCCCGCAGAAGCCGCCCCACGAGGTGATCTCGAAGCCCGGCAGGAACTCGCCCACGGTCGGGGTGTCGGGAACGGCGGGATGGCGCTTGGCCGAGGTGACGGCGATGCCCTTGACCTTGCCGCCCTTCATCAGGCCGAGCGGGCCCGGAAGGTTGTCGAACATCATGTCGACCTGGCCCGCCAGTATGTCCTGGTGGGCCGGCGCGCTGCCGCGATAGGGCACGTGCAGGAGGTTGATCCCGGCCATCTGCTTGAACAGCTCGCCGGTGATCTGCGGGCTGGTCCCCGCGCCGGAGGAGGCGAACGAGAACTTGCCCGGGTTGGCTTTCGCCAGCGCGATGATCTCCGGCACCGTGCTGGCCGGGAAGTCGAGCCGCGTCATCAGGAAGTTCGGCACCTCCCAGAGAATGGAGATGCCGGTGACGTCGCGGCCGGCGTCGAACGGCATCTTGACGAACAGGGTCGGCGCGATGGCGTGGGCCGCGATGGTGTAGAGGCCGATCGTGTAGCCGTCGGGCGGCGCCTTGGCGACCAGGTCGGCGCCCAGCACGCCGCCGTTGCCGCTCTTGTTCTCGATCACGAAAGTCTGGCCGGTGAGGTTGGTGAGCTCGGCGCAGACGATGCGCGACAGCGTGTCGGTCGGGCCGCCGGCGGGAAAGGGGACGATGTATTTCACCGGCTTGTTGGGCCAGTCGCTCTGCGCCCGGGCGGCGCCAGAGGCGATCATCGGCGCAGCGAGCGCGCCGCCGGACAGAACGAGAGCGCGACGGCGGGGAAGGATAATCCTGGTCATCTTACACGTAGCCTCCAAAACGGTGTTCTTCTTGGTTCACATTCTATGCAGACAGTGCCCGTGCGCCAGTGCTTTCAGGGGCTTCTGCTTGCCCCAGAAAAGCCTCGAAAGATAAAGTTGACAGTTCCGCAGGTTTTAGTCTATTTTTAGGTCAGGCTGGCGGAACTCCGTCGGCCTTTTCACTGTCCGGGCGGGTGAGCATGCTAGGGTGCCGCCACATCCTCACACCTGACGCCCCGGGAGCCGCCTTCATGACCACCAACCGTGCTCACGTCCTGCTGTGGACGGACTCTCCCGCCGCCTATCTCGATGCCGTGAAGGCGGCCGGCCTCGACGACCGCGTCGCGATCGACACGCTGTCGCGCAAGGACAAGCCCACCGCCGAGCAACTGGCGCGCACCGAGGCGCTGATGGCGGGCGGCGTGCCGGCGGGCCTGCTGCCGTCGATGCCGAAGCTGCGCTGGGCCCAGGCGATGAGCGCCGGCGTCGAAGGCTGGATGGCGCTGCCCGACCTGCCGCAGGCGCTCATGCTCACCTGCGCGCGCGGCACGCACACCGAATCGATGCCGGAAAACATCATGGCGGCGCTGTTCCATGCCGCCAAGCCGGTGCACGTCGCGGTCGAGAACCAGAAGAGCGCCAGGTGGGTTCACACCGTGCCGCAGCCGCTCACGGGCAAGACGCTGGGCATCCTGGGTCTCGGCGTCATCGGCCAGGAAGTGGCGCGGCTCGCCGCGGCCTTCGGCATGCGCGTGATCGGCACGAAGCGCAATCCGGGGCGCCGCCCGGGCGAGATGGCCAACGTCGCCCAGGTGTTTCCGGCCGAGCGCACCGACGAGGTGCTGGCCCAGTCCGACTTCGTGCTGCTGCTGCTGCCGGCCACCAAGGAGACCGATAATTTCATCGATGCCGGGCGGTTGGCGGCGATGAAGCCCACGGCCTGGCTGATTAACTTCGGCCGCGGCCACACGATCGTCGACGCCGATCTCATTGCAGCGGCCAGGGACAAGAAGATCGCCGGCGCCATTCTCGACGTCTTCCGCCAGGAGCCGCTGCCGTCCGATCATCCGTTCTG
The DNA here is from genome assembly GCA_052386855.1 of Reyranella sp. Classification (GTDB taxonomy): domain Bacteria; phylum Pseudomonadota; class Alphaproteobacteria; order Reyranellales; family Reyranellaceae; genus Reyranella. The sequence continues at coordinate 13,035 of JBQTJT010000047.1, forward strand.
GAAGGCCGAGGGCATCGTCGTGCTGCCGCACATCGGCGGCCCGCATCCGCAGCGCGACAAGTTCGTGGCACGCCTGTTTGTCGAAAATCTCGGGCGCTTCCTCGACGGCAAGCCGCTCCGGGAAGTCGTCGACCGCACCGCGGGCTACTGACCCCCCCCTCCGGCCTTCGGCCACCTCCCCCATATGATGGGGGAGGAGTCTGACCCTCTCTTCTCCTCCCCCGTCTCGGGGGAGGTGCCCCGTAGGGGCGGAGGGGGTCTGATGCTTCGCATTGGAGAGATGGAATGACGAGTGTGATCGACGGATACCTGGTGGATCCCGAGGTATCCCTCCTGGATAAGACGCGGATGCAGGCCCAGGTCCTGGTGCCGGTGGTACGCGCGTTGCGGGCCGAACTGGGCAAGGACAAGGCCGACGCCCTCGTGACGCAAGCCCTGCGCGACTGGTCGAAGCAGCTGTTCGCCGCCATCGGCGACGGCATCGAGGGCAGCCCGCGCCGCAAGTGGGCCGCCATCCAGAGCGTCTGGGGCGAGGTCTCCGGCCGTGAAGTCGAGGTCGACGTCTTGCGCCAGGACAAGGAGGCGCTCGACATCGACGTGACGCGCTGCCGCTTCGCCGAGTTCTTCCGCGACCTGGGCGAACCGGAGCTGGGCGCGCTGCTGGTCTGTGCCGCCGATTTCGACATCGTCGCGGCAGGCGCGGGCGAGGTCAGTCTCGAGCGCGCCCAAACGATCATGCAGGGCGCGCCGAGCTGTACCTTTCGCTACAAATTTGCGCCGCGGTAGCGCGCCCTTGTGGAAATGAGCGCGGGGGTGGGGCGCGGGACGCCAGGTAATGTGTTTTGCGGTCCCCGCGCAGCCAGGGCGGGGATGGGGCTGCACGGGGGGACGGGT
>JBQTJT010000048.1:0-32571 GCA_052386855.1 Reyranella sp.
TGAGCAAGCCGGATTGGCTGATTTCCGACCGCACAGTGGCCTACGAGGAGGCGCTGGCCACCATGGAGGCGCGCGTCGCAGACATTCGTGCCGGCCACGCGCCCGAGCTGGTGTGGCTGCTGGAGCACCCGCCGCTCTACACCGCCGGCACCAGTTCCCGCGAGATCGACCTTTTGGAGCCGGCGCGCTTTCCCGTGCATGTCGCGGGGCGCGGTGGGCAATACACCTATCATGGCCCCGGCCAGCGCGTGGCCTATGTCATGCTGGACCTGCGCCGCCGCCGCCAGGATGTCCGCCGTTTCGTTTCGGATCTCGAGGAATGGACCATCCGCACGCTCGCCCAGTTCAACGTCGCGGCCGAACGCCGCGCCGGCCGGGTCGGTGTCTGGGTCGGCCGCCCCGACAAGCCCGCCCTGCCCGACGGCAGCCTGCGCGAGGACAAGATCGCCGCCATCGGCGTCCGCATCCGGCATTGGGTGTCGTTCCACGGCATTTCGATCAACGTCGAGCCCGACCTCTCCCACTACGCCGGCATCGTGCCCTGCGGCATCGCCGAGCATGGCGTGACGTCGCTCGTCGATCTCGGCCTGCCGGTGACCCTGGCCGATCTCGACATGGCACTGGCGGAAACCTTCGTGGAAGTGTTCGGGGACGACGTCAGGCCGTCGGCAGCCGCGTAAATCCCTCGGGCAGGATATCGAGATCGACCGGCTCGACATCGACGGCGTCGACTCGGGCCATTCGAGGGCCGCGCTGGCAGGCAGCGATCATTTCACCGACGGCCTGCTCCTCGCCCACGATCAGGGCCTCGACCGAGCCGTCGCCACGATTGCGGACCCAGCCGGCGAGGCCGAGCCGCCGGCCCGCGGCGATCGCCCAGTCGCGATAGCCGACACCCTGCACCCGACCCGTGACGATGAGACGGGCCTGCAGCGCCATCGGCTCAGGCGAACTCGATGATCTTCTGGTCGACGCGCAGGCTGTCGCCGGCCTTGGCATGGAGCGTCTTGACCGTGCCGTCGCGCGTGGCGCGCAACACGTTCTCCATCTTCATCGCCTCGACAACGGCCAGCGCTTCACCCGCCTTGATCTCCTGTCCTTCTGCGACGGCAACGGAGGCCAGCAGGCCCGGCATCGGCGACAGCAGGAACTTGGAAGTATCGGGGGCGGCCTTGACCGGCATCAGGGCGTAGAGTTCGGCCTGGCGCGGCGTCAGCACCAGCACATCGGCCTGGCCACCCTCCAGGATGAGCCGCCAGCCGGGTCCTACCGCGTCGATCTGGACGACAGTTACCTGCCCATCGACCTTGGCGTGGAACAAGGGCTCGCCCGGCGACCAGTCGGTCTCGATCTCGATGCGGCGACCGGCGACCTCGACCACGAAATCCGAACCGCCACCGTTCAGCGTGAGCGCCACCGGTGCACGGTTCAGCATGACGACGCAGCCATCCTGAACGAGTGCCACGTGGCCGGGCATCTTGCCCGCCGCGGCGGCCGCACGCTGCGCCTGGATGCGGTCGACCACGGCCGCGACGGCCGCCAGCACCGCGGGATCGCGCGGCGGCAGGTGCGCCGCCGTGAAGCCACCCTTGAACTCCTCCGCAATGAAGTTGGTCGTGAGATTGCCAGCGACGAAGCGCGGATGGGCCATCAGGGCTGCCAGGAACGGCACGTTGTGCGACACGCCGCGCACATAGAATTCATCGAGCGCGCGGCGCATGCGATCGATGGCGGCGGTGCGCGTCTTGCCGTAGCTGCAGAGCTTGGCGATCATCGGATCGTAGAACATCGAAATCTCGCCGCCCTCGTAGACGCCGGTATCGACGCGCACGTCGGGGCCGGGCGCGGGCTCGCGGTACTTCACCAGCCGCCCGGTCGAGGGCAGGAAGTTGCGGAACGGGTCCTCGGCATAGAGCCGCGCCTCGACCGCCCAGCCTTGCAGCTTCACATCCTTTTGCGCGAGCGGCAGCTTCTCGCCCGCCGCCACGCGGATCATCAGCTCGACGAGGTCGAGGCCGGTGATCAGCTCGGTCACCGGATGCTCGACCTGCAGGCGGGTGTTCATCTCAAGGAAGTAGAACTTGCGGTTCTTGTCGACGATGAACTCGACCGTGCCGGCGCTCTTGTATTTCACCGCCTTGGCCAAGGCCACGGCCTGCTCGCCCATCGCCCTGCGGGTCTTGGCGTCAAGGAACGGGCTCGGCGCCTCCTCGATCACCTTCTGGTGGCGGCGCTGGATCGAGCACTCGCGCTCCCAGAGATAGAGGCAGTTGCCGTGACCGTCGGCAATGAGCTGGATCTCGATGTGTCGCGGCTCCTCGATGTACTTCTCGATGAACACGCGGTCGTCGGCGAACGACGCCTTGGCCTCGTTGGTGGCCGAGCCGAAGCCTTCATGGGCCTCGGCGTCGTTATAGGCGATGCGCATGCCCTTGCCGCCGCCGCCGGCCGACGCCTTGATCATTACCGGATAGCCGATTTTCTTGGCGATCTTGACCGCCTCGTCGGCGTTGGGAATGGCAGCGAGATAGCCGGGAACCGTGCTGACACCGGCCTTCTGCGCCAGCTTCTTGGACTCGATCTTGTCGCCCATGGCGTGGATGGCGAAGGCATCGGGGCCGATGAAGGCGATGCCGGCCTTGGCCAGCGCCTTCTGGAATTCCTGCTTCTCCGAAAGGAATCCGTAGCCGGGATGGACGGCTTGCGCGCCGGTCTTCTTGCAGGCCGCCACGATCCTGTCGATCTGCAGGTAGGACTGCGCCGACGGCGCCGGCCCGATCAGCACAGCCTCGTCGGCTTGCCGGACATGCAGCGCATCGGCGTCGGCCTCGGAATAGACCGCGACCGTCTTGATGCCGAGCTTCTTGCAGCTTCGGATGACCCGGCAGGCGATCTCGCCGCGATTGGCGATCAGGATCTTGTCGAACAGCGGCCCTGAGCCGGTCTTCTTCGGGCCGGTCTTCTTCGGGGTAGCCTTCTTAGGGGCGGCCTTCTTCTTGGCGGCCATGCTCAGGATCCTTCTTTACTGCGTTCGAACAGGCCCTTGGCCCAGGCGGAATGCGCGGCGATCAGCGGCACCCAGGCGATGAGCACCCACAGCCACCAGGGATAGCGGCTGCTGAAAACCGCATTGATGGCGATGAGCACCAGCAACGCGAACAGCGCCACGATCACGTGCAGGCGTACGCTCCGGCTCCGCCTGACGCGCTCTTCGGGCGACAGACTCACAGCGGCGCCTTCACAGAGGTACGTTGCCGTGCTTGCGCCACGGGTTCTCGAGCTTCTTGGTCTCGAGCGTGGCCAGGGCGCGGCAGATCCGGCGGCGCGTGCCGTGCGGCATGATCACGTCGTCGATGAAGCCGCGATTGGCGGCGACGAAGGGGTTGGCGAACTTCTCGCGATATTCCTCGGTGCGACTCGCGATCTTGGCGGCATCGCCGATGTCGGAGCGGAAGATGATCTCCACCGCGCCCTTGGCGCCCATCACCGCGATCTCCGCGCCCGGCCAGGCATAGTTCACGTCGCCGCGCAGATGCTTGGAGGCCATCACGTCGTAGGCGCCGCCATAGGCCTTGCGGGTGATCACCGTCACCTTCGGCACCGTCGCCTCGGCATAGGCGTAGAGCAGCTTGGCGCCGTGCTTGATGATACCACCGAACTCCTGCTGCGTGCCCGGCAGGAAGCCCGGCACATCGACGAAAGTGACGATCGGGATGTTGAAGGCGTCGCAGAAGCGCACGAACCGCGCCGCCTTGCGCGAGCTGTCGATGTCGAGGCAGCCCGCCAGGACCATCGGCTGGTTGGCGACGAAGCCCACGGTGCGGCCGGCCATGCGGCCGAAGCCGACCACCATGTTGGCGGCCCATTCCGGCGACAGTTCGAAGAAATCACCCTCGTCCACGACCTTCAGGATCAGTTCCTTGATGTCGTAGGGCTTGTTGGGGTTCTCCGGCACCAGCGTGTCGAGCGAGGCATCGTCGCGGTCGGCCGGATCGAGCGTGACGCGCACCGGCGCCTTCTCGCGGTTGTTGGCCGGCAGGAAATCGACGAAGCGGCGGAGCTGCAGCAGCGCCTCGACATCGTTCTCGAAGGCGAGATCGGAGACGCCGGACTTCTGCGTGTGGGTGAGCGCGCCGCCCAGCTCTTCCTGAGTCACGGTCTCGTGCGTCACCGTCTTCACCACGTCGGGGCCGGTGACGAACATGTAGGAACTGTCCTTCACCATGAAGATGAAGTCGGTCATGGCGGGCGAATAGACGGCGCCGCCGGCGCAGGGGCCCATGACCATCGAGATCTGCGGGATCACGCCCGAGGCCATGACATTGCGCTGGAACACGTCGGCGTAGCCTGCCAGCGAATCGACACCTTCCTGGATGCGCGCGCCGCCCGAATCGTTGAGCCCGAGCACGGGCGCGCCGACCTTCATGGCGATGTCCATGACCTTGCAGATCTTGGCCGCATGCATGCCCGACAGCGCGCCGCCGAATACCGTGAAGTCCTGGCTGAAGACATAGACCAGACGGCCGTTGATCGTGCCGTGGCCGGTGACCACGCCGTCGCCGGGGATCTTCTGCGTCTCCATGCCGAAATCGATCGAGCGATGCTCGACATACATGTCGTATTCCTCGAACGAGCCCGGATCGAGGAGCGCGTCGATGCGCTCGCGCGCCGTCAGCTTGCCCTTGCCGTGCTGCGCCTCGATGCGGCGCACGCCGCCTCCGAGGCGCGCACCGGCGCGCCGGCGCTCGAGTTCATCCAACATCTTCTGCATCTATGTCTCCGGCCTTCCGTGACAGTTTTCAGCCATTAGCACGGCTGCGTCTAGCGCAGGAATCGCTTCTCGTTGTCCTTGACCGCGCCCATGCCCTGCAGGTCGAAAACGTCGTCGACCGTGGCAATGCTCGCTTCGACGCCATGGATGCCTCGATCCTTGCGGATCTGCGCAAAGGTGGCGCGCATGGCGCCCACGGAGGCCCTGATGGCGTGGTTGCCCCAGATCAGCAGGCCGATCTTCCTGAGCTCCTTTACCCTCGCCACCGTCATCTGCGGATAGGCGGTCGGCACCAGCGCGATCGGTGCCTTGCCGTCCCAGGCCCGCACGAAAGCCTCGATCTCGTCCGGCGTCTTCTGCTTGGAGTGGACCAGGATCATGTCGGCGCCGGCCGCCTCGTAGGCGCGCGCGCGCTTCAGCGCCTCGTCCTGGCCCAGGCCCGCGATCAACGCCTCGGTGCGCGCCACGATCACGAGATCAGGATCGCGCCGCGCCGCGCGGGCCGCCTCGATCTTGCCCTGGAATTCCTCGATGCGGACCATGTCCTGACGGCCGCCGGCGATCAGGCTGGTGACCTTGGGGAAGCTCTTGTCCTCCATCACGATCGCCGCCGCGCCTGCCCGCTCGTACTGCTCGATGGCGTAGAGCACGTTGATGGCGTTGCCGAAGCCGGTGTCGATATCGGCGACAACCGGCAAACCCGATCGATCGACGATCGCCCGCGTCATGTCGAGATGCTGGGTCATCGAGACCATGCTGACGTCGGGCACGCCATACATGGCCGAGAGTTCGAACCCGCTCGCCCAGATCGCATCGAAGCCCGCTTCCGCCGCCAGCATTGCGGACAGCGGACTATGCGCGGCCATTGCCTCGACGAGACCGTTCTTCGCCAGAACCTGACGAAGCCTGCTGCCTGCTCCCATTTCTTCCCCCTTCAACCGCGCAGCCGCGCCCGTTCCAGCAGGGCCAGAAACCGCGTCCCGGCATCGATATCCTTGGCGACTCCGTCGCGATGCTTCACCGCCAACGGGTCGTCGCCCCAGCGCTCGACCTGATAAAGTTCGTCGACCTGCGCCGCCGCAAAGGCTCTTTCGGAGGTCAACCGTCCCTCCGCCACGGCGAGCGCGATCACCAGCGATCCCGCCGTGTGGGTGAGATTGTACAACGCCGACAGCGCGAGATCGGTGTGCGCGGCGACAGCGTCGCGCAGGCGCCCCATGGCAGCCTCGGGCTGATCGACAAAGGTGATCCCGTTCGCAACGACCAGCCGTGCGCCGTATTTCTCGTCCGCCCAATCGAGCAGCGGTTGCCAGGCATCATGCTGCAGCTTCACCAGGCTCTCCGGCGTGGTGGCGCGATAGCACAGCAGATCGGACCCGGCATATTTCGCGGTATCGGCGATGATCTCCTCGCGGCGCGGAACGACACGATCGAGCCCGGTGGCCGCGAGCCGCGTCAACGGCAGGTGAGCCGCATTGATCTCCGCCTTGTCCGGCACCCCGTGCCATTCTGCGGCAATGGCTTCGGCCAGCGGCTTTGTGGGCACGACCAGGATTGCCTTGGCGGGCGTGCGCATGGGCTTGCCGTCGAGCAGCACACGGAACCCGTTCTCGGCCGGCTCGACCGCGGTCTCCTTGTAGAAGCGCTTCATGGTGTACGCCGAGGCGGCTGCGGCGGGGTCGGTTGTGCAGGGCGGCCCGGCCGCTGGCGCAGATCGGCCGAGGGCACGGGCATCTGCGCCCGCAGCCCCGGCCTCAGTCCCTCGACGCGGGGCGCGACGGCAGCGCACGGATTGACGCCGGTCTGACGCGCCGCCTGGTTGATCTGCGCCGTCAGACTTGGGACGACACCTGCGCCCACGAGCAGCTTGGCAAGATTCGGTTCCAGGGCCGCCGATGTCGGCCGGCCACTGCCCCCCTTCAGACGCAGCGGCGAGGCCAGGGGCGCGTTCTGGGTGTCGCGCGCCTCGGGCGCGAGGATGAATTCCCACCCTTCGGTGCGCAGATGTGCGTAGCCGCCGCCCACCATGGTGGTGCGCGGCGTATCGACGACCAGCCGACGCAGGCTGGCGACGCCGCCGCTCACATCGAAGCGGCCGGCGATGCAATTGAACGGCACGCCGCCATCGCCACCGCCCAGCAGTCGCTGCGTTTCCGCCGGCCAGCTCGCGATCTGACCTCGCGGCCATATCCCCTTGGTGATGGCGATGTCGATCGAGCCGCTGGCCGAATTCAATGCGTCGCGCGACGTCCGACCGCCGCCGCGCAGGCGCAGGTCGATGTCGCCGACGGCATCGCGCAGCCCGATATCGAAGCCGAGCACGCTCGCCAGCTCGCCGAGCGACACGCGGTTGGCCGAGGCGGTGAGCGTCGCCTGCCCGATCCTTCCGGTGGGGTCGTAGACCAGATCGAAGCCGGCAGAGCCGCCACCGACAGTCGCTGCGGCACGAAAGGCGAAACGCTGCTCATTGGAGGTCAGCGTGACGGAGCCGTTCTGCATCTTGGCTCCGAGGCCCACGACCTCTCCCAGCCGCACGTTCACGGAAACGGCGGAGCGGCCGAGCCAGCTTGCCGAGAAGGGCAAGGCGGGTACGAGCCTCGGCTGCGCGGGCGACGGCGAGCCGCCGGCCGGCGCCGGCGCGGCAGGCCATCGCAATTCACTGACGTCGAGCCGGTTGAAGTCGGCGTTGACCGCGACGGTGGGCACGCCCTTGCGGTCGGCGCGGAACAGCGCCTCGCCCACGAGTTCGCTTGCCCCTGCCTTCAGTGTCGTCACTTCGACCTTGAACCCGTTGCGCTGGGTTGCCGCCTTGGCGCTCAATGAGTACGGGCCACCTTGCGGCACCGGCAGGCGGATGTACGGCCCGAAGATCGCCACATCCGGACCTTCGGACGTGATCTGGATGTTCGTGCCCTTGACCCCGACGCCCCCCTTGATCGCGATCTTGCCGTCGCCAAAACCGCCTTGCAGATCGATGTTGCCCGGCAGGCCCCTGATCCAGCCGTCGAACGTGCCGGCCGTACCGGTTAGGTTGAACGGGCTGGCGTGGGGAGCGCCGAAACGTCCCTCGATCTGCAGCGGTTGATTGGCCGCCGACGACCGCATGGTGCCGCTGGCCACTTCCAGGACGACCGGCGGCCGGCCTGCACCCTCGGCGATGGTCAGCACCGAGTCCTGCACCTCGATCACGCCGATCCATGGGAAGGCCGGCGTCGTGCGCAGGCGCAGGGACCGGCTCTCGGCCGGATGCGGCCCCGACCCGTCCGGCGGCGGCAGCATCTCGAGGTTGGCGTCTCCCACCTCGTTGCGTTCGACCAGGATGTCGGCGCCCTCGAGCAGGATTCGCCCGATCTTGATCTCGCCGAGGAGAAGCGCGATCGGATCGAGGAACAACGTCAGCTTCCGCACCCGCGCGAGGTCGGGGCGCGAGCCCCACGGGGCGTTGGACAAGGTCACGCCCTCCGCCACCATCGCCGGATACCGGCCGATCCTCACGGTCAGCGGCACCTTCGCCGTGAGTTCGCGGCCGGTCACCTTGCGGATCTGCTCGGTCAGCCGGGCCTGATAGCGGGAAAGGTCGCGGGTGGCCCCCCAGATGAGTCCGCCGATCACGGCCAACGGGATGGCCGCTACGAGAACCCAGGCCAGCCGCCTCCAGGGAATACGCATGCCGCCCGATTCTCGCTCAATCGCCGTCCGTCGAAAAGCCGAATGCCTCGACAGTGCGACGGAAGTGGGGCGGCGGCTCGGCGGTGACCTTCAACTCACCCTTGCCCGAGGGGTGCGGCAGCAGCAGTCGGCGGGCATGAAGATGCAGACGCCGCGCGTCGGCGACGGCGGCAAGCAGGGCTTCCTCGCCGCCGTACTTGCCGTCGCCGAGGATGGGACAGCCGATTGCCGCGCAATGGACACGCAACTGGTGCGTCCGTCCGGTACGCGGCCACAACGCCAGCAGGGCCGCCCGCTTGGCCAGGCGATCGAGTTCGCGGAAGTGCGTCAGCGCCTTCTGACCCTCTTCCTTGTCGACCTGCATCATCTCGCGGTCGCGCGCGCCCGGCCGCTTGGCAAGCGGCAGGTCGATGGCGCCTTCCGGCTTGGGCGGGACGCCAACCACGACGGCCCAGTAGAGCTTTTCGGTCTCCCGGTCGCGAAACGACTCCGCCAGGCGCTTGGCGGCCTGGCCGGTGCGGGCGATCAGCAGGAGGCCGCTGGTATCCTTGTCGAGGCGATGGACCAGCCGCGGCCGGTCCTCGAAGCTGAAGCGCAACGCATCCAGCATGCCGTCGATGTGCCGCTCCGTGCCTGTGCCACCCTGCACCGCCAGCCCCGGTGGCTTGTTGAGGACAATGACGTGATCGTCGCGGTGGATCACCAGCGACTGCATCTCGGCGGCGTCCCGGTCGGAGACGGTCGGGATCTCGCGCGGCTTGGGCGGCGGCGCCAAAGTGACGCCGGGCGGCAGGCGGACCTGCTGCCCCGGCTCGACCCTGTCGTTGCCTTCCGCCCGCTTGCCCTCAACACGGACCTGGCCGGTCCGCAGCAGCTTCTGCAGCGCGCCGTGACTCAAGCCCGGGAAATGGCGCTGGAACCAGCGGTCCAGCCGCAGGCCGGCCTCGTCATCGGATACGGCGCGCGTCTGGACCCGGCCACGCGGGCCGCCCGGGGAGGCCTTGGAGGCGGGGCTGTCACTCATGGCGCGCAACCTAGGGGACAAGCTAAACAGGGTCCATGGAATCGGTGTCGTTCGACACATTGACGTTCGATCACCCGGCGGCCTGCCGGCCGGCGCGGCTGAGCGCCAGCCTGCACCTGCCGCCTCCTGCCGAACGGCCATTCTCCTGCATGGTGATCCTGACCAGCAGCGCAGGCGTGCAGCGCCACCGCGAGCACTATTACGCCCAGGTCCTCAACGAAGCGGGCGTGGCGGCGCTGATCATCGACAGCTTCTCGGGGCGCGGCGTGCGCCGCACGGTGGCCGATCAGACCCTGGTCTCCGGCGCCCAGATGGAGGGCGATGCCTTCGCAGCCCTGGCCTTGCTGCGCGACGACCCGCGCATCGACCCGCGCCGAATCGGCATCATGGGCGTCTCCAAGGGCGGCGTGGCGACCCTCAACGCCGCCATCGCCGTCCGACAGCGCTGGCGCGGCGACTTTCCCCACTTGTTCGATCTGCATGTGGCGATCTGTCCCGGGGCCACCGCCCAACACCGCGATCCCACGACGCACGGTCGGCCGATGTTCTTCATGCTGGCGGCCCGCGACGACTACACGCCGGCGTCCCTCGCCGTCGAGTATGCCGAGCGCATGCGGGCCATGGGCAACGGCCGCATCAAGGTGAAGGTGTATGGCAGCGCCCACCACGGCTGGGAATCGATCGGGCCGGTGTTTGACATCAAGGACGCCGAGAACTGGTCGTGCTGCCGAAACTACATCGAGGACGACGGCACGCACTTCATCCCGGCGGCCGGGCGGGCGATGAGCGAGCCCGAGTACCAGGCTTGGGCGCGGCAGCACTGCGTCACAAGGGGTGCTCGGGCAGGTGGAGGAACGGCAGAACTGAAGCAGCGGGCAACTGCCGATCTGCTGGACTTCCTCGCGGCTCACGATTTCGCCAGCACGTGGACGAATCGGAAGTTTCCGGCTATACAGGAATTGTGATTCGTCGCCCATTTCTCGCCGGTTTCCTGGCATTCGCAGCGTCCGCGTTTGGTCCGCTTTCCTCCCATGCCAGCGACTCGCTGTGGATTGGATCCGGCGCGGCCAGCACTCGCACGGCGGCGCTCGTTGCTGCAATCCGCGCCTCTGCCGACCATGGGCTCGACCCTGCATGGTATGGCATAGCCGAGATCGAGAAGGCAGTCGCGCCAGGCGCGGATGCAACGGCTGCCGAAGCGCTCCTCACCGCGGCGTTCGTGTCCTACACCAGCGATATATCGACCGGCAGGGTGCGGGCGAACCGCGTCGACAAGGAGATCGATATCCAGCAACGGAAGGTCGACAAGGCCGATCTTCTGAAAGCCGCCGCCGACGCTTCGGATTTTGCCACCTGGCTCGCGGCCTTGCCGCCGAAGGGTGATTACCCTGCCCTTCAGAAGGCATTGGCGAAATGGCGCGAGAAGCGCGCCACCGCGGTCTACACGCCGATGGCCGATGGCGCGGCGCTGAAGCCGGGCATGGTCGACGTCCGCGTGCCGGTCCTGCGCAAGCGCCTCGCCGAACTCGACTTCACCGTGCCGCCGGCCGGCGCCGTCGCCGACCTCTACGACGAGCCCCTGGTCGCCGTGGTCAAGGCGTACCAGGAGATGAAGGGGCTCACCGTCGATGGCGTCATCGGCGCGAAGACCGTCCGTTCGCTCAACACCACGATCGACGAGCGCATCGAGCAAATCGTCGCCAACCTCGAGCGTCGCCGCTGGCTGCCGGAGGATCTCGGCAGCCGCTACGTCTACGTGAACGCCGGCGACTACTCGATGATCTTCGTCAACGAAGGCAAGCTCGCCTTCCGCAGCCAGGTGATCGTCGGCACCGCCAAGGATCCCACACCGGAGATCCAGTCGGTGATGCGCGGCTTCCAGACCAATCCGTACTGGACGGTGCCGCAGTCGATCGCCGGCGAGGAGTACCTGCCGATGCTGCGCCGCGATCCCAACGCGCTGGCCAGCAACGGCTTCAAGATCTTCGCGAGCTGGAGCAACGACGACGAACTCGACCCCAACACGGTCGACTGGAATTCGATCCATCCCAAGGCATTCCCCTACCGCATCCGGCAGGATTCAGGGGCGTCCAACGCGCTGGGCTACATCTTCTTTCCGTTCGTGAACAAGTACGGCATCTACATGCACGACACGGCGAGCCGCTGGCTGTTCACCGAAGGCAGTCGCAATTTCAGCCATGGCTGCATCCGCCTGCAGAACCCGCTGGATTTCGTCGACAAGGTCTTCGACGGCAAGAACGGCTTCAGCAAGGAGCGCGTGCAGCAGGTCATCGCCGCCGGCCAGCAGGCGCACTACGCTTTTCCCGAACCGATCACGCTCTACGTGACGTACCGGACGGTGACGGCCAACGCCGAGGGCGTGCCGACCTTCCGCGACGACGTCTACGGCCGCGACCGCCGCGTCGTGAAGGCGATGGCGAAGCCCTGAGGCGCGGGCCGCTCGCGGCCCGTTACCGCTTCTTTTCCCTGAGCTTCTTCCAGTACTCCAGGCGCTTAACGATCTCGCGCTCGAAGCCGCGCTCGACCGGCTGGTAGAATTCCTCCCGCGCCATTCCGTCGGGGAAGTAGTTCTGCCCCGAGAAGCCGTCGGCGGCATTGTGATCGTACTCGTAGCCCTTGCCGTAGCCGATTTCCTTCATGAGTTTGGTCGGCGCGTTCAGGATGTGCATCGGCGGCGTCAATGAGCCGTGCGTCTTGGCGGCGCGCTTGGCCGCGCCGAACGCCATATAGGCGGCGTTCGATTTCGGCGCCGTGCCGAGATAGATCACGGCCTGGGCAATCGCGAGTTCGCCCTCGGGCGAACCCAGGCGGTCGTAGGTGTCCCACGCCGCCAGCGTCTGGGTGAGCGCCTGCGGGTCGGCGATGCCGATGTCCTCGACGGCAAAGCGGACCAGCCGGCGCGCGATGTACTTGGGGTCCTCGCCGCCATCGAGCATGCGCGCGAACCAGTAGAGCGCGGCATCGACGTCGGATCCGCGCAGCGACTTGTGGAGCGCGCTGATCAGATTGTAGTGCGCTTCCTGCGCCTTGTCGTAGAGCGGCGCCCGCTTCTGCAGCAGCGTCGCCAGCCTGGCCGGCGCCAGCGGCCCCTTCTCCTTCAACTGGGCGAGTTGCTCGGCCAGCCCGATCAGGTAGCGGCCGTCGCCGTCGGCCATGGCGAACAGCGCCTGCCGGCCGGTCTCGTCGATCGGGAGCTGGCGGCCGAGCGCCCCTTCGACCCGCGCCAGAAGCGTCTCGAGCGCCGCCTCGTCGAGCCGGCGCAGCACCAGCACCTGGCAGCGCGACAGCAGCGCGGCATTGAGTTCGAAGGACGGATTTTCGGTGGTCGCCCCGATCAATGTGACGGTGCCGTCTTCGACGTAAGGCAGAAAACCGTCCTGCTGGGCGCGGTTGAAACGGTGGATCTCATCGACGAACAGCAGCGTGCCCTTGCCGTCCTTGCGGCGCTGCCGCGCCGCCTCGAAGATCTTGCGCAGGTCGGCAACACCGGAGAACACCGCCGACAACGGCTCGAAATGCAGGTCGGTCGCCTCGGCGAGCAGCCGCGCGATCGTCGTCTTGCCGCAGCCCGGGGGCCCCCACAGGATCAGCGAGCTGAGCTTGCGCGCCGCCAGCATGCGGCCGAGCGGGCCGTCCGGTCCGAGCAGATGGTCCTGGCCCAGGATCTCGGCAAGCGCGCGCGGCCGCAGGCGTTCGGCGAGCGGCGTCGGGGCGAGCGAGGCGAAGAGTTCTGCCGGCACGATGGGACGCTAGCATGGCCAACGCGACCACGCCTCAGCGGAGCTGGATGGTGGATACCATGCCTTCGCGACCGATCGAGACGCTGGAAACCCCGCCGGTGACACGCTTCTTGAGTTCCTCGACGGTTTTCACTTCCTGGCCGTTGGTTGCCAGGATCATGTCGCCCGGGCGGATGAAGCGGCTGGCGTAGGCGCCGGGCTTCACTTCAACGACCACGACGCCCGGCCGCCATTCGGAGAGACCCATCTCTTCGGCGACGGCAGGTGACATGTTGACCACGGTGGCACCGGAGAGCGGTTGGCGACCGTCGAGCACCGAGCGCTCACGCAGCGGTTTCTCGGGCGGCGCTGCCAGCTTCAACTGGACCGTCATCTCCTTGCCGGCGCGGATCAGGCGCACGGCCACCGTCTCGTCGACCTGGAGCGTGGACAGCCGGAACCTGAGGCTCGCCTCGTCGTCGATCGGCTGGTCGCGCAGCGCCACGATCACATCGTTGCGCTTCAACCCTGCAGCCGCGCCGGGCCCGTCGGGAAAGACCTCCTTGACCACCAGTCCGGCCGGCCGCGCCAGACCGAAACCGGTGGCGAGATCGGGCGTCACGCGCTGCATGCTGGTCCCCAGCCACGGCCGCACGATGCGGCCGCCCTGTTCGCCGAGCGTGACCATGCGCGCCACGATGTTCGACGGTGTGGCGAAGCCGATGCCGACCGATCCGCCGGTCTGCGAATAGATGGCCGTGTTGATGCCGATCAGCCGCCCGTCCAGGCTTACCAGGGCGCCGCCGGAATTGCCGGGATTGATGGCGGCGTCGGTCTGCAGGAAGAAGTTCGAATCGTTGATGCCCCCGGCGCTGCGCGCGACGGCAGAGACGATGCCGCTGGTCACGGTCTGGTTCAGTCCGAACGGGTTGCCGATCGCCAGGACGACGTCGCCGACCTCGATCGAGTCCGAATCGCGCATCTCGAGGAAGGGAAACTTCTCACCGGCCACGTCGATCCGCAGCAGCGCCAG
Source organism: Reyranella sp. (assembly GCA_052386855.1). Classification (GTDB taxonomy): domain Bacteria; phylum Pseudomonadota; class Alphaproteobacteria; order Reyranellales; family Reyranellaceae; genus Reyranella. The sequence goes on from JBQTJT010000048.1 coordinate 14,238, forward strand.
GTCGTAGCGCTCGTCCTGGGTCAGGATCTTGGCCTCGAACTCGCGACGGTCTGCCAGCACGACACGGACTTCCTCGGCACCCTTGACCACGTGGGCGTTGGTGACGATCAGGCCATCCGATTTCACCAGAACGCCCGACCCCAGGGAGTTCTGGATGCGCTCGCCCGCCTGCGGCGGCACCGGCATGCCCGGGAAGGGAAACGGCAGCCGGCGCGGCGCGCGCGCCGTCGTGGTCGTGTAGATGTTTACGACCGCCGGCGACACCTTCTTGACCAGAGGCGCATAGGAATAGGCAAGCTCGGTCCGGGAGGTCGGCAGCCCTTGCGCGAGCACCGCCGGCACCCCGGCCAGCGCTGCACTACAACCGACAAGAGCTGCCACCATAATCGCCCGCTGCATCATTCACCCGTCTCCGTGTCCGGCCGAGGATTTGCGGTCACTCATATGGCAAATCAAGGGCCGAATCACCCGTCTGGCACATCCATTGCAACGATGCCGGACGTAACGCGCTCAAAACGTGCGCACCTGACCGGGAGTCCTTCATGAAATTGACCCGCCGCACCGTCCTTGCCGCCTCCGCCGCCACGCTCGGCTCCTCGCTGGCCGCTCCGGCGGTCAAGGCAAGCCCGGGCTGGCCGACCAAGGCCCCGATCAAGCTGATCGCCACCTTCCCGCCGGGCGGCACGGCCGACACGATTTCCCGCATCCTGGCGCCCAAGCTCTCGGCCGCGCTGGGCACCCAGGTCGTGGTCGAGAACCGGCCCGGCGCCGGCGGCACGATCGGTTCGGACCTCGCCGCCAAGGCCGTCCCCGACGGCTACACGCTGGTCATCTCGCATGCCTCGCCACTGGGCATCGCGCCCGGAATCTACCCAAAGCTGCCCTACAACGTGGTCACCGACTTCACCCATGTCACCCTGATCGGCCATACGCCCAACGTCCTGATCGTGCCGGGCGATTCGCCCTACAAGACGCTGGCCGACTACATCGCCGCCGCCAAGGCCAAGCCCGACGAGATCGCCTTCGGCAGCTCCGGCATCGGCTCCAACACCCATCTGATGGGCGAACTGCTGTCCAGCGAGGCCGGCATCAAGCTGAAGCACGTCCCCTACCGCGGCTCGGCGCCGTCGCTGCAGGACATGCTGGCCGGCACCATCCCGTCGATGTTCGACCCGATCACCACCAACGTGCCGCACATCAACGCCGGCAAGGTCCGCCTGCTGGCGGTGAGCTCGGCCAAGCGCATCGACATGTATCCCAACGCGCCGACCTTCGCCGAACAGGGCTTCCCCAAGCTCACGACCTCGACCTGGGTCGGCATCTCGGGACCCAAGGGCATGTCGCCGGACGTCGTGGCCCGCCTCTATGACGAGCTGCAGAAAGCTTACAAGGCGCCGGAGGTCGTGGAGCGCTTCAAGGACGTGGTGCTGCTGCCGGGCGACAAGCCGATGACGCCGGCCGAATACACGGCCTTCGTCGGCGACTTCGCCACGCTGTGGGCCGGCGTCAGCAAGACCGCCGGAATCTCGCTCGAACTGGGCTGAACGTGGACCACTTTCCGGCACACCTCGTTGTGCCACGAAGTGTCTGGAAACCTGTGCCACGAACCGGCCTCAAGATCCTGATCCGGCGGTGAAATCGCCCCCGGACGATCTGTGCCACCGGCCCCGGCCGATGGCCGGGATGAGTGTCCGGAAAATCACCGCCGGTATGGACCATTCATGGACCATTCGGCGCCACGAAAAACGCCCGCCGGATCTCTCCGGCGGGCGTTTCCCATCATGGCAGGAACACCAGCAAAAAACCTGCTGATCTTGCAAATATTAGAAGGGCAAGCGTACAGGCGTTGGCGGTGGGAATGTCGACGGCCAATCCCTCGCGGCACCCGGGCGAATAGTCTACAACGGCCTTGCTTCCGGCGCGTGTCGCCGGATGGAAGGAGGCACCCATGTGCAGCACGCGCAGCCATTGGGAAGATGTGTACACGTCGAAGGCTGACACGGCTGTCAGCTGGTATCAGCCCCACCCGGAGCGGTCGCTTGAACTGATCGCATTGGCTGCGCCCGGTCGCGAGGCAGCCATTATCGATATAGGGGGCGGTGCATCGACGCTGTCCGATGACATGCTTGCAGCCGGGTACACCGATTTCACGGTGCTCGACGTAGCGGAAGCCGCACTAGTCAAATCCAGGGACCGTCTTGGCAGCGGCGCCGCGCGCATCTGCTGGATTGTGGCGGACATCACGCAATGGACGCCGCCGCGTGTCTACGACGTCTGGCATGACCGCGCAGTGTTCCACTTTCTAACCGAGTCCGCTCAGCAGGATGCCTACATGACAGCCTTGAAAGCGGGCTCCCGGCCAGGCTCGGTCATCATCATCGCGACCTTTGCGCTTGACGGTCCCGAGAAGTGCAGCGGCCTTGCCGTGCAACGGTATAGCTCGGCTACATTATCGAAACGACTGGGACCGTCGTTCTCGCTCACGGCCGAAGCACTGGAAACCCACAAGACACCATGGGGAGCCGAGCAGCGATTTCAGTATTCGACGTTCCGCCGAACTGCGAATTAGGACACCAGGCCCTCTGATTCGGACACCACCGCAAATCCAGGGGTGCCTCTCACCCGCAGCGCGAGTAGCCGCAGTTCAGGCAGACGTCGCAGCCTTCCTGGTGCGTGAGCGAGGCGGCGCCGCAGTTCGGGCACTGGCCCATGGTCGTCGCGCCGCCGCCGCCTGACGGCTCGCGCGCGCCAGCGGCCAGTCTGACCTTCTGCTCCGACCCATCGGTGAGTTGCGGCGCGTCAGCAGTGCTAAGGAAGCCGATCTCGATCAGATGGCGTTCGATCACGCCGCCGATCGCTGCCAGCAGTGACGGCACGTAGCGGCCCTCCATCCACTGGCCGCCGCGCGGATCGAACACGGCCTTCAGCTCTTCCACCACGAACGACACGTCGCCGCCGCGGCGGAACACCGCCGAGATCATGCGGGTCAGCGCCACGGTCCAGGCGTAGTGCTCCATGTTCTTGGAGTTGATGAAGATCTCGAACGGCCGGCGGCGGCCGTCCTGCATCACGTCGTTGATGGTGATGTAGATCGCGTGGTCGCTGCCCGGCCACTTGATCTTGTAGGTGCGGCCCGGCAGGTCTTCCGGCCGGTCGAGCGGCTGGGCGATATAGACAACACCTTCCTCGCGCGTCGTCACTGGAACGAGTGCCGGCGTCGCCCGCTCCGCAGGCTTCACTTCCAGCACGGCCCCCGTCACGTCGTTCGGCCTATACGTCGTGCAGCCCTTGCAGCCCTGCGCATAGGCCTCTTCGTAGACGCCCTTGAAAGCCTCGAACGAGATGTCGCGCGACAGGTTGATGGTCTTGGAGATCGAGCTGTCGACGAAGTCCTGGGCGGCCGCCTGCATGGCGAGATGATCGGCGGGCGAGAGCGTCTGGGCATCGACGAACACGTCCGACGGCGGCGCTTCGTTGCCCTTCAGTTCGCGCCAGGCCCGGAAGGCATGATCTTCCACGCTCTCCTCGCGCTTGGTGCCGTCGGGCTGAAGCACGTGGCGGACGTAGCCGAAGGCGAAGACCGGCTCGATGCCCGAGGAGACATTGTCGGCCAGCAGCGAGATCGTGCCGGTGGGGGCGATGGAGTTCAGCAGCGCATTGCGGATGCCGTAGCGGCCGATGGCGGTGCGCACGTCCTCGGGCAGGCCGCGGATGGTCTCGCCGGCCAGGAATTTGGTGCGATCGTAGAGTTCGAAGCTGCCCTTTTCCGCGGCGATATCCGCCGAAGCGAGATAGGAGAAGCGCTGGACCGCAGCCAGCCAGTCGCGCGTCAGCCGCACCGCCTCGGGCGAGCCGTAGCGCACGCCGCAGAAGATCAAAGCATCGGCCAGGCCGGTGACGCCGAGCCCGATGCGGCGCTTGGCCTTGGCTTCCTTCTCCTGGTTCGCGAGGGGAAAGCGCGACACGTCGACCACATTGTCGAGCATGCGCACGGCAACCGGCACCAGCCGCTCCAGCGCCTCGAGATCGAGCCGCGCTTCCGGCGTGAACGGATCCTTCACAAGTGCGGCGAGATTGATCGAGCCCAGCAGGCAGGCACCATAGGGCGGCAACGGCTGTTCGCCGCAGTTATGGACATAGAGCCCATTGGCATCGAAGGCGTTGATACCCGGAATCTGCGTATCGTAGACGGCTTCGAAGCCATCCGCCTCGATGCTCTCGATGTCGGCGATGAAGCGCTCGCGATTGGGCTGGCGGCGATAGCTTGTCAGCAGGCAACGCAGCCGCAGCGCCTTGTCGCGGTCGGCGAAGCCGATCCGCTCGGCGAACAGGCCAACATTGTCGCCGGCAATCGTCAGGTCATGCTGGGCTGCAGTCTCGTAGAGACGCATTCCTCCCTTACCATCCGGCATCGGCCGCTGCCCGGCCGGCCGGCGGTCGCGATAGATCGTGGCAGCAATGCCAATACGCAGCAGCATGCGCTGAACGGCTTCCAGCAGCGCCAGATCGCTCTGGCTGAGCCGGACGCTGATGCCCTTGGCCTGCGTGCCCTGGACCGATCCATCCGAATCGAACAAGCCGCGCAACAGGCCGCGATGAAAATCCGATGACGTCTTTTCAATCGCCGACGTCAGGGTCTTGTGACCGGGCGCGAGGCCCAACGTACCGGCGAGCTTCTTCACAGCACCGAGGGACAGGCGCCATTCGTTGCGGCCCTTCACCTCCATCCAGCCGGCGAAATCGGCGCGGTGCGGCAGAGTGCGCGCGGCAGAGAGCGCCGCTTCCATGACTCCCTCGACGCCGAGACTGTCCGCTGTACCGTTGCCCACTTGCACCGGCTTCCAGACGCTGAGGACCGCCTTGTCCTCCTTCAGCGTTCCGTCACCTACAAGCAGACCAAGCAGATATCCCTCGGCCTCGCTGTGGCTCCCCTCCCAGTGCGGCGCGGCGCGATGATCGTGCAGAACGATCTGATCGCCCGGCTGGAGGTCGCCAGCGGCAACCCAGTTCGTTTCGCGCGACCAGCGGGTCAGGCGCTCGACCTTCAGCACGCGATGGTCGGCGGTGAGACGCAGACTCTGCCCGGCCGCAGCACGCAGGCGCAGGACCGGCTTCGTCCCGGTGACGAAGAAGCCCGCATCGGTACTGGCGTAGGGCTTGCCGTCGACCAGCGCGGTGAAGGGTAGATCGATCAGATCGCTCACCTGGCGCGGACCGCCCGCCGTATGCACCCAGGTGTCGGCGGTGACACAGGGATTGGTCGCCTGGATGGTCTCGCAATAGTGCAGGTTGTTCCGCCGGTTGACGCGATCGATGAAGATCACGCCGGGCTCGGCGACGTCGTAGGTGGCGCGCATGATGCGCTCCCACAGCGCCTTCGCCTTCACCGTCCTGAAGATTTTGCCGCCGAACACGAGATCCCAGTCGGCCTCGTCCTTCACCGCCTTCATGAAGGCATCGGTGACCAGCACCGAGACATTGAACATGCGGAGCCGCGCCGGGTCGCGCTTGGCATCGACGAAGGCTTCGATGTCGGGATGGTCGCAACGCAGCGTCGCCATCATGGCGCCGCGGCGCGAGCCCGCGCTCATGATGGTGCGGCACATCGAATCCCACACATCCATGAACGACAACGGACCCGAAGCGTCGGCGCCGACGCCCTTCACCGGCGCGCCGTGAGGCCGGAGCGTCGAGAAATCGTGCCCGATGCCGCCGCCCTGCTGCATGGTGAGCGCGGCTTCGCGCAGGTTCTCGAAGATCGACGACATGTCGTCGCCGATCGTGCCCATGACGAAACAGTTGAAAAGCGTGACACTGCGACCGGTCCCGGCGCCGGCGATCACACGGCCGGCCGGCAGGAACTTGAAGCCCGACAGCGCCTCGTGGAAGCGCCCGGCCCACATCTCGGGATCGCGCTCCGGCACGGCCAGTGCGCGCGCCACGCGCCACCACGTGGCATCGAGATCGGCGTCGGCCTGCCCTGACGCGTTGCGAAAGCGGTATTTCATGTCCCAGATGCGCTGGGAAACTGGAGCCCATTCCATCGATTGAAGTTAGGCGTCGGTTCGATAGATATCAACAGTTCTTCTTTTGTTCCATTAGCAGTAAAATACTTCTATTGATAAAATTGTATCCCTAAACTACTTATTAGTTCTCTATGGATAATCCCAAGCAAAGCGCCCTTCGCTTCCCACTGACACGGGTTGTCGGCTCGGTTGCGAACGTAAAAACGCTGCGAGAGCTGGTGCGGCACGGTGGGGAACTGTCTGCTCCATCTCTTTGCGTGCGCACCGGGCTTTCGACGCGCGCCGTTCAGTTAAGTCTGCGCGCGTTGGAAGAAATGAAAGTAATCCGTAGCCTGGGCTCGGGACGCACGCGTCTTTATCGTCGGCGACGTTCGCATCCGCTCTCGCAGGTCCTCGTCGAACTCTTCCGACAAGAAGAGAACCGCTATGACTCGATCGTGGGCAAGGTGCGCGAGGCCGCTGAAGCTTGTCGTCCTCAGCTCATAGCAGCTTGGATCTATGGCAGCGTCGCTCGCGGCAGAGACCGCCCCGACAGCGACCTGGATATTGCCCTCGTTGCTTCTCCCGAAGCCGTGGCAAGTGTTGAATTTCTGGTCCGTGAAGCGCTCGTGCCCGCAGGAGAGGAATTGGTCTTTCATGCTTCCATCGTCACCCTTGGCACAAAGGATGTCATCCAGCTTTCCAGCCAAAGTGACCCGCTCTGGACGAACATCCGAAATGACGCGATGACGATCCTGGGAGATTCCCCTGAAGTTCTGTTGACGCGCCTCGTTCGAGCCAACGACAAAGCGATGGCTACGTGACGCGGACAGGACCCACCAAGCCCGTAGACAAGGATTACGGAAATCGCCGCCTGGCCATTGCCAAGGCGTATTTAAAAGCAGCCCAGGACGAAGCGACGCTCGCCGACTCAACTTCCGTGGGCAACCCGATTGCGTCTCAAGTCGTCAATGCCGCCATCGCCTACGCAGATGCGATAACGGCGGTACGATTGGGACAAGTAAACCAACGCGATCACGAGGGTGTTCACAAACTCCTCAGAGATGCCTTGGGCAATGCCCTTCCCGCTGCCCAGGCCAAGCGCTTACGGCGAATAGTCGATTCAAAAGACACCGCGCAGTATGGGGTGCGGCTCTTGCGCAAAGACGAGGCGGAGCAGCTGCTTTCGGAACTAGAGGAATTTGCGCGATGGGCCGAGGCGGAGCTTGCCCGCTAGGTCCGGCGTTTCGGGTCTTGAACGAGCTTCGCCGTCGCCCCCTCGATGCGCTCCCGCAGCGTCGCCATGAAGGTCTTGCGGTCGAGCCCCGGCGGAATGGCCGGAAGCACCTCGACATCGATGACGCCCGGCCGCTTGATGAATTTCCGCCGCCCCCAGAAGAGGCCGGAATTGAGCGCCACCGGCACGACCGGCACGCCAAGCTGGCGATAGAGCGCCGCGGTGCCAACTTGATAGGGCGGCTGCGAGCCGACCGGCGTCCGCGTGCCCTCCGGGTAGATCAGGATGGAGCGGCCCTCGGCCAGCGCCGCCTTGGCCTGCCGCACCAGGCCGCGCAACGCCTTGGCACCGTCGCCGCGTTCGACGCCGATGTGGCCGGCCCGTGCCATCGCCCAGCCGACGACGGGAATGAACAGCAGGTCGCGCTTCAGGATGATCGCGGCGTTCGGAAACAGCAGGGCGAAGGCCAGCGTCTCCCACGTCGACTGATGCTTGGCCGCGATGATGACCGGTCCGTCCGGAAAGTTGGCAAGACCACCCAGGCGATGCGTGAGGCGGCAGGTCAGTCGCAGCCACCCCAGGCAGAAGCGGATCCAGAAATGCGACCAGGCAACGACCCAACGCCGCGGCGCCAGCAGGAGCGGCACGCCGACGATGGCGATCACGGCCGTGCCCACGTACCAGCCGACGTTGAAGAGCAGCGAGCGAAGGCCGAGGAAGCCGGAATGGGACATGAAGGGCTGAGGCTCGACCGTGTTGCTTGTACGGCCAGTTTTAGTGGCCTAACGTCCGCCCGCAAGCCCATCCAGGGGAACTTCCCCACTCATCATGCACGTCACTTGTTCAAACTGCGGAGCCCGGTACGCCGTCGATCCGGCGGCGCTCGGCCAGGACGGACGCACCGTCCAGTGCGCCCGGTGCAGCCATCGCTGGTTCGCGAAGCCCGAGGCCGCGTCGGCAGCTCTGGCTGACTCCGCGCCACGGGCGCAATCCGTGCCCGATTTCGTGATCCGGCCGCAGACCCAGGGTGCGGGGCTGCCGGCGCTCACGCGACCACGGCCGAAAAGCCATTGGGGCCGCTGGCTGACCGGCGCTGCCGTCCTGGTCGTCGTGCTGGGCGCCGCAGCCTATGCCGGACGGGACGAGATCCGGGGCCGGCTGTCGCCCCAATGGCAGTCGATCCTCAGCCTCGATACGCTCCGCGCGCTGTTCGGGCCCCCGACGGCGACGGGCCGCCCCGCCCCGGCCAACCAGGCGCGTCTCGAGATCGATCTCGACGCCACCAAGGTCGAACTGGTCGATGGCCGCTACGTCGTGCAGGGTGACGTCGTCAACACCGGCCGCGCGCCGGGGTCGAGCAGCCGGCTGAAACTGACATTCCGGAAGGACAGCGACGTGCTGGGCGAACGCGCCTATCCGTTGGTCCACGGCCCGATCGGGCCGGGCGGGCGGGTGAGCTTTCGCCAGACGCTCGACGAGCCGCCTTCCGGCACCACCGAAATCGTGCCCGCTGTCGAATAGCCCGAGTCCGCCATGCCCAACCGTCCCACCGTCTCGATCCGCTTTTCCGCCGCCGAGATCGCCACGCGCGTCGATGAGATGGCGGCTGACCTCGCGGTCAAGCTGGCGCCCGACACGCTGGTCGTCTCGGTCCTGAAGGGCAGCTTCGTGTTCGCGGCCGACCTGATCCGCGCGCTGAGCCGCACCGGCGCGGACTGGTCGATGGATTTCCTGACGCTGTCGAGCTACGGCAGCGGCACCGAGACGACCGGCCACGTGAAGGTCGTGCGCGACATCGTCGATGACGTGCGTGACCGCGACGTGCTGCTGGTCGACGACATCCTGGAATCGGGCTTTACGCTGAGCTTCGCAAAGAAGCTCCTGGAGGAGCGCGGCGCCAGGCGCGTGTCGATCTGCACCCTCCTCGACAAGCCGGCGAAGCGGCGCACGACGCTGCAGGCTGATTTCGTCGGCTTCCAGGCCGGCGACGAATTTCTCGTGGGTTACGGCCTCGACTGGGCGCACCGCTTCCGCGGCCTGCCCTACATCGGGGTGGTGGAGAAGACGGCTTAGTCTTTGGACCGCGCGCGTCCCGCGCGCATCATGAGCGAGCCGGAGGCTCGCGGTCCGGAAGATCAGTAGGTCTTCAGCAGCCGGTCGATGTAGTCGAGTTCGTCCTTCGGGCGTAGCTGGTCGCCGGCGCGGCGGCGCAGCTCGTCGAGGATCTCGCGGCTGCGTTGACGTTCGAGTTCGAGCGGCACCTTGTCGGTGCCGGTGTCGACCGCATCGCCGTAGTTGCCGTCGGAACGGCCGAGCGGGTCGCGGTCCTCGCTCTTGCGCTCGCGCTCCTCGATCTCGGCGAGATCCTGGCTGTTGCCCGGTCCGCGCTGGCGCATCTGGTCGGCCATATCGCCCATGCCCTGCTGCAGATTGTCGAGGGCACGCCGCTGCGAGCGCGACGCTTCGCGCGGATCGCCGCGGCGCAGCGACTCCTCGGCCTCGCGCATGGAGCGTTCGGCGCGGCCCAGCGCCTCGGGCATCGGCATGCCGTTCTCGTCGAGACGGCGCATGAGATCGCCGAGCTGGCGGCGCAGGCCTTCCTGCTGGCCGCGCTGCTGTTCGCCCCACTGGCCGTCGCCGGGCTGTCCCTGCCCTTGGCCCGGTTGTCCCTGCTGGCCCGGCTGCTGGCCTTGACCCTGCTGCCCCTGCTGGCCGCGCTGGCCCTGCTGGCCGCGCTGTCCCTGCTGGCCTTGCTGGCGGCCTTCGCGCTCGGACTCACCCAGAAGCTGGTTCTGCCGGCGCGACAGGCGGTCGAGCTGGTTCATCATCTCGCGGCCCTGCTGATTGCCCTGGCCCTGCTGGCCGCGCTGCTGGCCGGGTTGGCGCTGCTGACCGGGCTGGGCCATCATCGGCGTGGCGTTTTCCATCATCTTGCGCAGCTCTTCGAGCGCGCGCTTGGCGCCTTCGCGGTCGCCGTTCTTCGCCATCTCGCGAATCTTGTCGAGCATCTTCTGCAGGTCGTCGCCGGTGATGGTGTTGTTGGGATCCATCTTCTCCGCCTGCTCCTGCATGCGACGGCGTTCCTCGGGATCCTTCATCTTCTCGGCGAGTTCGCGCTGCCAGCGGGCCATGGCGTCGTAGAGCTGCTGGATCAGGCGCTCGATCTCCTCGTCGCCGGCCTGGCGCTGCATGGCATCGCGCAATTCCTGCCGCGCCTGCTCGAGCGCCTGCTCGGCCTCGGACGTGGCGCCGCTCTCCAGACGCATGGCGAGGTCCCAGAGGAGCTTCTGGGTCTCCGTGATGTTCTCCTTGTCGCCGTTTTGCGCGAGGCGCGCCGCGCCGATGCGCAGGCCGAGCTGGACGACCGGATCCTCGCGATAGCTCTCCGGCTTGATCTGGATCATGCGCATGCCGTCGGCGACATCGACGCGATAACCCTTGGGATCCCGCGTCAGCGCCTTGCGCAGCACGATCAGCGCCCGCGCCGTCGGATCGTTGAACACCCGCTCGGGCAACAGGAAGGTCTCGACGGCGCTGCGGCCCTTCTGGTCGATGGCGTCCGACGCGAACAGCATGACCGTGACCTTGAGGCCGGCCCACGGATGGCTGGTGAGGTCGCGCACGAAGGTGTCCGCCACCTTCTTGGCGTTGCCGGCGACCGGCAGGTCGATGCGCAGGACCTCGGGCTCCTCGTCGCTGCTGAGCGCGTCGTCGCCCAAGACGCTGCCGTGCAGCCGGATCTGGAGCTGAACGCCCTTCACGCCGAAATCGTCACCGGCGATGTACTCGATCTTGGTCGACCACTTGTCGACGGCCATCGGGCGGGCGAATTCGATGGTCGGCGCCAGATCGGGAATGACGTGCAGCTTCCAGCGCGCCTGTTCGTCGCCGCGCGCCTGCAGCGCGATCTGCTTGCCTTCGGTGATAACCTGTTCGACCTGGTACTTGCCCTTGCCCACGGTGGCGAATTCGGTCGTCTTGCCGTCGATGGCGAGCAGCGGCGGCTTGCGGCCGCGCACGTCGTCGATGAAGCCCGCCAGCTTGCTGCCGACCGGCACGCGCAGGAGCTTGTCGCGATCGTTGACGTCGAGATAGATCGGCGGCTTGCCGGTATAGGCCGGCGGTGCGATCCAGAGATTGGCGACCACCGGCGGCGGCGGCGGAAAGGCCGGCATGAAGGCCGCCATCATGCGATCGGCGCGCCAGCCACCGGCGCTCGCAACCGCCACGATCAGCAGCAGCACCGGCACCAGGCGCAAGGCCCAGGTGTCGAGCCGGGCAAGTCCGGGATGGGCCGGCTTGTTGCCAAGACCGGCCAGGCGCTCGACCTCGCGGCGGCGATGGGCGTCCCACAGGGCCGCAGCCATCGGATCGTCCTGGCCGGCGGCCAGGCGGTCCTGCACGGCCACCAGCGGCCGGTGCGGCACGCCGCTGTCGCGCTCGAGCCGGCGGATCGCGTCTTCCCGCGCGGGCCAGGCAAAATCGCGGAGTTCCCACCAGGCGAGCCCGCCCAGGGCCAGCGCCAGCACGGCCAGCAGGCCGGTATGGGTCCAGGGTTCGAGGCCAGCGAAGAGATCGAGGTGGGCTGCCGCCACGAACAGGGCCAGGTAGGCCAGGATCGGCACCAGGCGCGGCCACAGGCCTTCCCAGACGAGCGCCGCCCACGCCACACCGATCTTGCGCCGGAGGCCCGGCGCTTCGATCGTTGAGGTCTGGCTGGCGTCCATCGCCGTCCTTTCGCTACGCTTTTACCGGCTCCATCCAGGGCGGGAACCGCTCCGCCAGGAGCATCTCGTCGATCGTCGGTCTGGGCCGAATAACCGCAAATCGCGTGCCATCGACCATCACTTCCGGCGCCAGGGGGCGGCTGTTGTAGCTGGAGGCCATGACAGCGCCGTAGGCTCCGGCCGAGCGTATCATGACGAGGTCGCCGGCAGCCAGCGGGGGTAGATCACGGTTCTGTGCCAGGAAATCGCCCGATTCGCAGATCGGACCGACAATGTCGCAGCGGATCGTGGCGGTATCTTGGCGAGGTTGGCGCACCGGCAGGATGTCGTGCCAGGCCTCATACAGGGTCGGCCGGATGAGGTCGTTCATGGCGGCGTCGACAATGACGAAAGTCTTTGCCGCGCCGGGCTTCACAAGGATGACCTCGCTCACCAGGACGCCGGCCTCGCCGACCAGCCGCCGGCCCGGCTCGAAGGTGAGTTCGCAGCCCAGCCCCTCGGTTTCCCGGGCGACCACGGCCATGAAATCGGCGATCGAGGGCGGCTTCTCGTCGGCATAAACAATCCCCAGGCCACCGCCGATGTCGAAGCGGTCGATGTGGTGGCCGTCGGCGCGCAATTGGCCGATCAGCTCGCGCACCCGCACGATGGCCGCGCGGTAGGGATCGAGCGAGGTGAGCTGCGAGCCGATGTGCATCGCCACGCCCACCACATTGAGATGGGGCAGCCGGCCGGCCAGCGCAAAGGCCTCGCGCGCGAGGTCGATGTCGATGCCGAACTTGTTCTCCTTGCGGCCGGTCGTGATCTTGGCGTGCGTGCCGGCATCGACGTCGGGATTGACGCGAATGGTGATGTTGGCCCGGACACCGAGCTGGCCTGCGACCGCGTTCAGCGTCTCGAGCTCGGCCGTGCTCTCGACGTTGATCTGGCCGACCTTGGCCTGCAGGGCCTCCATGAGTTCCGAGGCCTTCTTGCCGACGCCGGAATAGATGATGCGATCGGCCGGAATGCCGGCCGCGAGCGCGCGGCGCATCTCGCCCACCGAGACGATGTCGGCGCCGGCCCCCATCTCGCCGAACAGGCGAATGACGGCCAGGTTGCTGTTGGCCTTCATGGCGTAGCAGATGCTGGCCCTCATGCCCTTGATGCCGTCGGCGAATTCGCGCCATGACGCGCGCAGCGCTCCGGCAGAGTAGCAATAGAAGGGCGTGCCGACCTGGGCGGCGATCGCGGCCAGCGTCACGCCTTCGGCGTGCATCTCGCCGTTGCGGTACTCGAAGAAGCTCATCGTGAACGCCCCAGAAAACGACGACGCGCTTCCTTGACTGCGCGCGCCACATTGGCCGGCGCCGTGCCGCCCAGACTCTTGCGCGCCTTGACCGAAGCCTCGACCGTGAGCACGCGATAGACGCCACGATCGATCCGGGGCTCGACGGCCCGCATCTCCGCCAGCGATAGCTTGTCGAGGTCGACGCCCTTGTCGGAAGCGAGGCCCACGAGCCGGCCCGTGACATGGTGTGCCTGGCGGAAAGGCAGGTTGATCTCGCGCACCAGCCAGTCGGCGAGATCGGTCGCCACCGAATAGTCGGCCGACGCGACGGCGCGCATGCGGGCCGGGTTCGCCTTGAGGTCGCGCACCATGCCGGCCATCGCCGCCACGCCAAGCTCCAGCGAGTCGGCGGCGTCGAACAGCGGCTCCTTGTCTTCCTGCATGTCCTTGCCGTAGGTGAGCGGCAAGCCCTTCAGCATCGTGCAAAGCGCCACGAAGGCACCGACGATGCGGCCGGTCTTGCCACGCGTCAGCTCGGCGGCATCGGGATTGCGCTTCTGCGGCATGATCGAGCTGCCGGTCGTGAAGGCGTCCGACAGCGCGATGAAGCGGAACGGCGCCGAGCACCAGATCACGATCTCTTCCGACAGCCGCGACAGGTGCACGGCCGTGAGCGAGGCCGCGGCGATGAATTCGACGACGTAGTCGCGGTCGGACACGGCGTCGAGCGAGTTGGCCATCGGCCGGTCGAAGCCCAGCGCCTTGGCGGTATGCCGCGGGTCTATGGGATGCGGCGAACCGGCCAGGGCCGCGGCACCCAGCGGCGATTCATTCAGGCGCGCGCGGCAATCGACGAACCGGCTGCGGTCGCGCCCGAACATCTCGACATAGGCCATGAGATGATGGCCGAAGGTGATCGGCTGCGCCGTCTGCAGGTGCGTAAAGCCCGGCATGATGGTGGCGGCATATTCCTCGGCGCGGTCGATCAGGGCCGCCTGCAGGTCGGCCAGCATCGGCTCCAGCCGGTCAATGGTGTCACGCACCCACAGCCGGACATCGAGCGCCACCTGGTCGTTGCGCGAGCGCGCGGTATGCAGCCGCCCGCCGGCCGGGCCGATCAACTCGGTCAGCCGCGCCTCGACGTTGAAATGGATGTCCTCGAGCTTGGTCGAGAACTTGAAGCGACCGCTCTCGATCTCCTCGCGCACCTTCAGCAGCCCGCGCCGGATGGCACGACCATCCTTGGCCGTCAGGATACCCTGGGCCACCAGCATGTCGCAGTGGGCCAGCGAGCCCGCGATGTCCTGCGCGTACAGCCGCCGGTCGAAATCGATGGAGGCGTTGATCCGCTCCATGATTTCCGCCGGGCCAAGCTTGTAGCGGCCGCCCCACATGGTGTTGGAGCGACTCTTCACCGCTCGCGCAGTCGTGTTCTTTCGTGCCATGAATTCGAGCCATTGATCCTGTAGGAACGCGCTTATGGCATATCCTGTCCCCAATTTCCTCCCTGGCCGGAGGTACATTCTCTCCGGTGCCCTCGCCGGAGCGACGCTGGCCCTTGCGCTCCCCGCGCAGGCTTCGGGGGAAATGCGACTGTTCGAAAAGGCAAAGACGCCCAAGCCGCTGCCCGATATCGCGTTCCAGGACGCCAACGACAAGCCGCTGCGCTTGGCTGAATTCCGCGGCCGGGCCCTGCTGATCAATTTCTGGGCGACCTGGTGCGTGCCCTGCGTCAAGGAGATGCCGAGCCTCGACAGGCTCCAGGCGATGTTCCCCCAGGACAAGTTCCGGGTCCTGCCGCTGTCGATCGACGGTCCGACCAAACCCAAGGTCGCGCCGTTCTACAAGGACAAGAAACTCGCCAACCTTGGCATCTACTTCGACCCCGGCCGCAAGGCGATGCAGGGTCTTGGGGTGACCTTGCTGCCGACCTCGATACTGGTCGATCCGCAAGGCCAGGAACTCGGTCGCCTGGAGGGTGATGCCGACTGGGACATGCCGGAGGGCGTCGCCCTCGTGAAGGCCGCCATCGCCAGCCAAAGCTGACGCAAGGTGCCTGTCGGCCTAGTTGCCGATCTCGCAGTGCTTGTTCATCTCCTTGCAGATGCGCAGCACGGCCTGCGCGACCATCGACGACGTCGATCCCTCGCCCGGCCCGGCGTGGCCCGCGATCATGAGCTGGGAAACATCGTCGCTGAACGAAGCGACGTTCAGAGTGGCAGTGCGGTCGCCCTCGGCGATCTGCAGGCGGCGCGTGCCGGAATCATGCATCAGGACGCGGACCGACGTGTTCTTGCGCGCCATCTCGAGCGCGGTCGCGAACACCTTGTCCGCCGGCGCATCGAGGATGACCGTGGCGAAGTCATAGCCCGGCCGGCCGTTCTGCGGCCCTTCGGTCATCTGCTGGATCCGGCCCAGCGCCTTGCGGGCGACGAACACCCATTGCGCTTCGGCGGGACTGAACGGGACGGCGGCCAGGACGGTGGCCAAGCCTGCTGCGAGGACAACGAGAAACCGCACCATGACCAGCTCACCTATCGCGTCGGCCCCTATCGCGTCGGAACCGGACGCTCGCCGGAGTAGTCGTAGAAGCCGCGCTTAACTTTCTTCCCGATCCAGCCGGCCTCGACATACTTCACCAGCAGCGGACACGGGCGATACTTCGAATCGGCCAGGCCTTCGTGCAGAACCTGCATGACCGAGAGGCAGGTATCGAGGCCGATGAAGTCGGCAAGCTCGAGCGGGCCCATCGGATGGTTGGCGCCGAGCTTCATGCCGGTGTCGATCGCCTCGACATTGCCGACGCCCTCATAGAGGGCATAGACGGCCTCGTTGATCATCGGCAGCAGGATGCGGTTCACGATGAAGGCCGGGAAGTCCTCGGCGTTGACCGGCTTCTTGTCGAGCTTGACCACGACCTCGCGCACGGTGCGGAAGGTCTCTTCTTCCGTTGCGATGCCGCGGATCAACTCGACCAGCCCCATCATCGGCACGGGATTCATGAAGTGCATGCCCATGAACTTGCCGGGGCGGTCGGTCACCGCCGCAAGGCGCGTCACCGAGATCGACGAGGTATTGGTGGCGAGCAGGACGTTGGCGGGCAGGTCGATGCAGACCTTCTTGAAGATCTCGCGCTTCACCGCCTCGTTCTCGGTCGCCGCCTCGACGACCAGGTCGCAGTCGGCGAACGGCTTATAGTCGAGCGCCGTGGTGATGCGCTTCAGCGCGGCGTCCTTGTCCTCGGGCCGGATCATGCCGCGGCCGATCTGGCGGTCCATGTTGCGGTTGATGGCGTCGATGCCCTTGTCGAGATGCGCCTGGTCGACGTCCGCGAGCCGGATATCGAACCCCTTGAGCGCGCAGACATGGGCAATACCGCTGCCCATCTGGCCGGCGCCGATGACGCCGATGCGCTTGATCATGATGGGTACCCCTGGGGCTGCACTATTTCTTTTCGACCGCCGCGGTCAGCTCCGGAACGATCTGGAACAGATCCCCGACGATGCCGTAGTCCGCCACCTGGAAGATCGGCGCTTCCTCGTCCTTGTTGATCGCCACGATGGTCTTGCTGTCCTTCATCCCGGCGAGATGCTGGATCGCGCCGGAGATGCCGATGGCAATGTAGAGATCGGGCGCGACCACCTTGCCGGTCTGGCCGACCTGATAGTCGTTCGGCACGTAGCCCGCGTCCACGGCTGCGCGGCTGGCGCCGAGGCCGGCGCCCATCACGTCAGCGAGCTTCTCGAGCATCTTGAAGTTCTCGCCGCTGGCCAGGCCACGACCGCCCGAGATGACGATCTTGGCGCTGGTGAGTTCGGGCCGCTCGCTCTTGGAGAGCTCGGCGCCCACGAACGACGACAGGCCGCTGGCGGCACCGCCGGCGGTCTGCTCGATCGGCGCCGAACCACCGCCGGCGCCGGCCTTGAAGTTGGTCGGGCGGATCGTCACGACCTTGATCTTGTCGCTCGACTGCACGGTCGCCATGGCGTTGCCGGCATAGATCGGCCGCACGAACGTGTCGGGCGAGACGACCTGGATGGCCTCGGAGATCTGCGCCACGTCGAGCAGGGCCGCGACGCGCGGGGCGATGTTCTTGCCCACGGAATCGGCGGCCATCACGATGTGGCTGTAGTTTGGGGCGAGCTTGACCACGAGCGGCGCGATGTCCTCGGCCAGCCAGTTGGCGTAGGCCGCGTCTTCGGCCTGCAGCACCTTGGCGACGCCCGCGATGACACTCGCCGACTTGGCGGCTTCGCCGGCATTGCTGCCGGCCACCAGCACGTGCACGTCCGAACCCATCTGGGTCGCGGCGGCAACGGCGTTGGAAACATTGGCGCGAACGGTTTTGCCGTCGTGCGCGGCGACAACGAGGATGGCCATGATCAGATCACTCCCGCTTCGTTACGCAGCTTGTCGACCAGTTCGGCCACCGTCTTGACCTTGATGCCGGCCTTGCGCTTGGGCGGCTCTTCTACCTTCAGGGTCTTGATGCGCGGCGCCACGTCGACACCCAGCGCATCCGGCGCCAGAACCTCGATCGGCTTCTTCTTGGCCTTCATGATGTTCGGCAGCGAGGCGTAGCGCGGCTCGTTGAGGCGCAGGTCGGTGGTGATCACCGCCGGCAGCTTGATCTTGATGTTCTCGAGACCGCCGTCGACTTCGCGCTTCACCTCGGCCGAGCCGTCGGCGACGTGCAGCTTGTTGGCGAAGGTGCCCTGCGACCAGCCGAGCAACGCTGCCAGCATCTGGCCGGTCTGGTTGGAGTCGTCGTCGATCGCCTGCATGCCGAGAATTACGAGGCCCGGTTGTTCCGCCTCGACGACGGCCTTGAGAATTTTCGCCACTGCGAGAGGTTCGACCGGGCTGTCGGTCTTGACCAGGATGCCGCGGTCGGCTCCCATTGCGAGCGCGGTCCGGATAGTTTCGGCCGCCTGCGCCGGGCCGATCGAAACCGCGACCACCTCGGTTGCCTTGCCCGCCTCCTTGAGCCGGAGCGCCTCCTCGACCGCGATCTCGTCAAACGGGTTCATCGACATCTTGACGTTGGCGAGTTCGACACCCGATCCGTCCGATTTGACCCGAACCTTGACGTTGT
>JBQTJT010000049.1:0-20187 GCA_052386855.1 Reyranella sp.
AGATCCAGCATCACCCGCTGCCGCTCGCAGATCAGCAGCGGCTTCGGCCCCACGTTCAGATGGTCGCGCAGATGGGTGAGCTCGCGCCGCAGGCTGCCCTGGGCCTGCGGCCGGTCGCGCTGGCCCCAGAGCTTTTCCTGCAGCCAGCCACGGGTCCGCTCGCCGCCTTCAGCGAGCGCGAGCATGGCCACCATCGCCATGCCCTTGCGGCTGGCGATGTCGATTCGCTCGCCCCCCGGCCCGAGCAGCCGGAAGGACCCCATCAGGTTCAACGCAAATTTACGACTCGACGCGGCCATCATTCCCCCGATCGACGGCAGGCGGGCGCATCCTAGGGGCCCCCAAAGAAATCGTCGATACACGCAGAAATAACGCTTTGCGAACGCTGGCGTCGCGCTGCCCGAGCGGCTCCCCGGCTACTCAGGCCTCACCAGATCACTGGGCCAAATCAACGGAGGAGCGCCGCCATGAGCAAGCTCGGACACCTGGACCGCGTCGAAGCCTTCGAATTCGCCAACTATCTCTGCCTCGCCGGCAGCGGCACCAATCCGACGCTGGGCTGGACCAACTGGTTCTCGCCCATCGATCCCATGCCCAACACCTGGGAGTTCCTGCAGGAGGAGCCGGCCGGCGCGGTCCTGCCGGTCGCCATGCCGTTCCGTATCACCGGCGTCTTTGCCTCGAACGGCGTCAAGGAGGTGGTGGTGCGCCATCTCGTGAAGAACAAGCCGGTCGACGTGCGCGTCCCGCTGCGCCCCATCACGCGCCTCGAGGAGGAGGCCATCGCCGACTTGATGTCCGCCTCGGCGCAATCCTATCTTCGCCACAAGGGCGCCGACCGCATGCTGCCGCGCGAGGGCGCCAGCTTCACCATGCCGCTCGGCAGCGTCGACATCCCCTTCGCCTGCGGCACCTGGAACAACCCGCAGCAGGCGCTGCGCCACGAGCTCTGGCTCGCCGTCGATGCGCTCACGCCCGACACCGCCGAGATCGAGAAGGCGGTTCTCGAAGCCTTCAAGCGCGGCATGGTCGCGGCCCACCTCGAGACGGTGCTGACGCCGACCGGCTGGGCCGATGGCCCGCACGGTTTCCATCAGGCGCTGGAAGCCCATCTGCTGAACATCCTGGGCGACCGGCTGGTCAACGTCCGCGTGACGACCTCTTCGCGCAGTATCGAGGAAGAGCACCGCCGCGCGCCCGTCCACTATCTGCGGCCGGTCTTGCAGACCCTCCGCGACGGAGCCAATCCATGACGAACCATCTGAGCCGCCGCACGATGCTGTCCACGGCGCTGGCCGCCGGAACGGCTGGCGCGATGGTCTTCCCGCGCGGCACCGGCCACGCCGACGTGCCCCCCTCCCTGCGCGACGCCGGGGCCTCCCGCATCGTCGTGCCCTTCGCTTCAGGCGGCACCGCCGACATCCTGGCGCGCGTGGTGGCCGACATATTGAGCGCGCGCATGGGCCTGCCCTTCGTGGTCGAGAACCGCGCCGACGCGGGCGGCGGCTTCAGCGCCGAGATGGCGCGCGCCGCGCCGGACGGCCGCACCCTGCTGATGGGCACCATGTGCACCGCCGTCACCAACCAGTATCTGCAGAAGGACCTGCCCTACGACGCCGCCGAGAGCTTCGCGCCCGTGGCCCTGGTCGGCGAGATGGCCAACGTGCTGGTCGTCAACCGCAACTTCCCGGCGCGGACGCTCCCGGAGTTCGTCGACCACTGCAAGCGGTTCGGCCCGCACAAGGTGGCCTACACCTCCGGCGGGCCCGGCAGCGCCGGCCACCTCGCGATGGAATATCTCCAGAACAGGGCCGGCATCCGGCTGGCGCATGCGGCCCCAGGAACGGAAGGGGGCCGCCGCGCCCGCCCGCTGCAGGAGCTCCAGGCCGGCAAGACCATGGTCGCCATGGACAGCCTGCCGACGTACCTCAACCAGATCGGCTCCGGCCAGCTGCGCGCGCTCTGCGTGACCTCGGCCAACCGCTGCTTTGTGGCCCCCGAGATCCCGACCGTGGCCGAGCAGGGCTTCGGCGCCTTCGACGCCACCCAGTGGTGGTACGTGGCCGTGCCATCAGGCACGCGGCGCGATTACGTTGCCCAACTCTCCGAGGCGATCGTGACCGGCCTCAGGCTGCGCTGGGCCGTGGCCCGGATCCGCGGCGTCGGCGTCCAGGAGCGGCCCGGCACGTCGGAGGATCTCTTCCTTCACATCGCGGCCGAGAACATGAAGTGGAAGAACGTGATCGCCTCGGCGGGACTGGTACCCCAATGAGGCGCTGACCCCCTCCGCGCACCTGGTCGTCCGGGCCGCGGCTGTCATCAAGCCGCTCTTGGGGGCCTGCGCCGGTGCCGGAGGGGGTCGGTCTGACGGATTCCTCTTCTCCTTCCCACACAGGGGGAGAGGTTCGGGCGACGGAAACGTGGCCCGGGGCTGATGGGGGGACAGGGTGACACCCGCTCTTTCCCCCCGTCACCCAAACCTCTCGGGGGCTCGTGAAGGCCAAAGGACGTTCAGGGGTTGAAATTTTGAAAGGTAACGGCCCGCCGCCACGACTCGAAGTTGCGTTTTAGGGCGGCTTCGCTCGGCTTTCCTTGAAAACCTCATAAAAGTTGCCATTTTGGCAACAAGTGGATTGGGGGCTGTTCCTGGTCGGCGCTGGGCTTCGGTGAGAATCGGGGCCCTTCTGCTTTTCAGGGGAAGATTTTCAACCCCCAGCCATCCACCTTTCCCGACGAACTACGCCGAAACTTCCCGTCGATGATCTCGTAGGCTCGGTTGGGCTGATCGGGCCGCAGTGTCTTGAGTCCGATCGGCCGCGCGATCAGGTCGGCGATCTGAAGGCCGGTCGAATTCACCTGTTTGTGTGCAAAGACGATGTCGAGGTCGGGCATTGGCCCTTGCATGCCGCCGCGGTCGCAGATGCGGCGAAACGCGAGTTCGAGTTCCTTGTCCTCCTGCTTGCCACGACATTCGAAGACGACAGTTGTCCGCTTTCCCTGTTGTCCTGCTTCGGTGAGCAGTCGGTTGAGCCGTTCCAGGCAGAACAACATCGCGATGTCGTAGGGGCTCAGCGGTTCGCTGTAGCGTTTGGCCAGACGATCCTTCCGTATCGCCGATGCAATGACGGTGAACGGGGCCACCTCGATCAGCGCGTTGATCTCCGCCAGGAAGGCCGCCCGCTTGCTCTCGCTCTTCAGGAACACGAAGGGCGGTTCCTGCCGCCGGAGCTCCCGCTCATGGAGAACGACCATATCGTGACCGAACTGGCGGAACTTGAAGCCCTGAATGGCCGGTACGATGGATTGAATATAGTCGGCTTTGCGGAAGACGCAGAACGCGAGGACGAAAACCGGATACGTCTGATCGATCGAGGTCAGGCTGTGATCGCCGCTCTCGTCGACATAGACGACATAGTCGCTGAAGGGCTTCACGCTGCCGCGGCGCCCCTAGCCGGCGACGAGCTTCCGGCGGATCTCGTCGAGCGTGACGCCGGGTTCGTCCGGATGGGCCCGGTGATGGGCCAGCCGCGCGCCGAGTTCGCGCCGCTGCGCCTCGCTTGGCGCCGGGGCCGCCGCATCGTGCAGGACGCTGTCGAGCAGGCCATAGGCCAGCTCCAGCCGCTCATGCGAGGTGAGCTGCTGCAGTTCGTCCAGGAGGGCCGCCTTGTTCATGGGAGAAAGGTACGCCTTGGCGAGAGATTTTCAATATGGCGCCGGAGCGGGGACTCTCCCCGCCCCCTAATCCCGGAACACCGCGATATGAAACGGCCGCCGCGCCGGCTTCCCCGCGGGATCGTACGTATGCACCTGCATCTGGTGCGGATCCTTCGCCAGCCCGACGGTGATCAGGCCGGGCGCCACGGCCTCGTCCAGGCTGCTGCCGATCGTGCCGGCGAAATTGGTCTTTGCCTCGCCCTGCAGCGCCACCTTCCAGGTGATGACGTAGCGGTTCTCGCCCTGCAGCTCGCAGCGCTCGACCCTGTAGCCCCGGGCGATCGTGCCGTCGGCGTTGATGACGCACGCCAGTCGCTTTTCGAACTCGGCCCTCGGATTCTGGCTGGTTGAGAAGGACGTGAAGAAACTAGGCGCGGGAAGAGCAACGCCGCAAGGACTTGGGGGGCATAGCCGGCCCTAAGCCTTACGTGTGCTCAGCGTCAGCTCGGCCAACCGCTGGTTTGTCCACCCCCCTCACCCGACTTTTTCTTAGCGGGAAGCCCGTTGTCCTGACATGAGTCGGGCGAAGTGAGGCGCAGTCGAGGGACCTTCTCTTCAAAGTCACATCGCTGCAAATCGTAACGAGAAGTCCTTCGCTTCACGCTCTGGCAGTCTGAGGATGAGCCTGTTAGTTAAACTGCCATATGCCCAACCCAATGACGCAAAGCAGCCGAACCGCTCGGATCAGAGCGTCTTGTCCCCGACCGGACCGGGGGCCGCGGCGATGAGTTCGATGTCGATACTGCCGGCCTGCTCGAAGGTGAGCGTCACCGCTGCACGAGCCCCTTCTTCCAACGGCGTCTTGAGGCCGACCAGCAGCAGGTGATAGCCGCGCGGCTTCAGAGTGAGCGTGGTGCCGGGGGGAAGGGCCAGCCCGTTCTCGCGCTGGCGCATGCGAAGATCGCCACCCACGACTTTGATCGCGTGGATTTCCACACGTTCGGCGGCTGGGCTGCTGGCGGCGATCAGCCGGCCCGGGACTGCCCCCGTGTTGGTGAGGGTGAAGAAACCGCCGCCGTCTCCGGTCGCATCCGAAGAGAGGCGCGCCCAGGGCTGCCGATTTCAATTCCGCCCAGCCTGTACTTGCTGGACGAGGCGGCGCTGTGCGGGCCGGGGAGGGTGTCAGGTGAACGACGAAACCATGCCATGGGCGTCCTTTTAGTCCAAGGGAGCAATTTTGGCCTCGTCCTTCTTTTGTCGACCCTTCGCCGCCTGGATTACTTTGGGAGCTGGGACGCGAACGATGCTGCGACAGGAAAACCACACGCAAGCTGGCCCGGTGCCGGGACGTCCCCAGCAAGAGCGTAGAAATTCGGACGCCAAGGGGTGCGATCCTTCTGGGATTTTCACGCGCTACAGTATCGACGACGTTGCTTTGCTCCAGACCGACCTAGGCAAGTAATATTCCTTCACTTGGCGAGCCGTAGTTTGGAGCGATGCCGGGTCCTGCACCCACTTCACCGTCGCCGGTTTTCTGGGATCAAAGTGCTCTACTATCGCAAGGACGTATCGCTTTCTGTTGGCGCTTGCTTCAACATATTCTCGAGAGGTTAATGTGGGCGCGCACGGTCCAACGGAACTCTTGACCTCTACCAAGTACAAAGCAGAGCCCTTTGTCGCCTTCAGGTCGTACCCCGTCCCCAGAGCACTAAAATCCACGACGGCCCAACCAGCGTTTTCGAGAACTTTCCGAACTGCCTGCTGAGCGTTCCACCAAAACCCGCCCGCTGGAGGTAAAGTGACTCCCGTTGGCTGCGCCGCCAGCTTGCGAGGCGTTCTGGTTCGCGGCGCAGTTGGCACTGGAATAGCAGGCAAGCCTGGCAGCTGTGGGGCCGGCCCCACAGGTGGCATCGCAACGTCGACACGACGAGTCCAACTCAGACTAGGGCGAAGCGCGATCAGCTTGGAATGAGCAACGGACGCCGGATCATCTTCAAAATACGCATTAGCCTCGGCTGGGCTAATGTCAAAGTCCGTAAGGAAGTCCTCGATCGTGACGCTGGTCCGGCCCGCTGCCAGGACACCGTCATAGTAAAGCGCCACCATGACAGCAATGATCGGAAGCTTGTTGCCGTTAGATGGCAACAGAATAGAACTATAGAAGGAAATGTCTGAAGGGTTGTAGACGAAATACTCGCCACTTTGAGGGTCCTTGCGAAGCACCTTCGGATGATCCTCGTTCCTATATTCTGCGCCTGGCGACAAACCACATGAAGCGTCAGCGAGTGAGCCGGGAACTGCGGGAACTAGATGCGAACAGAGAGTGCGCGACTGGCGATGAAACTGTTGGTTGGAAAACTCGCTAACCGAGCCGTAGCACATGTAGCCTTTTTGGAGGTTGAAGTTGTTCCTCCAGATATTTGATGGGTACCGCAACCCAGGCGCGGTCTGGCCTGAGGGGACTTTATGGTCGTTCTCAAAGAGAATGACGATCTTTTCAGGGCCGCGTCGGTGCGGTTTGGAATAGAGGTCGTCCAGGAGCTTTTGTAACTCGCCTGTTGTGATCCCAGCGGGGTCGCCGATCTGCGGTATAGCCTTGCCATAGTGTTTGCATGCAAAAAATATCTGAGCAATCCGTCCCAAATAGCGCCTGCCGACTGCTTCGTTCAGTGTGGCAAGAGCGGCTTTGTACAGCCCACTATCGTTGATGGGGATCATGCCGCGAGCTGGGACGCATTTCCACGGCGAGCAACCATGAATTGCTGCGAAGTGATTTCGGACCTCATCAATGCTTGATACGGACCCGACGAGTTCTTCGCATAGACTTTGGCACTACCGTCTTCTCCTGCGCAAATCGCCGGTAAGTCTCCAATCGCATCGTGAACAGTTGTTTGTGGCGCGCCACTGAAGAGGTCGTCTGCTTCGCCTCGGCACCATTGGATGGGACATGAGGGGGCTGGCCTTCCCTTCGGGACACCAACCAAAAATAACCGTTGCCGGCGCTGCGGAACACCATAAGCGGCCGCATTCATTCTCCAAACGGCCACCGAGTAGCCTACTTCGCTCATACGATCGATGACCTGCTCGAGAAAGCGGCCTTTCGACAAGCTCAGTAGGCCTAGGACGTTCTCAAAAACGAAAAAATTTGGCTGAAGCCGCTTCAAGAGGACTACATATCTAGAGTGGAGCTGGTTTCGCAAATCATCCTCGGAGCGCCGCTTTCCACCCGTTGAAAAACCCTGACACGGAGGTCCACCAACGAGAGCGATAGGCCGACGCTTATCACGCTCAAACGAGGCCTGAAGAAGTCTTTCGATGACGCCATCTTCTTCCATGTTACCAACAAATGCGACAGGCTCTACATTTCGGTTAAATGCATTAACCGCATACTTATCGATGTCCGTTGCAGCAAGAGATCGCCATCCTTGCCACTGGAACCCGAGTGACAATCCGCCCGCGCCTGCAAACACATCGATCATATCTCCCGGCTCCCCGATAGCTTCCGCGATTTGCATCGCGAGGATTGGGGGGACCGCGTTTCCGATCTGTTGGCATATCGCTCGTTGAGAGCCTGAAAAGACAAATGCATCGGGAAACGACTGCAATCTCGCAGCCTCCCTATGAGACAGCGTTCGATGTTGATTGACGTCTGGATGTAGAAAGCAGCCGTTACCGGGGCGATTGTAATATGTTCCGATCGTATAGCTCGGCCGATCTGATCGCAGACGTCCATAGTATGTGGATCGCGACCCCCCCCCTGCTGCCGCACTCTTTCTTATCTGGGCAAGGCGCTCTGACGGCACATCGAGCGGTATGTCACGCCAGTTGCCGCCTGGAGGCACCGATCTCGCGAACCGGAGATCCAATTCACTTAGTCGGGCACTGACATGATTGGGGATTTGAGACATGACTAGACCGACCACGTCTTCAGGCAGGTCAAGCGATCGCACTCTTGAGTAGTGATTTTCGAAAAGTGCTCAAGAATCGAAATCATTGAGTTGCGATCCAAGTCATACGCGCGCGCAACGGCGATCTCGAGAGCATCTGAGGCCGCACTATTGTCACCCGCAATAGACGCAAGCTTCGCAGCCTTTGAGAGAGTGGCAATCACTTTGGTACTCAGTCCCGGGATGCGAGATTGGCGAACCACACCAAGCGACATATGCCCGGTTGTTAACCTAGTTCGTACTTGCAGCTCCAATACGAACGAAGAAAGTATGGCGTGCAGCGCAAGTGTGCGATCAACATTTCCATCCCGGAAATACGCAACGTGCAGCGAATTGCCAGCAACCCATCCCGCTGGGATAACGGTCCCAATCATGCGACGACGCTGGGATGCCCGAGAAACATCCCGCCATACTGCGCGCGTAAACCCAACGGAATGCAAGCTTGAGCACAACTTGGCGCGGACCGACAGGGACGGCCGTTCCACGATTGAGTGCCGAATTATCATGCGCCCTTTGACGAACGGGTAGGCACGACTTGATGTAGTCTTTTCGTGGATTCGCGTTTCATCAAGTTCGCGGCCTAACCACAGCGCGTCGCCACAGTCGCCCTCGAGATCGCGCAAAACTTTCAGCCCATTCAAAGATTGAAGCAGCTTGCCAGACCCGACCCCGAAACCTACTGGTATACTCCAATCTCTCGTCTGCATTTCGCCTTCGCTCACATCAATGAGCTCGGCCTTTAGCAGCTTGCGATCCGCACCGAATAACCTGAGCTGCGCCTGCCCCGACGAAGACTGGCCGGCAATCATCGTTATCGCAACTACGGGCTGATCCACCTTTTCAAAGAGTCGCGCCTCAGGCGGATAGGCAACAATGTCGGTAACGGCGTTCTTATAAAAAGCTGCCCGACGCGAGTTTGCCGACGATTGGTCGCCCAACAATGTGGAGGGGAGGACTATTCCCACTACTCCACCGGGCCGACACAATGATAACGCAAGGCTCCAACCGCACCGAGCTAGGTTAGTCCCCCAACCACCCCATGCGCGCGTCCCCTTTGCATCAGGAAAACGATCGTCAAGAACTCTCGAAGCTGCCCTCAAGCTCGCACGATACTTCGTGGCTGCGCTGCTACTCATGTGCGCTATTTCTCGGCTGTCAGGCTTCAGTAATTCCCAAGGAGGATTTGTGACCACGAAGTCAAAGCGCGCGCGCCCTTCCGCCGCGAAACTATCGCCAATCCTGGCCACGACGGTGACACTCATCCCAAGCCGCAAAGCACACGATGCAACTTGCGCTTTCGCTTGTCTTATCGCCTCAGCATCTGTGTCGCGCAGTTCAACTACCCACCTTGCTTTCGCCAAGGCGATATCGCGACTTGCTACCTGAAGCAAAGCGACGATTAGACGACCGTCTCCGCAAAACGGGTCCGTGGCATTGATTACCGCGCCACGCGGGACATGAATGCTAAACGACCTGACCACTTGAGATGCAAGGTCGACCGCCAGAATGTCTGGGGTGTAGAAGCGGCCTGTAAGGCGTTCGACGAGAGACTTACCGTTGTAGACCTGCTTTTGGCCGCCATCCTTGGACAACAAATCGAGCATCGAACCCTGCCTATGCCACTAGCTGATCGCGTTCAGTGCTACCATAGATATACAATAGGTTTCACCTTTTGCTCAGAATTACTTATACAACAATTTGATGCAAAGCCCAACATACGGTGGCTTTTCTTGGTGAACGGGATACCCGTTGGCCCGCGGCATCGCTGATGCAGACTCGGACGATCACGCCTTTTGACGACGATGATCACTCCGCGATAGACAGAGGTAACAACTATGAGTTGTGAGCATCGTTGCTGCTAGATCCAGCAGGCGTCTCGGCAATGTGTGCCTCTGGGGCGTGCGCGAGGACGTCGATTTCTGCGCCCTGGCGCCGGATGGACGGCTGGCGTCGGTGGTGGGGTTTATCGATAAGGCGCCGGGGTGATTGCCGTCACTAACCCGTCGTCCCGAGCGTAGCCGAGGGACCTTGTCTGAAGCGGGCAAGATCCCTCGACTTCGCTTCGCTCCGCTCGGGATGACGGGAGGGCGCGTTACGCTCGGGATGACAAAACCCATCAGATGGGTTATTCCTCGGCAATGGCATCAGGTTTGACGAAGAGCGAGATCGACCGGGCAATCGCCCGCGGCCGGCGGCGCTTGTTGACCGAGCCACAGGCCAGCAGCGCCCGCTACGATCGCCGCACCGGCCGCGTCCTGGTCGAGTTGACCAACGGCTGCAGCTTCATGTTCCCCCCGCGCGCGCTGCAGGGGATGGCGCGGGCGAGTGACGCGGAGCTGGCCGATATCGAGATCATGGGGATTGGCTATGGCCTGCACTGGCCCGCGCTCGACGCCGACTTCACCGTGCCGGGCCTGCTGATGGGTGTGTTCGGCACGCGCGCCTGGATGGCCTCGGAGCTGGCGCGCCGGGCCGGCCAGACGAAGTCCAAGGCCAAGGCCGCTGCCGCACGGGCCAATGGCCGCAAGGGCGGACGACCGCGACGCGCGGCGTAACCCCGCCGCGCGTTCAGCCGATAATCTGGCCGAGCGCGGCGCGGACCGCCTTGATTTCGCCGGCGGCCGGCCGGCCGATGCGTTTGGCGTCACGCGCCTCGGCGGTGGCAATCTTGGCGGTCCGGATCATCGACGGAATCGACAGTCCGGCGCGGGCGTGATCGGCGAGGCGTACGTCGCCATGCCAGGGCCGATGCTCGGCCGACGTGATCATCACGACCCAGATCATTCCCGTTCGCTCCTGGTGCGCCGGCTGGGACACGATCAGCACCGGCCGCCGCTCGCGGACCGGGCGGTAGGTGTAGGGAAACGGCACCGAGACGATGTCGAAACGCTCAAAGGTCGGCATAGCCGGCGCGGTCCGCCTCCGAGGCCCATTCGGTGAAGCAGGCGAACGGGTCGTCGCCTTCGGCCGGGGCACGGATCACCCGCACGTCGTCGCCCCGGATGGCGAAGGCGAAGGTATCGCCGGGCGCGAGGCCGAGGGCTTCGCGGGCTTCCTTGGGCAACACGACCTGCGCCTTGGCGCCGAGCCGCGCCTTGCGGATGGTGGGGGGCCGGACAGGGGGGACGGAACGAATGGCGGCGGGCATGCCGAAACTCCTACGTCATACCGTATGAATATAGGGCGGCGGGGCGATCTCCGCAACGGCTCGCAAAGAAAGTTGCAAGTTCAGCAGGTTTTAGGCTATATTTCCGATATCGTCGCGCGAGACCTGTCTTCAAAGCCCGAGCCGACGCCGATCGGAAAATTTGGCACCGTGCGCTTCGCGCTAGCGCGAGAAGGCCCCCGTCCCCGAAGCCGGCCCCGAAACCGGCGTCGCGCGCAGCGTCCCGGGGCTCCCCGGCGGCTCCATATGCGCGGCGGTGGCGCGGTCGAAGGTCATCGACATCAGGCTGCTGCCCTGCAACTGGCTGATCGCCATGAAGCCCATGGCCAGCGTCACGATGAGCACGAGGCAGGCCAGCAGAAAGCCCGCCTGGCCGGTGCCGATGTCGGGCGGCACCTCGTCGTAGCGGCTCTGCACGTCGTGCGGCATCTCGTGGTCGTGCGGCGTGGTGTCGGGCTCGGGCAGGGTCGGCAGGACGTGGTGGCTCATGGCGGGCCCCCGTTACGGTGGGTTCTCCCTCTGCCAACGCCTCGCCCGGGCCGGTTGTTCCCGCACCCTGCGCATAGCTGAATTTCCAGACAGTCCCGCCGATCGGGCCTGCGTTGAAAAGAATCGTCCGGTCCAGGCGCGCCAACGATATGTGAATTTCCGGACAGACAGATTCCAGACAGATGGTGTCTGAATAATCGGCCGGTACCCGGCCGGCATCGCTACTGACGCTGCATCGGCACTGTCGGCGTCACTGTCGGCGCCGGGGCCGGTTGGTTGGCCTGGTCTGTCCGCTCGCCCGGCGCGGTGGCGGGGTTGAAGAACAGCAGGCCGGCCACCAGCACGAGGGCCACCAGGACGCCGCCCACCAGATAGAAGCCGCCGACGCCGCTGTTGCGGGTCACCGGCTCGACCTCCGGTGCCCGAAGCGGTTCGCGCTTCGGGCCCGGAGGCCGCGGATCATAGTCGCTCATCAGAGGCCCCTACTGCTGCGGCGCGGCCGGAGCCGTGTCGGCCGGCGGCGTGGCCGGAGCCTCGGGACGAGCGGCCGGAGCGGCGGGCGTCGGGCGCGGCATGGGCTGCTCCAGCGGCGCCGTCGTCGTGGCGGGCGGCGTCTGCGCCTGCTGGTCGGCCGGCTGCTGCGGGCCGGTGAACATCAGCACGCCAGCCACCAGGGCCACGATGCCCAGCAGGGCCACGACGGCGTAGCTCGAACGGCCGGTGGCCTCGTCGGTGTATTCGTAGCGGGCGGTGTTGCGGTACGGGTCGGTCGGGTCGACGCGACGCGGATCGGGGATGTAATCGCTCATGTCGTCCTCCTGGTTCGTGCGGCAGATACCGATCCAACGCAGCCTCGTCGGCAGAAGTTGCGGCTTGGGACGGCGCGAATCGTGCTACGTTTTGGCCATAATCTCGAAGGGAAGCGTTCATGCCCGATTCCGTGTTGCCCCGTTCGCCCGCGCTCCTCGACGCCGCCGGTGCGGCCGCCCTGGTCGCCTCCTACGCGCCCGTCAGCGTCACCGCGGCGGTAAAGGATATCGGCCGTATCGACGCCCACATGGGCCGGTTCATTTCTCTCTCGCCCATGTGCCTCGTGGCCACCGCCGACGCCGCGGGCAAGCAGGACGTGACGCCCAGGGGCGATCCGCCGGGCTCGTTCAAGGTGCTGGACGAGCACACGCTGGCGATCGCCGACCGGCCGGGCAACAACCGGCTCGATACGCTGAAGAACCTGCTCGAGAATCCCGAGATCGCGCTCATCTTCCTGCTGCCCGGCACCAACGAGACGGTGCGTATGGCCGGCACCGCGCGTCTGTCGGTGGATCCGTCGCTGCTGGAGTCGATGGCGGTCCAGGGCAAGGCCCCGAAATGCGCCATCGTCGTCTCGGTGCGTCAGGCCTATCTGCACTGCGCCAAGGCGCTGCTGCGCTCCAAGCTCTGGGCCCCCGACTATGTCCAACCCAAGGGCACCTTCCCCTCGATCTCGCGGATGGTCGGCGACCAGATTGGCCTGAGCGAGGACGAGAAGAAGAAGCGCGAGGCCGCGACCGAGATCGCCTACCGGGACGGGCTATGGGCGCCTATCAAGTAACCGGGCTACGCGCCCGCCAGATGCGGGTGGTGCCGGCCGAGGTGCTGAAGCGGCTCTACGCTCGCGACGACGCCAAGGGCTTTGTCCAGACCGCCGCGCATCTCGCGCTGCTGGTCCTGGGCGGCTGGCTGGTGCTCGAAACGCGCGGGAGCTGGTGGGTGCTGCCGGCGCTGCTGGTGCAGGGGCTGCTGATCAATGCCCTGTTCGCGGCCATGCACGAGGCCGTGCACTACAGCGCCTTCAAGACGCGGTGGCCGAACGACGTGCTGGCCTTCTTCTCCGGCGCGGCGATCCTGAACAACGCCGGCTTCTACCGGCACTATCACTACGCCCATCACCGCTACACCCAGGACCCCGCGCGCGATCCCGAGCTGATCACGGCCGTCGTCCCGCGCAACTGGGGGCAGTATCTGTTTCGCGCGAGCGCCATCCCGTTCCTGCTGATCCGCGCCCGCGATCTCCTGGTCTTTCCGCTCGGCCGGCGCGGCGACGTCGACTACATCCACGAGGCCGGCTGGCCGGAGGTGCATCGCTGGGGCCGGCTGCTGCTGGCGCTTTATGCCGTGCTGATCGTCGGATCGCTGCTGCTGCAGACCGATGTCGTCTTGTGGGTGTGGTTCTTTCCGCTGCTGGTGGGATTGCCGTTCCTGCGGATCTACCTCTTGAGCGAACACACGCTCTGCCCGGAAAGCGACGATGGCTTTGCCAACACGCGCACGACCCTGTCGCTGCCTGTCTTGCGTTTCCTGATGTGGAACCTGCCGTTCCATGCCGAGCATCATCTGTTCCCCAACATCCCGTTCCACCAGTTGCCCGAGGCGCACCGGCATTTACGGCCGCATCTGAAGCACGTCGCCAAGGGCTACACGCAGGTCCAGGGCGAAATCATCCGGAGCTTTGGGTGAGAACCAGCGAAGGCGTCTTCGAGTGCGGCGATCTTTCGTTGCAGCGCGGCGGCACCCTGAAGAACGCCCGGATCGTCTACAAAACCTACGGCACGCTTTCGCCCACCCGCGACAACGTCATCGTCTATCCGACCAGTTATAGCGCCCAGCACACCGATATCGAATGGCTGGTCGACGTGAAGCACGCGCTCGATCCGTCGCGCTACTTCATCGTCATTCCCAACATGTTCACCAACGGCCTCTCCTCCTCGCCGTCGAACACCGGGGGCGATTTCCCCGAGGTCACGACCTACGACAATGTCACGCAGCAGCGGCGCCTCATGGCCGAGCTGTTCGGCGTCGATCGCATAAAATTGGTCTATGGCTGGTCGATGGGCGCGCAGCAGGCCTATCACTGGGCGGCGCTGTTCGGCGAGGCGGTCGAGCGCATCGTGGTCAACTGCGGCTCGGCCAAGACGGCGCCACATAACTTTGTCTTCCTCGAAGGCGTGCGCACGGCGGTGCAGGCGGCCCGCACGCCCCAGGACGGCTTGCGCGCCATGGGCCGCATCTATGCCGGCTGGGCGCTCAGCCAGACCTTCTATCGCCGCGAGATGTGGCGCGGCCTGGGCTTCAAGGATCTGGAGGATTTCCTGGTGCGTTCCTGGGAAGCGAGCTTCCTGCGCCGCGACGCGCGCGATCTCATGGCCCAGCTCTGGACCTGGCAGAACGGCGACATCTCCGCCAACGACCTTTTTCGCGGCGATCTCGAGATGGCGCTCTCCAGCATCAAGGCCAAGGTGCTGCTGATGCCCTCGGCCACCGACCTCTATTTCCAGACCGACGACAACCGTGCCGAGCTGCCTCATCTCAGGAATGCGAAGCTGGTGGAAATCCCCTCGGTCTGGGGCCATCGCGCCGGCAATCCGCTCGCCAATCCCGAGGATGCAGCGTTCATCGACGCCCAGGTCGAGGCGTTGCTCGGCGCCTAATCCTTCAGAGGCACCACGGCCGGCAGCACCGCGGTCGGATCGGTCGCCTGCTCCGGTGCTGGTGCCGGTGTCGGGCGCAGCATGGGGCGCGCCGGCGTCGAGGCCAGGAAGGCGGCCACCGCGGCCGCGGTCGCCTTGGGATCCTCCTCCATCGGGTTGTGGCCGAGGTTCTGGAAGATCTCCAGCTTGGCGCCCTTGATGTCGTTCTGGAAACGGAAGGCATCCGCCACCGGCACCCAGCGGTCCTTGGCGCCCCAGAGGATCAGGGTCGGCACATTCAGCCGTTTCAGCGGTGTGGGATCGAGCGGCTCCTGGCTGCGGGCGCGCTGCAGCGTGGCTTCGCGATTGCCGGGGAAGCGCTGCAGTTCCGAATATCGCCTGATCCGGTCGGGCGTCACCATCTCGGGATCGGCATAGACCTCCAGGAGCGAGCGCTGCACGACTCGGTCCGGCTTGAAGTAGATGCCAACGTCGCCGATGACCGGCAGACGGGCGAGCCGGGTCGGCAGCGGCGCCTCGCCCTGGCGCGGATAGCCCGCGGCATCGACCAGGACGAGATGGCTCACCCTGTCCGGCCGGGTGGCGGTGAAGCTCCAGGCCACGGCGCCGCCCATCGAGTGGCCGACCAGCACGAAGCGATCGAGATGCAGGGTGTCGACCAGCACTTCCATGAAATCGGTGTAGGCCTCGATCGTGTATTCGTCGCGCGGCCAGGCGCCGGTGAGGCCGTGGCCCGGCAGGTCGACCGTGATCAGGCGCACGCGTGGCGCCAGTTCGCGCGCCCAGCCCTCCCACATATGCAACGAGCCCAGCGATCCGTGGATCAGCACCACCGGGAGCGCGTCGGCTTCGTCCTGATCGCGCCCATGGTCGCGGGCATAGTCACGAACATGGGCCCGCACGCCGCCGACATCGATGAACTTCGAGCGTTCGTTGGCGTAGCGCGCGATCAACATCTCGGCCGGCAGGGTCGGCGCATAGGCCCACAGTGCCACACCCGCCGCGATGGCGGCGGCAAACAACAGAGCAAGCGGCCAGCGCCGGCGCGGTGTTTCAATTCTTCGGCGCCGCGGCGGCATCGTCCGCTCCTTCGCTGGTCATCTCCGAGCTGCCCTCCGTCTTCGGCCGTTCCGGCGACTCACCGCGCATTGCGGCGCCGAGCTTGTCGATGTCGCGCAACCGGAGTTCGGGCACCGGCCGGGGATCGATGATCTTCTCCTCGATCAGTCGCTTGAGAAGCGTGAGGTTGAGATCATTCATGACGATCAGCCGATCCTCGAGGTTCGAGACGAACACGAACAGCTCGAAATCGAGACCCGCGGTGCCGAGCTTCACGAAGCGCACGATCGGCATCGGCACGCGCAACACGCGCGGATGGCCGAGGGCCGCCTCGCGCAGGATCGCCTCCAGACGCGGCACGTCGGTCGCCAGCGGCACGGAGATCTGGATCTCGACGCGGCTGGAAGTGTCGGAATAGGTCCGGTTGATGACCGGGCTTTGCAGGAACATGCTGTTGGGCACGATGACGTGCGTGCGCTGGAAGGTTTCTATCTCCGTGGCGCGGATGTTGATGCGACGCACGAAGCCTTCATGGCCGTTCACCACCACCCAGTCGCCGGCCTTGATCGGCCGCTCCATCAGCAGGATCACCCCGGAGATCACGTTGTTGGCGATGTTCTGCAGGCCGAGGCCGATGCCGACCGACAGCGCGCCCAGCACGATGGCGAGATTGGTGAAGTCGACACCCAGGGCTGCAACACCGACCAGGATCGCGATCATGACCCCGGCATAGTTGAGGCCGGCGTCGATCGACTGGCGCAGCGGCAGCGGCGCATCGACGGTCGGCAGCACGCGGTCGCGCACGATGCTGCGGACCAGGCGCGCGATCAGCATGCACACGCCGAAGGCCAAGATCGCCATGCCGACGTTGCCCAGCGAGATGGTGACGCCGCCCACCTTCACGCCGCGCATCAGGTGGCCAAAGCCCTGGAGGATGGCGTCGATGTCGACGTTCCAGGCCGTGGGGATCGTGATGGCCAGCAACAGGATGAGAATCGTGTCGAACAGCAGCAGGATGAGATACTGGCCGCGCACTTCGGCATCGGGCGCCAGGCCGAAACGATGGCGCACCCAGCGGCCCGACGGTGTTTCGGGCGCGGCGGCGGTCTCGAGCACGTCGGTCGCCAGCCGGTGCAGCAGAAGCGCGATCGCGATCAGCAGGAGGGTCTCGGAGATCGCCGTGTGAAGGTGCGCTGCCAGGGTGGCGTAGCCCGCCAGGGCGAAGCCGATCGACGACAGGACCACGACACTCAACACCAGACGCGAGATCGACCACCATGTGCCGCCGATCATCCTCGGCAATTCGGAACCCTCGGGTCGCGCCGCCTGCCAGGCGCGATTTGAGAGCGCTGGCAAGGTGAGCGACGCCACGATGGTGGCCAGCAACAAGGCGCCAATCGCGGGCACCGCCTCGCGGCCCATGCCGCTGTGCGCGAACGAGATATAGATGAAGTCGAGCGTGATGCCGGCCACCATCAGGCGTCGGATCGAATGCGACAGGAGGAGTGCGCTGGCGTCGGTGAACGGCAGGACCCGCCATTGCGGCCGACTGGGCGACAATGCCGTAGAGGTGAGGCCGAAGACCAGCAGCAGGACGATGAGGCGGGAGACGAGCTCCGGCACCAGCCTGTCGATGGGCGCCGGCGGCAGGCTTGCCGCCAGGAGCTTGCCGATCAGCCACACGGCCAGGATCGGCACCAGCACGAGCCCGAGGCCGTCGATGGCCGCGGCGACGGTGCGGTCGCGCTGGTCGAGGTTATTGGCGCTACCACGTCCGAAGCGGCGACGAAGTTCGCGGCCGACCCACCACAGGGCGATGGTGATCGCCGCCCAAAAGGTCAGCCCGACGAGGTTGCTGCTGTCCGAGCCCAATGCCGCGAGCCCGCTGTGACTCCACGCCACCAGTGCCGACGACAGCGTCCGGACCGAGTTGGCGAGTTCCGGACCGAGCTTGGCCCACACCTCGCGCGATAGCGGCGAGGCGTCGCGACGCATCAGCGTCTGCAGCACCATTTCACCGCGCAGCTTGGTCAGCCGGTCGAGCAACTGGTCGGCGCGGGCGATCACAACTTCACCCTGCTTCAACCGGCCCTCGCTCACCGTTGCCTGCTCGGTCAGACGCTGGCGTTCGGCCTTCACGGCGTCCGACTCGGGCGGGGCATCGGGCCCCGGCTTGGTTTCGAGCGGGGCCAGCAGCTTCTTGGTGTCGGCAAGGTCGTTACGGGCGAACGCGGCGGCAGCGGTGGCGGCGGCGCGCACATCGGTGGCCTGTTCGCGCAAGGCATCGATCTCGGCCGGCAGGAGATTGGCCTGCTCGGCGCGGGTGCTGATCCGGTCGAGTTGACGCGTCCATAGCTCGACGAGCTGCGAGAATGGCCGCTGCGGCGCCGATGCCGTCTGGGCAAGCGCTGACTGGGCGAACGCGGCGCCCGTCAACAGGAGCACGAGGCCCGCGAGACTGGACCAGGCGAGGCGGGCAGAAGATCGCATTCGGTTGTCGAATCCTGGTGGCGTCGTAGGGTCTTTGTCTTCCGTACCACGGCGGACGCGGATCGAGCCATCGCCGGACATGTCATTTGACCCGCCAGGGCGGCGAAATCAGGGCATCCTTCAGGCCGTCTGCATCCTGTCACGGCTTCGTCGTTGACAGAACGGGACCGACGCGGAACCTTGCGCGCCGAAAAGGGAAATTTGGGGGAAAATGGCATGGCCGACGGGAAGAGTGCGGTGGGTGAGGTTCGGATC
Source organism: Reyranella sp. (assembly GCA_052386855.1). Taxonomy (GTDB): domain Bacteria; phylum Pseudomonadota; class Alphaproteobacteria; order Reyranellales; family Reyranellaceae; genus Reyranella. The sequence continues at coordinate 18,528 of JBQTJT010000049.1, forward strand.
AAACCCGACCGGCTGCACGCGTTCACGATGGCGATTTGCCGGGCCGATGGCAGCTCGGAGCAGGAAGCGAAGCTCGTCGCCGACCATCTCGTGCTCGCCAACCTGTTCGGACACGACAGCCACGGCGTCGGCATGATGCCGCACTATATCCAGAACACCACGACCGGTGCCTGCATCCGCAACCATCATGCGAAGATCACGCGCGACAATGGCGCGGTTATCGTGATCGACGGCGGCGCCGGCTACGGCCAGGTCGTCGCCAAGGAGGCGATGGACATCGGCATCGAGCGGGCCAGGAAGAACGGCGTCTGCGTCGTGGGCCTCACCAACGCCCATCACATCGGCCGCATCGGTCACTGGGGTGAGCAGTGCGCGCGCGCCGGCATGGTGAGCACGCACTGGGTGAACGTGCACGGCCACAAGTCGCTGGTGGCGCCGTTTGGCGGCGCCGAGGCGCGCTTCACCACCAACCCCTACTGCACGGCGGTGCCGCGCAAGGGCAAGGAGCCGATCGTGCTCGACTTCGCCACCAGCCAGGTGGCGGCGGGCAAGGTCCGCGTCGCCAACAACAAGCAGATCCAGATGGAGCCCGGCCTGCTGATCGATGCCGCCGGTAACGCCAGCACCGACCCCGGCGTCCTCTACAACGCGCCCTACGGCGCCATCCTGCCGTTCGGCCTGCACAAGGGCGGCGGCCTCGCCGTGATCTGCGACCTCCTGGCCGGCGCGCTGACCGGCGGCAAGACGCATTCGCCGCGGACGATCAAGAAGGACAGCACCGACATCATCAACAACATGCTGTCGATCATCATCGATCCAGCATCGATGGGCGGCACCGAATTCTTCGAGGACGAAGTCGAGAACTTCATCGGCTGGGTGAAGTCGGCGAAACCGCAGCCCGGCGTGCCTGAGGTTCTGACGCCCGGCGAGCCCGAGCGCGCGCGCCGCGTCGATCGCGAGAAGAACGGCGTGCCGATCGACGCCACCACCTGGCAGCAGCTCGTCGACACCGCGCGCAAGGTACGCCTGAACGACATCGACATTCCCCAAATGGCCGGCGCCTGACGCCGCCGAACGACAGGAGACCGACCATGGCCAAGATGAAGCTCTACTATTCACCCTCGTCGCCCTATGCCCGCAAGGTGCGGGTGCTGGCGCTCCTCACCGGCCTCGACAAGAAGATGGATATGGTGAACGTCGCGCTGACGCCGGTGGCGCCCAATCCCGATGTCGACAAGCACAATCCCATCGGCAAGATCCCGGCTTTGTCGGTCAAAGGCATGGATCTCTTCGACTCCCCGGTGATCTGCGAGTACCTCGACAGCCAGCACAAGGGCCGCAAGCTCTTCCCGCGCAAGGGCCGCGAACGCTGGGTGGCGCTGCGCCAGCAGGCGATGAGCGACGGCCTGCTCGATGCCGCGCTGCTGGCGCGCTACGAGGGTTTCCTGCGCCCCGAGGACAGGCGCTGGCCGGACTGGACCAAGGGCCAGATGAAGAAGATCGACGGCGTGCTCGACCAGCTCGAGGCCGAGTCGAAGTCGCTCAAGGGCAAGCCCAACATCGGCACCATCACCATCGCCTGCGCGCTGGGCTATCTCGACTTCCGCTTCGCCAGCCACGACTGGCGCGGCAAGCGCGCCCGGCTCGCCAAGTGGTTCGC
>JBQTJT010000050.1:0-52816 GCA_052386855.1 Reyranella sp.
CCGGCCATGACAATCCTCACCTCCGAAGTCGATACCCGCTCCGACGCCTTCAAGCGCAACGCCGAGGCGATGCGCGCCCAGGTCGAGGATCTTCGCTGCCGCACCGAACAGGTTCGCCTGGGCGGCGGCGAGGCCTCGCGCCAGCGCCATGTCTCGCGCGGCAAGCTGCTGCCGCGGGAGCGGGTGCGAGCGCTGCTCGATCCGGGTTCGCCGTTCCTCGAACTGTCGCCGCTGGCTGCGATGGACATGTACGACAACGAGGCGCCGGGCTCGGGGGTGATCACCGGCATCGGCCGCGTCAGCGGCGTCGAATGCGTGATCGTGTGCAACGACGCCACGGTGAAGGGCGGCACCTACTATCCGATGACGGTGAAGAAGCATCTTCGCGCCCAGGAAGTGGCGATGGAGAACCGGCTTCCCTGCATCTACATGGTCGATTCCGGCGGCGCCAACCTGCCGCAATGGCCGGAAGTGTTTCCCGACAAGACCCATTTCGGCCGCATCTTCTACAACCAGGCCAACATGTCGGCGCAGGGCATCCCGCAGATCGCCGTGGTGATGGGCTCGTGCACGGCGGGCGGCGCCTATGTGCCGGCGATGAGCGACGAGACGGTGATCGTGCGCAAGCAGGGCACGATCTTCCTGGCCGGCCCGCCGCTGGTGAAGGCCGCGATCGGCGAGATCGTGAGCGCCGAGGAGCTGGGCGGTGCCGACGTCCATGCCCGCACGTCGGGCGTCGCCGACCACTATGCGCAGAATGACGGCCACGCCATCGGCCTCACGCGCCGCATCGTGGCCAATCTCAACTGGAAGAAATCCCCGTCGGTGTCGCTGCTGGCGCCGCGCGAGCCGAAATACGCCGCCGACGAGCTTTATGGCGTCGTGCCGATGGATGCGCGTACGCCCTACGATATCCGCGAGATCATCGCGCGCCTGGTCGACGGCAGCGAGCTCGACGAGTTCAAGCATCTCTATGGCACCACGATCGTGACCGGCTTCGCCCGCATCTGGGGCTATCCCATCGGCATCGTTGGCAACAACGGCATCCTGTTCAACGAATCGGCGTTGAAGGCCGCGCACTTCATCGAACTCTGCGGCCAGCGCGGCATTCCGCTGCTGTTCCTGCAGAACATCACGGGCTTCATGGTCGGCAAGAAGTACGAGGCCGGCGGCATTGCCCGCGACGGCGCCAAGATGGTGACGGCGGTCTCGACCGTGAATGTCCCGAAGTTCACAGTGATCGTGGGCGGCAGCTACGGCGCCGGCAACTACGGCATGTGCGGCCGCGCCTACAGCCCGAGGTTTCTCTGGATGTGGCCGTCGGCGCGCATCTCGGTGATGGGTGGCGAGCAGGCCGCCAGCGTGCTGGCCACGGTCCGGCGCGACAATATCGAGGCCAAGGGCGGCACATGGTCGAAGGAGGACGAGGAAGCTTTTAAGCAGCCGGTTCGCGAGGCTTATGAGCGCGAGGGCCATCCCTATTACGCCACGGCGCGGCTGTGGGATGACGGCATCCTCGATCCCGTTGACACGCGCATGGCGCTGGGGCTAGCCCTTTCGGCATCGATGAATCAGCCGATCGGCCCGACCAAGTTCGGCGTCTTCCGGATGTAATCGACGAATGACTTCTCTCATCACGACGAAGGTTGAGGCTGAGGTGGCGACACTCACGCTCAACCGGCCGAAGGAGATGAACTCCCTCGATGCCGACACCGCGCGCCTGATCATCGATGCGGTCGAGGGCTTTGCCGCCGACACGGATGTGCGGGTGCTGGTGGTAGCGGGCGAGGGGCCGGTCTTCTCGGCCGGCGGCGATTTCAACTGGGTGCTGACCTGGCCTAACATGGACGCCATCACCCGCCGCGTCGGCTCCGACGCGCTGATGGGCGCGGTGCAGGCGATCTATGACTTTCCCAAACCGTCGATTGCCCGCGTCCATGGCGCCGCGGTCGGCGGCGGCGTCGGGCTGATGCTGGCCTGCGATTTTGCCATCGCCGCCTCGAGCGTCCGCTTCGGCCTCACCTCGGCCCGCAACGGCCTGCTGGCGGGTATCGCCATTCCCGTGCTGATCCAGGCGGTGGGTCCAAGGGTGGCGCGCCAGCTCCTGATGCATGGTGGTCTGTTCGATTCGGCGACGGCGCTCCGCGTCGGCCTGGTCGACCAGGTGGTCGAGGCCGAGGCGCTCGACGAGACGGTGGCGACGCTGGCCTCGGAACTGAAGCGTGGCGCGCCCTCGGTGCAGGCCCTGGTCAAGAAACTGATCACCGAGGTCGATGCGCTCGCGCATGATTCAAAGGCGGCCGATCTCCTGGGCGAGCATGTCGCCCATCAATGCGTGACCGAGGAGGCACTGGAAGGCATGAGCGCGTTCCTGGAAAAGCGCCGGCCGAAGTGGGCGCTGTGATGCGGTATCTGTTGGCCCTGTCGCTCCTCTTCGCCACGCCGTGCTGGGCACAGCCGGAGGAAAAGATGTTCACCGCGGGCAAGGTGCTGGAAATGGTCGGGCCGGCGATGGCGCAGGCAACCATCGCCGTCGAACTCTGCGGTGCCGGCGACGTGGCGACCTGGAAGAAGGCCGCAGCGGCGATCGATCGCCGCCATGCGCACTGCATCGCCGAGGAAGCGGGCTGGAAGAAGCTCTCGGACAAGCCCGACGTGCTGGCCGGCACCTTCGCCTATGATGCCTTCCTGGGCACCCGCGCCGCCGAGGCGCGCGCCCAGGGGACGGCTGCCTATTGCGTCCGCGTGCCGTGGAAGATGGTGCTGGTTCCGGGGGCGGCCACGGCAGAGGCGAAGGCGGCGTTCCTGCGCGAGCGGCCGGACGTCCCGCCCGAGGCGCTGGACGATTTCATCTTCTGGATGGGCTGGGTGCGGGCGTTGGGCGACGACACGCGCTGGATCGAGACGCCGTGCACGGACTTCTGGCCGGCGATGAAGAAATAGGGTGGCAATGTTTTCCAAGATCCTGATCGCCAATCGCGGCGAGATCGCCTGCCGCGTCATCAAGACGGCGCGGCGGCTCGGCATCAAGACCGTGGCGGTTTACTCCGACGCCGACCGCGGCGCGCGCCATGTCGCCATGGCCGACGAGGCCGTCCATATCGGCCCGTCGCCGGCCCGCGAGAGCTATCTGCTGGCCGACCGCATCATCGATGCCGCCAGGCGTACCGGCGCCGAGGCCATTCATCCGGGCTACGGGTTCCTCTCCGAGAACGCCGGCTTCGCCGAGGCCTGCGCCAAGGCGGGGCTGGTCTTCATCGGCCCGCCGCCTGCCGCCATTCGCGCCATGGGCTCCAAGAGCGAAGCCAAGAAGATCATGGAAAAGGCCGAGGTGCCGCTGGTGCCGGGCTATCATGGCGACGACCAGTCGCCCGACCTGCTGGCGAAAGAAGCCGCCCGCATCGGCTTTCCCGTGCTGATCAAGGCCTCGGCCGGCGGCGGCGGCAAGGGCATGCGCGTGGTGGAGGACCAGGCCAAGTTCGCCGACGCTTTGGCCGGCGCCAAGCGTGAGGCCAAGGCCGCCTTCGCCGACGACCATGTGCTGGTCGAGAAGTATCTCACGCGGCCGCGCCATATCGAGATCCAGGTTTTTGCCGACGGCCACGGCTCGTGCCTCTACCTGTTCGAGCGTGACTGCTCGATCCAGCGCCGCCACCAGAAGGTGATCGAGGAGGCGCCGGCCCCCGACATGGACCCGGCACGGCGCAAGGCGATGGGCGAGGCGGCGGTCGCGGCGGCCAAGGCCATCGGCTACGAGGGCGCGGGCACGGTCGAGTTCATCGCCGACCAGGACGGCACGTTCTTCTTCATGGAGATGAACACAAGGCTCCAGGTCGAGCATCCCGTGACCGAGGCCATCACTGGCCAGGACCTGGTCGAATGGCAACTGGTCGTTGCGGCAGGCGGGCGGATGCCGCTCACGCAGGACCAGCTCCGCATCCATGGTCACGCCGTCGAGGTCCGGCTCTATGCCGAGGATCCGGCGCGGAACTTCCTGCCCTCGACCGGCACGCTCGTTCACCTGAAGCTGCCGCAGGAAAACCCGCACGTCCGCGTCGATACCGGCGTGCGCCAGGGCGATACGGTGACGCCCTTCTACGATCCGATGATCGCCAAGGTGATCGTGCACGACCGCGATCGCGCCTCGGCGATGCGGCGTATGGCCGTGCTGATGGGCGAGACCGAGGTGGTGGGTGTGGCGACCAACGCCGCGCTGCTGAAAGCGCTGTGCTCGCACCCGGCCTTCGTCGGCGGCGAGATCGATACCGGCTTCATCGAGCGCCATCGCGATACGCTGTTTCCCGCCCCGGCGCCGGCCGACGACCGCGCCTTTGCGATCGCCACGCTGGCGCGGCTGGTCGAGTGGCAGGACAGGGCGCCGAGTGCAGGCGATCCCCATTCGCCGTGGGACCGGCAGAACAGCTTCAGGCTGCTCGACGAGGGCCATGACGAGGTGCGCTGGAAGGATGGCGAGCGCGATGTGGCGGTGATCGCCCGGCGGCTGCGCGGCGGTGGCTTCAGTCTCGAATTGCCCGGCGGCGCCCAGGCGGCGCGCGTAAAACGCACCGACGACGGCCGGCTGGCGATCGACCTCGGCAGCGAGACGTTCGTGGCGACCGCGGTCCGGCGTGTCGCGACCGACGGCGGCGTCGACTACACGCTGTTCTCGGACGGAAGCAGCCGGCGGCTCAGGCTGGTCGATCCGTTCGACCTCTCGATGTACGAGGCGGCCGGCGCCGCCGAGGCGACTGTGCGGGCGCCGCTGCCCGGCAAGATCATCGACCTGCGCGTGAAGGCCGGCGACACGGTGAGCAAGGGCCAGCCGCTGCTGGTGCTGGAAGCCATGAAGATGGAGCACACGCTGGCGGCCCCCGCCGACGGCACGATCAAGAGCGTGCGCTATGCCGTCGGCGAGCAGGTGCCCGAGGGCGCTGAGCTGGTGGAGTTCGAGGCCGCGAAATAGCTCACTTCTTCCCGTAACTCAGCACCGCGTTCAGGATGATGGCGCCGAAGGTCGCGGTGCCGATGCCGCCCATGGCGAAGTCGCCGAACTTCAGCGTGAAGTCGCCGGTGCCCAGTACCAGCGTGATCGCGGCCACGATCAGGTTGCGGCTGTCGGTGAAGTCGACCTTGTTGTCGACCCAGATCTTGGCGCCAGCAATGGCGATCAGGCCGAACACTACGATGCTGACGCCGCCCATCACGGGGAGCGGTATGGTGTGGATCAACGCGCCGAACTTGGGCGAGAAGCCCAGCAGGATGGCGAACAGGCCAGCCACCACGAACAGCGCCGTCGAGTAGATGCGGGTCGCGGCCATGACGCCGATATTTTCGGCGTAGGTCGTCATGCCGGTGCCGCCGACGCCGCCTGCGACCATGGTGGCGACGCCATCGCCCAGGAAGGCGCGGCCGATATGGGGATCCATGCTGCGGCCGGTCATGGCGCCCACGGCCTTCAGATGCCCGAGGTTCTCGGCCACCAGGATCAGCGCCACCGGCGCGATCAGGATGATCGCCCTGGCGTCGAAGACCGGCGCGCTGAAGGCGGGCGCGCCGAACCAGGCGGCGTTGGCGATCAACGCGCCGCTCACCGGCTTGCCCCAGCCCAGCCCGTTGGTCAGCACGGCATAGATGATCGTCGCCAGGATGAGGCCGACCAGGATCAGCAGCCGCCGGGTCATGCCGCTCGTGAATACCGCCACCAGGGCGATGCTCAGGAAGGTGATGGCCTGGATCCAGGAATCGAACGAGGTCGGCGCCATGTTCTTGACCGGGATGGATGCGAGGTTGAGGCCGATCACCGCGACCACCGCGCCGGTCACCACCGGCGGCATCAGCCGCTCGACCCAGCCGGTGCCCGTCGACATGACGATCAGGCCGATCAGCGCATAGAGCGCGCCGCAGACGACGATGCCGCCCAGCGCCAGCGGGATGTTGTGGTTGACGCCCTGTCCCGCGTAGCCGGTGACGGCGACCACCACCGAGATGAAGGCGAAGGAGGAGCCGAGGTAGCTCGGCACCTTGCCGCCGACGGCGACAAAGAAGATCAGCGTACCGACGCCGCTCATCAGCACGGCGATGTTGGGGTCGAAGCCCATCAGCAGGGGGCCCAGCACCGTGGCGCCGAACATCGCCACCACATGCTGGATGCCGAGCGCCACGGTCTGCGGCCACGGCAGCCGCTCATCGGGCGCGACGACGACGCCGTCAGCCGGCTGTTTCACGGTCCAATTGAACATATTCTCCCCCAGTCATGTCATCCCGAGCGCTCGGGATGACACCATTTCTTTTAGCGCACCACCACCTTGCGATAGAGGTGCCACGTCGCATGGCCCAGCACGGGCAGCACGACGGCGAGGCCGACCAGCAGCGGGATCGCGCCCAGAACCAGCGAGCCCGCGATGATCAATCCCCACATCGCCATCGGGCCGGGATTGGTGCGCACGGCCTGGACCGACGTCGCAATGGCGGTGCCGACGCCGACGTTGCGGTCGAGCAGCAGCGGGAACGAGACCACGCTGATGATCAGCACCACCAGCGCGAACAGGAAGCCCACGCCGATGCCGACGCCGATCATCGTCCAGCCCGCGGGCGTGGTGAGCGCGTCGCGGGCGAAGGCGGCAGCCGAGACCGGCGCGTCGGGCCCCAGGGTCACCGTGTAGAGGAAGTAGGCGGCGGACAACCACAGGCAGAACAGCGCCAGCAGCAGGAGCCCCAGCACGAGGATCGCCCCGATCGCGGGTGCCCGCACGACACCGAAAGCGTCCGTCCAGCCCGCCTCGAGGCCGAGTTCGCGCCTCCGGCTCATCTCGTAGAGGCCGACGCCGAACAATGGTGCGATGAGCGCGAAGCCCGCCACCAGCGGGAAGATCAGCGCCACCATCCCGAAGTCGAAGGCCATGCGCGAAATGATCAGGCCAGCAATGGGATAGATCAGGCAGAGGAAGATGACGTCGGTCCGGCAGGCGCCGAAATCCTTGAAACCCTGGGCCAGGGCATCGCCGATGTCCGAGGCGCCGATGCGGCGGACCCTGGGTGGCGCCGCGTCGCGGTCCTCCCAGCTGCCCTCCATCGTATGGGCCGTCGCCTCGACGGCGTGGCCCGTCTGCTTGAGATGATCCCAAGCCCATTCCAACGGGTTGCGGACGTGGTCCTGCATGGCCATGACTGCCTCCTCCTGAACGATACGTTCGAAGGTCGCGAGCCGGTCGTAAACGCGACGTCGCCGCGATCTACCACACCGCGGAGTCTACGCCTGTCGGAGGCGGGGCGCTACTGCAGGAACTTGAGGTACTGGGCCACGAAATCGCAGCCGACATCCTTGGAATAGGCGTCGATCAGCCGCTTGGTGATCGGGCCGGGCGTCTTGCCGTCGCCGACCTGGGCGCCGTTGAAATTCTTCACCGGCAGGATGCAGAGGCTGGTCGAGGTCAGGAACATCTCATCGGCGTTGGCGGCGTCGAACATGTCGATGTCACCCTGCGTGCAGGCGACGCCGATGCGCTTGGCCATATCCATCGTCATCTGCCGGCTGACGCCGGGCAGCACGTAACGCTCGGACGGCGTGAACAGTGCGCCCTCGCGTACGATGAAGATGTTGCTGCCCATGCCCTCGGCCAGGTTGCCGTTCTCGTCGAGCAGCAGCGCCCAGGCATCGGGGTTGAGCGCCTTCACCGGCTTCTCGGCCATGATCATGTTGAGGTAGTTGTGCGTCTTGGCGCGCGGCGACAACATCGAGGGCGCGATGCGGCGCGCCGTCGTGGTCATCACCTCGGCACCGTCGCGGTATTGCTTGGCGCGCTTGGCGAACGGCAGCGGCGTCATCTCGATCACGACGTTGGGGCCGGTGTGGTCCCAGCCTTCGTCGCCCACGGCATCGACGCCGCGGCTGACGCGCTGGCCCAGCCACCAGTCGCCGACCTCGGCGCGCAGGTGCTCGTTGCGGGCAACGACTTCCTCGCTGTGCGCGACCATTTCCTTGGCCGAGAGGCCCGGATCGATTTCCAGGTAGCGCAACGAGCGATAGAAGCGGTCGATGTGCTCCTTCAGGCGGAACGGCTGGCCGTTGAAGGTGCGAGTCATGTCGAAGGCGCCGTCGCCGTACTTCCAGCTGCGGTCGCGGAACGGGATCACCACGTCGCCTTCGGGCACGAAATTGCCGTTGAACCAGGCGATGCGTTGATTGCTGAGAGCTGTGGCCATTCCGTCCTCCATATTGCGAAAATCTAGCATAGGATGGGCGGGAACCAATATGGGCGAAGCTCATAAGGGGGAAGCATCGTTTTTGCCGGGTGGGAGCCATGCGCAGCTACGCGAAGTCGATCGCGCTTTATGAGCGTACCAGGACGCACCTTGCCGGCGGGGTCAGCAGCAACGTCCGCTATGCGAGTACGCCGGTGCCGCTGTTCTTCGACCGTGGAGAGGGCGCCTGGCTGCACGACGTCGATGGCAACGTCCATATCGATTATGTCCTGGGCAATGGCCCTGCCATCCTCGGGCATGCGCCGAAGCCCGTGATCGATGCAGTGGCCGCCTCCCTGGCCGAAGGCCAGTTGTTCGCGGCGCAAAATCCACGCGAAACGGAGCTGGCGGAGCGACTGTGCCGCCTGTTGCCGAGCGCCGAGGTCGTCCGCTTCGCCACCTCGGGCACCGAAGCGGTGTTGATGGCGATGCGGCTGGCCCGCGCCTTCACGGGGCGGAACAGAATTCTCAAATTCGAGGGCCATTATCACGGCTGGAGCGACCAAGCCTATATCAGCACCCGTCCGTCCTTGAACGAGGCCGGTCCTGCCGATGCACCGGTGGCGGTTGCGGGCTCGCCCGGCATGCCGCCCAGCGTTCTGGACGACGTGGCCGTCGCTGGCTGGAACGATCTGAAAGCCCTCGCGCAGGCGTTCGAGCGCTATCCCGGTCAGATCGCCGGTGTGATCATGGAGCCGATCATGGTGAACGGCGGCGCCATCCTGCCGCAACCCGGCTATCTCGCCGGGGTCCGCGACCTCTGTCGTGCCGAGGGCGCGCTGTTCATCTGCGACGAAGTCATCACCGGGTTCCGCGTCGGTCTCGGTGGCGCGCAGGCGTGCCTGGGCGTGTCGGCCGATCTCTCGGTCTACGCCAAAGCGGTGGCCGCCGGCTTCCCGCTGGCGATGGTCGCGGGGCGCCGCGATGTCATGGACATCCTGCTCGACAAGGGCGTGATGCACGGCGGTACCTATAACGGTAATGTCCAGAGCATGGCCGCGGCCCTGGCGGCGCTCGACGTGCTGGAGCGCGACGGCGGTGCCATCTACCGGCAGATGGAAGCACGAGGAACGCGCCTGATGGACGGACTGGCGGGCCTGGGCGCCAAGCACCGGCTGCCGGTCCTGGTGCAAGGCATGCCGGCGATCTTCCAGACATTCTTCACGCGCGGGGCGGCGCCCCGTAACTACCGCGAATCGGCGGCCTGCGACCGCGACATGGCGATGGCTTTCCACGCGGCGCTTCAGGAAGAAGGAATTCGCGTCAACCAGCGCGCGACCTGGTTCCTTTCGACGGCGCATGACGACGCCGTAATCGACGAGACTCTGACGGCGGCCGACCGGGCGATGGCGAAGCTGGCGTCGCGCTGAATTGTCTCGAATGAGGATAGCCCGGAGGCGACGATGAATTATCCCAAGCGTGTACGGCTGGTCGAAGTGGGGCCGCGCGACGGCCTGCAGAACGAGGCCAGGCCCGTGCCGGTCGAGGCCAAGGTTGCGCTGATCGATGCGCTGACGGCCGCGGGCCATAGCGCCGTCGAGTCCGGAAGCTTCGTCTCGCCCAAATGGGTGCCGCAGATGGCCAGCACCGACGAGGTGATGGCCCGCATCAAGCGCAAGCCGGGCGTCAGCTATCCCGTGCTGGTGCCCAACAAGCAGGGCATGAACGGGGCGGTCGAGGCCCACTGCGAAGAGATCGCGATCTTCACGGCGGCGTCGGAAGCCTTCTGCCGCAAGAACACCAACTGCTCGATCGACGAGAGCTTCGAACGCTTCGCCCCCGTGATGGAGGCAGCGCAAAAGCACGGCATGAAGGTGCGCGGCTACGTCTCGACCGTGATCGCCTGCCCCTACGACGGCAAGGTGGCGCCCGAGAAGGTCGCCGAAGTGTCGGAGCGCCTGTTCAGGATGGGCTGCTACGAGGTTTCGCTCGGCGACACGATCGGCGTCGGCACGCCCGCCGATTGCGTCGCCATGATCGACGCGGTGGCCGAAAAGATTCCGCGTGAAAAGATCGCGGCACATTTCCACGACACCTACGGCCAGTCGCTGGCCAACATCATGGCGGTCATGGAGCGCGGCATCACCGTGTTCGACACCGCCGTGGCCGGCCTCGGCGGCTGTCCCTATGCCAAGGGCGCCTCGGGAAATGTCGGCACCGAGGACGTGCTCTACCTGATGAACGGGCTGGGCATTGCCCACGGCGTCGATCTCGATGCCATCGCCAAGGCGGGTCGCGAGATCTGCGTGGCGCTGGGTCGCGAGCCGGCGTCGAAAGTGGCGCAGGCCCTCAAGGCAAAAGGCGCCTAGCCCCGCCTCACTTCGTGGCCTTGTCGAACGCGAGGCCGAATCCCAGGAGTGGCACGTCGATCGTGATCGCGCGCTTGTTGGCATCGAAGACGATGACCTTGAGCAGCGTGCCCGTGCGCATGGACGCCAGCAGCGGGTCCTTCAGTGGAATGCTGAGCAGGCAGCCGGCGGTGGTGCAGGTTTGCACCGGAAAGCGCTCCTCCTTGCCGGCGTCGACCTTGAGCTGGATCGGCTCGGCGAGGTTGATGCCGAGGGGAAGCTGCAGGCCGAGCATCGGCGCCTTGTCCGGGCCGAGCCGTGCGGCAAGCTGGATGACGAGCTGCTTGTTCTCCTGGGCGACCAGCTGCTGGACGGCGCGGCACTCCAGCGTCTTGCCGTCGCCGGTACATTCGACCCGCCACGCGGCCGGTGCGGCCTCCTGCGCCTGCGTCGGCAGGCTAAGCGCGATTATCGCGGCAAAAATAAGAACGAGGCTCTTTGATGCCATGCCTGAAAAGGCTCCTGTCCCGGCCACTGGGCGGCCACACCCATAAATCAGCAGTTCGGCCTGCCTGACAAGAGCATAGATAATCAGCGACGCTCGACGATCCGCACCGTCACCGACGTCGAACGGCCGGCCTCATCGACGACGGCCACGCGCGCCTGGCCGGGGCCGTCGGGCACCCATTTGGCGCTGTCGAGCGGTCGGCCATCGACCAGCCAGCGCAGGCGGCCCTCGCCGCCCATGGCGCTCAGCGGCACGGCCTCGCGGGCGCGCAGTTCGATGCGGGCGTCGGCCGGCGGATAGGCGATGCGCGGCCCACCCCGGTTCTCGCCTGGGCTTTCGACGGCCGGCGCGAGCGTGCGCATGCGCAGCGGCAGCTCGCGATGGGAGGCGACGCGCAGCACGTCGGGCGGCGGCGGGGTGGCGCGATTGTCCTCGGCGGGCAGGCGGCTGAAAGCTCTCAGGGCGATCGGCAGTGCCGCGAGGCGGCCGAGCTGGCCGGGACGCGGCGTGCCGTCGGCGTGGCCGACCCAGACGACGACCGTCCAGTTGGCGCTGTAGCTCGCGGCCCAGGCGTCGCGGAAGCCGGCGGAAGTGCCGGTCTTGTAGGCGATGCGCCGATCGCGCAGCGCCACGGGAAGCGAGGCGAAGCCTTCGGGCAGCGGCGCGTCGGCCAGCACCTCGGCAACATACCAGGCGGCGGTCGGGCCGATCAGCCTGACAGGTGCGGGGGGCGGACGATCACGGCGCACGATGGGTGGGGCGAAGCCGCCGCCGTTGGCGAGGCCGGCGTAGAGCCCGGCCATTTCCAGCGGCGAGATGGTGGCGCTGCCGAGCGCGATGCCCAGCGAATTGCCCGAATCGCCCGGTGGCAGGCCCGGCGCGACGCCCGCCGTGCGCAAGGTCGAGAGGAAGCGCTGCGGGCCGACTTTTTCCATCGCCAGCACGGCCGGCACGTTCAGCGATTGCTGCAGCGCGCGGCGCACGGTGACGGCGCCCTGGTGGTCGCGGTCGAAGTTGCGCGGCAGCCAGTCGCGGAAGCGCACTGGCACATCCTCGACCAGTGTATCGGGATGCAGCGTGCGGTCGTCGAAGGCCATGGCGTAGATCAGCGGTTTCAGCGCCGAACCCGGCGAACGATGGGCGCGCACCAGATCGACCTGGCCAGTGCGGCCGAAGAAATCGGAGCCGCCCAGCCAGGCCACGACTCCGCCGGTACGGTTGTCGAGCACGACCATGGCGATCTCGGCCTTGTCCGCGAACTGGCCACGCTCCTCGGCCGCGAGCCGCGCAAGAGCAGTCTGCAACTCGTAGCGCAGCGTCGTCGGTACACTGGTGCCCGGCGACTGGCCGGCCAGCCACGCTGACAAATGCGGCGCCTGCATCGGCAACGCCAGCCGGCGCGCCGGCGCCGCACGGCTGATCGCTTTTTCGTAGGCGGCCTGGTCGACGATTCCGTGTTCCAGGCCGCGCACCAGCACGCGGTCCCGCGCTGCCTGCGCCCGGTCGGCGGCGCGATCGGGCCGGCGGCGCTCCGGTGATTGCGGAATCGCAACCAGCAACGCCGCTTCCGCCACACTGAGCTGCTTCGGCTCCTTGCCGAAATAGGCGAAGGAGGCGGCGCGCACGCCTTCGAGATTGCCGCCCATCGGCGCCAGCGTGAGGTAGATCGCCAGCACCTCGCGCTTGGAGTAGCGCCACTCGAGCTGCAGCGCGCGGGCCGACTGGATCGTCTTGGTAAGCAAACTGCGGGGTCGCGGTTCGAGCAGGCGCGCGGCCTGCATCGAGAGGGTCGAGGCGCCGGAGACGATGCGTCCGCGCCCGATCCACTGGCCGGCCGCGCGCATGGCGGCCAGCGGGTCGACGCCCACGTGCTGGTCGAAGCGGCGATCCTCGTAGGCTTTCAGCAATGCCAGATAGACCGGATCGACATCGTCGGCCGTGGTCTTGAGCCGCCACCTGCCGTCGGGCGTGGTGAAGGCGCGCAGCAGACGGCCGTTGGCATCGACGATCTCGGTCGATCGTTCCTGGTAGCGCGCGAGATCGGGCGGGAACAGCCGGTCGAGCGCCAGCAGCGTCGCCGCCAGGCCCGCGGCGGCGAGGGCAACTCCGACGAGGAGGCGCCGGGCGCTCATGGGATCAGCGTGGTGCCACCGTGACACTGCCCATGGCGCTGCGGGCATAGACGCGCGGGGCGTACATGTCGGAGACGTTCACCGCCGGCAGCGCGAAGGTGCCCGGAGTGACGGCGCGGACGATGTAGGCCACATGGTAGGAGTTGCCGAAGCGATTCTCGTTGTCCCACCAGGTCCGATAGGTCCGGTCGCCCAGATTGAAGGATGCGAAGAAGCGGTCGTCGCGGCCCTCGGCGATGCGGGGCACGGTGAGCTTGGACAGGAACGGGAAGGACTTCGCCGTCTCCTCGTTCAGCACCGATTCGATCTCGAAACCGGCCGGCAGCAGGTCGAGCAGTGCCACCTCGTGATAGCCGCCCTCGAGGTTGCGGCCGCTCACCGACACGATCAGGCGGTCGTTCTGGCGGACCTTGGAAAGATCGGCCGGTTCGCCGGTGAACGTCAGGTGGCGCCGCGTGACGCTGAGGCCGTTGGCGCCGGCCGGCTGCGGATCGCGCGGCACGCCGCGCGCCGTCACCTGCATCCAGACGGCCTTGTCGCCGTCGTTCCTGACGCGGAGCCCGCGGTTGATCGCGGCCTGGTCGGGGTTGATCACGACGGGCTCACTGGCGGACTTGGCGGTCACGCCGTCGACCGAGTAGGCGAAGTCGCCGCCGCCGGCCAGGGCGCGCGCGGCCAGCACCAGCCACGCCTGTTCCTGTGTGGTGGTGTCGTCGATCCGGGCAGTGAGGCGCTCGCGCACCGAGGCCATGACCTGGGTCACGCCTTCGCGGCCGCCGGCTTCCGAGGCAAGCGCGAGAAGGGCGGCGCGGTTGCGCAGCGGCGAGCCGTAATAGTCGTTGGGATCGCGCTCATCGATGTTCCGGCGGGCGAGCTCGAAGGCCAGGCGCGCGCGGCCGGGCTCGCCCACCTGGTTCAGCGCGGCGGCGAGCTGGGCCCAGGCGAGACCGCCCTTGATCTCGGATCCCTTCGTGTCCTGGAAGTAGCGGACCCGGCCGGGATCGGCGAGGCCGGCCTTGGCCAGCACGTACCAGGCATAGGCCTGCGCGTTGGGCGACAGGCGATCGGCGGTGCGGTTGAGCCAGGTGAGGCCACGCTGCAGCGACGCCGCCGGCACCGCCATCTGCTGGTCGCGGGCGCGCAGCAGGAAGTCGAGAGCATAGCCCTGCAGCCATTCGGCGGCGGCATTGCCGAACGGACCCCACATGCCGAACGAGCCGTCGTAGAGCTGCATGTCGACGATGCGATAGACCGCGTCCTGGACACGATCGCCGATGCGGGGATCGGCCGGCCCGTATCCCAGCAACGCCACGTCGTTGTAGTAGAGCAACGGCAGGGCGCGGCTGGTGGTCTGCTCGATGCAGCCGTAGGGATATTTGTCGAGCGCGCGCAGCAGGGCCGGGACGTCGATGCCGGGCGTGCGCGACAGCGCCACGCTCGCCACCGCCGTGCCGGCTGCGAAGGGCGCCGTCACGTTGCGATCGAGCGTCAGTTCGCGCGTGGGCTCGAGCTGGGCCACGGTGTCGATGGCGGTCGGCGTCTGGGCCGCCCGCACTTGAATATCCCATTCTCGCTTGACCGCGAAGTTGCCCGGCCCCGCCACCGAGACCGTGACTTTGCCGAAGCCGGGATCGCCGGCCTTGAGGCTCCACGACAGCAGATCGCGCTGGTTGGCGGCGAGACGTCTCGTCTCGGCCACGGGGCGTTCAAGCGCCACGGCACCCGTGGTCTCCATCGTCACCCGGTAGTCGCCGGCCTGGCCCTCGACATTGTGCAGCGACAGCGCCACGCGGCCATTGTCTCCCGGCGCCAGGAAGCGCGGCAGCACGACGTCGGCGGTGACGGCATCGCGCACGAACAGGCGATGCTCGGACGAGCCGACACGGGTCTTGCCGTAGGCGACCGCCATCAACCGGAGCTGGCCGATGAAGTCGGGGATATCGAGCGCGATCCTGGCCTCGCCCTTGTCGTCGAGCTTCACCGGGCCGCTGAACAGCGCGACGGTCCGTGTGGGCACGATGTCGAGGCCGCCGATGTCGCCCGAATCGCCGCCGGTCCGGATGCGGCCGAGATCGTCGGCGCGGCCGTCGAGCAGGCGGCCGTAGTCGTCGCGCATGGCGACGCCGAGCTGGCGCTTGCCGAAGTAGAATTCGGCCGGATTGGGCGTGCGGAACCGCGTGAGCTGCAGGATGCCCTCGTCGACCGCCGCCAGGGTGATGAAGGCTTCCTCGCCCTTGAGGTTGGCGACGCGCACCGGCACATCGATGCGCTGACGCGGCGTTACCTTCTCGGGCGCACCGATCTGGACTCCGAGTGTACGCAGCGCCGGATCGAGGGCGAGCCAGACGGCGCCGATGGCGCGCGTCGGCGTGCGGTCGGCGGGCGCCGACAGCGGCCGCCATGCCGTCACCAGCGCATAGGCGCCGGCACCCCATTCGGCCTTCATCGGCACGTCGATGGTGGTGCCGCCGGCGGGAACCTGGGCGGTGTAGGTCGTCACGATGCGGTCGGTGGCGATGGCGATCAGCGCCTCGCCGGCGAACGGCGCTTCGATGCGCAGCCGCGCGGTGTCGCCCGGCGCGTAGTTCTGCTTGTCGCTCGCCACGCGGAGCGTGTCGGGCGTCTCCTCGGCAGCACCGCCGCCATACCAGCCGACGTAGAACGTCGTGCTGCTGGACGTGTCCTTTTCCTTGTCGACGACCGTGAGGCGATGGGGGCCCCAGGTGAGGCGGCGCGCGAGTCGTACCGGCGCGTCGGCCTTGAGGGCGATCGTGTCGGCAATCAACAGACGCTCGTTGGGGATCGCCTGCCAGCGCCAGCGGCCATCGACCTGGTACCACTGGTAGGCATACTCGATCCGGTCGATGCGATATTCGACGTTCGGCCGGGTGATCTGCGCCCCTGCGGCATCGACGGCCACGATGTCGAACTCGGTATCGATGCCTTCGCGCGAGTAGCGGCCCTCGAACGCGGGCTTGATCCCCAGATAGGCGTCGCGGCTGCGCATCGGCACGACTTTGTCGGTCTTGGTGGCGCGGCCGCCGCCGGGCTCGAACACGCGCGCCGTGAGCTGCGCCTTGAGCGGCAGGACGGTGTCCTTCACCTGGTCGCCGCCCCATTCGATGCGCGACTTGCCGGCATCGTCGGTTTCCGGCGCGGTGAGCGTAATGAACGGCGGCTCGAACTTCTCGCGCTCGGACTCCGGCCCGAACCGGTACTTGGCGAAGGCGGGGAAGGGCTGCTCGTCGACGGTGACGCGCATGTCGGCCTCGACCGAGAGACCCGAGGCTGGGGCGCCATAGAGGAAGTCGGCCGACACGGCGAAGCCATTCGCCTGGCCGGGGCGCAGGATTGCCTGGTCGGAGGTGAGCTCGACCTTGAGCTTCTCAGGCACGAAATCCTCGACCGAGAAATCGACGCGGCCGACCGGCGCGGCCTGGGGATCGATGTGGGCAGCCACCGACCAGCGCCCGCGGCGCGACGATTTCGGCAGCGCGATCGCCTGGTGCGGGGCGCCTGCCGCCTGCAGCGCATGGGTGAAGCGGGTGAATTCGGTGCCGTCGGGTCGCTTCACGATCAGGGTCACGGGCATGTCGGCAAGTGCCGTGGCCCCTTGGTCGCGCAGCAGCGCCATGAGTTGCACCGTCTCGCCGGGGCGATAGATGCCGCGCTCGGTGTAGAGGAAGGCATCGACCGGCCCGGGCTGAGCGCGGCCATCGATGCCGCGGTCCGAGAGATCGAACGCGGCCTTGCTGAGCTCGATCCGGGAGAATTCCTGCTTGGCCGCGTCGGAGGCCATGACGGCGGCGGGTTCTGCCGCGCCCCGGCCTTTCATGAGACCGGCGGCAAAGCTTGCGCGGCCGTCGGCCGCGGTGACGGCCTTGGCGATGGGCTCGTTGCCGCGCGACAGCAGGACGACTTCGAGGCCGGCCAGCGGCTGAGCGCTTTGCAGCGAGCGGGCGAAGACGTTGAGACCGTCGTCGCCGGTGAAGGTGGTGAGCGCGATATCGGTGTCGATCACCCAGAGGCCCGACGCGCTGGAGCTGGATTGATCCTCGTCATCGTCGTCGTTCTGCGACGGCGGGCGCGCCGAATTCCAGGCCACGACGAAGTAGGCGCCGGGCTTCCAGTCCTTGATCGTCTCGCGGATCGGGAAGGCGGTAATGACCGGCTGGTTGGGAACGTTGCGCACCTCCATCGTGCCGCGCCACAGTCGGACGCCGTTGGAGCCGTTCAGCCACGAGCGCAGCGACCACGATTCGGTGATCGGCTCGGAGCCTGGGAAGGTGGCGTCGTAGCGGTCGCCGGCGAAGCGCTCGATGGCGCGTTCGTTGACGCGATAGACGGCGAAGCCGACCTTGGAGACGTTGATGGTGGTGACGGGAAGACCGGCGGCGGAGCCGCGCGGCAGGATGAAACCCTTGCCCGGCAGGGTGACGACGGCCGGGCGCGCGCCCATCGCGACATCCACCGTTCGTTCGGCATCGAGCTTGGCGCCGTCGCGGCCGGGGAAGCCCTGGAGCAGCTTGACCTTGTAGTCCTGGCCATAGCTGAGGCCACCGACGCATAACCGGTCGTCGACCACGCGCAGCGCCGACTTCACCTCCGGTTCGATGCGGACGTAGTCGGGGTATTTCACGTCGCCGGCGGCCAGCGGCTTGTTGAAGGCAAGGCAGGCCTCGCCGTCGGCGCGCGAGCTGTCGATGCCGAGGCGGCGGTAGGCGAAGGGCTCGTTGGGGGCAGCGGCCGGTTGGGCGATCGGCGTTGGCGCCAGGCTGCCTGAAGCGGGGGCGACAGGTGCGGTCGGCGCTACCGGGGCGGGCGTGACCGACGCGGTGCGGGGTGGCGGCGAGGGGCGGTCGAGTTGCTCGCCAGGCGTTCCGATGAGATAGCCCGCGATGCCCGATCCCAGCATCAGAGCCACGACCAAGGCAGTCAGCGTCGACTTATTCATGAGAACCCCCACAGCAAGCGAGCGCAGTCTATGCCGCCGATTGTGAAGACACTGTGGAGACTGACGCGGGCGTTGTGAATGTTTCCGGGCTGTGGCGCGGCCGACACGCTGTGGATAGGCCCGGCTTGAGTGCCTTCGCATTGCGTTCTAAGCGCAAGCGATGGTGTTGCATCTCATCAAACTCGCGGTCGGCGTCGACGATCTCGCCCATATGAAGGTGGTCCAGTCGGCGCGGCGCAAGCAGCGCCGGCAAAGCCCGCGCTCGCCCCACTGGGTCTACACCCGCAATACGCCCAAGCGCTCCGAGGAGTTGCTCGCCGGCGGCTCGCTCTATTGGGTCGTCCGGGGTGTCATCCGCTGTCGCCAGGAACTGGTCGGCTTCGAGCAGGATTTCGACAAGGAAGAGGCCCGGAAATACTGCCGGATCAAGGTACGGCGGACCCTGGTGCCGACCGCGCCACAGGCCTGCAAGGCCTTCCAGGGCTGGCGCTATCTCGAGCCGGGCAGCGCGCCGCCCGACCTGTCGCACGGCGATACCGCCGACATGCCGCGGGAAATGGCAGCCGAACTGAAGCGACTTGGCCTGCTCTAGACGGGATTGCTCTAGCGATTCGTGAGCTTCAGCTCGATGCGCCGGTTGCGGGCGGTGTCGATGGTCGACAGCGGCTGGTACTGGCCGTAACCGGCGGCCACCAGGCGGTCGTTCGGAATGCCTTCCTTGTGCAGGAACTTCACGACCGCGATGGCCCGGGCGGCGGACAGTTCCCAGTTGGACGGAAAGATCGCGTTGGCGATCGGTGTGCTGTCGGTGTGCCCGTCGACCTGCAGCACCCAGTTGATGTTCTTCGGGATGCGCGAGGAAATCTCGACCAGCCGCTGGGCGACGCTGGCGAGCTGCTTCTCGCCGCCGGGCTGCAGGACCGCCGAGCCCGAGGCGAACAGCACTTCCGACTGGAAGACGAAACGGTCGCCCACGATCTGGACGTCGCGCTGGCCGGCCAGTGCCTCGCGCAGCCTGCCAAAGAATTCGGAGCGGTAGCGCGCCAGTTCCTCGACCCGGGCGGCGAGCGCGCGGTTGAGCTTCTGGCCGAGATCGACGATCTGGACCTGCTGCTCCTTGGCCTTGGCGTCGGCGGACTCGAGCGCGACGTTGAGGCGGGCGAGTTCGTCCTTGAGGCCGGACAGTTCGGCGGTGAGCCGCACGACGGCGGCCTTCTGCTCGGCCGAGAGCTTCTGCTCCTCGGTGAGATCGGCGAAGAACTTGCCTTTCTCGTCGTTGGCCGCGGCAAGCGAGGCCGCGAGGCGCGTGAGTTCGAGCCTCTGGCGCTCGATTTCCTTCTGCAGGTCGGCGCTCTTGGTTTCGGCGTCGCTGGTGGTCTGCTTGAGCACCCCGGCAAGCCGGTCGCGTTCGGCGAGCATCGAGGTCAGGCGTTCGGTGAGCTGGTCGCGCTCGATCTTGAGCCCGTCGGCTGTCCGGCGTTCCGTGGCGAGGTCGGCGCTCAGCCGGTCGCGTTCGGCGGTTGACTGACGAAGTTGCAGGGTGAGCTTCTCGATATCCTGCTGAAGCCCCTGGCTCGCCGTCTTCTCGATCGACAGCTGGCTGGCGAGATCGCCGATCTGCTTGTTGAGGGAGGCGATGGAGCTGTCGCGGTTGTTCAGGGTATCGGACAGCGTGAACTGCGCGACGCTGAACAGCGACAGCAGGAAGATCAGCACCATCAGCAGCGTCGTGAGCGCATCGACGTAGCCCGGCCACGTATAGTCGGCGGCTCCGGCGCGGCGGCGAGACGAGGCGCCCGCCATATCCGGCTAGCCTTCGCCCGGCGGCAGGGTTTGACCGCGGGTCGAGGCGATGGTGCGGGCAAGCAGGCGGAACTCGCCGCGCAGCTCGTCGGCGAGCGCGGTGCGGCCGCGCACGCTTTCCTCGACCAGGCGGACGAGGTTCGCCTCGATGTTGCGCTGATGGATCTGCAGCGCCTCGCGGTCGCCGTCCGGCGACCGCTCGGACAGGCGGTTGACCGTGCCGCGCAATTCGATCGAATGCTCGGCCAGGCGGGCGAGAAGGGTTTGCTGGGCGCGCATGGTCTCGGCCAGCGCGGCAAGACGCTCGACCAGCGTGGCACTAGCGCTGGTCGTTGCCTCGCGGCTCTCCTCGCTGCGCCGCAGCGTGCGGGTGAGGTCGTCGAGCCCATCGGCGGTGCGCTCGAGCAGCGCCTCGACATAGGCCGACACGCCCTGCTCGCCCTCGCTGTGCAGGCTGCCGCTGGAGAGGTGGGTGGCACCGGCGAGCCACTCCTCGAGTTCGATGTGGAAGCGGCCCTGCGCCTGGCTCGCCTGCAGTTCGAGGAAGCCCAGGACCAGCGAGCCGGAAAGGCCGAACAGCGAGGCGCCGAACGCCGTCGCCATGCCCTTCAGCGGGCCGTCGATGCTGGCCTTGAGCTTGGCGAACATCTGCACGGCATCGCCGCCCGTGACCTGCAGGCCGTTGATGGCATCGGCAACCGCGCCGATGGTCTCCAGCAGGCCCCAGAAGGTGCCGAGCAGGCCGAGGAAGATCAGCAGTCCGATCAGGTAGCGCGTGAGTTCGCGACGCTCGTCGAGGCGGGTGGCGATGCCATCGAGCAGCGCGCGCGTGGCCGTGGGCGAGAGCCGGAAATTATCCTGCCGTTCGCCCAGCATGGCGGCCATCGGCGCCAGCAGGTTGATCGTATGGGTCTCGAGCAGGGGGGCTCCCTGCTCGCGGTGCTGGAAGCGGCGCAGCCACCGCACCTCGGGCCACAGCGAGATGACCTGGCGCATGACGAAGAAGATGCCGATCACGAGCACGCCCACGATGACGCCGTTCAGGATCGGCGTGTTCAGGAACACGCGCAGCAGGTCCTCGTGCAGGATGTAGGCCAGGCCCCCGACGGCCACCAGGAACAGCAGCATCCGGATCAGATAGGGAAGGGGATTACTCATGTCGGCGACGGCCGCGGCGCGGCTGGAGATCGATCACGAGTTGGGCACCAGGATATCGACGCGATCGCTGCCGCCGCCCCTGCTGTCGCCGCCGAAGGCTCCGACCTCGATGCGCGTCTTCACGCCCTTGTCGATCAGGTAGCTGCGGACGACCAGCGCCCGGGCGAGCGAGATCTTGCGGCTGTCCGGATCGGCGCCGCCGGCGTAGGCGCGGATCTCGATCTGGCGCAAGCTGCGATCGCCGAGGTTCTTGGCCAGCCGATCGAGATCGGTCTTGGCCGAAGCGTTGAGTTCCGCCGATTGGCCGGCAAAAGCGATGGTGGCGGCCACGGTGCCCCTGGACGGCGGGGCCACCGGCTCGGGCGGCAGAGGCGGGGCGGCGGCTGCCGCGGCACGTACCGGCGGCGGCGGCGGTGCCGGTGTGGCGGCCGGGGGCGCGGGCGTCACCGCGACGGGGGCGGCAACAGGGGCCGGACTGGCCGCGGGCGGTGGTGCCACGCGCGCTGGCATAGGCGTGGGCGTCGGTTCGGGGCGTGCTGCCACGGGCGGCGCGATGGGTGGCGAGGGCGGTGTGTAGGTCGGGACCGGCGTGTAGCTCTCGCGCCGCGACGGCGCGTTGCCCAGTTCGGGAATCGCCACCACGCGACTCTCGATCGGACCGGGCGGCGGGGCCGGCAGGTAGGCGCCGGAGTTGTAGCCGTAGCTGGGCGCCGGCACGCCGGCCGCGACCGAGCGGGCAGAGACGACACCGGCTGAAACGGAGCCAGCAGAGACAGAGCCGGCAGAAACGGGGTAGGCCGCGCCGACATTGGCGCCGGGCTGCCAGGGGTTGAAGGCCGGGCCGCCGGCCGTCGGGCCCACCGTATCGACGATCGGATAGGCCGCCTGCGGGCCATATTGGGGCACCGGTCCACCGGGCAGGCCGATGCCGGAGTAGGGGTTGAAGGCCGTCACGTTCGGTCCCTGGGCGAAGGCGGCCGATGCGGCACCGAGGCTCAAAACCGCAAGAGCGAGACTGCGCACGGCGACCGAACACGTTGGCATAACCGATTGCCTTTCAAAGGTTTTGGCGAGTCGAGACAGTCTGCAGCAAGCGCGCGCGCCGGCGGGCGGAGAATAGCCAATGGCGCCTCTCCGCTCAACCTGCTGGCGGTGGGGACATAACGTCTTCGGTTGACGAAATCGGCTTGCAGCGACGTCTGGAACGACGCCTAAAGCGACTCTGTAGGCCGGCTGCCCGTGAGGATCTCGATCATCGGATCGCGGAGGCCGGCATTGCTGGCCAGGATCGAGGGGCCACCCAGGACGTAGGGCTGGCCCGAGATGTCGCCCACGAAGCCGCCGGCTTCACGCACCAGCAGAAGGCCGGCGGCGACGTCCCACGAAGCGAGGCCGAATTCGAAGAACGCATCGAAGCGTCCGGCCGCCACGAAGGCTAGGTCGAGCGCAGCCGCGCCCCAGCGGCGGACGCCTGCGGTACGCTCGGTCACGGCAGCGAGCTTGGCGTGATAGTCGGCATGACCGCCTTTGCCGATGTGGGGAATGCCGGTGCCGACCAGAGCGCGCGCCGGATCCTTGCGGCCGGAGACGCGGAGGCGGCGCGAACGCGCGGCCGGCGTGTCGATGAAGGCGCCGCTGCCCTTCTCGGCCCAGAACAACTCGTCGGAGATCGGCTGATAGATGACGGCCGCGAAAATCTCGCCGTCGCGCTCCAGGCCGATCGAAATGGCGAAGTGCGGCACGCCGTGAAGGAAATTGGTGGTACCGTCGAGCGGATCGACGATCCAGCGGTTGCGGCCGTCGCCCTTGGTCTCGCGGCTCTCCTCGCCGAGGAAGCCGTACTCCGGCCGCGTCTTCAACAACTCGGCGCGCAGCACGCGCTCGGCCTTGATGTCGGCGTGGCTGACGAAATCGCCCGGTCCCTTTTCCGAGACCTGCAGGTTCTCGACCTCGCCGAAGTCGCGCTTCAGGTTCTTGGCCGCGGCGAACGCGGCGCGGATCATCACCGTGACAGTGGCGGAGCGTGGCGCCAGCGAACGGCGCTCGGGCGGGCCCGAACGCTCGCGGCCCGGCGCCATCGGCGCGCGGCCGACGCGGGCAAGGGGACGATCGCCGAGGGGGCGGTCTCTGGGGGGGCGATCGGTGGGAAGGGCCACGGTCTGATCAGTCCTTGGCGCGTTCCATGTAGCTGCCATCCTCGGTGTTGATCACCAAGCGCGTGCCGACGCCGATATGCGGCGGCACCATCACGCGGATGCCGCCCTCGACGACCGCGGGCTTGTACGACGACGAGGCGGACTGGCCCTTGACCACGGCATCGGCCTCGATGACGGCGAGCGTCACGGTCTTGGGCAACTCGATGCCGACCGGCGTGCCCTCATAGAGTGAGACGGCGACTTCCATGCCGTCCTGGAGGAAACGGGCCAGATCGGCGTCGAGCACGTCGGCGCCGACCGCCAGCTGCTCGAAGTTTTCCTTGTCCATGAAGGTGTAGCCGTTCTCGTCCTTGAACAGGAAGGTGCACTCGCGATCGTCGATGTGGACGCGGTCGATCGTCTCGCCGGAGCGGAAGCGCTCCTGCAACTTGTTGCCCTCGCGCAGCGCCTTGGCCTCGATGGCCACGAACGCGCCGCCCTTGCCGGGGCTGATGTGCTCGACCTTGGAGGCAACCCAGAGCTTGCCGTTGTATTCGATGACGTTGCCGGCGCGAATGGAATTGACGGGAACTTTCATGGGCTTACCGGGGTCTCGTCGAGGTTCGGATGAATGGAATTCGGCCTCGTCCGCGGGGCGCGGGCCGAGGCCGACGGGCGGCCTTCTATCAAAGGCGGCGGGGGGCCGCAACCGGGCCGCCGGGGCCTGCAGGGCCTTCAGAGGCCCGCTGGGCCTTCATAGGCCGAGTTCGGCCTGCTTCTTCTTCGGCAGGGCCGCGGCGATCACGGCATGGGCCCGCTTGAGGTAGGCCCTGGTCTCGGTCGGCGTCAGGATCCCGGGGTTGTCGAGCGCCACCCACTTGGCGCGCGCCAGATAGGGGGCGGGGCGAAATCCTTCGGAGCGGCTGAGGGCGTCGTAGTGCTCGGGCGGGCACTTGAAGCAGACCCGGCCGACCGAATGATCGGGCGGCGCGATCAGGCAGAACATCTTGCCACCGACCTTGAAGACGATGACGCCCTCCCATTGCACGGTGCGGGTGGCGGCGGGCAGCTTGCCGCAGAAGGCGTCGATCTGTTTCGGTGTCATCGCGGCGGCACCCTACACGGCGTCCACGCCGCATGCGATGGTCCGGCATGACCGAATGGCGCCCCGACAAGCTCAGCCGACGCCTGCCGCACCTGGCGGCCCGCGCCCGCCTGCAGACGGCGATGCGGCAGTGGTTTGAGAGTGCGGACTTCGTCGAGGTCGAGACGCCGATCCTGCAGGTGGCGCCGGGTGCCGAAGTCCATCTCGCGGGCTTCGCCACGGAATGGGAACTGCCCGACGGCGAGGAGCGCGAACGCTGGCTGCACAGCTCGCCCGAGTTCGCGATGAAGAAGCTTTTGGCCGGCGGCATCCCAAAACTCTTCCAGTTCGCGCGCGTGTTCCGCAACGCCGAGGGGTCCGCGCTCCATCATCCCGAATTCACCATGCTGGAATGGTATCGCGCCGGGGTGGGTTACGAAGCGATCATGGCCGATTGCGCGGCGCTACTGGCGCTCACCGGTGTGGGAGAATTGCGCTGGCAGGGTCATCGCTGCGACCCCCGGGCCGAGCCCGAGCGGCTGACCGTGGCCGAGGCTTTTAATCGCCATGCCGGCGTCGACCTGTTCGCGACGGTCGGCAGTGCCGAAAAACTCTCTCATGCTTCAGGCGTGGCGATGCATGTCGGCGACAGCTGGGACGATGTCTTCTTCCGCGTCATGTTCGAGAAGATCGAGAAGCGGCTCGGCATGGAGCGGCCGACCATCCTGTGCGAGTACCCGATCGCGATGGCGGCGCTGGCACGCGCCAAGCCAGGCGATCCGCGGGTGGCCGAGCGCTTCGAACTCTATGCCTGCGGTGTCGAGCTCGCCAATGCCTTCGGCGAACTCACCGATCCCGAGATCCAGCGGGCACGACTGCAAGCCGACATGGACGAAAAAGAACGTCTCTATGGCCTGCGCTGGCCAGTCGACGGCGATTTCCTGGCGGCGCTCGATCACGGCCTGCCGGACTGCGCCGGCATCGCTTTGGGCTTCGATCGGCTGGTGATGCTGGCCACGGGCGCGCCTCATATCGAGGACGTGCTGTGGCTACCGGTCCGCTGAAAAAAGCTCGTTGAAGGCGCGGACCGCCGCCTCGGGTCCGTCCTTGTGGTTCCAGACGCCGCCGGCGACGGCCAGGAAGTCGGCGCCGGCCGCGATCACCTGAGGGCAGTTCTCGACCGTGATGCCGCCGATCGCCACGCACGGGATCTCGAACAGCTCGCTCCACCACTCGATGATCTCGAGCGAGGCTGGCGTGGTGACGGCCTTGGTGTTGGAGGTGAAGAACGCGCCGAAGGCCACGTAGTCGGCGCCGGCCTCGGCTGCCGTCATGGCAAGGTCGCGCGAGGCCTTGCAGGTGACGCCGACCTGCCGCTGGGGTCCCACGATGCGCCGCGCCTCGGCGTAAGGCATGTCGTCCTGGCCGACATGTACGCCGTCGCAATCGAGCTTGGCCGCGAGGTCGGGCCGGTCGTTCAGGATGAAGGCCACGTCGCGCTGCTGGCAGATCGGTCGCAGCGTGTCGGCGGCGCGCGCGATCGCATCGTCGGCCACGTCCTTCAGGCGAAGCTGGAAGGCAGCGACGTCGCCGCCGTCGAGCGCCGCGCGCAGATCGCCGGCGAAGATCGACGGGTGCTCGAGGCGCTCGGGCGAGATGAGATAGAGGCGTGTTTCGGTCATGTGATTCGGCCATGGTTTATGCGGTCCGCGGGGTGCCGTCGAGTGGGCCAGGCGCGACCATTGCGCCGGAAACTTGTCGTTGTCCGGCCCCGCAGCATGGTCTAATGCCGCCCATCGGCCGAGCGGGTGACTGTGAAAAAAGCCAAGCCATTGAAGACTGTCTTGCTGGTGTTGGTATCAACAATCGCAAGCCTGCTCCTGGGAATTTGGATTGCGGCCTATCTGACCGTTCCGGGCATCGCCATGTCGTCCGAGGGCGATCCGCTGGTGATCTACGATCCCGAGATCGGCGCGATCCCCAATCCCAGCTCCCACAACAGGCGCGTCTATCCCGCGATCAAGGACCGCAAGGCCTTCGCCTTCGACGTCTATACCAACGATCGCGGCGCCCGCGTCGACGGGCCCGGGCAACGAAGCCCGGCCCGCGTCGATATCCTCACGCTGGGCGATTCATTCACCTGGGGCTATGCGCTGGAAAATCCCCAGACCTACGCCGCCACGGTCGGGCGGGAACTCGGGGCCAGTGTCTCGAATCTCGCCATGGCGAGCTACGGCACCACGCAGGGGCTGCAGATCCTGCGGCGCAACCGCGACCTCGCGCCCAGGCTGATCGTCTACGGCATGATCGCCCATCATTTCGAGCGCAACGTCATGCCGTGCGCGCCGTCTTATTACCCGTTCTGCCTCGACGTTTCCCATGTCGTGGAGGAGGGACAGGACAAGCAGCGGATCGCGCTGCCGTGGAGCAACGGCGTCAAGCGCCTGCAGCAGCAGCTCACCGGCAACAATTACAATCCCGTCCGCTGGCTGACCCACGGCATCGACGTCATCGAGGGCCGGATCGAATACGCGCGGGCCACGTTCGACGAGGCCGACGAGGCCCGGAAGGATCGCGCCATGGGGTTCCTTCTGCGCGAGATGGAACGCACCGCGGCCGAGATGGGCACCCAGCTGCTCGTCGTCTATCTGCCCACGAACTATTGGGGACCGCCCAACGGCCTGGCGCGTGTCATCGGCAACATCCGGCTGCTCGACCTGACGGAGAGCTTCCATCGCAACCGGGAAGCGGGTGGGCCCAATCCCTACATCGTCGGCGACGGCCATCCGAGTGCCGCCGGCAACGCGCTGATCGCCAGCGAGATTTCCAAGTACGTTCGCCGCGAGGGACTGCTCAAGTAGCTGCGGGCACGGGCCCGCAGCTTCCGGAGTCCGTTCTCTACATCTTGCCCTGGTAGATGCCGACGATCTTGTCGAGCATGTCGAGCGCGTCGGCGCGCGGGCGCTGGAAGGTGTTGCGGCCGATGATCGAGCCGTTGGCACCGCCATCGCGCAGGCCGCGGATCTCGGTGAAGAGACCTTCCAGGTCCTTTGCCTCGCCGCCAGAGAAGACGACGATGCGGCGGCCGTTGAAGCACGCCTGCACGACGTGCTTGATGCGCGCCGCCAGCGTCGAGGTGTCGACCTTGGCCTTCTCGTAGGCGGCCTTGGCCTCGGGCTGCCACAGCACGTTGGTGGGCGGCTTCACCTTGATGATATGGGCGCCGAGCAGGGCCGCCATGTGGGCGGCGTAGGCGCAGACGTCGAGCGCGGTCTCGCCCGGCTTGTCGAGCTTGCCGCCGCGCGGGTAGGACCACATCACGACGGCGAGGCCGACGGACTTGGCCTCCTCGGCCATCTCGCGGATCTCTTCCATCAGGTCGTACTGCGATTCGGAGCCCGGATAGATCGTGAAGCCGATCGCGGCGCAGCCGAGCTTCAGCGCATCCATCACCGAGCCGGTGACCGCCTGGTCCTTGTTGGTCGACAGCGAGTTGGCCGAGTTGACCTTGAGGATGGTCGGGATGGCGCCGGCGAAGGTATCGGCACCAGCCTCGAGCGGGCCGAGCGGGGCGGCATAGGCGTTCAGCCCGGCATCGATGGCGAGCTGGTAGTGATAGTGCGGGTCGTAGGCATCGGGATTGGGTGCGAAGGAGCGGGCGGGGCCATGCTCGAAGCCCTGATCGACGGGCAGGATCACCATCTTGCCCGAGCCGCCGAGGCGGCCGTGCATCAGGATGCGCGCGAGATTGCCCTTGGTGCCGGGGTTGTCGCTCTCGTAGTTGTCGAGGATCTTCTTGACGGTACGGGTGATCTTCACGTCCGGGCTCCCATTCGGTCCATTCTGGCCTGCTGCGCCGGTGATAGCGGTGCCGGAGGGCTGGTTCAAGCCCCGCAGGGCCAGACTACCTGCCCGACTACCTCTGGCGCGTCGTTGACCCCGAGGCGCAGCTGTGGACAGGTTGTGATCACCCCTCCATGCCACGATGCGGCTGGCGAAACGGACAAAGGAAACATCGGTGCAGCCTCGACCGTCGCCAGTCTCCTTCGCGGCGCGCCTGCCGTTCTTCTTCGGCTGGGTGATCATCGCGGTCGCCTTCCTGACGGTGGCGGTGAGCGTGACCACCCGCACGGCCTTCTCGCTGATGTTCCCGCCCATCGTCGACGAGTTCGGCTGGGATCGCGGCCTGGCGGCTGGCGCCTTCTCCTTCGGCTTCCTGGTGTCCGCCGTGATCAGCCCCGTCGTCGGCCGGGTCATGGACAGGCGCGGACCGCGCTTCGTGATCGAGATCGGCGTCGTGCTGACGGCGGCGGGCCTGCTGGGTGCCACGGTGATGGAGGCGCCATGGCAACTCTATGCAACGCTCGGCGTGCTGGTGGGGGCAGGGGCGAACTGCATGAGCTTTTCCGTGCAGTCGCAGTATCTGCCCAACTGGTTCGTGCGCCGCCGCGCGCTCGCGATCGGGATCGCCTTTTCCGGCGTGGGCGTGGGTGCGATCCTGATCCTGCCCTGGCTGCAGATGATCATCCTGAAGGACGGCTGGCGCAGCGCCTGCTGGGCGCTCGGGCTGATGACCCTGTTCGTGCTGCTGCCGATCAACCTGATCGTGACCAAGCGGCCGCAGGATCTCGGCCTGTTCCCCGACGGCGCGAAGGAAGCAGGCGTCGCCGCCGCGCATCGGGCGGCCGCCATCGTCGATCCGCACTGGACCGCGATCGAATGGACGGTCGCCAGGGCGATCCGCACGCGCCGCTTCTGGTGGCTCTGCATCGGTTTTTTCTGTGGGGGCTATGCCTGGTACGCCGTGCAGGTGCACCAGACGAAGTATCTGGTCGAGATCGGCTTTAGCCCGATGCAGGCGGCCTGGGCGCTCGGCCTCGTGGCGATGGTCGGCATCCCCGGCCAGATCCTGCTCGGCGCGCTCTCGGACCGCATCGGCCGCGAGATCGTCTGGACGATCGCCGCGATGGGCTTCGCGATCTGTTACGCCGCCCTCCTGGCGCTGGCCGCCGGACCGTCAGAGCCGCTGCTCTATCTCATGGTCCTGTCGCAGGGCGTGCTGGGTTATTCCTTCACCAGCCTGATGGGCGCGGTGGTGGCCGAGATCTTCGAAGGCCCGCACTTCGGCTCGATCTTCAGCCTGCTCATGGTCTCGTTGCTGGCCGGTGGCGCGGCGGGGCCCTGGGTCACCGGCGTGCTGTACGATCTCGAAGGCAGCTACACGACGGCCTTCGCCGTGGCGCTGGGCTTCAGCGTGCTGGGTGCCGCCTCGATCTGGTTCGCCGCCCCCGGTAAGGTCCGCATGGTTGCCGGGCGCGCGAAGACCTGAAGCTCATTCATTGAGCCCTTTGCCTTTGTAGGGATGCGTCGCCTTCCAGTGGTTGGCGATGTCGATGCGTCGGGTCACCCATACCCCATGGTGCTTCTGGACATGGTCCAGAAAGCGCCAAAGTCCCGCGATGCGGCCCGGATGGCCGATCAGCCGCATATGCAGGCCGACCGACATCATCTTCGGGGCCGTGGTGCCCTCCTGGTAGAGGACGTCGAACGCGTCGCGGACAAGGCTGAACCACTGGTCAGCATGGACCATGCCGGCGGCGTACTTGCCGTCGTTGTTGGTGAGTGAATAGGGCACGACCAGGTGCGGCTTGCCCTCGACCGTCTGCCAGAACGGCAACTCCTCGCCGTAATAGTCTGAATCGTAGGTGAAGCCACCTTCCTCGACCAGGAGACGGCGCGTGTTGACGCTGGGTCCATAGCGACAATACCAGCCGGCCGGGCGCTCGCCGACCGTCTGCTTCAGCGACTTGATCGCCTTCTGGATATGCTCGCGCTCCTCGGCTTCGCTCAGCTGAAAATGGCGCACCCAGCGCCAGCCGTGGCAGCAGACGTCGAAGCCCGACTTCTTGATGGCCTCAGCCGCGAGCTTGTTGCGCTCCAGCGCCAGCGCGCAGCCGAAGACGGTGAGCGGCAGGCCGCGTTCCTGGAAGGCGCGCATGATGCGCCAGAAGCCGACGCGACTTCCGAACTCGAACATGCTCTCGCCCGCGAGATCGCGGCCCTGCAGGCCGACCGACGAGGTTGAGGATTCCGTGAGGCCGGTTTCGGTATAGCCCTCGCCATCCTGAACCGACGGCTCCGAACCTTCCTCGTAGTTCATCACGAAGTTGATCGCGACGCGGGCGCCGCCGGGCCACTTCGGATCGGGCGGATTGGGGCCGTAGCCCACGAGGTCGCGCGTCGGCTGCCAGCTCATGTCGGTCTCCTTACCAGTTCAGCGCCCATCTGCCGGGCGATGTCGGCGATTTTCTCATTGTGCGGCGACATCGAGATTGCGCACACGCCGGCGCGCAGGCAGGCAAGCGCATAGCCCGGCGTGTCGCCGCAATCGACGATCAGGGTGAAGGCCACGTCGGGAAATTCTGCGCGCGCGCGATCCTGGAGCGCGGCCAGATAGCCTGCGCCGTAGGTCGCCGCCGCATTCTCGGGCGTCAACAGAACGGGCGATTGCTTCGCATCGCGCGCAGCCGTCAGCGCGGCCTTCGTCTGCCGCCAATCCCGTACCACCACTGGTTCGCCCGCCGTCATGACGGACGATACTACTCATTCAGTCCCTTGCCGGGATAGGGATGGGTCTTGATCCAGTGGCGGGCGATGTCGATGCGGCGGGTGACCCAGACGCCGTCATGTTTCTGGATATGGTCGAGCAGCCGCTCCAGCCCGACGGCGCGCGACGGATGGCCGATCAGGCGCATGTGGAGGCCGACCGACATCATCTTGGGCGTCGTGGCGCCTTCGCGATAGAGCATGTCGAAGGCGTCGCGCACGAAGGAGAACCACTGGTCCGAGGTGCCGATGGCGGCGCCGAACTGGCCGTCGTTGTTGGTCACCGAATAGGGGATCACCAACTGCGCCTTGCCGTCGACGGTGACCCAGAACGGCAGCTCGTCGCCGTAATAGTCGCTGTCATACAGGAAACCGCCTTCCTCCATCACGAGACGCCGCGTATTCACGCCGGGCCCATAGCGGCAGTACCAGCCGAGCGGCCGCTCGCCGGTCATCTTCTGGATGGCGGTGATCGCCTTGCGGATGTGGTCGCGCTCCGTGGCTTCGTCGAGTTCGTAATGCTTGATCCAGCGCCAGCCGTGCGAGCAAACGTCGAAGCCCGCCTTCCGGATCGCGGCGGCGGCCTCGGGATTGCGTTCGAGCGCGAGGCCGCAGCCGAAGATGGTCATCGGCAGGCCGCGTTCCTGAAAGAGCCGCATCAGGCGCCAGAAGCCGACCCTGGAGCCATATTCGAACAGGCCTTCGGCGGCGAGGTCGCGGCCCTGGATGGATTGACCCATGCGGCTGGCATCGCTGAGGCCGATCTCGGTGTGGCCTTCGCCGTCCTGTATCGAAGGCTCCGAGCCTTCCTCGTAGTTCATGACGAAATTCACCGCGAGGCGGGCGCCGTTCGGCCATTTCGGGTCGGGCGGGTTGGCGCCGTATCCGATGAAATCGCGGCGGACGTCGTAGGGCATCGCGGGCTCCGGATCAGGGAATGCGGATGGTGAAGGGGGACACGGGCACGAACTCCTCGTCGCCCTTGCCGCCGTCGCGCCACATGAAGACGGCGAAGCGGCCGGGCCGGTCGAGCACGGTGAGGCCATGGTGCCAGGTGTCGGGCCGATAGGTGACGCCTTGCTTGCCGGTGGCGATGAAGGCCCGCACTCCAGCGAGGTCGGGCCCGCCCGCCTTGGCATGCGGCGCCACGACGATCAGCCAGCGGCCGACGTCGAGCGGCATGAAGGTCTGTGATGAGAATTCGTGGCGTTCCAGGAGATCGGCCTTCAGCGGCCGTTCCGGCGTCTCGGCCTTCAGGCTGACCGAGAGGCTGGCATGCGCTTCAGGCCGCAGGTTGCCCAGCGCATCCTCGTAGTAGGTGCGGCCGGCGACGTCGGGCACGGCGATCACGTCGCCGAACGGCGCGAAGGCTTCCTGGGTCAAGGGTTGCGGGACGATTTCCATGATGACTCCCTATTCGCGCATGCGGCGGGTGAGGCCCACCGTCCATTCCATGACCAGCATCAACAGGAAGGCGGCGGTGATCAACACGCCCGACACGGCAGCAATCCGGGGATCGAGCGTCGATTCCATCATGCCCCACATGCGGATCGGCAGCATGTCGGTCCGCGCGGTCGAGAGGAAGAGCGAGACCGGCACGTTGTCGATCGAGGCCATGAAGGCCAGGAAGGCGCCGGCGAAGATGCCGGGCGCGATCAGCGGCAGGGTCACGCGGCGGAGCGTGTAGAGCCAGCTTGCGCCGAGGCTTTGCGAGCAGTCGTTCAGCGCCGGATCGAGCTGGGAGAGGCTGGCGGTCGTGGTGCGCAGGATGAAAGGGATGGTCACGATCATGTGGCCGGCGATGATGAGGTTCAGCGAGGGCCGGAACCCGATCAGCGTGAAGTACATCAACGCCGCCAGGCCAAAGGTGAGGCCGGGCAGGACCAGCGGCGAGAGGAAGAAGCCGTCGGCGATCCGTGCCAGCCGGTGCCGGTTGCGGGCGATGCCGAGGGCCGCCATCGACCCCAGCACCATGCCGAAGGCGGTCGACCAGGCCGCGACCTCGAGCGAGTTCGACACGGCGCGATGGATCTGCCGCGACTTCGACGGATCGAACAGGGCTTCATACCATTGCAGCGAGAAGCCGGTCGGCGGGAATTTTAGCGACCGGCCCTCGGTGAACGACGTCGTGAGCACGATCACGACCGGCGCCACGATGATCAGCAGCGCGAGCGTCGCCAATGTGCCGATCACCAGGCCGTAGGAGAGGTCGCCGAAACTGCGCCGCCTACCCATGGACATATCCTCCGGAACGGCGGCCGAGCCAGGACAGGGCGCTGATGACAGTGAGGACCGAGATCAGCAGCGTGATCGAGACCACGGCGGCGAACGGCCAGTTGAAGACGACCAGCGACTGCTGCCAGATCAGGAGCGGCAGGTAGATGAGCCGCACGCCGCCGATCACGGTCTGCGAGATGAAGGCCGTGGTCGAGCTGGCGAACACCAGCAGGCAGCCCGCCACCAGGCCCGGCATGCTGAGCGGCACGATCACGGTGAAGAGCGTGCGCCAGCGCGAGGCGCCGAGGGCCGCCGAGGCGTCGCGCAGGTTGGGATCGAGCCGCGACATCACGCTGATCAGCGGCAGCAGCATCAGCGGCATTTCGATCTGGGTCAGGGAAATCACGAGACCGAGTTCGGTCTGCAGCAGCCGCAATGGCTCGGAGATGATCCCGAGCTGCATCAGCAGGGTGTTCACGACGCCCTCGCGGCCCAGCACCACGATCCAGGCGAAGGTGCGAACGACCACCGACAGCAGCAGCGGCAGCACGATGATGAAGATCAGCACCTTCTGCACGCGCGGCGACGCGTCGAGATAGACCAGCGCCAGCGGGTAGCCGATCAGGATGGTGGCGCAGACCGTCTTCACGCCGAGCATCATGGTGTCGAAGATCACCTTGTAGCTGAACGGGTCGCCCAGGAACTTCGCCCACTGGCCGAACCCCGGCTGGGTGATCTTGTCGTCGTTGAAGAAGCTGACGCCGATCAGCATGAGGAGCGGCGCCAGGAAGATCGAGGCGAAAGCCAGCGCGAGCGGCAGCGCGAGCTGCCACTCCGCCAGCTTTTTCACTTCGCCATTTCCTTGTTGAACTTCTCGATCCAGCCGGCGCGCAGCGGATTGATCTTCGCCCAGTCGTGCCGGATGAAGCTCGACATCTCGTCGAGGCTCTTCATCGGCAGGTAGTCGGGCAGGGGAACGTCCTTGTTCACCGGGATGAAGTTGTAGGGCGGCTTGGTGAGCGCCTCCTGCACTTCCTTGCCGGCGACGATATCGATGTACTTGTAGGCGTTCTCGACGTCGGTCGCGCCCTTGGCGAGATGCAGGGTCGTGAGGAAGGTGATCGCGCCGGTCTCGGGCTTGACGAACTCGATGTCGACGCCGCGGCCCTTCAGCGTCGCGACGGTCTGGGTGTTGGTATAGATCACGTCGCATTGGCCTTGCTGGAACAGGCTGGGCATGGCGGCCGGCTGGCCGACCGCGGCGATCTTCGGCAGCACCTTCTTGAGCTCCGCGAGTGCCGGTTCGATGTTGGTCTCGGAGCCGCCGAACACCTTGGCGATCTCGATCAGCGACACCGTTCCGAACGTGGTCTGGAAGCCCGTGATGCCGAGGCGCGACACCCACGGATCGGTGAAGAGATCCTTCCAGCCCTTGGGCGCCGGCACCTTCTTCGGATTGTAGGCAATGCCCACCACCTGAGCGTTGACGCCGATTCCCCACTCGTCGACCAGACCGGCCGGCAGCTTGGAGGCATTGGAGAGTTTCTTGGCATCCAGTCTGTCGAAGAGGCCGTCCTGGATCGCGGTGATGCGCGGACCCGGATCGAGCACGAACGCGTCGAACGGGGGCGCACCACGCGCCGCCTTCGCTTTCGCGACCTGGTCGACGGCGAAGAGGGGCTGCAACTCGAGGTCGACAGCGTCCTTCTTCTTCAGCGCCGGCGCCACGATGGCGCGAAAGGCCTCCTCCCAGGTGCCGGGATAGATGGCGGCGGCGACGCTCCCCTTTGCGTAGGCGAGGGTGGGGAGAAGGGAGGCGCCGCCCAGGGCGGTGGCGCCGGCCAGCAGGCTTCTGCGATTGAACATGAAATATTCTCCGTGGCTTTCAGGTGGAACGCGGGAACAGGGTGGGACGGGCGTCGGCGGCCAGCGTGCAGTAGATGCGGGCCGCGTCGGACAGCGTGTTGCGGCGAGGCTCGACGATCTTGAGCGAGGCGCCGTCGGCGGTGCGCGCCTCGTGTACGAGCTGTGCGCCGATCGGCAGGCTGAGGCCCGGGACGATCTTCCAGGCGTCGGGACCGGGGACGGACGAGAGCGCGAGCTGCTCGGGGCGGACCGATATCAGCACCGGCGCGCCAACGCCGATCCCGGCCGGCGCGGACAGGCTGAGGCTGGCGCCGGCATCCAGCGCCACGGTCGCCGTGCCGTTGCGCAGGGCGGCGACCTTGCCGTTCATGAGGTTGGTCGTGCCGATGAAGCCGTTGACGAACAGCGTCTGCGGCCGGTCGTAGATTGCGACCGGCGTGTCGAACTGCTCGACCTGGCCCTTGTTCATGACGGCGATCCGGTCGGCGACGCTCATCGCCTCGTCCTGGTCGTGCGTTACCAGGATGGTCGTGAGGCCGAGCGTCCGCTGCAGGCGCTTGACCTCGATCTGCATGTCGAGGCGGAGGTTGCGGTCGAGGGCGGCAAACGGCTCGTCGAGCAGCAGGATCGACGGTTCGACGGCCAGAGCGCGGGCCAGCGCCACGCGCTGCTGCTGGCCGCCCGAGAGCTGGCGCGGCAGGCGCTGGCGAAAGCCGCCGAGCTGGACGATGTCGAGAAACCGCGAGATCCGCGCCTGGACCTCGGGACCGCGCACGCCGCGGGCCCGCAGCCCATAGGCCACGTTCTCGGCCACGGTCATGTGCGGAAAGAGCGCGTAGTTCTGGAAGACGATGCCGATGTTGCGCTGGTTGGCCGGCAGGTGATCGATGGTGGCGCCATCGACCCGCACGCGGCCGGCGGCCTGGCGGACGAACCCCGCGATGACGCGCAGCAGGGTGGTCTTGCCGCAGCCCGACGGACCCAGCAGGGCCACGACCTCGCCGGGCTCGATGGCCAGGGTCACACCGTCGACCGCTAGCGCCTGCCCGTAGCGTACGGTCAGGTCTTCGACGTCCAGTGTCCGCCCAGCCGGGGTCGATTGCATGCAGCCCTCCTCGGCAATACGAGGCAAGCAGCGTGCCAAGTGAAAGGTATTGCGGTGAGCGAAAATTGAGGAATGGCTGGCAGGAGTGGCCCAATTTGTGCACATATGAAATGAGAATGTGCACATTATTCCGCCAAGGCTGACCGATGGCCGCGCTCCGCAAGAAGGCCCAGTCCCGCCCCCTGAAGGGCAATGTCGCGATCGACAAGGCCGTCTACGACGCGATCCGGCGCGCCATGCTGATGGGTCGCCTGCTGCCCGGCACCAAGCTTCGGGAGCCGGCGCTCGCCCGGGTGCTGAAAGTCAGCCGCGAACGCGTGCGCAAGGCGCTGCATCGCCTGGTCCACGAGGGCTGGCTCGAAGCCGTGCCCAACCGCGGCACCTTCGTGCCGGCGCTGACCATCGAGGAAGTCCGCGAGATCTACGACGTCCGCACCATGCTCGAGACGGCGATCGTCCAGCGTCTGTGCGCCGAGCACAGCGCGCCGGCCGCCCAGCGGCTCAGGGCGCATGTCAGCGAGGAGCGCCAGGCCGTCAGGGCCGACGATCGCGGCCGGTTGTTCGGCCTGTCAGGCGAGTTCCACATCCTGCTGGCCGAGCTTTGCGGCAACGAGCAGCTCGCGCGCCTGTTGCGCGGATTGCTGACGCGCTCGACCATGCATTTCTCGCAGTCGGCGCCCGAGCGCTTCCACAACTGCGCCGGTCCGCACGACCACGCCGACATCGTGAGGGCGATCCTGTCACGCGACGCAAAAAAGGCGGCCAAGCTGATGCTCGACCACCTTTTGGGTCTCGTCGAATGGCAATCGGCGTGGCGGCCGCCGCCGGATCCCGTGGTCCTCGAAGAGGCCTTCCGCGGGATCTCGGCGAAACGCCAGGCCTAAAGCGTCAAGGCCTAGCCCAGCTTGCCCATCGCCACGGCGGTGTCGGACATGCGGTTGGAGAAGCCCCACTCGTTGTCGTACCAGGCCATGACGCGCACCAGCGTGCCGTCCATGACCTTGGTCTGGTCCATGTGGAAGGTCGACGAGTGCGGATCGTGGTTGAAGTCGATCGACACGTTGGGCGCATCGGTCCAGCCCAGGATGCCCTTGAGCTGATTGGCGGCGGCAAGCTTCACGGCCTTGTTGATCTCGCCCACGTCGGTCTTGCGCGAGGCCACGAACTTGAAGTCGATCACCGAGACGTTGGGCGTCGGCACGCGGATCGAGACGCCGTCGAGCTTGCCGTTCAGCTCGGGAAGCACCAGGCCCACCGCCTTGGCGGCGCCGGTCGAGGTCGGGATCATCGACAGTGCTGCGGCGCGGCCGCGGTAGAGATCCTTGTGCATGGTGTCGAGCGTCGGCTGGTCGCCGGTGTAGGCATGGATCGTCGTCATGAAACCGTGCGTGATGCCGACGGCGTCGTTCAGCACCTTGGCGACCGGCGCCAGGCAGTTGGTCGTGCACGAGGCGTTGGAGACGACCAGGTGATCCTTGGTGAGCTTTTCGTGGTTGACGCCGTAGACGACCGTGAGGTCGGCGCCGTCGGCCGGGGCGGAGACCAGCACGCGCTTGGCGCCGGCATCGAGATGGGCGGAGGCGGCCTTCTTCGAGGTGAAAAAGCCGGTGCATTCGAGCGCGATGTCGACGCCCATCGCCTTGTGCGGCAGCTTGCTGGGATCGCGCTCGGCGGTGACCTTCATCTTGCCGCGGCCGACATCGATCGTGTCGCCGTCGACCTTGACCTCGCCGTTGAAGCGGCCGTGCACGGAGTCGAAGCGGAAGAGGTGGGCGTTGGTCTCGACCGGGCCGAGATCGTTGATCGCGACGACCTCGATGTCCTTGCGGCCCGATTCCATGATGGCGCGCATGACGTTGCGGCCGATGCGTCCAAATCCGTTGATTGCTACCCGTACAGCCATGTCATCCTCCGCTATTGAGCCAGCCGGCGTGCCTCTGCGGCGATCGCCTCGGCAGTGATTCCGAAATGCTCATAAAGATCCGTGGCCTTGGCCGATGCACCGAACCCCTTCATGCCGACGAAGGCGCCCCTGACGCCGAGCCAGCGTTCCCAGCCGAAACCCGATGCCGCCTCGCAGGCGACGCGAATGGTGCCGTCGCCACCCAGAATGTCGTTCCGGTATGAAGCGTCCTGGGCCGCGAAGAGTTCCCACGACGGCATCGAGACCACCGTGGCAGCCACGCCTTCCTTGGCCAGCAGGTCGCGCGCGGCGAGTGCCAGCTGGACTTCCGAGCCC
This sequence comes from Reyranella sp., assembly GCA_052386855.1. Classification (GTDB taxonomy): domain Bacteria; phylum Pseudomonadota; class Alphaproteobacteria; order Reyranellales; family Reyranellaceae; genus Reyranella. The sequence goes on from JBQTJT010000050.1 coordinate 38,337, forward strand.
GTGGCGATCAGGCGGACGCCAGCCGAAGCCTCGCCCGCCAGAATGTAGGCGCCGCGAGCGCACAGGTTTTCCTCGCCGGCATCGCGCACGGTCGGCAGGTTCTGGCGCGTCAGCGCGATGACGCTGGGCGTATGGTGCGACTCGAGCGCGAGCTGCCAGCACTCCGCCGTCTCGATGGCGTCGGCCGGGCGCAGCACGCGGAGATTGGGAATGGCCCGCAGCGCCGCCAGATGCTCGACCGGCTGGTGCGTCGGGCCGTCTTCGCCGAGCCCGATCGAATCGTGGGTCATCACATAGATCACGCGCAGGCCCATCAGCGCCGAGAGGCGGATCGAGCCGCGGCAATAGTCGGTGAACACCAGGAAGGTGCCGCCGTAAGGGATCACCCCGCCATGCAGCGCCATGCCGTTCATGGCCGCGGCCATCGCGTGCTCGCGGATGCCGTAATAGACGTAGCGGCCCGAGGCATCGGCGCGCGAGAGCGGCTTCAGCGTCGCGGTCTTGGTGTTGTTCGAGCCGGTGAGGTCGGCCGAGCCGCCGATCGTGTCGGGCAGCACCGGGTTGATGACTTCCAGCACTTCCTGGCTCGACTTGCGCGAGGCCCAGGCGGGCTTGTCGGCCGCGACCTTGGCCTTGAACGCGGCGATCGCCTCGCCGACCGCGGCGGGAATGTCGCCGCGCTGGCGGCGGGCGAATTCCGTCCGCTCCTCGGGGGCCACCGACGCCAGCCGCTTGGCCCACTTGCGTCGTGCCGACTTGCCGCGCGAGCCGATCTTGCGCCAGGCCGAGAAGATCGCCTCGGGGATATCGAAGGGGGCGTGGTTCCAGCCGAGCTTCTGGCGCGTCCCGGCGATCTCGTCCTTGCCGAGCGGCGAGCCGTGGGTGGCCGCGGTGCCGGCCTTGGTCGGCGCGCCGTAGCCGATCACCGTCTTGCAGGCGATCAGCGAGGGCTTGTCCGTGACGTTGCGCGCCTTGCGGATGGCGCGCGTGACCGCGTCGGCGTCGTGGCCGTCGACTGACAGCACATGCCAGCCCGCGGCGGCGAAGCGCTTCTTGTGGTCCTCGGAGGTGCTGAGCGAGGTGGCGCCATCGATCGAGATGCCGTTGTCGTCGAACAGCACGATCAGGCGGCCGAGGCCGAGGTGACCCGCCAACGTGATCGCCTCCTGGCCGACGCCCTCCATGAGACAGCCGTCGCCGGCGATCACATAGGTGAAGTGGTCGACAAGATCGCGTCCGAAGCGCTCGGCGAGCAGCCGCTCGGCGATGGCGAAGCCGACCGAGTTGCCGAGCCCCTGACCCAACGGTCCGGTCGTGGTCTCGATGCCGGTGGCATGGCCGTATTCGGGATGGCCGGCGGTCTTGCTGCCGAGTTGGCGGAAGTTCTTCAACTCGTCGAGCGTCATGTCGGCGTAGCCGGTCAGATGCAGCAACGAGTAGAGCAGCATCGAGCCGTGGCCGGCCGAGAGGATGAAGCGGTCGCGATCGGGCCAGTTGGGCTCCGAGGCGTCGAACTTGAGGAACTTCGAGAACAGGACGGTGGCGACGTCTGCCATGCCCATCGGCATGCCGGGGTGGCCGGAGTCCGCCTGCTGCACGGCATCCATGGCCAGGGCCCTGATGGCGTTTGCCATGTCGCGGTTGGCGGCGGTCTGTTCGGTCATATTGTGTGTGCGCCGTATGGTTTTTGAGGGGGCGGCGGGCAACATGCCGACCGCACTTTGGCGCGTCAATGCGCAAAACCTCGCGCGTGGCCAACATCTTGCGGCTGGCGTTGCTCCACAGGGCCAAGATGTTGACCGCTCCCGGCAGCTCAACTTATCCTTCCGGCATGGAGCAGATGCAGCCGGGAGACCAACTGCCATCCGCTGGCGGGGGTGCGATGTCCAAGGCAGCCAGTGCGAAGGACCGCGTGGACGATGCACTGAGCCGGCTCGAATCGATGGTCGAGGAGCGGCTGCGGGCCGAATCGGTGCGCTCCGAAGAACTCGCCAAACGCCTCAACAAACTGGAACAGCAGCACGACGAACTGAAGAAGGTCGCGATGGACGTCGAAGGACGGCTGGAGCGCGCGATGGAATATATCCGCTCGCTGCTCGCCGCCGACCAGGAGTAGCGGGCGACCCAAGTTTCCCCACGCAAGCTCCCCCAACGAGGGTGATGCTTCGTCGGGCGCGACGTGTCAGAGTACGCATCCCCTCTAAACGCCGTAAGGCGCAAAAAAACAGGAGTAGCGGACAATGCCGCAGGTTTCGATTCAGATCGCCAATCGTACCTATGAACTCGCCTGTGGCGATGGCGAGGAAGAGCGCGTCCAGGAACTGGCCGCCTACGTCGACGAAAAGGTCGGCGAACTCCGCAAGCAGTTGCCGGGCGCTCCCGAGATCAAGCTAATGGTCTTCGCCTCGCTGCTTCTCGCCGAGGAGAGCCGCGAGGCCCGTGGCGTCGCCAAGGCGGCGGAAAATGCCCGCGCCAGCGCCACCGACAGCGCCGAGACGTTGGCCACGGCCCTGGAAGACCTGATCACCGCCCGGGTCGACAAGATGTCCCGAAAGGTGAGCGGCGCGGCCTGAAAGCAGGCCCCTGCTTATTGCCAGGGGCTCATTGCGGTGCCCGCCCCGAGTGCCTAGATTGAAGGCGGGGCGGATTTCTGCGCGGCGCGTGGTTCGCTTAAAACCCCGGGGCCAATAAGAACTCCCGGGAACTGTTCCTGGTTGGGATCTTGGTCCCGATCACACGGTGCCCACCTGCACTAGCAGGCCTTGGAGGTCTTACGGACTATCGGCCCATCGTGGAGCCGCCCCACCTTGTTCTCTCTCCCAACAACATGACCCTGATCGACGACAAGCGCACCCTGCGCAGCGCCATGCTCGCCTGGCGTGGCGTCCTCAGCGAGCAAGAACGCCGCGATGCGGCTGACGGGCTGCTCGTGACCTTGCGTCGCGAGCGGCCGATTGCGACACCTGCCGTCGTTTCCGGTTTCTGGCCCATCAAGGAAGAGATCGACATCCGGCCGCTGATGGTCGAGCTGTTCAACGAAGGTTGCCAGATGGCGCTGCCGGTGGTGCAGGGCCGTGGCCAGCCGCTTCTGTTTCGTGCCTGGCGCCCGGGCGATCCACTCGAAGCGGGGGTCTTCGGCACCCTGCAGCCCGCGGCGCGGCGCGAAGTGGTGGAGCCCGACGCCCTGCTGGTGCCGCTGCTGGCCTGCGACGAGGACGGCTGGCGGCTGGGCTATGGCGGCGGATTCTACGATCGCACGCTGCTCGGCCTCCGGGCGCGGCGCAAGGTGACGGCGGTCGGCGTCGGTTTCGACGCGCAGGTCGTGCCCGATGTGCCGCACGGGCCGAGCGATCAGCGGCTCGATTGGATGTTGACCGACCGGCGCGCTTCAGCCTTTGTCTAGCGCATGAAAGTCCTGTTCTGTGGCGACATCGTCGGCCGTGCCGGCCGTGATGCGGTGATCAAGGAGATCCCGCGGCTCCGGCGTGAGCTCGGCCTCGATTTCGTGGTGGTGAACGGCGAGAACGCGGCGGCGGGTTTCGGCATCACCGCCAAGATATGCGCCGAGCTTCACGAGGCCGGCGTCGATTGCATCACCACGGGCAACCATGCCTGGGACCAGCGCGAGATCATTCCCTACATCTCCCAGGACAAGCGGCTGCTGCGGCCGATCAACTTTCCGCCCGGCACCCCAGGCTGGGGCGCCAACCTGTTCCAGACGGCGCGCGGCCAGAAGATCGTCGTCATCAATGTCATGTGCCGGCTGTTCATGGACGCGCTCGACGACCCGTTCCGCGCCCTCGATGTCGAACTCGGCAAGTATGGGTTGGGCCGCGGGGCGCATTTCATCCTGGTTGACGTCCATGGCGAGGCGACCAGCGAGAAGCAGTCGGTGGGGCACTACTGCGATGGCCGCGTGTCGGCCGTCCTGGGCACCCACAGCCACGTGCCGACCGCCGACTCCTGGATCCTGCCCGGCGGCACCGCCTATCAGACCGATGTCGGCATGTGCGGCGACTACGATTCGGTGATCGGCATGAAAAAGGACGTCGCCGTCCAACGCTTCCTCAAGAAAATGCCCGGGGAGCGCCTGTCGCCGGCCGAGGGCGAGGGAACTTTGTGCGCGGCACTGGTAGAAACCGACGACAAGACCGGCCTGGCCCGGTCGGTCCGCCCCCTCCGGCTGGGGGGCCGCCTACCGCCTGCCGAGTAGGTCGCAGCATCTTGTATCCCACAGGGTCCGTCCGTAGCTATTAGAAGTGTCGAAAAGACGGCCATTGACGACCTGGGGAAAATTAGTCATCCTCTTGATGTTAAACGATTTTTCGCCGCGTTGGCGAGCTGTCTTCAAGGTTAGAGGGGGCGTCGGAATCTAGGTTCCGACGTTTTTTAGCGGGGGCTTCGGCCCCCGCCTTTTTTTGTCCTCAATCCCGCTTGAACGGTCAGCGATCCTGCCAAAACCCACGAGAAGTGGTATAGCCAAGCCTCCAAGTCACTTAATCTGGTTGTCGGGCGATGGCGGGGCATTCCCAATTCAAGAACATCATGCACCGCAAAGGGCGTCAGGACGCCCAGCGGGCCAAGGTCTTTACCAAGATCATCCGTGAAATCACCACGGCGGCGCGCCTTGGCGCGGCCGATCCAAACGCCAATCCCCGGCTGCGGGCGGCCGTGATCGCGGCCCGCGACGCCAACATGACCCGCGATACGATCGATCGGGCCATCAAGCGCGGCTCAGGCACGGATGCGGACGCCAACTATGACGAGGTCCGCTACGAGGGTTACGGGCCGGGCGGCGTGGCGCTGATCGTCGAGGGGCTGACCAACAACCGCAACCGCACCGCGGGCGAGGTCCGGTCGAGCTTCAGCAAGTACGGCGGCAACCTGGGTGAATCCAACAGCGTGTCGTTCATGTTCGACCGCCTGGGCGAGTTCCGGTTTCCGCTCTCCGTCGGCAGCGCCGACGAGGTGCTGGAGAAGGCGATCGAGGCGGGCGCCGACGACGTCGTGAGCGGCGAGGGTCCGGAAGGCATGCACGAGATCTACTGTGCCCAGGACAGTTTCAACTCGGTGCGCGAGGCGCTCGAGAAGTCGCTCGGGCAGCCGTCGGCGGCCAAGCTGACCTGGCGGCCCAAGACGACGACGCCGGTCGATGGCGAGACCGTCCAGACACTGTTCACCCTGATCGCGGCTCTCGAGGACAACGACGACGTGCAGAACGTCTACGCCAACTTCGAGGCGTCGGACGATGCTCTGGCGAAGTTCGCGGCCTGAGGCGTGACCCGATGAGATTGATCGGCCTCGATCCCGGTCTGCGATTGACCGGCTGGGGCGTGATCGACGTTGAGGGCAACCGGCTGCGCCATGTCGCCCATGGCGTCGTCAAGGTGGCGACCACCGGAAGCCTGGCCGAGCGGCTGCGGGAACTGTTCGATGGCGTGGCCGGCATCGTGGCGGCGCAACAGCCGCTCGAGGCGGCGGTCGAGGAGACCTTCGTGAACGTCAATCCGGGCTCGACCCTGAAACTCGGCCAGGCGCGGGGCGTGGTGATGCTGGCGCCGGCGCGGGCCGGCCTGCCGGTCTATGAATATGCCGCCAACCTCGTGAAGAAATCCGTGACCGGCGCCGGCCATGCCGACAAGCACCAGATCGCCATGATGGTCGGCCGCCTGCTGCCCGGCGTGGATGCCACCCAGGATGCCGCCGACGCGCTGGCCGTCGCCATCTGCCACGCCCATCACCGCGCCACCGCCAGGCGCGTCGAGGCGGCACTATGATCGCCAAGCTGAAGGGCGTGGTCGACTCGGTCGATACCGACAGCGCGATCGTCGATGTCGGTGGCGTCGGCTATCTCGTGTCGGCCTCCGCCCGGACCTTGCGCAACCTGGTGGTCGGCGACGCCGCGACGGTGCTGGTCGAGACCATCGTGCGCGAGGATGCGATCGCGCTTTACGGATTCATCGAGACCGCCGAACGCGACTGGTTCCGCATCCTGACGACGGTGCAGGGCGTGGGCGCGCGCGTGGCGCTGTCGATCCTCTCGACATTGTCGCCGGACGAGATTGCGCGCGCGATCGCGGCGCAGGATCGCGCGACGCTCAGCCGGCCCGCCGGCGTCGGGCCGAAGCTCGCGGCGCGGCTTGCCACCGAGCTCAAGGACAAGGCCGCCGCCTTCGGCATCGCCTCGCCGGCGTCGAGCACGCCCGACGCCGCTGCTTCTGCGCCGGCCGGCGCGCTCAACGAAGATGCCGTCTCGGCGCTGGTCAATCTCGGGTATCGCCGGGTCGAGGCCTTCGGTGCTGTGGCGCGCGTCAGCCAGCGGCTGGGTGCGGAAGCCAAGCTCGATGCCGTGATTCGCGCCGGCCTGCAGGAGCTGGCGCGATGAACGCCGTCCCCGATCGTCTGGTGGCGCCCAAGCAGGCCGAGGAGGACACGGCCGAGCTCGCGCTTCGGCCGCAGACGCTCGACGATTTCATCGGCCAGAAGCAGGTCCGCGAGAACCTGAAGATCTTCATCACCGCCGCCAAGGCGCGCGGCGAGGCGCTCGATCATGTGCTGTTCCACGGCCCGCCCGGCCTCGGCAAGACGACGCTGGCGCAGATCGTGGCGCGCGAGATGGGTGCGGGTTTCCGCGCCACCTCCGGTCCGGTGATCCAGAAGGCGGGAGACCTCGCCGCGCAGCTCACCAACCTGCAGCCGCATGACGTGCTCTTCATCGACGAGATCCATCGTCTCAATCCTGCAATCGAGGAAGTGCTCTATCCCGCGATGGAGGATTTCCAGCTCGACCTGATGATCGGCGAGGGGCCTGCGGCCCGCTCGGTCCGGATCGAACTGCCGCCCTTCACCCTGGTGGGGGCCACCACGCGTTCCGGCTTGATGACGCGGCCGTTGCGCGAGCGCTTCGGCATTCCCCTGCGGATGATCTTCTACGAACCGGCCGAGCTCGAGACCATCGTCCAGCGCGCGGCGCGCGTGCTCAAGATGTCGATGTCCAAGGATGGCGGCGCGGAGATCGCCAAGCGCTCGCGCGGCACGCCTCGCGTGGCCAACCGCCTGCTGCGGCGTGTGCGCGACTTCGCGGCCGTCGCCGGTCATGCGGTCGTCGATGCCAAGGTCGCCGACGATGCGCTGGTCCGGCTCGAGGTCGACGGCCGCGGGCTCGACGCCATGGATCGCCGGTATCTCGGCTGCATCGCCGAGAACTACGGCGGCGGCCCGGTCGGTGCGGAAACGCTGGCGGCTGCGCTGTCGGAGCAGCGCGATGTGATCGAGGACGTGATCGAGCCCTACCTGATGCAGCTCGGCCTGCTCATGCGCACGCCGCGCGGCCGGTTGCTGTCGGAGGGTGGCTATCGCCATCTCGGCATGGCGGTGCCCAAGGACCAGAAGCGGCAACTCGACCTGTTGGCGACGGGCGGCTCGGCGGAGGAGACGTGAACGCGCCCACCTCTGGCCACATCGCCGACGGCACGCATGTGTTGCCGCTCCGGGTCTATTACGAGGACACCGATGCGGCGGGCATCGTCTACTACGCCAACTGGCTGCGCTTCCTCGAGCGCGGCCGCACCGAACTGCTGCGGCTGCTCGGCCAGGAGCACAGCGCCTTGCGCGAGGAGCGCGACGTGAATTGGGTGGTCCGCCGGTGTGCCATCGACTATCTGAAGCCCGCTCGGCTGGACGAGGCGATCGAGATCGTCACCAGCTGTGGCGAACTGCGCGGCGCCTCGCTGGACATGCTGCAGCAGGCTCGTCGTGGTGAAGAAACCTTGGTCCGCGCCGAGCTGACCGTCGCCTGCATGGGCGCGGGTGGCCGTCCGGTCCGATTGCCGCCGCACGTGCGGACTGCCCTGGCCCAGGTCGTGGTGAGTGGCTCGCCCCGCTCACGCCATATTCGGATATAACCATCTAGAAACAACGGAGAATCTAAAATGGAAGCGTTTGCGCAAGTCGCCGGAGCCCCCCTCGGCGGCGGCACAGGAACGATCGACATGTCGGTCTACGGCCTGTTCATGCAGGCCGACTGGGTCGTCAAGGCGGTGATGATCGCCTTGCTCATCGCCTCCTTTTGGTCGTGGGCGATCATCTTCGAGAAGGTGCTCCGGTTGCGGACCCTGAAGCGCAGCGCCCAGGCCTTCGAGGATACATTCTGGTCGGGCATCTCGCTCGAGGATCTCTACGACCGCGTCGGCGCCAAGCCCGACGACCCGATGTCGAGTGTCTTTGCAGCCGCCATGCGCGAGTGGCGCCGCTCGGTCTCCAAGGGTCTGGCGACCAGCGCCACGGCGCGCGCGGCGCTGCGCCAGCGCATCGAGCAGGTGATGAGCGTCACCATCCAGCGCGAGATGGAGGCGATCGAGAAGCGCCTGGGCTTCCTCGCCACGGTCGGCGCCAACGCGACCTTCGTCGGATTGTTCGGCACGGTCTGGGGCATCATGAACAGCTTCGGTCACATCGCGCAGTCGAAGAACACGTCGCTTGCCGTCGTGGCGCCGGGCATCTCCGAGGCCCTGTTCGCCACCGCCATCGGCCTGGTCGCGGCCATCCCGGCGGCCGGCGCCTACAACATCCTCTCGGGCCAGGTGCAGCGCTACAGCCACCAGCTCGAGGCCTTCGCCGGTGAATTCATCACCATCCTGTCGCGCCAGCTCGAGGAGCAGGTCTGATGGCAGCCATCGTCCCAAGCAGCGGCGGCGGCGGCGGCGGCAGCCGGTTCCGTCGACGGCAGAATTTCAGTCCGATCGCCGACATCAACGTGACACCGATGGTCGACGTCATGCTGGTGCTGCTAGTCATCTTCATGATCACCGCGCCGCTGCTGCAGGTCGGCGTGCCCGTGGATCTGCCGAAGACCAGCGCGCAGCAGGTCGGCGGCAAGGAAGAGCCGCTGGTCGTGTCGGTCAATTCGAAGGGCGAGGTGTTCCTGGGTGAAACGCCGTACGACATCCCGGGGTTGGCCGCCAAGCTGAAGGCCGTCCACCAGGAGAAGCCCGACCAGCGCGTGTTCATGCGCGGCGACAAGACCGTCGACTACGGCAAGATGATGGAAGTCATGGGCGTGGTGATCGACAGCGGCTTCCGCCAGCTCGGCCTTCTCGGCGAGCAGGCGCAGTCGCTCGGCAAGGGCGTCGGCACGGTGACGCCGGTTCCGGCGCAGCCCGCGCCGGCACAGCCCGCACCGCGTCGGTAGAGGACCGGAGGCAAGGCGATCGATGGCCAGACGCTCTCCCGCCAGCATCGAGATGCGCACACCGGCGGTTGCGTCGGCCATGGTGCACGTCTTCGTTCTGGGGGCGGCGGTCCTGAATCTCGATTTCTTCAGCCGGCCGCCGCCGATCGAGCCGGAGCCGGTGATGGTCGAGTTCGAGGCGATCGCCAAGAGCGCCGCTGCGCCCACGATCGGCAATCCGCCGCCGCAGCCCAAGGACGTGCCGATCGCGCAGGAAACGACCAAGGCGCCGCCGCCCAAGAGCGCCGAGCCGCCGCCGGCGCCGCCTCAGCCCAAGCCAGACGTCGCGGAGGTGAAGCCGCCGCCGCCTGCGCCCGTCGAGAAGCCCAAGCCCGAAGCGGCCAAGCCGGCGGAAGAGACGATTGCGCTCAAGCCCAAGGAACCGGAGCCGCCCAAGATCGAACCGAAGAAGCCCGATCCGCCCAAGCCTGCGGCCGAGGCGAAGAAGCCCGATCCGCCCAAGCCGCCGCCGCCCAAGCCGGCGCCGAAGGATCGCGTCGACTCGCTGCTCGACGACATCCTGAAGAACCAGCAATCGAGGACTACGGTTCAGACGCCCGAGCAGCAGCCCAAGCCGGTGCAGCAGGTGACGCGCCAGGCGCCGGCGGCGCCGCAGTTCGCCTCCGTCGTGACTGCGTCGGAAATCGAAGGCGTGCGCCAGAAGATCCGCCCGTGTTGGAACGTGTTCGGCGGCTCGAAGGAGGCGCCGATCGTCTCGCTCGTCGTTCAGATGAACCAGGATGGCACGCCGGTGAAGGCGGAGTTCAAGGACACCGGCCGTTACAACAACGATCCGACGTATCGCGCGGCGGCAGATGCCGCGCATCGCGCGATCATGAATCCGCGCTGCCAGCCGTGGCCGCTTTCGTCGGAGAAGTTCACCAACTGGCGCACCATCACTTTCAATTTCGATCCACGCGACTACTGATCAGTGTCGCGCTATAGAGGTAATGTGCTCATGAACACGAGGTTCGACATGATGCTCCCCCGACGTCAGACGATTCTGGGTGGTGTGGCGCTGGCAGCCGGCGCGGCGGGACCCGCTTCCGCACAGCTCACCATCGACATGACCAAGCCCAGTTTCGAGCCGGTGCCGATCGCGATCGTCGACTTCAAGGGCGACAGGGTCGGCGCGGATATCGCCGGCGTGGTCCGCAACGACCTGCAGAACTCCGGTCTGTTCAGGTCGATCTCGCCGAGTGCGTTCATCCAGCGGGATCCCGATCCCAGCGCACCGCCGCGCTTTCCCGACTGGCGCAGCATCGGCGCCGCCGGCGTCGTCATCGGCCAGGTCACGCAGGCAGGCGGCAACATCAAGGTCGACTTCCGGCTGTGGGACGTCGTCGTCGGCCAGCAGGCCACCGGCCTCTCGTTCACCAGCCAGCCCAACAACTGGCGGCGTCTCGCCCACATCATCGCCGACGCCATCTACAAGCGCGTGACCGGCGAGGAAGGCTACTTCGACACGCGCGTGGCCTACGTCTCCGAGACCGGCCCGCTCAACAACCGCGTCAAGCGCATCGCCATCATGGACCAGGACGGCTTCAACAACCGTTACATCACCGATGGCAAGACGATCGCGCTCACGCCGCGGTTCTCGCCGACGCTCCAGGAAATCGTCTACATGGCGTACGGCGAGAACAATACTCAGCCGCGCGTCTATCTGCAGAACGTCGACAGCGGCCGGCGCGAGTTGCTCGGCAATTTCCCGGGCATGAGCTTCGCGCCGCGCTTCTCGCCCGACGGCACGAAGGTGGTGATGAGCATCTCGGCCGACGGCAACAGCGACATCTACTCGATGGATGTGCGCGGCCGCGCGCTGCAGCGACTCACCAATTCGCCGGCGATCGACACTTCGCCCTGCTATTCCAACGACGGCACGCAGATCGTGTTCAACTCCGATCGCGGCGGCACGCAGCAGCTCTATGTCATGAGTGCGGGCGGCGGCGGCGATCGCCGCATCAGCTTCGGCGAGGGCCGGTACGCCACGCCGGTATGGTCGCCGCGCGGCGACTTCATCGCCTTCACCAAGATTTCCGCCGGCAGCTTCGGCATCGGCGTGATGCGGACCGACGGCAGCGGCGAGCGCATGCTGGCGAGCGGCTTCCTCGTCGAGGGACCGACGTGGGCGCCGAACGGACGCGTGCTGATGTTCTTCCGCCAGCAGCCCAATTCCGGCGGTCGTGCGGGGTCGGTCACGTTGCACCAGATCGACATCACGGGGCGCTTCGAGCGCCAGGTGCCGACGCCGACGGATGCGTCGGACCCGGCCTGGTCGCCCTTGATTCCGCAGTAGCGAACGATATTCTTTATCCTGTCGACCCGAGCGTACCCTGCGCCCGGGTCGATGTTGTCAGGGAGTGGATGGAAAATGCGCATGATCAAAGCTTTGACGGCCATCGCCGCGATGTTCCTCATCGCGGCCTGCAGCAGCGAACAAGCGGCTGCGCCGGCAACCACGACCGTGACGCCCGGATCGGTTGCCGACTTCCGCCAGAACGTCGGAGACCGTGTGTTCTTCGATACCGACCAGTCCACCGTCCGGGAAGATGGACGGCAGACGCTCAACAAGCAGGCCGAGTGGCTGAAGAAGTACACCAACTACCAGATCACCGTCGAAGGCCATTGCGACGAGCGCGGTACGCGCGAGTACAACCTGGCGCTGGGTGAGCGTCGCGCCAATGCGGCGCGGCAGTATCTGATTGCCCAGGGCATTCCGGCGGCCCGGATCAAGACGGTCAGCTTCGGCAAGGAGCGCCCGGATCCGGTCGGTTCCGACGAAGCGGCCTGGGCGCGCAATCGCCGTGCCGTGACCGCCCTGCAGTAGGGCATCCTGGAAATTTTTCGAGCGCCGGCCGCCCTTCGGCCGGCGTTTTCGTTTGGAGGCCCGGCGGCGATGCCTGAAAATGGCCGCGTTTGAAGTGAAACGATCGGCCGCCAGGAAGAACCTGCCCGTACGGCTCCTGATCCTCGCCGCCCTGGCGCTGCCGACCGCGGCGGTCGCTCAACGGGCCGATCCCGTCTACGTCGAAGACCGGCTCAATCAGTTGCAGCAGTCGATCTCGCTCCTCACCGGCCAGATCGAGCAGCTGCAGTACAAAAACAACCAGCTCCAGCAGCAGCTGGAGAAGATGCAGGCGGACTATGAATTCCGGCTGGAGCAGGTCGAGAAGGGCGGTGGCGGCCGTCCGGGCGGTGCGCCGGCCCGTCCGCCGGCACCGTCGACCGCCGCTGCACCGCCGGCCGCTGCCGCGGGAGCAGCGGGTGCTGCCGATCAGGTCTACAACGATGCCTTCAAGAAGCTGCAGGACGGCGACTACGCCGGCGCCGAGAAGGGGTTCAAGACTTTCGTGCAGCGCCATCCGCAACATGCGCTGGCCGGCAACGCCCAGTATTGGCTCGGTGAAACCTTCTACGCGCGCCGGGACTACCAGAACGCCATGACCGCCTTCGCCGAGGGCTACAAGGCCTACAAGGCGAGCCCCAAGGGACCCGACAATCTCCTCAAGCTCGGCGTCACGCTGGCGACCCTCAACCGCAAGACCGATGCCTGTGCGATCTTCGCGCGCTTCGCCCAGGACTATCCGCGCGCCACCGACCTGCAGAAGCGGCGGATCGATCAGGAGCGTCAGAAGAACGGATGCGGGTGACGCCGACGGAGGCCGAACCCGTCGAGGGCGCTGCGTTCGCGCGGCTGATGATGCCGTTCGAGCCGTTCGAGGCCGCCCCTGTCGTTGCCGTCGCCGTCTCCGGCGGTCGCGATTCGCTGGCCCTCGCGTTGCTGGCGCGAGACTGGGCAGTGGCGCGGGGAGGGGGCATCGCCGCTCTCATCGTGGACCATGGCCTGCGCCCGGAATCGGAACAGGAAGCGGCCGGCACACGCGATCTGCTGCGCGGGCTCGGCATCGAAGCCGATATCCTGCGCTGGTCCGGTCCCAAGCCTCGAAGTGGCCTGCAAGCCGCTGCGCGGACCGAACGTTATCGCCTGCTGTCCGGCGAATGCCGGCGCCGCGGCGTCCTGCACCTGCTTCTGGCCCACCATGCCGACGACCAGCTCGAAACCGTGACGATGCGCGCGGCGCGCGGCAGCGGCGTCGATGGCCTGGCCGGCATGGCGGCATTGGCCGAACGGCCTGAAGTGCGGCTGCTGCGTCCGCTGCTCCCGGTGCCGCGCGCAAGGCTGACCGCCACGCTGCTGGCGCGGAATGTGCCGTGGATCGACGATCCGTCGAACGTGGATCTCCGCTTCGAGCGCGCGCGCCTGCGGGCGGGTGCTCCCCTTGCGGATCTCGCGCCACCTGCCGAGAGCGGCCACCGCGCCGCGGCTGAGAGGCGCCTGGCCCAGGCGGCGGTGGAAACGCTGGAGTTCGACCGGGACGGCGGCGCCATCATCGATCGGGCCGGCTTCTGCCGGCTGGGCGCTGACTTGCAGGCGCGGCTGCTGAGCCGGGTCGTCCTCGCGGTCGGCGGCCGCGATCATGCGCCGCGCCGCGACCGGGCCGAGCGGGCGGCGCACCGCCTGGCGGCGCCTGTTCTCCGCGGCAAATCGGGCAAAGGTCAGGATTTTACGCTGTCGGCATGCCGTTTGACGCTGCGGCAGGCCCCGGGCAGCCGCCGGCTACGCTGGATTGTGTGGCCTGAAAATGGCAGGAACGGACGCCAGCCCCTCGTTCCGGCTGAATTTTTTGCTTGCGGCGGGCGTGCCGCATCCCATGTAGATTGAAGCCCCATTCAGCGGAAAGAACCCTGTGAACCCGTTCAATCGCAACGCCGCCCTTTGGATTGTCATCGTGCTGCTGCTCGCGCTGCTCTACAGCGTCTTTCAGGGCGGTGCGACGCGGACGGCCGGCAACACGGTCTCCTATTCCGATTTCGTACGCGCGGTCGAACAGCGCCAGGTCCAGGATGTCCGCATCCAGGGCAATACCATCTCGGGCACCTTCCGCGAGCCGCGCAACGGCGTGCAGAAGTTCTCGACCTACGTGCCGAGCACGCCGCCCGACGAACAGCTGATGCCGATGCTGATCAAGAACGTCGACCGCGTCGATGCGGGGCCAGCCGAGGAAGGCGTCAACCTCGGCAGCATGTTCGTGAGCTGGCTGCCCGTGCTGGTGCTGGTCGGCGTCTACATCTTCTTCCTGCGCCAGATGCAGAGCGGCACCGGCCGCGCCATGGGCTTCGGCAAGTCGAAGGCGCGCCTGCTGACCGAGAAGCACGGCCGCGTCACCTTCGACGACGTCGCCGGCATCGA
>JBQTJT010000051.1:0-13078 GCA_052386855.1 Reyranella sp.
TTGGGCAGCACCTCGCGGGTCAGGATGCGGAAGCGCGAGCAGCCGGCGCACCAGGCGGCGGCCACGAAGTCGAGGTTGCGCACCTGCATGGTGGTGGAGCGCGCGACCACGGCGAAGCGGTCCCACAAAAGAAGGCCCAGCGTCAGCACCAGCAAGGTCATCGAGCTGCCCAAAAGACCGACCACGGCCAGCGCCACCAGCACCACCGGGATGGAGAGCCGCGTGGTGATGGCGAACAGCACCGCGTCGTCGACCCGGCCGCCCAAAAAGCCGCCCAGCACGCCGATGGCGATGCCGATCAGGCCGGAGACGACCGTGACGGTGACGCCGATCAGCATGGAGATGCGGCAGCCCCAGATCAGGCGCGAGAGATAGTCGCGGCCGAGCTGGTCGGTGCCCAGCAGATGCTCGGTCGAGCCGCCGGCCATCCAGAACGGCACGATCAGGCGCTTGCCGAGGTCCTGGGCGAAGGGGTCGTAGGGCACGATCCAGGGGGCAGCGAGCGCGCAGAACGTCGCGATGCCTACGATGACGGCGCCGATCCAGGTGCTGACGCTCTTCCAGCCCCGCTTGGGGCCGGCGTTCACGGTGACAACACTCATGGTCCGCGCAACCTCGGATCGAGCACGGCATTCATCAGGTCGGCCAGCATGGTGAGCGCCACGTAGATCACCGCCAGCACCAGCACGACCGCCTGAACCACGGGGAAGTCGTTCTTGCCGATCGACTCCCAGGCGAGGTAGCCGACGCCGTGCAGGGCGAACACCTGCTCGATCACGATCGAGCCGCCCAGCATGAAGCCCAACTGCACGGCGGCGATCGCCACTACCGGGATGGCGGCATTGCGCAGCGCATGCTTCAGCAGGATCGAGGCCCGCGACAGGCCCTTGGCCCGTGCCGTCCTTATATAGTCGCTGCCCATGGCCTGGATCATGCCGGCGCGGGTGAGGCGGGTGAGCGCCGGGATGGCCGAGAAGGCGAGCACGATGCCGGGCATCACGAAATGCTGCCACGAGCCGGTGCCGGAGATCGGCAGCCAGCCGAGCTGCAGGCCGAGGAAGATCATCAGGATCAGGCCCAGCCAGAAGCTGGGCATCGCCTGGCCGAGCAGGGCCACCAGCTGGACACAGCGGTCGAGCGCAGTGTTCTCGCGGACCGCGGCCAGGATGCCGAGGGGCAGCGAGACCACGAGGGCGATGACCAGGCCGGTGAGGCCGAGCGTAAGCGTGACCGGCATGCGCTCGGCGATCAGGGTGGAGACGCGGGCCTTGAAGAAGTAGCTCTCGCCCAGGTCGCCGGTGAGCGCGCGGCCGACCCAGTCGAAGAATTGCGTCAGCACCGGGCGGTCGAGGCCGTAGGCCTTGCGGATCGCGTCGATGTCGGCCTGCGTTGCGTTGGGGCCGGCGATCGACGTGGCGAGGTCGCCCGACAGCCGCGTCAGGATGAAGGCCAGCGTCATGACGGTGGCCGCCACGAGGAAGGCGACGATCAGGCGGCGGGTGAGGAAACTCAGCATGCGGGTCGGGAGCTTAGGGTGGTTTGGTCTGGAACGCGACCATGCGATTACCGCGCCAAACCACCCCATCAAGTCACTGGCGGTGGGCAAGAGACAGCGGTGAACAATCTGTCGTGCCGGGTGCTTGGCGAGCGCGCGCGGCTCCTATATGGGGGAGTCATGCCGGTGTTCACGAACCCGCGGCGCACGCCCTGCTTCGGTGTGGCGCCCAGCCTGGAAGATTTCGAGGCAATCGCCGCCGAGGCGCTCGCCACGATTCCCGAGGAGTTCCGCAAGCACGTCGGCAACGTGCGAATCCAGATCGACGACTTCCCCTCCGACGAGGTCGAGAAGGAGATGCAGCTCGACACGCCGTTCGACTTGCTCGGTCTTTACCAGGGCGTGTCGATGATGGAGCGCGGCGCCGGTCACGTCGCCAACGACATCGATCGCATCTTCCTCTACCGCCGCCCGATCCTCGACTACTGGTGCGAGTCGGGCGAGGACCTGCCGCACATCGTGCGGCATGTGCTGATCCACGAGATCGGCCATCACTTCGGCCTGAGCGACGACGACATGGAAGCGATCGAGGCCAAGGCCGAGGAAGAATCGCAGCGCGCCCAGCCGAGCGCCTAACCGACGCGCTCCCGCCCCCGTCGGCGCTCGGCCACGAAAGTAGCAGCCTCCCGCCATGGCGCCAGCGTCCAGAAGGAACGGGCACGGCCTGACGGCGAGGCCAGGACGAAAGCCACCGCGCCTTCGAGAAGTTCGTTCTGGCGGCCGTAGCCTGGCGTTTTGATGCCGAGCGCCAGGGCGGCGGCGTTCTTGCTGGTGAAGGCGATGGCGGCCGGCCGGAAGCGGCGCAGCTTGGCATGCAGCGATCCCGCGTCCATCGCCGCGGGCGTCAGCTCATGGTCGGAGCCGACTTCGGTCTTGTTGAGGTCGGTGAGGCCGATGCCGAAGCCCAGCAACTCCGGAAAGCGCTGCGGTGCCAGCCGCTCAGAGGTCAGGCCGACCGCATGCAGGGTCGGCCAGAAACTGTTGCCGGGATTGGCATAGTAGGCGCGGGCCTTGAACGACGCCGGGCCGGGCGCGGTGCCGCAGAGCACCAGGTCGAGACCGGGTGCCAGCAGGTCCGGGAGCAGATGGCTACTCCGGTTTGATGCCCGCGCCAC
The DNA here is from genome assembly GCA_052386855.1 of Reyranella sp. Taxonomy (GTDB): domain Bacteria; phylum Pseudomonadota; class Alphaproteobacteria; order Reyranellales; family Reyranellaceae; genus Reyranella. The sequence continues at coordinate 2,671 of JBQTJT010000051.1, forward strand.
GGATGACCTCGCCCCAGCGCTTGTGCTCGGCCTTGATGAAGGCATCGACATCGGGCAGCGACATGGTGCCGGGCTCGAAGCCGCCGGCCTTCATGCTGGCGATCACGTCGGGCGCCTGCAGGGCGCGCTCGGTCGCGGCCTTGAGCTTCTCCTTGATCTTGGCCGGCGTGCCGGTCGGCACCGCCCACAGCGACCATGAGGTGACGATGAGATCGGGATAGCCCGCCTCGACGAAGGTGGGCGTGTCGGGCAGGACCGACGAGCGCGTGGCGCCGGTGGTCGCCACGGGCTTCAGCTTGCCGGCACTCACCTGGCTCATCAGCGAGTCGATGTTGGCGATGCACAGCGGCACATGCCCGGCCAGCACGTCGGCGGCCGCCGCGGCGGCGCCGCGATAGCTGATGAAGGTCATGTCGATGCCGGTCTTCTGCTTGAACAGCTCCATGGTGAGCGACGGCGAGGTGCCGAGCCCCGACGAGCCGTAGCTGATCGTGCCCGGCTTTGCCTTGGCCGCGGCGATCAGCTTGGGAATCGTGTCGTAGGGGAAGCTCGGGCTGCAGCACAGCAGGTTGGGCTGGGTGCCGATCCACACCACGGTCTCGAGGTCGGTGAAGGCGTTGTAGGCAGGCTTGGCGTAGAGATGCGGCACCAGGGCGTGGCTGCCGATGTTGCCCAGCAGCATCGAATAGCCGTCGGGAGCCGCCTTGGCGACGTTGTCGGCGGCGATCGAGCCGCCGGCGCCGGTGCGGTTCTCGACGACGAAGGATTGGCCGAGATACTCGGTCAGCTTGACCGCGAGGCGCCGCGCGATGTTGTCCTGCGAGCCGCCCGGAGTGAACGGGCAGACGATGCGGACGGTGCGTTGCGGCCAGTCCTCGCCCTGCGCCCATGCGGAGGAGGCGAAGACCGGCGCCGCAAGCAACGTCGTGCCGAAACCAGCCGTGAAATGGCGCCTTCTCATTGTCTTTCCTTCTTGATTCATCGCCGTGAACTCTCCGATGATGGCACGAGGAACGGCTGCGGCGGTAGTGCGGCGACGGCTTTGTTCCGCAGGAAGCGCAACCTTATGCTCGAACGAACGTTCAACCTGCCATGAACGCGGCGGGGATCGAGTCCGACGAGCCGGCGCCGGCATCGCAGCCGACGCTCCTGGTCGTGGAAGACGAAGTGCTGATCCGCATGGCGGTTTCAGACTACCTGCGCGAGTGCGGCTTTCACGTCATCGAGGCCGGCAGCGCCGACGAGGCTGTCGAGGTCCTGAAGACCGACACCGCCATCGACATCGTATTTTCCGACGTGAACATGCCGGGCAGCCTGGACGGCTTCGGGCTGGCGCAATGGATCCGTCGCGAACGGCCGCGGCTCAAGGTCATCCTGACGTCGGGCGTCTCGCGCAAGGCCAAGGAGGCGGGCGACCTCTGCGGGGACAGCCCGTTCATCGACAAGCCCTACCATCACGGCGACCTCGAGCGGCACATCAGGCAATTGCTGGCGCGCTAGTTTCGACCAGAGGCTTCACGGCCTTGTCCACCTCTGCGCATCGGGCATGATGACGGCGCGGGAGGACGCAATGAACAGCATCGACAAGGCCGACGAGGCCCAGCTTCTGGCGACGATCGACCGCTGGATCGAGCGCGAGGTGGCGCCCCGGGTCAAGGAGTTCGACCACGCTGACAAGTGGCCGGCCGAGATCGTCGAACAGATGAAGGAAATGGGCCTGTTCGGCGCGACCGTCAGCCCCGAGTATGGCGGCCTCGGCCTGCCGGCCCGGACCTACGCCGAGATCGTGATGCGCGTGTCCTCGGTGTGGATGGCGATCACCGGCATCTTCAACTCGCACCTGATGCTGGCGCTGGCGGTCGAGAAATTCGGCACCGAGCGGCAGAAGCAGCACTGGCTGCCCAAGTTCGCCTCGGGCGAGATCCGCGGCGGGCTGGCGTTGACCGAGCCCGATGCCGGCACCGACCTGCAGTCGATCCGCATGGTGGCCAAGCGCGACGGCAACGATGGCTACGTGATCAACGGCACCAAGACCTGGATCTCCAACGGCATCGAGGGCTCGTGCTTCGCCATGCTGGTCAAGACCGACCCCGGAGCCAATCCGCGTCATACCGGCATGAGCCTGTTCATCACGCCCAAGAAGGAAGGGTTCAAGGTCGGCCGCAAGCTCGAGAAGCTGGGCTACAAGTCGATCGATTCGGCCGAGCTGATCTTCGAGGATTATCGCATCCCCGCCGATCACCTGATCGGCGAGGTCGAGGGCAAGGGCTTTGCCCAGGTGGCGGGCGGGCTGGAACTCGGCCGCATCAACGTCGCGGCCCGCGGTGTCGGCATCGCCGAGGGCGCGCTTCGCCTCGCCACAAGCTACGCCCAGATCCGTAAGACCTTCGGCAAGCCGATCGCCGAGCATCAGGCGATCGCGCTCAAGATCGGCGAGATGGCGACGCGCGCCCGCGCGGCACGCCTGCTCACCCTCGACGCCGCCGACATCTTCGATCGTGGCGAGCGCTGCGACATGGAAGCCGGCATGGCCAAGTTTTTTTCCTCGGAGGCGGCGCTGGAGAACAGCATCGAATCGATGCGCATCCACGGCGCCTACGGTTACTCCAAGGAATACGATATCGAGCGGCTCTATCGCGATGCGCCGCTCACATGCATTGGGGAGGGCACCAACGAGATGCAGCGCCTCATCATCGCGCGCCAGTGGATGCGCCGGAATCCCGTGTCGTGAAACCCCTCGAGGGAGTTCGTGTGCTGACGCTGGAACAGTTCGGCGCCGGCCCCTACGGCACCATGTTCCTGGCCGAGCTCGGCGCCGAGGTGATCAAGGTCGAGGCGCCCGACGGCGATCCGTCGCGCCAGGTCGGGCCCTATAAACTGGGCAAGGACGACAGCGAGTATTTCCAGGCCTGGAACCTCGGCAAGAAGAGCGTGACCATCGACATGAAGTCGGCCGAGGGACGGCGGCAGTTCGAGACGTTGGTGAAGAGCGCGGACTGTGTCGTGAACAACCTGCGCGGCACGCAGCCGGCGAAGCTCGGCATCGACTATGCGAGCCTGAGGCACCTCAAGCCCTCGATCGTCTGCCTGCACATCTCCGCCTATGGCCGCAGCAACGCCCGCAACGATTGGCCAGGCTACGATTTTCTGATGCAGGCGGAAGCTGGCCTGATGGAATTGACCGGTGAGCCGGATGGCCCGCCGACGCGGGTGGGCGTCTCGCTGATCGACAGCATGAGTGGGCTGACCGGTATCGTCGGTCTGCTTGCCTGTCTGTTGCGCGCCCGTACGACCGGGCAGGGCTGCGACGTCGAAACCTGCCTCTACGATGTCGCCATGCACCAGCTCACCTATCCCGGCCTGTGGTATCTCAACGAGGGCGACGTCTCGCCGAGGATGCCGCGGAGCGCTCATCTCTCGCTGGCGCCGGTCCAGACCTTCCCCACCAGGGACGGCTGGATCTTCATCATGTGCATGACGCAGAAGTTCTGGCTGTCGCTCTGCGAGGTGTTGGACCGCCAGGAGCTTTTGGCCGATCCGCGCTTCCCCGATCCCAACACGCGCGCCAGGAACCGCGCGGAAATGACCGACGAGCTCGATCCGACCTTCCGCACGCGCACGACGGCGGAGTGGCTGGCGCGATTGAACGGGCTCCTGCCGGCAGCGCCCGTCAACAAGCTCGACGCGGCACTCGACAGCGCCTTCGCCCGCGAGACCGGGATGGTGTCTTCGGTGCCCCATCCGGTGAAGGGCGAGCTGCGCGTGATCGCCAATCCGATTCGGGTGGATGGCGCGCGGCTGGCGCAGGCCGCCTGTGCGCCGCTGGGCGCCGACAACGACTCGCTGCTGGGCAAGGGCACATGAAACTCGAAGGACTAAAAGTCGTCGATCTTTCCTGGTTCCTGCCGGGACCGTATCTCACCACGGCGCTGGCCGATCACGGCGCCGAGGTCATCAAGGTCGAGCCGCCGGGCCAAGGCGATCCCGGCCGCCAAATCAGGCCGATGGACGAGCGCACGACAGTGTTCTTCCGCAACATGGGCCGCGGCAAGAAGAGCGTGGTGCTCGACCTCAAGAGCGAGCAGGGCCGCGCCGATCTGTTCCGGCTGGCGTCGGAAGCCGACGTGCTGGTGGAATCGTTTCGGCCCGGCGTCGCGGCGCGTTTCGGCATCGGCTACGACGCGGTGAGCGCTAAAAATCCCGGCATCGTCTACTGCTCGATCAGCGCCTTCGGCCAGGACGGCGCCTATCCCGGCCGTGCCGCGCACGATCTGGCTCTCGAAGCCATGACCGGCGTGCTGAGCCTGACCCTCGGCGACGACGGGCGGCCGGCCATTCCCGGCATCCCCGTGGCCGACCTGGTGAGCGGCCTGCACGGGCTCTCCGGCGTGCTGATGGCGCTGCTGCGCCGCCAGACCACGGGCAAGGGTGACTATATCGACGTCTCCATGCACGAGGCGCTGATGGCCTCGTGCGCCAATGTCGTGGGCTCGGCCTTCGCCGAGAACAAGCATCCCGACGTGAAGAACCAGCGCACCACCGGCGGCTCGGCCTTCTATCGTGTCTACGACACGTCCGACGGCCGCCAGCTCGTCATCGCCGGCCAGGAGATGAAGTTCATCAAGAATCTTTTGGGCGCCTTGGGCAAGCCCGAGATGGCGCCGCTCTGCGAATGGCCCGGCGCCCACCAGAAGCCGGTAGTCGATTTCCTCGATATGACGTTCCGGCAGAAGCCGCTGGCTCACTGGATGGCTTGGCTCGATACGCTCGACATCTGCTACGGCCCGGTGGCGACGCTGCCCGAAGCTATCGCCGACAAGAACCTCATCAAGCGTGGCGCCATAGTCACGGACGCCGACGGCCGCAAGCACTTAGCGCCCGTCGTCCGTTTCAGGAACGAGCCCTCGCAGCCCCTCTATCGCGAGCCGCTGCTGGGCGAGCACACGGACGAGGTGCTCAAGAGAGCAGGGCGGTAGCTTTCGCCAGCGGCACCGGCGCGTCGTCGAGCAGCAGGTCCATCGCTTCCTGTTCCCAGGGCGATTCGTTGAGCGACAGCGGGTCCTGCGGCGAGAGGCGATGCTCGATCACCAGGCGCGACAGTAAGAGGCGGCGGGCGTCGCCGCCCTGGGCGCCGAGGGTGGCGCCTTCCCAGGCGAGTAGTGCCGCCGTGGTCGAGTGATAGAGCGCGCCGGCGGCGAGGCGCGAGCGCTTCTCGTGCTTGGGATCGGCGGCGACGGCCTCGACGAAGCGCTCGACGCGGTCGAGCGTGGCGCCCAGCAGGCCCTTGTACTGGCCGGGGAGCGCGCCGCTCGCCTCGTACCTGGCCTTTAGTGCCGCGCTCAATGTCTTGTGGCCGCCCGACTTGCCGACGGCGCGCTGCACGACGTCGAGCGCGTTGATGTTGGAGGTGCCCTCCCACAGCGTGCCGATCTGGGCGTCGCGTACCAGCCGCGACGTCACCCATTCCTCGATGTAGCCCAGGCCGCCCTTGACCTCGAGGGCAGCGCTGGCGACCGGGATATTGTCGCGGCAGGCGCGGAACTTGTAGACCGGCGTCAGAATGCGCAGCAGGTTCGCGGCCTCTTTGTCGCCTTTGTCCGCGCGGCCCATCGTGTCGGCGGAAAAGGCGAACATCGACAGCGCCTGCTCGGTCGGCAGCATGATCTTCATGAGCTGGCGGCGCAGCAGCGGATACTCGGCGATGGCGCGGCCGAAGGCGCGGCGGCCGCGCGCCGCGGCCAGCGCCTCGTTGAGGCAGCGGCGCATCATCGAGGCGGCTCTGACGCCATGGCTCAACCTCGACAAGTTCACCTGCTCCATCATCTGCTTGAAGCCGCGGCCGACGTCGCCCACGGCATAGGCGATGGCGCCGTCGAGGATGATCTCGCCCGAGGCCATGGAGCGCGTGCCGAGCTTGTCCTTCAGCCGCACGATCCGGTAGCTGTTGCGGGAGCCGTCTTCCAGGCGGCGCGGCAGGGCGAACAGGCCCAGTCCTTGTGTTCCGGGCGCCGCGCCACGCGGCCGCGCCAGAAGCACGGCGACATCGGCATCGGCATGGCTGCAGAACCATTTTTGGCCATAAAGCTTCCAGCGCTCGACGCCGTCGGCGCCAGTGCCGATCAACTCGGCCTCGGTTTCCAGCGCACCGACGTCGGAGCCGCCGGCCTTCTCGGTCATGAACTGCGTGCCCTTCAGCATCGTGGCCGGATCCTGCGACAGCAGCCGGTCGAGCAGCAGCTTCTTCAGGGCGTCGGAGCCGTAGCGCTTGATGATGAAGTTCGACGTGTCAGACACAGAGACCGGGCACATCAGGCCGAACTCGCCCTGCACGAAGAGATAGGTGATGGCGTACTTCACCAGCGGATGGGCCGGTCCCGCCATGCCCAGCACGCCGGCGCGGTGGCTCATGGCGTGCATGCCGTAGTCCTCGAAGGCGATCTTCTCCATCTCGCGATAGGCGGGGTGGTAGTCGATCCAGTCCTCGTCCCGTCCGAATCTATCGCGGGCGTTGAGCACCGGCGGGTGCTTGTCGGCGATCATGGCGAGCTCATCGAGGCGACCGCCGGCCAGCGCGCCCAGCCGGCCGAAGTGCGGCGTCATCGCCGCCAGCAGGCCGGGTTCCATGTAGAGCGACATCAGGTCCTGGAACTGCCGGTCGATGGCATAAAAATTCTGGCCGTGCGCGTCGTTGGCGATGTGGTGCGCGCCGTGCGGCATGTCGGGCATATCAGGTCTCTCCTTTAAGTCGCGCCTCTAGACTGTGGGGCCAGCCAGGATGCGTTCGACGTAGGCCGGCACGATCCGGGTCGCGGGGCCGTAGATATGCTCGTCGAAGAGCGGCTGGTTCTCGGTCGGTTCGAGATTGAGCTCGACGGTGCGGACACGGGCGCGACGACGGACATGTAACACGAAACCCGCGGCCGGATAGACCTGGCCGGAGGTCCCGACGGCCATGAACAGGCCGCACCGCCCGAGTGCGGCGTAGATCTCGTCGAGACGCATCGGCTCCTCGCCGAACCAGACGATGTTGGGCCGCAGCTCGCCCACCGCCCGGCACTTGGGGCATACCGATCCGATCGACAGATCGGCGTCGGAGGGAAAGACCGTGCCGCACGTCATGCAGCGCATCTCGCCCTCGCGGCCGTGCATGTGGATCACGTTCTTCGACCCCGCCCTCTCGTGCAGCAGGTCGATGTTCTGGGTGACGATCGTGACGTCGCCGCCGTATTTTTCCTCGAGGCGGGCCAGCGCCGCGTGGGCGGCGTTGGGCACGATCCGGGCGCCGCGGAACAGGCCACGCGCCTCGTTGTAGAAATCGAGCACCTTCTTCTTGTCGCGGTACCAGCCGTCCAGGGTGGCGACGTCCTCGAGGTTGACCCGGTTCCACAACCCATCCGGGTCGCGGAAAGTGTCGATGCCGCTTTCCTTGGAGATGCCTGCCCCGGTCAGCACCACGATGCCGGGCGGGCCATATTCCTGATGCATGTTGCGAAATCTAGCGCCGTGCTAGGGTGGGTGCCATGACCATCAAGGTCCTCTTTGTCTGCACCGCGAACCTGTGTCGTTCGCCCATGGCCGAGGGTGTGTTTCGCACGCTGGCTGAACGGGCGGGCGTGGCCGATGCCTTCGAGATCGCCTCGGCCGGAACGTCGGAGAAATTCGTCGGCCAATCGCCGGCGCCGGCGGCGCTCGAGATCGCGGCGAGTCGCGGCTACGATATTTCGGCCATCCGCGCGCGGCAGGTGACGGGCGCCGACATCTCCCACTTCGACTATCCGTTGGCGATGGACAGCAGCCATCTCGTGGAGATGCGCTGGCTGGCGCCGCGCGCCCTGTCGGGCAAGCCCAGGCTGTTCCTGAGCTTCGCGCCGCCGATGGGCATCGTCGACGTGGCGGACCCGATCGGCGGACCGAGGGCCGGCTTCGAGCGTGCCCTCAGCCTTATCGAGGCCGGCTGCAAGGGCCTGCTCGATCGCCTGAAGCCTCAGGTCAAAAAGGCCATTTGAGTCCCAGCTCGCTGAAGCGGTTCAGCACGTTGAAGGTGAGCCGCGACACGTCGTTGTCGAACTTGTTGTGGGGCAGGCTGCCGCAATAGGTGATCGAGCCGGTCGAGAACACCGCACCCCCTTTGGGCTTCTCGATATAGGTCATGTCGGCACGGATGAGCTGTTCCAGCGTCTGGCCCGGAATGGTAGTGGTGAAGCCCAGCCGTTCTTCATGGACGACGACGAAGTTCTTGCGGTCGTGGCCCTCCGAGGAGGCCAGCACCACGGCGTTGAGCGGGCTGCCGAGGCGATGGTCGAGCCGGTCGAGCTCGAAGCCCGCAGCACCTCCGCCCGAGAAGCCGTAGCCGCCGAACAGCTCGTCTTTCACGCCTTCGAAGACCCAGGCGTGGGTGTTGTCGCGCGCCGCCGGTGATTGCCGGTAGGAGTCGCCGACGAACGTGCCCTGGCTCGAGAAGCCGATGCCGCAGAGAAGGTTGGGCGGCCGGTCGCTGCGCCGCCACAACCCGCCATAGGCGCCGTCGAAGGAATGGTAATATTCGCCGGGCTCGGCGGCCCAGGTGCGGATGCCGCCTTCGGTGCGTCGCACTTCGATGGCGCCCGGTACTTTCCTGGAGAGCGCCACCCGCCAATAGAAGCCGTTGCCGCCGAGATACATCAGCCGCCCGCCGGTCTCGATATAGGCCTGCAGCGCGTCGAGCGTGCCGCTGGTGTGATACTCGGGATGCGAGCCGGTCAGCACCACCTTGTACGATGACAGGATTTCTACGCCCTTTTCCTCGAGGTCGTGGTCCGTCACGACATCGAACGGCACGCCCATACGGTCGAGCCAGCCGGTGAGATGCGTGTCGGCCGGCAGATGGCGCAGGCCCGAGCCCGCGGCATCGTTGAAGCTCAGGAAATTCGGCCGCCAGGTGATCAACGGCCGGAGGTGCGAGGAGTAGGCCACGCCCGAGCCGTCGCGGTGATGGTTGTAGGTCGAGAGGCCGTAGTCCTTGTGGTCGTCGGGATTGTGCGGATAGGCCTTCCAGTCGGCGACGCGCGTCCGGAACGACTCGTCGTAAACCCCGCGCGAGAAGTTGCTGTAGACTTGGTAGGTGAAGGTCGAGGCGAGGTAGCAGACCTTGGCCTGCGGCTTGCCGACCTGGGGCCGCACGAAGAAGGGAATGACGTCGCGGTGCGGGCCGCAGCTCAGCTGCATGCCGTAGACGCCGCTGCGCATCTCCTTCGGCACGGTGAAGCTGAAGTCGTCCGCCCAGCCGCAATCGTGCAGGTCGTCGTCGTGGAAATGGATGGCCGCGTACTGATGCGGCGCGCGGCGCCAGTCGCGCTCCGCGCCGGTCCAGGCCGCGCCCTTCATGGCGCGGGTCGGCAGGTTGATCAGCTTTCCGTGCAGGCCGTTGGGGCCGGTGTCCTCGATCTCCATCGACTCGCCGCGGCGGGCGAAGTCCCAGGCGGCGACGCCGGCGATCGCCGGCGCCTCGATCTTGCCGTTGAAGCAGCGCCCGGCGGGACGGTCCTTGGCCGCCTCGGCGCCGATCAGGATCGGCTGGGCGGTGTCGAGCGACAGCGGTGCGGGAGCCGTCATCTGCGCCTCGCCCTCGTCGTCGACGGCATGGGCGCGTTTCAGCGGCTGCTGGCCGACGTGCAACGTGCCGGTCACAGGGTCTGCACTCGCCCAGACGCGATACCAGATGCGCCCGCGCAGCGGCTTGCCGACGACGACCCGCGCGCCGCCGATCTCGAGCGCCATGCCGTCGGGCGTGAGCACCAGCGCGAAGCCCGCGCCCGATTCGGGGTCGCGGCGCGACAGCACGGTTTGTGGCCCGTCCGTGGGCAGCGTCGGCCAGATCAGCGCTTCCATGCTGAGCGCCGCGGGCAGCTTCACGTCCGTGGCGCCGTCGACCCGCGCATAGGAGCCGGGCCAGGCACGCTGCTCGCGCGAGGCGAAACGGCCGTCAAAAAGATCGGACATGTCTTCCAGCTTGGCCGGCGGTCCGCCGGGGTTGGGATCGCCGCGAACGATCCTCACCAGCATGGCGTGATAGGGCCCCGGCCCCGTGCTGGAAATCTTGAAGGCGATCTTTTCGCCGCTCCGTACCGAGATGCGGTCGGCGTAGCCGATCAGCGGTGCTGTCACGTTTGTCTCCCCATCAACGGACGATATAGTCGCCTGAACTCGAGGAGGAACGCCATGACCAAGATGATCCGCCGCCGCACCGCGATTGCGGCAGCGCTTGCCACACCGATGCTGGCACGGCACGGCTGGGCGCAAGGTGCCTATCCCGGCGGCAAGACCGTGCGCATCGTCGTGCCCTTCGCGGCCGGCGGCACCACCGACATCCTGGGCCGCGTCGTGGCCCAGCTCCTGACCGAGCAGATGGGCGGCACCTTCGTGGTCGACA